>CAZLYB010000017.1:0-56716 GCA_964563795.1 uncultured Bacteriovoracaceae bacterium | reverse complement strand
TTTACCGGGTGATCAAGGAAGAGACGGTCGCGCTGGAGCTCCTCAAAAAAGGTGAGATTGATTTCCTGGGGCTGACCCCGGAGCAGTATGTCCAAAAAGCGCAGGGGCCGGAGTGGGGCAAGAAACTCATCTCGGTCAAAGCGAAGAACAGCGCTCCCCAGAACTTCAGCTATGGCTTCATCGCGTGGAACGAGAAAAATCCCCTTTTCAAAACCAAGGAGTCCCGGCGCGCGATGTCCATGCTCATCAACCGCGACGTGATGATCGAGAAATTCCTCTTCAACCTGAGCGAGAAGGCCACAGGTCCCTCGGGAAACAGCTCCCTGGCCGCCTCACCCAAAGTGAAAGCCGTGCCTTATGACCCCAAAGGGGCGCTCGCGCTCCTCCAAAAAGAAGGGTGGAAGATTGGCCCCAAAGGGCTTTCCAAGATGGAAGGCGGCAAAGAGGTCTTGTTTGAATTCACCTTGATCAATGCGAGCCAGGATTTTGAGAAGTTCTTCACGGTCATCAAGGAAGACATGAAGAAGGTCGGCATCACCCTCAATCTGAAGTACGTGGAGTGGAACAGCTTCAGTAAGTTGCTGGATGAGCGAAAGTTCGACGCGATCAGCCTGGCGTGGCAGGTCAATGATTTAGAGACCGATCTCAAGCAAATCTTCCACTCCCAGTCGATCCCTTCGCCCGGGCATAATTTCGTGAGCTATTCCAATCCCAAGGTAGATCAGTTGATCGACGAAGTGAGAAAAACCCTGGATCGATCCAAACGCATCCCCATGCATCACCGGATCCATGAATTAATTGCCGAAGACCAACCCTACAGCTTTTTCTTCAATCGCAAATTCTCGCTTTACGCGCATACCTCGCGCATCGAAAAGCCCCGGGATACCATGAAGTACTCCATCGGCATCGATACCTGGAGGATCAAAGCTCCTTGAACCTCGCGCTTTACGCGATTCGGCGATTGTTCGCGATTCTCCCCACGCTTCTGGGGGTGAGCTTGATTTCTTTCGTCATCATCAATCTCGCTCCGGGAAGCCCGATTGAGCAAAAGATCCAGCAGATTCGCTTCGGTTCCCTCATGAGCGGAGGCCCCTCGGCCGGGATTTCGGGCTCCTCGTCCCGCAGCCAACAGGGCGTGAGCCAAGAAATCATCGATGCGCTCAAGAAGCAGTACGGATTTGACCGCCCCGTCCTGGAGCGCTACTGGATCTGGTTGAAGAATTTGGCGAAGTTGGATTTCGGAAAGAGCTTCACTTATGAAGAGCCGGTGATGAAGGTCATTTTGCAGAAAATGCCGGTTTCCCTGCAATTCGGGTTAGTGAGTTTTCTCCTGAGTTACTTGATTTGCATCCCGCTCGGCGTGGCGAAGGCGGTGCGGCAGGGGCACTGGATCGACACGGTGAGTTCCGGCGCGCTTTTTTTGGCTTATTCGACGCCGCCATTCATGCTGGCCATTTTGCTGATCGTTTTTCTGGGGGGCGGGAGCTTCCTGGATTGGTTTCCCATCTCGGGCGCGGTTTCGGATCACTACGAGAAGCTGAGTTTCTGGGGAAAAGCGGGTGATCGCGCCTATCACATGGCCTTGCCGCTGCTTTGCTACTTGATTGGGCAATTCACGGCTCTGACGATCCTCATGAAAAACTCGCTGCTCGAGGAAATCCGCAAGGATTACGTTCGCACCGCGCGAGCGAAAGGTTTGGGAGAGAAGAAGATCCTCTTCCGTCACGTGCTTCGCAATGCGTTGATCCCCGTGGTCACCGGCCTGGGCAGTTTCTTATCGGTGTTTTTCGCGGGAAGCCTCTTGATTGAAACGATCTTCAGCCTCGATGGCATGGGATTGCTGGGCTACTCCTCCATCTTGGCTCGCGATTACAATGTCATCATGGGCCTCGTGGTCATGGAAAGCTTGCTCTACCTCCTGGGCAACGTGATCAGCGATGTCGCCTATGTTTGGGTCGATCCTCGGGTCGATTTCAGTGCTTTATGAAGCGGAAATGGGGAATTTTTTTTCAAAGCAAACTCGCGCTCTTGTCCTTAGCGGGGCTTTTCATCGCGTTGCTGGGGAGTCTCGGGGCCGAATGGATCGCCAATAACAAGCCCTACGTTCTGCGTTACCGAGGCCATTGGTATTTACCGATCTTAAGCGCTCCCTCCGCATCTGCCTTGGGAATTGAGGGCGCTTTTCAGGTCGACTTCAAGAAGCTTGAGCTCTCCTCGGGTGATTGGGCGTGGTTCCCGCCCGTGCGTTTTGACCCCTATGAGAGCAACACCGAAGTGAACGCGTACCCGAGCGCGCCGAGCCGCGTGAACCCGCTCGGGACCGATGACCGGGGGAGGGATGTGTTCGCGCGACTGCTGTACGGATTTAGGCTTTCGCTTTTGTACGCGCTCGGCACTTGGGTGATCACCTACGCGCTCGGGACGATGCTGGGGCTTGCGATGGGTTTTTTCGGCGGATGGGTGGATTTTCTGGGGCAAAGGGCGGTGGAAGTTTTAAGTAGTGTGCCCCAGTTCTTTCTGCTCATTTTGCTGATCGCGATTTTCGAGCCGGGGATGACCCTCCTGGTTGTGGTCACCTCCGCCTTCGGGTGGATCCCGATCTCTTACTACATTCGAGCTGAGGCGTTGACCCTTCGAAAGCGCGAGTTCATCGAGGCGGCCCGCGCCATCGGGGTTCCGCTTTGGCGGGTCCTTTTCAAGCATCTTCTTCCCAATGCGTTGACTCCCATTCTCACTTTCTCCCCATTTGCGATCGCCGCGGGCATCACGGGATTAGCAGCGCTGGATTACCTAGGGTTTGGGCTCAGTCCTCCGACGCCAAGTTGGGGGGAGCTCCTCAATCAAGCGAAGAAGAATTTTACCACGGCCTGGTGGCTCGCTTTTTTCCCCTCCCTCGCCCTGTTCGCGACGCTCAGCGCGCTGGCCTTCGTAGGCGAAGGCTTGCGCAATTCATTTGATCCGAGGCGAGGGTGAGGGCTGCGGAGTTTTTTGCGCTGGCGCTTTCCGTTTCAGCCAAGCTTTGAACTCCGCGTTCACATCCGAGATGGAGCAGAAGGTCGAAAGGTATTTCTCCAGTCCCTTTTGGACGGAGAGCTGAAAGAGCTCGGAGAGATCGCAGCGAGAGGCGATCATCTCGATGAGGGCAGTGGAAGCTTGGTAGTGGTAGCGGGAATCCTCGGAGGAGGGCGCTTTTTTCCCGGGAGCCAAAAAGGGGTGGACGAGCGTCGTGACGTCGCGCGCCGGTTGGCTGGCGAGCCAAGCATAGTCCACCTTGCCGCGGTCCGAGTGATAGTTGGCCGTGCCTTCTTCCAGCCAGGCCGGGATCGCGGCGCGGTACTTTTGAGCCAAGATGACGTGGACGAGCTCATGCTGAAAAACGCCGTCAAAATTAGAATCCACGACGCGCGGGCCGAAATGGAGGGTCATGTCGGTTTTTCGGGTGAAAGCGAGAACGGACGCGTCAAAACCATGGGCTTTTTGGAATGCTTCGGCAGAGGGGTACCAAAAGCCGCGGATTTTGCGGATGTCCCATTCGAGGCGATTTTGTACGCGGTCGATCAGTCGCTCCACGCGCGATTGCTTCACCCAATCGGGAGCCTGCTCGAACGCGACGCTGTTGGTTTGGATTGAATTCGCGAGCGATTTAGGATCTCCTAAAAAGAGCATCAATAAAAAAGGGAGCATCGGGAAATGATACCACGGGCGAGAAGGCTGAGAAATGGCCGGATGGGTTTCCAGAAATGGCTCGCCCTCGTTTTTTTGATTCCTCTTTTCTCGCCCCTTCATGCCGCTCAGGATTCCGAGAAAAGTTACCTGACGTTCTGCGCGTTTCCCGCCAAGGCGCTCGCCATTGATCCGCCGCCCTCCTCGCCGGAGCGAAAAAAATGCAACGGTGGGACGGCCAAGATCCAGGGAGTGGTCTGGGAGTGCGTCAACCCCCAGGCGAATTCGATCGACAACGTGATCTCCGGTTTTCGCGCGCGCTTGCTGCCCTTGCTCAAGCAGGAATGCAATCGCGAATGCGCGGCGCGCGCGTCGGGGTGCGTGGGGGATTTCAAGGCTGATCCCGATTGCGGGCGACTTTACACGGATCGGGAGAGCGCGATCAACTTGGGTCAAAATCAGATGGCTTGCAAATCCAGCTGCGGAAAGGGAGGAGGAGCCACGGCGTTCGCGTATTGCTCCACTTACAATGCCGCATTCCAAACCAACCTGCCCGAGATGGTCAAGAAGCAGCCGGCGAATTGTTATTGCAGGATGGGGAAGAGTTCTTAGGGGCGTGAGGGTTGGATCTTGGTTTCCAAGAGGCCTTGGTCCTCGATTTCGCCTACGCGCTTGATGGCTTCTTGGATGGTTCGCTCATCGCCTTTTTTTGCTTTGATCCAAACATGTCCCAGCCCTGTAATTAAACTATCGGTCGGTTTTAAGGGTTGATCGCGGGGTTGATAGAAGGAGTGACCTACGTACCCGTGAATAGCTCTGAGTACGGCATCCGCATGAGCTGAGATGTAATAGCCGGGGGCATTTGTTTTTAATGTAAAGACGATCCCCTCCCACTTACCCTTGTAGTAGGTGGGGATTTTTGAAAGTTTTTCTGGATCTAAAATGGCAAGAGCCCCGAGCGTGAGTTGCCCGCGGCCGGGAAGCAAGATCTCCTCGAAAGTAGGTATGTGAGAACCAATGGCACGACGGTTCATCTCAACAAGCCTTGGTCCTTCGGGGGTTGTTTTGACTTCCCCATGCGCCCACCCAAATCTCATTTTCAGTTTTTCAAGAGCTTGAAAGTCGTAGCGAATCGTGGCCATGAGCTTGCGATCAGACTGAGGATCGAGAACGAATCGATCGTACCAATAAATCGGGTTGCCCGCGGGAGTAAAACGCTTGAAGTATTCCCATACGCCGCTCAAGATCGGGCGCATTTTATAGGTGTGTGGATCGTAGGTTTGGACTGTATTGATGGCGTGTTCAGGCCCCTTTAAAAACTTTGCGATGAGCGCTTTTGCATTGAGATGGTCATATTCATCGCGGGAGCCAATGAGTTTTCTCGCCGCGGCCAGGGCTTCGTCGAGGGAGGAAGCAATCGTCACGTCTTCCGCGCCGCCGCTCGCGATCGGTTTGACGACAATAGCTCCCCCGTTGTTCAGGAAACGCCCATTGCTAATCCATTCACTGATTTCATCCAGATCGTTCGAAAGCAATTGCGGAACCGCGGGAAGACCGGCTTCCTCGATCAACCGATTGGTGTTGAATTTATCGTATTGGGGAATCGGCGTTTGAAATGGGAATGGGTTGAACGCTTGCAAACGCCTAGCAAGCAGATCCGCAAGCGGCACCCCGCCGTCGGTGCCGGGCCAGACCGCGACTATGCGCCCACCGACAAGCTGGGACTGAATTTCATCAAGCGTTTGATCAATGTTGCCACGATGAGAAATCACGTGATCAAAAACTTCTGGGCGCCAGCTCCCCCGAAAGTTAGGGATGGGTTCACCCTGACTATGAATATTAATGATTTGGACGGATCGCCCCAATCGGTTAGCGATCATTCGGATTTCATCGGGGAACTCCTCCACTGAGGAATAGGCATCAGTCAGAATAACGATATCTTGCGGATAGCGGGGTGCTCCAATAACAAGATTTTCGCGGCAATCCCCGAAAGCCGCCTGAGCCGTAAATAATAAAAAGAAAATGAAACGCATAACTGCCTAATTTAAAAGGCGACTCTTATCGCATTTTACCTGGATCATTTCCATCAAAAGTTTGAAGAGGAATCAGTGAAATGGCGAGCTTTCATGTCCTTGAATTTTTTCATATTTTTTTATTTAATTTCAATAGATAGAAATCAGGCACTCGCGCGCGCTGAAATCGCAATCGCTAGCGTGGCAGGCGACTGAAGGTCTTTTCAGTGATTGACACATAAAGTTAGGCGTGGCTCACTCATCTTTAGGATGAGCCGCCTGGGCCCCGCTCCGGGGCTGGCAGGCTCCCGAGGAGCTGAATGCCATGAGTCGGATCTGCGCCTTCGTTCGGATGGGTTTATTCGCGGGAGCGTCGTTATTCTGGGGCTTGAACGATGCCTGGTCTTTTCCGCTGGTTGAATCGTTTCAATGCGTCTCCGCGAACGGAGCGGGTTATCAAGTCGAGGGCAACACGCTCAAAAGTTCGGCGCAGGTTTTTAAAGCCGATGGAACTTCCAAGAGCTTGATTTGCGATCTCACGGGCAAGCTCACTTTGAAGTTTGAGAATGGGTCCCTGAGTTTTTTCGCGAGCACGGGGATTCCGGGGTGCCAGATTGCCTTCACGAGCAATGATTGGGAAAGCGCCGCGGGTTCTTATTACACGGTGACCGGAAGCAACAGCAAACCCGTGTACTCCGGTAACCCCATCCTCTGCACAGTGAAACGTTGGTCCGTCGAGGAGGGAGTCTACGCCAACGGAGCCTTTTACGATGCCGCTTGCGCCGGGAATCTCGCAGATCTGAGGCAGGGCTTGTCGCTGGGTCCCGTGGATCTTCGTTGGGTTCACCCCATTGAAAACGAAACCGCGCTTCAGTGCGCTGCTCGAAATGGCAGAAGCGCCGTCATGCGCTCCCTCTTCACGCAGACGACCAAGGCGCTTCCTGATCCCAATGCCAAGGACCGCAACGGGAATCCATTATTGCTGACTTTGAAGGATATGCCGGCCCTCGAGACCTTTTATGCGGCTTATGCGGAGACCAACGTCGCTACGAACCCCGGCGGCTACAAAATTGACATCAATGCGCAGGGAAAAGATCGCAACACGGTTTTTCACCTCTCTTGGCCGCTCGAGATGCACGCCTATCTGCTGGAGCGCTTCAAAGAGGCCGATCTCGAGATCAAAAACACCCGCGGCAATACGCCTTTGCTCGAAACGTTCTGGACCTCCAATTCAGCTTGGTTCAAGTGGTTGCTTGCCAACAGAAAAGAAATCAACGTCAACGCCATCAATGCGAAGGGTGAGTCGATCGCAAGCACTTACATCACTGGGTGCAAGACGGATGATTTAATCGCAGTTTTGAGTCAACGCCCGGATTTGGATCTTCAGTGGCGAAATCCTCAAAGCGGCGAGCTGGGGTTGAGTCAGGCGATGCGGACTTGTGATGAAAAATTCGTGACGTTCTTGCTCGAGTCCTCGAACTGGAGCAAGGAGGCGCTTTTGGCCAAGGATCAACAGGGTCGAGCCGCTTGCGATCTGGCTTTGCTCTATGGGTTGAAATCGACGATGGCCGCCCTTCAGCAAAAAGGAGCTGAGAGTGAGGGCTGCCGCCGCTATCAACAAAGCCTGATTCGTGAAACAGTCCTGCCTCTTCCCGGCCCGCTTTCAAAAGTCATCAATTGGGTGGGTGCGGACGGGCAAAGCCGGATTTTAGCGATTGGCGCCTCCGCGAGCCCCTGGGATGGGAATCACGCCGCTTCTTTCTTTGAAGTCGCCAGGAATGGGGAGCTGATTCCCTATCCGGCGGCGCAGATGATTTTCCCCGCGTCCTCCAAGCTTCGATCCATCTTTGTGACCGCAAATACCGTTTCGCTCCCGATTCAGTCCGAAGGCAGGGACTTCGTGGTCCTGCTGACTCAACCCAATTCATCATCCATGGAGCTGCTGGTCGGAGTGTTCGACGTGACGGATCTGCGTGCTCCGGTCAGATACGCGGAATATGCGGTGAAGTGGGCCAGCGACGCGACGGGATCCACCGTTTTCAACTTGAGATCGGCCGCATTTTTGCGGCCTTTTGACAACGGGGATTGGAGGCTGGCTTTCCCGACGGACAAGGCCATGGTGGAGCTCCGCATTCCGAGTGCCTCCGGATTCACTTCAGGAGCTTCGATCTCGGGTACCCTCTCTTGGGATTTCTCATCGCTCTTTGGAGCGGTGCCTACTTCGGTGATCTCTCCTCCTCCGGGTAAAGTCTGGTCAAGCTTGGCCAGGGCGGTCAACGCCAAGGGGAGGTTCATCCTCAATGCCGATCAGGATCCCCTGTTAATCCAGGTCTCTGCATTGAATGCTAATAGCGGAAATTGGCAGTTTCCCGAGGAAATGGAATGGGGGCGTTTGGTGGAATGGACTTATCCCACGAGAGCTGGGTCTAAGCCCGACGCCTCGTTGAGTTTGTGTTTGAATCCTCCGATTCGATCCCGGGTAGGGGATAGCACCCCAGCGGATTTGATTCAGGAAGGCGGAAGATTTATTTTTTCTTGCCCCAATTGCCTGAAAAGCTGCGCTTTGGGATGGGGCGATTTTGGTTCGGGGAGCGCAAAAATGACTTTCGCGGAAGCTGCCGTGTCCTCCGTGAATTCCTATCTGGCGATCCCCTTGTTGATGGAAAAAAGCATCGTGTCTTTCTCTAGGATTAGCGCGCCCGCGCCTTCTCCTTGGAGGTTCGGACTGGGAGGAGGAGAGCTCACCCGGTGGGATTTCGCTTCAGGCAAGGCTCTTCCCTCATTACCTGTGTTCGGGGGTTCCTGCGATTCGTCGTCTGATGTACCCAGCTGTTCTTACTTGAAGCTCGGGCTCGGAGGCGTGCGCCAGCTTTATCTTCCCGATCATGTGATGGCCGTTTCAATGGGAGGGACTCAAAAAGCCCTTCTCATTCCTTACAAGGAGCAAACTTATAAAACCGTGCTGACTAAAACCGGCTCCTATAATGACTGGGTGGATACGAAATGGGTATTCCGCCTGGTGGACGCCGAGATCCGTTAATTCGAATTCAAATCCTCGAGGCCGTGTACGCAGTCGTCCATCCCCAGAGCACAGCCTGGGCGAAGCTCAAAAACGGAGTCAGAACTCCCAATCCCAGGCCGAGCCACCCCCAGCCTGCGCGGGGATAAAAATAGAGGAGCTGGGCCGCGCAAGGAAAGAGCGCAATGACGAGCCCGAGCTGCAAGGGGCTCAGCTTGGAAAAGCCCGGAAAGAGCGAAGTCCAGGCCCACGCCCCTCCCCAGACCAACCCCGCGTAAAAACCGCCTGATCGAGGAGGAAGGGCCCAAGGCGCATTGCCTTCCAGGGCGAAACGGATCGCCAGGACCACTAATGCCCCAAAGCTTCCAGCTGCATACAACGCAAAGGCTCTTTTCATGATGCTAACGCAATCTTAATGGAAACTTATCCCAAGATGCAATATCTCATGAGCACTATGATGCACCTCACTCAAATTGCAATGGTTCTCCTCTTAATAGGAAATAGCCTCGCCGCTCAAGCCGAGGTGAAGCTCAATGGAGCGGGCGCCACTTTTCCGTACCCTCTCTACTCGCGCTGGATCTCGGAATTTCATAAGGCCCAATCCTCCACGAAAGTGAACTACCAGCCCATCGGGAGTGGGGGAGGCATCCGACAGATGTTGGACGGAACGATTGATTTCGGCGCCACGGATACCGCGATGAGCGATGAGGAGCTGAAACGCGCGAAGACCCCAATCGTGCATTTCCCCACGGTGGTGGGCGCAGTGGTGCTCGCCTACAATCTCCCCTCTTTGAAGCAGCCGCTCCGACTCTCCAGCGAAACGGTTGCTGAAATTTTTTTGGGGAAAATCCAGAAATGGAGCGATCCCAAGATTCTCGCGCTGAACCCGGGATTTCAAGCCCCCTCAGAGAACGGCGGAGCCATCATGGTGATCCACCGCACGGATGGGAGCGGGACGACCGCGGTTTTCACGGATTATTTGGCTAAAATCAGCCCCCAGTGGAAAGAAAAAGTGGGGCAGGGGGTTTCAGTAAACTGGCCGGCCGGCGTCGGCGAAAAAGGGAATGACGCTGTTACCGCGAGAATCAAGGGTGCTTCGGCAATCGGCGCTCTGGGCTACGTCGAGTTGGAGTACGCGAAGAGCAACCGCTTGTCGATCGCGATGCTCCGGAATCGCGGAGGGGCGTGGGTGGAGCCCAATAACGCGAGCATCAAGGATGCGGTGGATTCCGCATCGAAGTCCCTCTCCAGCGACTTTAGGGGGTCCATCACGGATCCCGCTTCCAAAAAAGCGTATCCAATTTGTTCCCTGACTTATCTTTTGCTGGCGAAGAAAAAAGATCCGGCCAAGGACCTGGCGGTGATTGAGATGCTGCGATGGTTTTATTCCGAAGGGCAAAAAAAGCTGGATCAGTGGCAAACCCAGCCCAACCCCATGACTTATGTTGCGCTCCCTCCCGCTCTCCTCTCTAAAGCTCAGGAAAGGCTGAAAACGTTCGAAGCTTCAGGGAAGTAAATGAGGAGCCACAAAGCCTCTCTGGACGTCAACGGGATCGACCGGCTCTTTTACGGTCTCGTGCGGTTTTCGGCGGTCGGAATCGCGCTCCTTTTGGCGGGAATTTGCGTCCAGCTGGCTTTTCTCGCGTGGCCGGCGATCCAAGCCTTTGGGGTGGGGTTCCTCGCGCAAAATATCTGGGACCCCGTTCATCGGCAGTTCGGGGCATTGGCCCTCATTTTTGGGACCGTCGTTTCTTCTCTTTTGGCGCTAATTCTTTCTCTGCCGGTCAGCATGGGCGTCGCGCTTTTTTTAACGGAGATCGCGCCAGCTTCGCTGGCCCGGGTCATCGGTTTTTTAGTGGAGATGCTGGCCGCCATTCCTAGCGTCGTCTACGGCCTTTGGGGGATTTTCGTGCTCTGCCCTTGGCTCCGCACGCAAGTTCAGCCATTTTTCTCGGAGTACTTGGGATTTTTGCCCTTTTTCCAGGGACCTTCTTATGGGGTGGGACTTTTGAGCGCGGCGCTCATCCTCGCCATCATGATCACTCCCACCATCACCTCGATCAGCCGTGAGGTTTTTTTGGCGGTCCCTCGTTCGCAGCGAGAGGCCGCGTTGGCATTGGGCGCGACCCGGTGGGAAATGATGAGGCTCTCCGTGCTGAGAAGCGCGCGATCAGGACTCTTGGGGGCGATGATCTTGGGGCTGGGAAGGGCTTTGGGAGAGACGATGGCCGTCACCATGGTGATCGGGAATCGCGCTCAGATCACGGCGTCGCTTTTTGCCCCGGCGCAGACGATGGCGAGCGCGATCGCCAACGAATACGTGGAGGCGACGGATGGAATACACGCGGCATCCCTCGTTTACCTGGGGCTCTGTTTGTTCTTAGTCTCTTTCTTGGTCAACGCGGTGGCGAGGGCATGCATTTGGGGCTTAAATCGCAACCGATGAGCGCCACGCTCATTTTTCAGAATCTCTCGCGCCGCCTGCCCTCGCTTCATTTTTGGAGGCGCAAGGCGGTCAACGCTTCCATGGTGGCTCTGCTGGGGGTGATGAGCCTAGTCGCGATTCTTCCCCTGTTCTTCATTTTTTTCTATATTTTGAAGCAAGGGCTTCCCGCTTTCAGCTTCTCGCTTTTTTATGAGCTCCCCAAAGCGGCGGGTGAGGCGGGGGGAGGCATTGGCCATAGCATTTTAGGGTCGTTGATTTTAGCGGGACTCGCTTCCTGCATCGGCATTCCGTGGGGGATCGCGGCCGGGATTTATCTCTCGGAGTATGGTTCCGGAATTTTGGGCAAGATCATTCGATTCTGCATTGAAATCCTCTCGAGCGTGCCTTCGATCATCGTGGGGCTTTTCGCCTATGCCGTGATCGTGCGCCCCCTGCAAAAGTTTTCCGCGCTCGCCGGAGCGGCTTCCCTGGCGGTGATCATGGTGCCGATCGTCGCGCGCACCACCGAGGAATTGCTCCGAATGGTGCCGATGCATATCCGCGAGGCCGGCCTGGCGCTAGGCATCCCGCGCAGGAGAGTCATTCTCAGGATTCTGCTCCGCGGGAGTCTCGGAGGGATCTCCACTGGGGTATTGCTTGCGTTGGCGCGGATTTTTGGGGAAACTGCACCGCTTTTGTTCACTGCGTTGAGCAGCCCCTTTTGGCCGCAGAGCTTGATTGAGCCGATCGCCTCGCTTCCGGTTCAAATCTTCAATGATGCGACGAGTCCCTATGAGGAATGGCATGGGCGAGCCTGGGCCGCTTCGACTCTTTTAGTTTTTTTTGTTTTTTTGTTGAACGCGGTGACGCGCCTGATTTTAAGAGGAAAGCGCTATGAATCCAGGGACTGAAAATCACTTCTCCCATATCTTGGAGGTTCAAGGCCTCAATGCCTGGTTCTCGCTGGTGCATGCGGTCAAAAACGTGAGCCTTTCCGTTAAAAAAAATACGGTGACTGCCCTCATCGGCCCTTCAGGGTGCGGGAAATCGACTTTCATCCGTTGCCTGAATCGCCTGCATGAGGAAGTCGCTGGGGCAAAGGTCACGGGGAAAGTCCTTTTGGCGGGGCAGGATATTTATTCGGGGGGTACCGACCCCGTGACCATTCGAAGCCGAATCGGGATGGTCTTCCAAAAGCCCAATCCCTTCCCCTCCATGAGCATTTACGACAATGTGGCGGCGGGATTGCGGCTGGGAGGGATGACGCAGCGAGTGGCGTTGGATGAAACGGTGGAGCGATCCTTGAAGCAAGCTGCGCTTTGGAACGAGGTGAAAGACAAGTTGCGCGCGGCGGGAACGAGCCTTTCGGGTGGGCAGCAGCAGCGTCTGTGTATCGCAAGGGCGCTTGCGGTCAGCCCTCCTGTTCTTTTGATGGATGAGCCGACGAGCGCATTGGACCCGATTTCAACTGCAAAAATAGAGGAGCTTGTGTTGAAATTGAAGGAGGAGATCACCGTCGTCATGGTTACCCATAATATGCAGCAAGCCGCCCGCATCTCCGATGACACGGCTTTTTTTCTGCTCGGGGAATTGATTGAACAGGGAGAGGCTTCGGCGATTTTTACGAACCCCCGTGATTCTCGCACGGAACAGTACATCACCGGCCGGTTCGGCTAAGGAGACTCGAGGAAACTGATGGAGCGTCATTTTGAACAGGAACTCAGGGCGCTAAAGGAGCGAATTCTCGCGATGGGGGGCTTGGTCGAAAAGGCCATCGGCGTGGCCACTCGAGCTCTGATCGACAAGAAGATGGAGCTTTTCACGGAGGTTCACCAGATTGAGGAAGCGATCAATCAGGCCCATATTCACGTGGATGAAGCGTGCTTGAAGCTGCTCGCGCGCCAGTCGCCTTTGGCGGCGGATTTGAGGCTGGTGATCGCGATCATCAAAATCAACGTGGATTTGGAGCGAATGGGGGATCAGGCGGTCAATATCGCCCATAATGGCAAGCGCTACCTCTCGGAGTCACCCGTCAAACCGCTGGTGGATTTCCCAAAAATGGCGGATCACGTGAAAAAGATGGTTCGGGAATCGCTGGACGCCTTCGTTCAACAAGATGTCACGCTCGCCCAAAAAGTACTCGATCACGACGATATCGTGGATGGGCTCAAGGATCAGATTTTCAAGGATTTGCTGGAGACGATTCATTCGAATCCCGCCGTCTTGGAAAAAGCGTTGAACCTTATCCTCATCGCCCGCAATCTTGAGCGCTTGGGGGATCATGCGACGAACATCGCGGAGGACGTGATTTTTGCGATCACTGGGCGCGATATCCGTCATCAGAAGCGGGTGCGCGAGAAAAAATCGACCGAGTAACCAATTTGAGCAGGAGCGTGGCCGCCATGTCCGCATCACAGAAAAAAATCCTGGTCGTCGAAGATGAAACGGATATCCGGAATCTCATGGAGCTTCGCCTCCAGCGTGAAGGGTACGCCGTTTTGAGCGCCTCGTCGGTCGATGCGGCCCTTGAGCTGCTCAATCAGCAATCCCTCGCTTCTTTCGACTGCGTCATCGTCGATTGGATGCTTCCCCAAACTTCGGGGCTAGATTTCGTCAGGCACTTGAAAAGCTCCGTGCGTCCAGGCAGCTTTAACCCGATCCTCATGGTGACTGCGCGCGCCGAGGCCGCTGACATCGTCGCGGCGCTTGAATCCGGTTGCGATGACTACCTGGTGAAACCCTTTGAGATCCCGGTTCTTTTGGCGCGGGTGCGGGCGTTGATTCGGAGAATGCATTGGCTCAAGAAAGAAGGGAGAGAAGCGGTCGCGAGTCGCGGTCAGCTCTCCATCGGGGGGTTGAGCGTTGACTTCGACGCTCATGAGGTCCTTTGCGACGGGAAATTGATCTCACTCACTCCTTCCGAGTTCAAGCTTTTAGCGGCTTTGATTCAAAATTCAGGACGGGTTCTGACGCGGGATCAGCTCATTGCTTCGGTTCAAGGGGAGGATGTTTCCGTGATCGATCGAGCCATCGATACCCATGTTTTCGGGCTTCGCAAAAAACTCGGGCCGCAGGCCGAGCTGATCGAGACGGTTCGTGGGGTGGGTTACCGGGTGAAATCAGATGACGCGAATTCAAGCCCAGCCTGAATTGAGGTTTCCTCGGCAGCTGGCCGTTTGGTACTGGGGGATTCTCTGCGTTTTGCTCGCTATTTTGTGCCGCTTCCTCATCCGCCAAAAGCTCTCCCTCTTCGCGGCGCTTTTGATCTTTTCCGCGTTCTTTTTGATCGGCTTGTTCCGATTCTTTTCGCAGTTAAAGTACGAATTCACGGCGCATTGGGAAAAGATTCACGATGCATGGCAGAGGAAAAACCTCACCTTGGCCCAAGAGCGCGGGGAGGTGGCCACTCTCTTGAGCTCCATTCATGAGGGGATTCTCGCCGTGGACGTGGAGGGGAATCCGCTTTTTTACAATGCGAGGTTCGCCGCATTTTTTTACCCTCGCAAGATGGGGCCCAATCCGCCGCGCCTCGGGGAGATTTTTCGCACGCCGGAGGTCCTCGATGTTTTTCATCGCGTGATGAATACCGGGGAAAAACTCCAAGTGGAGATGAGCCTTTACGGGTGGAACGATCCCGCTCACCACGACTTTCTGGTCTCCGTTTCTCCGCTCCGCCATGGGACGGAGACTCCCTACGGGGCGCTTGGGGTGTTTCATGAAGTCAGCGCCATGAAGCGAGTGGAGAGGATGAAAGTCGATTTCGTCGCCAATGTCTCTCATGAGCTCAAGACGCCGCTCACGGCGATTCGGGGGTACGCGGAAACCTTGGCCCAGGATTTCTCAGAGAAGCCGGAGGCTTCGATCGACGCTTCTTCCCGTCAAGCGCTCGATGCGATCCTACGCAACGCGGATCGTCTCTCCGAACTCGTTCAGGACGTCCTGAAGCTCGCTCAGGTGGAGGGAGACGGGGCGGCAATGCAGAAGAAGCCGCTTTCGCCGCTCTCCGTGACTCAGTCGGTCGTCGATCGTTTGAAGCCCCTGCTCGAAAAAAGAGGGCATCGCATTCAACTGCATTCCGATGCGGAGAGCGTTACGGCCGAACGCCGCGCGCTTGAGACAGTTTTGTCGAACCTGATCGAGAATGCGATTCGTTACGTCCCGGAAAATGGAAAAATCGAGGTTTCATGGGCGGACGAGGGAAGTTCCGTCGTTTTGCGGGTGAAAGACAATGGGCCCGGAATTGCGCCCGAGCATTTGGGCAGGATCTTTGAACGTTTCTATCGGGTGGAGCAAGCCTCCCGCTCGCGCGAACTGGGCGGATCCGGGTTGGGTCTCGCGATCGTGAAGCAGATCCTCATGAAGCATGGGGGTTCCGTCGAGGTGAAGAGCCAGCTGGGCAGCGGCTCAGAGCTCATTTGCTTTTTCCCAAAAAGCTAGGTTTAGAAAACCAGCCCGAGGCTCAACCCGCCCCATGGGGTGAGTTTTTTGTCGTAAATTCCATAAGCGGTGATTCGGAAGAGCAGTCCAGGATCTGAGCGGTTTTCGTAGCCGATCCCGAAATAGGGCTCGACCGAAGATTTGAACTCAGAAGCGGAAAACTGGGATTTGAGCCCTTTGACTTCGCTTGCGTTCCCGACCAGGTTCGCGCCGAGGGCCAAGAACAAAGATCCTTGATCCGGGGTGAAGCAGTAGTGGAGGTAAAAAGGGAAGAGGCGCGCGTTCACCTCCATCTCCTTGCCAGAAGCGGTTTGCGTGGAAGTCTGCCCGATCCCGAATCCCGCGATGAGTTCATCGGTGAAGACACGATCATAGAAAATGGAGTACTTCATCGCTTTTCCGAGGAACTCCAGGCCTACGGCGTTGGGAAGCGAGACTCGCGTATGTTCGGCGAAGGCGAGAGCCGGCAGAAGGCAAACGAATGCGGTGAAGCGGATTAAAATCTTTTTCATAGCCCCCCATTTAATATGATAATTTATTTTTTGGATGAAAAAAATGGACGCTCATTCGGCGGTGCGTTCATTGCTGAGAAGGGCAATGGGCGTTCCGTTGCTTTTATTCGCCTGCCTCTTCTTTTTCCTGATCTTGCAGGCCACCCGCCTGTCAGAGGCGACTCGGCTGCTCCAGCACACCGATGCGGTCCTCGCCTCGCTTCACCGTCTCGAAAGGCTCTTGCTGGACTCCGAGGTGAAGCTTCGGGGTTTCTTGCTTCTGGAGCAGAAGCCTTTTTTGAAGCCGGAAATCAGCTCACCCGAGATTGACTCCCTTTTGAGCGAACTCAGGAAGCAGGTCGGTGATAACGCGAACCAGCTGGGTCATGTCGAGCGTCTGGCGAAGAATATCGAGGAATGGAAAGCCCGTTCATTGACGCGGATTGAGGAGCGCTTGGGCAAGAAATCCCCGCTCGCCCTGAACGATGACGGTAAGGAGGCGGTGGGTCTGGCGAGGGACCGCATCCAAGGGATGATCCAGGAGGAGAATTCGCTGCTCTCGCGCCGCGCGAGCATTTTGGAGAAAAATCAAAAACTGCTTTTTATCGCGATCCTCTTTGCAGGGATCTCCCTCGCCAGCGCATTGATTTTCATCACCCGGAAGAGTTTCAGGAGAATCTTTAGAATTTACGAGGGGGCGCTCAATGAGACGGTTTCCTCGAACCTCAAGCTGGAAAAAACGAATCTGGAGCTTGAGGAGGCCTTGAGGTCGAGGGACGAGTTTTTGTCGATCGCCTCGCATGAGCTGAAAACGCCGCTCACCTCATTGAAGATGCAGGCCCAGCTGCTTAAAAGGGCGATGATCAAAAACGACCCGGAAATCTACTCAAAGGATCGGATGGATTCGCTCGTGGAGCAGACGGATCGATCTGTCTCGCGTTTGAACCGCCTCATCGATGACATGCTGGATGTTTCGCGCATTCGGACGGGCAAGCTCTCCCTGGAAAAGGAGAGCTTCGACTTGCGCGAGCTCCTTCGGGAAACCGTGGATCGAATGGAGTCTCAATTTATCCAGGCGGGAGTGAATACCCCAGTCATTGAGGCTTCTCAGGATTGTTCGGGGGAGTGGGACAAGATGCGCCTCGAGCAGGTCTTTACCAATCTCTTGAGCAATGCTTTGAGGTACGGAAACAAAAAGCCGATTCGGGTCGGGATTCAAAAAAAGAAGGAGAAAATCCTGGCTTTCGTTGAGGATCAAGGCGTGGGAATCCCCGAAGAAAATCGCGAGCTGATCTTCAAGAGATTTGAGCGCGCTTCCTATCAGAATGAGTTCGGGGGGTTGGGGTTGGGATTATTCATCGCGAAGCAAATCGTCGCCGCTCATTCGGGAAAAATTTGGGTGGAAAGCGAATGGGGAAAAGGATCTTCTTTTTTCGTCGAACTGCCCCAGGCTTTGCCGGCGGGCAACGCCTAAAAATATTTTTCAATCTCGGAATAGAGGGAAGCCAGTTCAAAGGGTTTTTTAAGGTAGCCCTCAGCACCCATCTCCAGGGCATGGGACTTCAAATTGTCCTTTCCCGATACCAATATGACTTTGACGGATTTCCATTGAGGGTGAGAGCGGATCATTTTTAAGAGATCCGTCCCGCTCATGTCCGGCAAATTCATGTCGAGGATCAAAATCCCCGGAAGTGGCTGAGTCTCAAAAAAGTTCAGCGCGTCCTGCCCCGTTCCAACGATGCGCACTGAATAGTTCTCGATCTCCAACGCTTTTTTGTAAAGGATTCGCATGTCGAGGCTGTCCTCGACGACAAGAATGGTCTTTTGAAGCAATCAGCACCGCCTTTAACCCGTGTAGATTTATAGCAAAGGGGTGGATTTGTCCAGCCAGGAGCGGGACTTGAGGACGGGGCTCATCTCATTTTTTAATACACTAAAAAAATTTAAGTCCCCATTTTTTCAGCGCTTCATCACATTGCGCGCGATGGGTCCTTTCTGCCCCTCATACAGGTCAAACTCGACTTCCTGGCCCGCGAGCAGAGTCTTAAACCCTTCGCCGGCGATGCAGGAGTAGTGAACAAAAACTTCTTCTCCCCCTTGTTTTTCAATCAGACCAAATCCACGGTGTTCATCGAACCATTTGACTTTGCCTTTGGCCACGCCTCGGACTCTCCTTCCATGAAGTCTTCCGAAAAGCTCTCTCCCTCCATTTTGAACTAAAAAACGGGAATCAGTCTATAAAATCAAAGATCCACTCATCGGGCGCCACGTAACCCAATGTTTTTCGGATCTCCCGCCTTTGGGCAGCCTTGTTTTTCTCAAGAAGGCGAATTTCTTCCTGGGTTTGATGCAGCGCTTCTTCGAGCTGAAAAAGCTCTTTCTGCTTTTTATCCAGGAGCCGCGACAGCTGGAAGACTTGAAGAACCCCCGGAGTGCGAATCAAAGAGGAAAGGACCCCGGAAAGAAGCAGCAGCCAGACCCCAAACACCAAAAACCAAAACTGATGTGATCGCAGCCCGGAAGCAGGGGGGCTCATAAGAGGCGCTGGAACGTCTGCTTGCCGCGAAATTTCGCCTTGTTCGCGAGCGCTTCCTCGATTCTCAGGAGCTCATTGTACTTGGCGACGCGGTCCGTTCGGCAAACCGAGCCCGTTTTGATCTGCCCGCAGTCCGTTCCCACCGCGAAGTGGGCGATGCTGGTGTCTTCGCTTTCGCCGCTTCGATGCGAGAGGATCGAGGCGTAGTGATTTTGCCGCGCGAGCTGCATGGTTTCCAGCGTCTCCGTCACCGTCCCGATTTGGTTGAGCTTGATGAGGACCGCGTTGGCGGAGCGCTGCTCAATCCCGCGTTTTAAATAAGTGGAATTTGTGACGAAAAGGTCATCTCCGACGAGTTGGCAGCGTTGTCCCAGCTGTTGAGTGAGTTCATGCCATCCTTCCCAATCCTTCTCCGCCAGGCCATCCTCGATCGAAAGGATGGGGAATCGATCGAGCCAGTCGCGGTAGACGGAGATCATTTCCTGGGCTGAGCGTGCTTTGCCTTCGAACTGATAGGTCGAGCGCTCCTGGCAAAATTCGCTCGCGGCGCAGTCCAGCGCCAAGTAAACTTGCTCACCCGCCTTGTATCCCGCTTCCCCGATCGCGCTCAGGATCAGCTCCAGCGCTTGTTCGTGGGGTTTTTCCGCGGATAAGGCGGGGGCAAATCCCCCCTCATCCCCCACGCCGGTCGAAAGGCCCTGCTCGTTGAGAATTTTTTTCAACTTATGGAAAATTTCAACCCCCGCCTGAAGGGCCTTGGAGAAGGACAGGAAACCCGCCGGTACGATCATGAATTCTTGGATCGCAAGCCCATTGTCTGCATGCTTTCCGCCATTGAAAATATTCATCAAGGGGACGGGTAGGGTGCAGCCGGTTGATGAGACTCCTTGGGCGATCAATTGATAAGGGGCGACTCCTTGGGCTACGGCGCACGCCTTGAGATACGAAAGGCTCACTCCCAGCAAGGCATTGGCCCCTAGGGCTGATTTATTGGGGGTTCCATCCAAATCCCGAAGGGTATCATCCAGCAGGGACTGCATCGCGAACTCACGCCCGAGAAGAGCGGGTGCAATGCGTTCACGGACGTTTCGGACCGCCTTTTGAACTCCCTTGCCCAGATACCGTTTGGGATCTTGATCCCTCAACTCCAGCGCTTCGCCTTCGCCCGTAGAAGCCCCTGAAGGGACGATCGTTCTCCCCAAGATCGTGGGCCCCATCCACAGATCGACTTCAAGAGTGGGAAAGCCCCGGGAGTCCAAAACCTCGCGCGCGTGAATCGACGTAATTTTTTTCATGGTGCAAAAACCCTCTATTCGGGTTTTGTGCCAAGAGAGGCGGTTTCGTCAACCTTCGAATCATCTTCGTCGTCGTCGTCCACCTCTTCATCTCGCGTCTTGAGGTTGAAGGGTTTTTTCATGACGGTGCGCTCTTGCCCGGTGATCTCCGCGCAATTCTTGGTTCGGACCTGAGCCAGGATTTTGCTCAAAAACGATTTTTGCTGAGCAGCGCTTCGATGGGAGATCGTTTGTTCCCGCGGGTAGTCATCCTGCATTTCGAGGATGACGGTCGTGATATTGGTCTCGACTCTTCTCCCCGCATGTCGCCGCTTGCGGTCCACATGCTCCGTGTTGAGGACGATGTATGCCTCTTCGCGATCCGGGAGGCATTTTCCGAAAAAGGCGCGGGATTGAAGGACGATTGGTTGATTGGCTTGAAGAGCGTGGATCGTGCCGGGATAAACGAAAGTGGATTGCCGCGTCGAAAAAGGCCTCACCAAAACCAATTGGCTGACTTCGGAGCAATCCGCACATCCTTTTCCCTCGAGCAGGAAATAAGGATTTTTCCCTTCCGACGCTTTCAGGGTTCCGACCAGTTTCAGCGATGAAAAACCGGTCTCAAAAGGGGGAGGAACGGGTTCTTTCGCTGGGGGCTTGAAAAAAACCTTCCCTTTCTCGGTGCGGTCCAATGAGATTTGCTGGATGGCGGGGGCGGAAGGGGAGAGCGATGGAGAGGGCAGAGGGCTCGGTGAGGGTGAAATGGGGGCCGCAACAATTGGAGCGGGCGCGGCAAGAGAAGGTGTGATAGAAGGGGACGGGTTTTTGAGCTCGGGTGGAGCGGCGATTCCCACCTTGAGAGTGAAGAGGGAAATCATGAAACTCAACCCGAAAAAGCCTGTTTTTTGAATGGATGAAAAAGAGCGCATGGAAACTTCAATGTTACCTGAAAGTAAACCAATGTCGAATTTTGAAAACCCAGTGATGGTCTCCTTGGAATTCACCCCCAATCCCAATACGTTGAAATATTCGGTCAATCGCTCATTGCTAGAGCAAGGGGCGGTTCACTTCGTGAAAAAAACATTTGATGCGTCGCACTCGCCTCTTGCGTCACGGCTTTTTGGCATTCCGGGAATCGTAGGAGTGATGATCGGAACTCATTTCGTCACGGTCACCAAAGCCGAGGACGGCGATTGGGATGAGGTTCACCGGCTCACGACCTCGGTCCTCGAGGAGCACCTGGCCGCGGGCCTGCCGATCGTCGATCTCAGCCGGCTTCAAAGCGGTCACCAAGGCGGGGATACTGAGATTGAAGCGAAAATTCGCTTGATCCTGGATCGGGAGATTCGGCCAGCCGTCGCGATGGATGGCGGGGACATCACGTTCGAGAAGTTTGAAGCGGGCGTCGTTTTCGTGCACCTGAAGGGTTCATGCAGCGGCTGCCCCAGCTCCACGATGACTTTGAAATCGGGGATCGAAGCCCGATTAAAGCAGGAGATCCCCGAAGTCCTGGAAGTCGTCTCTATTTAGAGCGGAGCTCCCGGATTTTCGCCAAGAGCAGATTGTACGCTTCCGCCACTTCCTGGAAATAATCGGATTTCCTGAAATTGATTTCATCGATCGGTTGGTCGCTCTCCGCGGTGCGCCTCATGTGATTCTCAAGGCGCTGAAGTGGGCCTGCGACGCGATTGGAGAGGATCAACCCGCCCAGCGCCAAAATGCAGACGACGATCGCAGCAGTGAGCATGAAAATCACGCGGAGCGCCTTGCGGTGCTCCGCGATCAAGGCGAGGGTGCTCGCGTGGCTTCCCAGACCCAGCTCGGAGGCGGCCTGGGTCGTGCGGCCCAGGATGGCTTGATTCGCCAGGTAAAGGGCGAGCAGCGCGAAGAGGGCGAGCCCAATGAACCAGCTCACGAACTCCAGCTGAAACTTCGGGTGATTGAGATAAATTCTTCTCAAAGGGTTGAAAAATGCTTTTTTTGAAGGATTGAGGATCGACTTCAGCATTGTCAAAAACTTTAACACCGGAGCTTTTGAAGTTAAAGATCTATTGTTTACTCAATCGCGCTCCGGGGATATAATCAGGGAACTGGGGAAGTGGGCCTATGAAAATCCTGAAGGAAGCGATCTCGCGTCATTCGCGGGGATTTACTACTCTGGAAATCCTGATCGCCGGGGGCTTGGCGATGGTGGTCATTCTGGCCATCGCTCAGCTCATTCAATACACCCAGAAAGAGGCGAGAAGCCTCAATTCCAAAATCGACTTCGCTCAGCTTTATGGGGAATTGGTCCGCATCCGCGAGGATCGGGATCGTTTCGGCTCGGACGGCAAGCTCGTTGAAGGCGCATGCACCAAAGTTTTCAAGGGCAAGAAAGTTCCTGATCCCGCCGTTGGGCCCGAGGAAATCTCCTTGAGCGCCCCGGCGCCTCAAATCGGCAAGGGTCTCAGCGTCGGGAACCTCACAGTGCTTTCTCTCCGATTTCAAAAGCCCCAGCCTTCTGCGGATCCTCCGGTGGGCAACTTGCAGTCTTATCAGCTCGAGCTTTACTTAGAGGCCGAGGACAATGGGGCGGCCCTGAAGCAGAATGTCTTGCGCAAAAACGCAAGGACCATCCCGGTCACGGTGAACGTGGATTTGACCACGAACTTAGTCGCTTCTTGTGCAGGCTATCAATCGGGAGGTGGAGGTACGGCTACCGGCGGCGGAGTAATCGATTGCGCGAGCTTCGGGTTGGAGCCCGATCCTCAGAAGCCTGGCAAATGCGTGGCGACGCTCAAGATCGATGGGACTTACGTGAAAGCGGCGGGATCACCCAACCCCACAGGCCCGATCGGCAATAGCGTGCCAGTGATGTGCAATCCCGGGGATTTGCTGATGGGCGGTGGTGCACGGCCCGTCGGAGGGTGGACTTTCATTGCGACGATTCCTATGATGGGTCCTGATGGATCGGCTCAAGGGATCATGTGCATCGGCGAGAAAGATCGTCTCGGCTATTGCTGGGCGAACTGCGTGAAAAGCGGCAAGGGTGGATCCACCAATGCCTCCGGCGATAGCACGGGAGGGGTGACCACGGGCGGGGGCATCTCCGATGGGGGCGGAATCACCGACGGCGGCGGCGTCACTGATGGCAGCATCAATGGCGGCGGCATTGATGGGGGTGATCGGAGCTCCGGGCGGTATGAGTATTAAGGTCGCGTATAATATTTAAATTATAATGGCTTATTTATTAATGCTGATTTTGCATTTTTTTCTAAGCCCCGCCTTTGCTACGAGTGATCAAATCAGATGCTTCACGGATCATGCAAAAAGCTTCGCTGAGATTGAGCAGGAAAATAAAGCAAGCTTGATTTCTCCGCCTGGAGAGCCCGCTCATTCGAGTTATGCGTTTGAATTCAAGGATGTTTTAAATGGAAGAGATGAAGGGGGTATTTACTCTTCTGCTAAGACCATCGTTTCTCTCTCGGATGGATCCGTAACCCTGGATACTTTTTCAGTTACCGGCGAAACGCTCGCCTATCGTTATCCTCATGCGAAAGTCATTAAAACCGATATTCGCTTCAGTAACACTGGGCAACCCCATAAGGACGGGGGCGTTATCGCTGATATCCCAAGAAATAATCCCCGTAGAGCGCATTTAAAGAATATAATATGGAAAGAAGCCGCTACCCGAGTGGCTAAGGAAAATCCCGATCTTCAAGTGGTCCTGTTTGATGACGATAGTTACGATCCGCCCCGATTCAAAGGGATCAAAATCACAGCGCGTCCTAAGCCTGCTCCGAGCCGGATCAGGCTTGGAATTAAGCAGCCATCATGAAGTACATTCCAGTGACGACTAAGAAAGATCCTCTACTCCCCGTTCATGAAAAACGGTTTCACTCGTCCTTCTTCTTCGTCATCCACTGAGGCGGGCTTACGCGACTTTCCAGGAGAAGATTTGGGCTGTGAGAACGCTGGCTTTCGGTCTGCTTCTCCCTCTTCTTTTTTCGCAAGCGCGGGATGCCCTTCGGGGTAAAGCTGCGAAGGCTCGCTGTCCAGCTGATAAGCGATGAGAGGCTGTGCGAGCCCATTGTTGCTCACGATGATCTTATCGTAGTCGGGTTCGCTGGGGTCACGATAGGTCTTGAATCCCTCGCTGAAGGGAATTCCCAGAATCGCCCTTCGTATCAGCGGAGACTTGGGATTGGTGTCGAAGCGATAAGAGATCACCATGACCGTCTTGCCTTTTTCGCGCTGATCGAGCTTGAGCCCCAAGCCGCGCAGACTCCCCTTGGGTGAAACGTGAATCTCGAGGTTGCCTTCCCATTCGATGACATGGACCTTCTTGCCCGAGGAGCCGGTGCCGTCCAATCGATCGTAGTTGTCTTGGCCGTCGGATCCGCCCGCGTAGGCGACGCTATAAAGCGTGAGATAAACGATGAAGATCAGGGCGCAAGCGTAGTATCCCCATCCTTGAAGCCATTTCAAATTCGATGTCGGCCGCATGGTTTTTCTTTCTCTTTGGTGGGGTAATTAAAAACTTATATGAGTTTAAAAAATCTAGGAATGCGTCATGTCAGACGCGCGCGGAAAGATGGAAGAAGCTCAGAAAGAAAGTTGTAACGCATGGCGTCTTTAGGTGAGGATGTTCGTGTCTGGCGCTTGCTCTGAGAGACCCGGATCAGCTATACCCACTGCTCACTATGACGCAAAAATTCGCCTTTACGATGAGCCGCGTGAGCAAAATTTATCCCCCGAGCAAACAGGTGCTTCGGGATATCAACCTCTCTTTTTTTTACGGAGCCAAGATTGGCGTTCTGGGCCTGAACGGATCCGGTAAATCGACGCTCCTTAAAATCATGGCAGGCATCGAAAAAAACCATGCGGGTGAAGCCCGGCCGGGCGATGGAATCCGTGTGGGCTACCTCCCTCAGGAGCCCCAGCTCAATCCGAAGCTCACTGTGCGTGAAGTGATTCAAGAAGGCCTCGGGGATGTGGTGAAGTGGCTGCACCGCTTTCAGGAGATTGGCGCCATTTTTTCTTCCCCCGATTTTGACCCCGATCAGATGGAAAAACTGCTCGCCGAGCAGGCGGAGATGCAGGAGAAAATCGATCACGCACAGGGTTGGGATCTCGACCGCACGCTCGACATCGCGATGGACGCGCTCCGATGCCCGCCCGGCGATGCGCTCGTGCAGCCGCTCTCCGGGGGCGAGAAGCGCCGAGTTGCGTTGTGCCGCCTTTTGCTCGAAAAGCCCGATCTCCTGCTCCTCGATGAGCCGACCAACCATTTGGACGCCGAATCAGTCGCTTGGCTCGAGCATTTTCTCCAAGATTATCCCGGAACCGTGGTCGCGGTGACGCACGATCGCTACTTTTTGGACAACATCGCCGGGTGGATCCTGGAGCTCGATCGCGGGCACGGGATCCCCTGGGAAGGCAATTACTCCTCTTGGTTGGAGCAAAAACAGAAACGCCTCGAACTCGAAGAAAAGCAGGAAACCAAGCGACAGAAAACTTTGGAGCGCGAGCTCGAGTGGATTCGCATGAGTCCGCGCGCCCGGCAGGCGAAGAGCAAAGCTCGTCTCCAGGCTTACGAAAAACTCCTGGGCGAGGATCGTCCCGAGAAGATCGAAGAAGCGGAAATTTACATCCCTTCGGGACCGCGGTTGGGAAACCTGGTCGTCGAAGCCAAGGGAATCGCCAAGGCCTACGGGGACCGCGTTCTTTTCGACGATCTCTCCTTTTTGATTCCGCCCGCGTCCCTGATCGGGATCATCGGGGGCAACGGGGCCGGAAAAACGACGCTGTTTCGCCTCATCGCCGGCGAGGAAAAAACGACGCAAGGGGAACTGCGAGTGGGCGAAACGGTGCGCCTCGCTTACGTGAATCAGGAGCGTGATGCTTTGAGCGGCGATCGGACCGTGTGGGAAGAGATCGCCGACGGAAAAAACGAGACGATTCGGCTGGGCAATCGCGATGTGCAGACGCGCGCTTATTGCGCACGCTTCAATTTCACGGGGGCGGATCAGCAAAAGAAAGTCAGCATGCTCTCGGGCGGTGAGCGCAACCGCGTTCATCTGGCTAAAATTTTAAAGTCCGGTGGCAACGTGCTCATGCTCGATGAGCCGACGAACGATTTGGACGTGAATACGATGCGGGCGCTTGAGGAAGCGCTCCTCGATTTTGCGGGTTGCGCGCTGGTGATCAGCCACGATCGCTGGTTCTTGGATCGGATCTGCACTCACATCATGGCTTTCGAGGATGAGGGCCGTGTGGTATTTTTTGAAGGCAATTACCAGGATTATGAACAAGATAAAAAGAAACGCCTCGGAGCGGAAGCCCTTCAGCCGCATCGAGTCCGATACAAGAAGCTCACCCACTAAGCTCAGCGCGGGGCGTGAGGACGAGGGCTCTTCGCCCCAGGACGCGGAAATCCTCCAAGAGGAGGATTCCGACGCGCGGTTGCCCAAATATGCGGTCATCCTGCATAATGATGATTACACGACGATGGAGTTCGTCATCGAAGTGCTCCGGCTTTTTTTCGGGCAGGAGGAGGAGTCGGCTGAGCGCATCATGCTCGCCGTGCATCAACGCGGACGGGGAGTGGCCGGGGTTTATTCCTTTGAAATCGCCGAGACCAAGGTGGAGCAGGTTCACCAGCTTGCGCGTTCCCGGGGATTTCCCCTGCTTTGCACCATCGAGGAGGCCCAATCATGATTGGAAAAAGAGCCGAAGAAACCTTGAATCGCGCCGTTCGCCGCGCCGTGGACGGGGAGCACGAGTATTTCACGCTGGAGCACGTTTTGCTCAGCCTGCTCGAAGATGGATTGATCTGCGAAGTTTTGGAAGGATGCGGGGCTCAGCCCGAAAAGATCAGAAATGACTTGGAAGCTCACCTGCAGAAGGAGGTCCCCAAGGTCAAAAAAAATCGCCGCAAGCCCGCTCCGACGCGCGCAGAGGGGGCTGAGGATTCAGGGGAGGAGGAATTGCCCGCTCATCCAGTGGCCACCCTGAGCATTCAGAGATTGATCCAGCGCGCGCTGTTCCAGGTCCAGTCTTCCGGGAAGAATGAGATTCAGCCCGAGGATTTATTGGTCGCCCTGTTTCAATCCAAAGATTCTTACGCTTTGATCACTCTAAAGAAGAATGGGGTGGAGCGCCTCGACGTCATTCGTTTCATCAGTCATGGGATCTCAAAGGGAGCTGCAGCTCCCATGGGGGGCGGCGAAGCGAAAGAAGAGCCCGAAGCCGCCTCGAGCCCCGCTTCAAATGAGGAAGTGCTGCTCTCTTACACTCTCGACCTCAATGAGAGGGCTCGTAAAGGCCAAGTGGATCCTTTGGTCGGTCGCTCCGCGGAGCTGGAGCGCATGACGCAGATTCTTTGCCGGAGAAGGAAAAATAATATCCTTCTGGTGGGTGAGGCAGGAGTCGGAAAAACGTCGTTGGCTGAAGGTTTAGCGCTTCAAGTGGTCGAAGAGAAGGCTCCGCCCGCCCTGAAAGACGCCCATTTTTACGCGCTGGATTTGGGGGCGCTCCTTGCAGGGACTCGTTTTCGAGGGGATTTCGAGCAAAGGGTGAAAAAAGTCCTCAAAGCGCTTTCCCAAAAGAAAGCCCGGGGTCAACTTCCCGTCCTGATGATTGATGAGATCCACATGGTGGTGGGGGCCGGCGCAGTGAGCGGGGGCACGATGGACATCGCCAACCTTCTCAAGCCCGCCCTCTCCCAGGGCGAGATTCGTTGCATCGGCTCAACCACCTATGTGGAATACCGATCGACCTTTTCCAAGGACTCCGCATTTTCGCGGAGGTTCCAGAAAATCGATGTTGCGGAACCGAATTCCGAGGAGACCATCGCCATTCTTGAGGGGTTAAAGGGGAAGTTCGAAGAGTACCATGGCGTGAAATATTCTCCCGAAGCGGTGCGGGCGGCGGTGGAGCTCTCGGTCCAGCACATCCCGGACCGTCATCTCCCGGATAAGGCCATTGATTTGATGGATGAGGCGGGCGCCAAGGCGCGTTTGCGAGCCGAAGTTCCCGCTCTTTTGGATCGGACCTGGATCGAGGGAGTGGTCGCGCAGGTAGCGCGGCTCCCGATCCGGACTTCTAGCCTCAGTCAAAAAGACCGCCTGAAAAATCTGGAAAGGGATTTGAAGCTTGCGATTTTTGGCCAGGACGATGCGATTGAGTCAGTGGCGACGGCGATCCGCCTTGCCCGTTCGGGGCTCCGAAGCGGTGAACGCCCGGTGGGAAGCTTTCTGTTTTGTGGCCCTACGGGCGTTGGCAAAACAGAACTCAGCAAACAACTCGCACGATGCTTGGGCG
This sequence comes from uncultured Bacteriovoracaceae bacterium, assembly GCA_964563795.1. GTDB lineage: Bacteria > Bdellovibrionota > UBA1018 > UBA1018 > UBA1018 > CAZLYB01. Next base: position 28,555 of record CAZLYB010000017.1, on the reverse strand, counting down.
TTTCATTCTCTCGATTCGACATGAGCGAATACGGAGAAAAGCATTCGGTTTCGAGGCTGATCGGGGCTCCTCCGGGATACGTGGGATTTGAGCAGGCGGGTCTTTTGACTGAAGCGGTGATCAAAGCCCCTCATGGCGTGGTCTTGCTGGATGAGATTGAAAAGGCTCACCCTGAGATTTGGAACCTGCTCCTTCAAGTGATGGATCACGGAACCTTGACCGATAATTCCGGCAAGAAAGCGGATTTCAGGAATACGGTTTTAATCCTAACTTCCAACGTGGGTTCCCGTGAAATGGAGAGGCGATCGATTGGAATGCTGGATTTGGGCCCTGACACCAGCGCATCCCAGAAAGCGGTAGAGCGGGTTTTCAGTCCTGAATTTCGGAACCGGCTCGATGGGGTTTTGTATTTTTCGCCACTCAGTCCCGAGGCGTTGGAGCATGTGGTGCAAAAGCAGCTTTTGGAACTCGAAGCCTTGCTTTTAGCCCAGAATGTGGAAGTCGAATTCACTCCGGAAGTCCGTCAGTGGTTGGCTCAAAATGGCTATGACCGGCGAATGGGCGCTCGTCCTTTGGCGCGCCTCATTCAAGATCGAATCAAAAAGCATCTCGCCGAGGAGATCCTCTTTGGCCGCCTTGAAAAAGGCGGCCAAGTCAAAGTGGGTTTGGTTTCAGGAGATCTTCAATTCGAAGTGGTTCCAGCGATCGTTTCGCGGGAGAAAGAGGAAGTTTCCGTTCCTGCTGGGTCTGGCGCATCTTCTTGAGATAGCGATGCCGAGGGAGTGCTTGGGATCCCCAGCGCTCCAGATGAGGCGTCAGGATCTGAAGATCCATCCAGCTTCTTTGCGCTTTGCGAAGTTCGCGAACTAAGACCAAAAAGGCGATTTTCGAGGCTTCTGAGACGGAGTGAAACATGCTTTCCCCTGAGAAAACACCTTGGCAGTCCACACCGTAGATTCCAGCGATGAGGCGGTTGTTCTCCCAAACCTCGACGCTGTGAGCGTGTCCTTGCTGATGCAATTCTTCGTAGGAGCGGGTGATCTCCGGAGTAATCCACGTTCCGGGTTGGCCATCCCGCTGCATTTGAGCGCAGCCGTGAAGGACCTGGGAGAATGCGTGGTTCCAGCTGAGGGTCCAGAGCCTTGGAGCGGCCTCGTTCCTGAGCCACCGCGTGAAACGGGAGGGCCAGCGAAGCTCCTGGAACTCCAAGATGCCGCGCCGAGGGGGGCAATACCAGCCGATAGGGTCCTCCGCTTCGGAAGGCCAAGGGAAAATTCCACGCTCATAAGCGAGAAGAAGCAGGTGAGGGGTGAGAACGCCCCCGAGTGCCACCAAGCCATCGGGGGCAGCCTTTTCGGGGTGGTTGAAAGGGTGATCTTTTTCTAGGTCCTTTGGGATTTCCATGTTAATACTTCGCAAAGTTTTACAAGGAGAACTCCATGAGTCAAACTCAATCCCCTGGAACCGCGACTGCCACGGCAATTGATCAACTGCCAATGCCGCTTCGACGCGTTGTTAAAAAGCGAAAAAAGCGCGAAGCTCGCAAGCAAGTCAAAGCACGCATCCTCAGCGATCGTGAATTCGCCAAGACTTATTTCGAGGCTCGTTCCAAGCGGTCCACTGAACGTAAAGCAGCGTTTAGAAAAAAGAAAAACAAGAAGAAGTAATCCGCTTCTTTTCATCGCTTGAATCTTTATACCTGGAAGTTAAGGCTTTTTGGTTGGTTGAAGGTTCCGTTGATTGCCTATGTGCGTCCTTCCATCGAGAAGATGGACGCGCATTCCTGCGTGATTCGGATCCCTTTATTCCGCAGGACTCGCAATCATCTGAGATCCATGTATTTTGGCTCGCTCTGTATCGGGGCGGATTGCGCGGGGGGCCTATTGGCTTGGAAACGCATCGAAGAAAGCGGTCAGCCTGTCGCTCTGGTCTTTAAGGATTTTAAGTCCCAATTCTTGAAGCGTCCGGAGAGCGATGTCTATTTCTATTGCACAGAAGGAGCGGCGATTGATGCCGCTGTCGATCAGGCCATCCGAACGGGGGAGAGGCAAGAACTTCTCGTTTCCATCGACGCGAAGACTCGAAAAGGCGATTTCGAGGAGGTTGTCGCCCAGTTTGAGTTGACGCTTTCCTTGAAATTAAAAAATCGTAAATAAATTCATCATGTTATGAATTTTATAAATAAATTTAAAAAGTAGAAAAACGGCGAAAATGCGTTATTGTTACGCCCCTATGTTGGGCTGCCTGGATACCGCACTTCAATCTCCGTCGATTCATAGAATCTACCGCCTTTTGCGGTGGAAGTGGACGGTAATGCGTTTTTCATCCCGGGCTGCTTTTTATACCGCGCTCGGTTCTCTCCCCATTTTGGGTTCTTCAGCGAAAGCGAGCACGCAATCCAATGGGACTCTAGAGTTCAGTTCCACGAGCTATCTCTATCCTCCTACCGCACTGGAAAAAGAGTCGACGTTTACCTCCTTTTGGGGCAACTGGGCGGGGCAAAAGCAAGGCGATGAACTCGAAGTCGTAGGCCGGGGAACCGTCCTTTTGATGACCCGGCCGGCGACTCTCTCTTATTTTGATTTGCCCGAGGCTTATTTGGGAACCTCTTCCCTTAAGAAAAACGTTCCCCTGGAATTTCAGGTGGGAAGAAAGATTCAGCATTGGAACTTGGTCGACGAGCGCTGGAAAATGGGGATTTGGCAGCCCCGGTTCAGGTGGGACGCCCTTCGACCGGAAAACGTGGGATTGATCGGCCTGTTTTTAGGTGTGGACCGCCCTTTATGGCGGGCCCATTTTTACGCGAGCCCGCTTTTTATTCCGGAACGCGGGGCGCCGGTGAATGTGAACGCGGATGGGAGAATCGTTTCAGACTCCCCCTGGTTCATTTCGCCCGTCGATCATGCCCGCATCTTCGGGCAAGACACCCGGATTCGCTATCAGATCGGTGTTCCCCCGATCAGTGATCTCGTTTTTAAAGGAGCGGTCGGCGGTCAACTCGCTTTCGGGGGTTCCAAGGGATTTTGGTCCTCCGCCGCGTATGCTTATCAACCCATCAATCAGCTTCTGCTCTCGCATGATGCGCGTGCGTATGACCATGTTTCTCAAGATATTCCTGCAACATTGTATCCTCGCGTAGGATACCACCATTTAGCCTCAGCGGAGGCGGGACATCGCTCCAAGCGAATGGACTGGGCGCTTTCAGTGATGGGAGAGCGGCCAGTGCCCTATGAATCAAATCCTCTTTGGGTTTCGCAGAGTGTTTCGAACGCCTTGACGAGTGCGGCCTTCATGGACTGGAGGCCTCTGGAAGGGCATTTCCAAAGCAGCACGATCAGTCTCAGTTACTTACGTCAGTGGGGTGGGAATGCGGCCGACCAAGTCCCCGAAGGCAGAGTCGATCTTGGCAGCGGGGGAAGCGTCTTTGAAAATCGTTACCCCTTCCAAAATGCCCTTAAAGTAGGGGGGAAATCGATCCTCCCTGGAAAATGGGGCAGGAACTTCTTGGCTTCGTCGGAAGTCCTCTACGACTTGGGTCACCAAGGGAACGTTTGGTCGACTGAACTCCGTTTTTCGCCCCATCGAGACTGGGTCTTTGATCTCGGGGCTGACTTCTTGACTTCGGATCGCAAGTATTCGGGAACCACCGGCGCAAATGACTTCATTTATCGTTATCGAGCGAATGACCGCGTTCATGCCGGGGTCACCTATGTTTTTTGATCGAGGGTTGCGGGTCATCTCTCCCGCGCTTTTGATTTGGGTTTGCGCCTGCAGCGTGCAACTCCATGAGTCCGATGATTCCACGGGTTCGCTGGAGCTCGCGCAGAGTTCCTCAGGCTGCTTGGATGGGGGCGCTCAGCTCATCCGCGAGTATTATTTTTCGGAAGAGAAAAAACGTTCCGCCAGTGAGATCGGAAAAACGTTTGATTGCTTTTCGAGCGGCATTCAGCAATTTCGTGAGCAGACCCAGGGGCGCGAGAAGGATAGTTTCGATCAGTCTGAGATCTTGAACTTCCTCAAGCGGTTCATCATCAAGAAAAGCGGCGGGTTGACGGAGCATGAGCTCCAGGAGTGGATGTTCATGAAGAAGGCTTTGATCGGGGGCTCGGCGGAGAAGTTCGCTGAGTTCGCCCCGGCCCAAGCCATGCTGGCCATCGCCAAAAAATACAGCATGAGGCTGGAACCTTATCTGCCCTTCGATGAAAAATCAGTGCAGAGCTGGGATGAGGAGCGTTTGATCCAGGCTTCGCAACTCATCGTCGAAGCCGCGGAGCAACTCGGGAGCATTGCCGATCAATACGGGTCGGATTACGAATTCGGCCGCCTCGAGGAGCTGCTCTACTTTTTGAGAAATAACGCGGATACTCAAAAAGAGCGGGATGCGATCATGCTGACGATCCGCCAGCTTCCGAGCTTAGCGGCGCTCAAGGCGATTTTTGTTTCCCCGGATCAGGAATGGGAGCAGGAAAAGGATCCGGAGAAGAGGGAATGGCGTAAGACTAAAATCTACGCGCGGGAGTGGCGCAGAGCCGCGGTCATGCTGGCTCAATATTATTCCCTGAAAATGAGGTGGTCGAGATTTGGCGAGGATGAGAATGGAAATCCCCGTCGTTATCTCGAATGGTCTTCGGGGGAAGCGCTCCAAAGCTTTGAAAGAATGATCTTCGGCGACCCAGCCCAGGGGAATACCGGAATTTTGGGCCTCTTGTACGAGGCCGTCAAGAGTCACTCAGGAACGATTCAAGTCAATGCGTTTGAGCGCCTGATCGACGCTCTCGAAACCGATGAGCTTCCCGGCAAAGGCAAAATCACGCGGAAGACCATGAAAAATTTTTTGGGGCCGCTATTCCGCCGCATGGTCGTAGCCGTTGATCAAATCGACGTCCCTCGGCGATACCCGGGCTTGGATGAAGGCGCAGTCCAAAGGATTCATCTCAGCCTCCAGCGCTGGTTTTCCGGTCAAAAGTACCTGGAAAGGGTCTTCAAGAAGGCGAGCCGGGACTTCAAACGTGAATGGGATTTGAGCCGCGGCATTGATTCCGGGTTTTCGCCGGTCGAGCTCATCTCAAAACTACGGTTCACCGAAAAAGAGGATTGGCAGAGCTTTGCGGGGCTGGATTCTCGATTCGCCGTGCAGACGTCCGAGCTCTTCAAGTATTTCCTCCAGGGGAAGCCCCCCATCCCTCTTTTCTCGAATGGCCAGCGCGAGGTGCGTTTCCCCATGCCTCAAGAAGGCTATTTCCATTCCTTCAAGAACCTTTCGGAGCTGCATTGGATTTCGGAATTGATTCGGTATTTGGCGCAGTCTTACAGCCGCCGAGATCCCAAGGCTTTTCTTGAAGTGAGCATTCAGGAGCCGGAGCTTCAGAGATTCTATGAGGATGTCCGGCAGATCGGAATCGAAATTCAGTTCTTCGATCCCGATAATTACCGCGTGGTTTCCAAAAGATTCCAGGAAGCGAATCTCTTCATGTACGAGGCCAATGGGGATGATCGCCTGACCTTGGGTGAGGCCTCCCAGATGGTCGCCTTCTTGATCTCGGGGAAGCGCCTCTCCAACCGGATCCATGAAAAACTGAAGTCCTCTTGCGCCACTGGTGACTGGGATGCATTCGGATATGAGAGATTGCAGGCCCAGTGTTTTCGCGAGGGATTCTACGCGCCTTCACTTTCTCGGCCCACTCAGCTTCCTTTTCTCGCTCAAATGCCAGCGATGAAAGCCTATTATCTTTCGCTTTCAGAGGAGCAGCAGGCCCGTTTTAGGCGGGATCTGGAGGGAGCGGCGCGAACAGGAGGGTATTCCAACGAGCCCATCCAATCGCGGGATCTCGAGAGTCTCTCGATGATCCTGCATTACGTGGAGGCTCTTTTCGCCCGCTTTGACCGGGACCACTCGGGCACCTTGGAGAAAAAAGAGCTCAATTCGGCATTCCCGGTCTTTAAAAAACTCCTCAGCGATCAAAGCTGCATTAAAAATAACGCGCTTTTGAAAAATGCCTTTTTCTACCTCTTAGACCGCGGGCAAAGCCCGAAAGGCTTCTTCGAATTCTCCCTCTGGAAAACCGGGGATTTTTTCAAGGACTTGTTCGGAAAGGCGATCCACGCGGATCGGGGCAAAGCCATCGAGGTTTTTTCGGAGGTGATTCAATCCACTTCATCTCCCCAGAAAAAGAGCTGCACTTCGTCCTCGGAGGCGGAAGCCGAGTCGAATGCGGGAGCCGCAGCCTCTTATTGAGGGCGTTTGGCCTTTTGAAAAATCCGATCGAACATCGGCTCAGTGAGCCGTCCCGTAAAGGTATTTTGCTGGCTCGGATGATACGAAAAGATCAATCGTTTCCCATGCGGCAATTCGAGGAGATCCCCATGAGCCATCCTCGGGCGGGCCTGTTTCTCCCCGAGAATCTTCCAGAGCGCGTGAAAGGCGAATTGCCCCAGGGCGATGAGGGTGTTCCATTGCGTGAGTGCCCGCATTTCCCGCTCGAGGAAAGGCAGGCAATGGGAGAGCTCCTGAGGCGAGGGGCGGTTGCCGGGAGGGGCGCATCGCACTGCGCAGCTGATGTAGCAATCTTGGAGTCGCAAGCCGTCCTGGGCATGGAGAGATTGGGCTTGGTTGGCGAACCCCGCGCGATGCAGGGCTCGGTAAAGCCATTCCCCCGATCGATCCCCGGTGAAAATTCGACCTGTACGATTTGCTCCGTGAGCAGCGGGAGCAAGTCCGACAATCCAGAGCTGAGCCTGGGGATCTCCGAAGCCCGGCACCGGTTTGCCCCAGTAGGCGTCATTGAGGTACGCGCGTTTTTTGAGGGCGGCTGTACTTTTGCAGTGCTCGATCAAGCGAGGGCAAGTATGACAGCGAATGATGTCTTGAGAAATCTTAGCGATCATTTTTTCTAGGAGTGTTCCCCATTGGATAATGCAACACATACTTTAATCGGGCTGGCCGTGGCAAGCTCACTGGGCAAGAAACTCGAGCCCCGGGATCGCGGCGCATGGGTTTGGGCGGCTGTCTTGGGGAGCAATCTTCCGGATGGGGATGCGGTGACGACTTGGGTGATGCGCGCGCTGGGTAAAAATCCCTCGCCTTTGGATGGCCTTTTGAATCACCGGGCGGAAACCCACACGCTTCTTTTCGCCTTGCCGGCGAGTTTTTTGCTCAGCGGTTTGATATCGAAGCTCTTCGGGAGGCCGTGGGGATGGAAGCTCTGGGGGGTCTCGTTGCTGAGCATCCTGCTCCATCTGTTCGCCGATTCTTGGAATAATTACGGCGTCCATCCGCTTTCGCCGTTTTCGGGGCGTCTTTATTCCCAGGATTTTATTTTCATCTTGGAACCTCTGCTCTTTTTCGCTCTTTGGCCGTGGGCATGGCATCTTTCAGGAAAATGGAAGGTGAAGGGGTTCTGGGCTTTCATCGCGGGCCTGGTTCTTTTCGCGGCGGCGCAGGTTCCTGGAATCCCGGGCGCGGTTCGGGTTTTTATTTTCTTCTGGGCGGCGGGGATGTTTTTCCTCCATTGGGGGAGGTTGCGCGCTCCACTGGCCTGGGGGGCCGTCGCGTGCGTTCTGGGGATTTTTTATTGGAGCTCAGGCCAGGCCAGGAATTTGGCGAAAGAAAGCTGGGAACGGGGTGCCAAAAACGAAAAGCAGATTCAATGGATCAGCACGCCACAACCCGCCAATCCCTGGTGTTGGAGTTTGCACGCGGTGAGCTTGGATCCCCAAGGCGGTTACCATGTGCGGCGGGCGGCCGTCAGTTTGAATGCGCGTTGGTTCTCCCCCCGGCAATGCTCGGTGCACTCTGAAACCACCACTGCTCCCTTGGTCAGTGCCCATCTCGCCGCGCAGAGCGGGCGGTTTTTGGGGATGCCTTCCGAGGTGCTGTGGTTGGATGAGTTTCGGGCGCCCCTCACGCAGCTTCTTGAAATCACGGCAAGGGACTGCCGCGCTTCCGCTTTTCTCAAATTCGCCCGAGCCCCCTTTTGGACCCAAGAGGAGGGGGGGTGGACGATCGGGGATCTTCGCTACGATCGGAAGAAGAAGTTAAGCTTCGCGGAGTTCAGGCTCAGCGAGCCCATTCAGTGCCCAGTTCGCGCGCCGGTCTGGGATCCGGTTTTGCTTTCGGTGCTTTGAGCCGTCAAAAAGCGGTGGAGTTCTTCTGGCAGAGGAGATTCAAACGCCATTCGAATGCCCCGGGTTGGATGATCAAAGGCGAGGCTCGCGGCGTGAAGCGCATGACGGGGCAGTTCCAATTTCTGCAGGGATTCAAAGTTGAGCGCGACGTGCTCCCTCCAGGGTAGCGCTTCTTCTTCGGGCCTACCGTAAATCTTGTCGCCGACGATGGGGTGTCCAGCTGCTTCGAGGTGCACTCGAATCTGGTGCTGCCTGCCGGTTTTGAGAAAGCAGCGAAGGAGCGCGTAATTTCCGTGGAGAGAGAGGCGTTGAAACTCGGTGAGAGCAGTTTGGCCCGGCTCTCCATCGGGAGCTACTTCCATCTTCATCCTGATCCTCGAGGTGAGGCTCCTTCTCAAGGGAAGATCCACCTTGAAACAAGCTTCAGGATGACCTTGCGAAATCGCGAGGTAATTTTTTTCGGTGCTTCGGTTGAAGAACTGCCGAGTCAGCGCATGAGCGGCCCCACTCGTCTTCGCGAGCACCATGAGCCCGCTCGTTTCCTTGTCAATGCGGTGGACCAAAAAGTAAGAGGTCTCCTCGCCCTGAGGGCCGCCCGTCTTGCGGTGCGTCCGAAGATGGGAGAGCAAGGTGTTGAAATAGTAGCGCCCCGCAGGATGAACGGGGAGTCCGGCCGGCTTATCCAGCACGAGAATCCATTCATCTTCGTAAATCACCTCATAGTCGAAGCAGACATCGGGCTCCTGTTTTTTTTCCGAACGGAGCGAAACTTCGTCCCCCGCGCGCAGGATGAGACTGGGTTTGAGCGCACTGAGCGCGAGGCCGCATGGGCGAACGACTTGCACGGACCCGCTTTCGATGAATTGCTGGATTTTCTGCCGGGACCGGGATGTGAATTGCCGCTTGAGGAAGGCGTCCAGCCTCACCCCTGCTTCAAGAACTTGGTACTGAGCGAGAAGTTCGCCGGGATTGAGAGTTTCGGAGATCTTCATCAATACCTTTGTCTCATCAGGAATCGAATCACTTCTTTAGCGCATTTTTCGCAATAACCTTGATTGGTGCGCATCGTTTGGATCGTTCGACGGGCAAGTTGGGTTCCTTCGGAGGATTGATCGTCTTGATCCGTCCCATAGACCAGCAAAGCCTCGCTCATCTTGGTCAGGAGTGACTTCTGGGATTCGTAGTAGTGCTTTTCAAGCTTCTTCCAAAAATCTGGGAAAACCTTGGAGTAATGAACGGGTTCACCAGGGTGATCCAAAGACCAGGCCCCAACCTGAGAGATGATGTTCTGCCGGAAGGCATCTTTCTCGGCGCCCTCGGAAGGCGCTTCCACGATCTTCTCAAACTCCTGAATCAAAGCGTGATCAGGATCCTCCAGCGATCCAGTGATCGGGTTTTTCGTCTTCTCCTTCTTTAAAACCAGGGAGATGTGCTGAACGTAGCGTTTCAAAAACTCTCCCCATTGGGAGGAGTTGTAGAGGCCGATTGAATCGCGCACTTCTTGATCGATGATGTTGAGGTATTCATTCCTCACGACTTGAATGAATTCCTGCGCGTCGTGATAGCCGTCCTTGACTTCCTGGCGGAGGAATTCGTGCTCACTCGAGTGCTTGATGATTTCCTCGAGTTGCTTGAGCACGGCGAGGGGGGAGAGGCAGGGGAATTCGGAATTTTGTGAAGCTTCCGAAAGGAGTGACTTCATCTCGCGGGCGGAAGCGCCGACGCGCCCCTCGTAGTACGGAATATTCCAGTATTCTTCCCTCAGCCGCTTGAGATTGGCGCGGAGGAGCTTGCGGTCATCCGCGGAGAGCGAGGGCGGAATTTCACCGGCGTCGTAAAGCCGGGCTTTCTGGAGCGGCGTCAGCCCCGAGATCATGCTCCCGACTTGCGGGGGGTAGTTCACCGCGTTCGGGCGTTTGAGCCGCGTGAGAATCGCCCAGAGCGCCGCGGTCCAAGCCGCATGAGGGGCGATGTGCTTATCGATCCGGATTTGATCCAAGAGGGGCTCATAGATTTGGATTTCCTCCGAAACCGAGAGCAAATAGGGGACGCGAACGAGCTCAAGCCTCGCTTTGAAGCTCATGAAGTCGGGAAACTCCTTGAAGGCGTCGAGTTGGATCTCATTGGTGGAACCCAGCATGACGGTATCCAAATGCGCGATGCTGGAGGCCACGTTGATCGAGCCCGTTTCACAAGCGTGCAGAAGGTACTTGTAGGAGTCGATCGGTCTCTTGAGCAGATCGCTGTACTCGATGAGCCCACGGTTCCCATCGATCAGATCCCCGCTGAGGGTGAAAAGATTCAGGCTTTGGAGGGATACGGGAAGGTTGGCCACCATCTTGTTGTAGGTGAGTTGTTGATAATTGGCGTCCACGTGCAACTGCGGCTCAATCGTCACGAGGCCCCGACGGTAACGCTGCGAAAAATAAAAGCGCTCCACCTGGACATGGCTGAGGATCTTATTGAAGTCCCCGCCATTGGCCTTGAGGAGGGCGTCGAAAATCAGTTTGCACCGGTGGCAGAGGTCTCCCATGGAGAGATACGTTGGGAGGGATTCCCAGAGATCCTGCGCGGGCTTTTCCCCAATGAGACGAGCCAGGAACGCCTTGCGTTTTTCCGGCGGGACGAGAAGCACGGGGTGATCCCGGAGCTCGCAAGGGATGCGAGCGGCGATATCGTCGTCCGGCAATTTGGCGTAATTTCTCATTTGCTCGGGATCCTTGGATCGCGGACTGATCCCGATCCCGGATTTCGTGGAGCGCTCATGCGGGAACGCCCAGCTGAAAGTGTAAATCGCGCCCACGCTCTGCTGCGAGTAGAGCTCCATTCCCTTCATCAGCGCCCGGATCATGGAAGTCTTGGAGCTCCCGTTCGGGCCATTGAGGAGGATGAGCCGATTGTTGATCTTTTGGCGCGTGAACGTGCGCAGGATCCGGTAAATTTGATTTTGGACCGTCTCTTGGCCCACGATTCGGTGAGTGAGTCCGTCGACCGGTAAATCAAAAAGCCGAAACCGTTCCTGCCCTGCCGAGTTGGATTTGCCGAATGAATCGATCATATCGGCCATGTATTTCGCTGAGCCGCGAAGCTGCTGAAGGGGACTCTCGGCGAGGAGCACGAGGTATTCATCGAAAGCCAGCACGCGCTTCGTGGTTTCAAAGTCCTTGCGCATTTCGGTTTCGATCGTATTCAGGATTTGCTGACCGGACAGGGTGAGGTGTTGAGACGCCATGAATCTACCGTATCATGCCCGCCGCGGGCCTCGAAAGCGTCAAAAATCCGGCTGTTCATTTTTCTTTTGATAAACAATAAATAAGTATTAACATCAAGGAGGAAGAGGAGTGACGCGCAGGATGCGCTTCCGAGCGGCTGTAGGGATCCTCAGCGTAGTATTTTTCGCTGCCTTAGGAGCAGGGTATCTGCATTCCCGCTTCCATCGCGCCCCATTGAGCGGCCCTCCTGAACTTGACTCGATCGTCGCGAATCTCCCTGCAAAGCCCGCCGAAGAGCCCGCTCCCGAAAGCCCCCATGAATCGCCTTCCCAGCCCGTCGTGGAAAAAACGGCTCCAGAGCCCTGCGAACCCATGAGGGAAAGCGCGGGGGATGGGAGCGCTCAACTCAAAGTCTCAGCGGGGCAGTGGAAGAAGGTCATGAAGGAGTTTCACACCGCCAAGCATGAGCTCTCAAGCTGGTTAGGCCGGGTCGGGACAAAGCATCCTCCTGAGAATATTTCGGCGCTTCAAGCCAAAATCGAAGCGATTCGCCTTCAACGGCCCCCCATTTCCAGTTATCCCGATCTCCTTTGGAGAGGAATCGCTCTCTACACGGATGATCCCCAGGAGGGGAATGTCATTCGTCTTGGCAATGGAATGGCGGCTTCGATTCAAAAAAGCCCGAAAAAATTGCGTTTTGAACTGACCCGGCTTCTCGCGCAGGCATGGGCGCCGTGCGAATTGCAAAAAGATCCGCGCCTTTCGAGTTGGGCCGCGGCGTTTTGGGAGCCGGCGATGCATTGCCTGGGGCTTTCGGCGATGGAATGCAAAGGAGGGGAGTATGCAGAGTCCACTTGGGCGATCTCCTCCGCATTGGCTTCGCGCCTCTCGCCTCAGGCATGCTCGATCGCGGCGTTAAACGATGATTCGATCCAACAATGCCTCAATCAAGCATTTTCGATCTCCCAGGAGACTGCATGGCTCGAGTTTCGTTGAATTCCGTTCAAGTCGGGCTCATTCTTTTAACCGGGTGCGTTGGGGCTCAGCAAAATAGCACGCTTGAAGCCATTCAATCCGCATTTCAGCCGGCGGCTGGGTTTACTTCGATGTCGATCGAATACCCTGGGCCGGATCAAAAATGGGCCGGCCCTCCTTCATTCGCTATGGAAGTGGACGCCAAGGGCGAAACGACGTCGATCAAGATATCTCCGCCGGAGCTGGATCCCAGCTCCAGCACGACTATCTCGCTTCATCCCAAGGAGGCGCGAGAATATTTCAAATACTTGGCCGGTAAACTCGAATCCGCCCCAGCGGCTGAAAGTACTGCCAAGGCGGGCTGCGCCTCCACGGTACGCGTTCGTTTGGTCCGTTCCGATGGCTCCGTGATGGAAAAAAGAGCCTGCCGATCCGCTGAAGGGTGGCCTCACGTGGCTTCAACAGCCGTGGATTTCTTCTTGTCGTGGAAAAAAAGCCCTGACTCAGGGCCTGGCGAAACTCCAGAAAAACGTTCGCTTGCGGGTTCTGGAGCTGATCAAGGAAGTAAATGACCCTTCCGTGGGTCAAGACAATCCTTCCCTGGTAGAATCATTCTACAAAGCAATTATATAAAGTCACGACGCTTAGTTCCATTGAACCGGGACTTGGACCACTTTATCTTCCGCGCGCTGGATTTTGACGAATCCGTTTTGCCTCCCGAACTGAAAAACATCTCGGGTGACTTTCACGTCTTGAATGCAGTACTCGATGATTTTTTGGACTTGCCCCGTTTTCCACCATTCGACCGCGAGAAGCCCGTCAGCTGATTTCCCAAGCCCCAGGGTTCCGCGGGCAACTGACTCCAGTTTGAGGAATTTCTGGTTCGCCGCGACTTCGAGGTCATACATGATGTCGAAGATATCGAGCTTGCGAACATCCAGCCCATAGGCCGCCATTACGGGCAGGTCAAATCCCCGGATATTGTAGCCAATGACCAAACGCTCGTAACAAAGCGCGATCAATTCGGGGAGTTGATGCTCCAGATAGGAATGCACTTGGTCAGTTTTGCTGTCGTACGCACAGGCGACCGAAATTTTAAGTTTATCGATGTGATCCCAACCCCCGACTTCTTGAACCAATTGTTGGGTTTCGATGTCAAATACGAGAAAGTGCCGATTTTTGAGAAAAAGGCTCGAGGGCAGCACGTCCTCTGAAAAAGGGACGCACGAAGAATGCCGCCAAAACGAGGAGTTGAGCTTGATACGGGTGCGATTGGAAGCGGCCATAGGGGGCTTTAGGTTTCTCTTGCGGAATGGGGGTTGTCAAGCAAGGAGGGCTGAGTCATATAGACGCCTATGGAAAAACCCGCGTCGCATTTGAAGGAACATATCAAATCTCATCTTGAGGATCTCAATGAGCTCGTTCGCATTCCGAGCGTCAGCTTCGATGGCTTTCCGCCGGAGGAAGTGAAGAAAAGCGCGGAGGCGGTGGCTCGGTTATTGAAAAAACGGGGTTTGGAGCAAGTTCAAATTCTCGAGCTCTCAGGCGCTCATCCCTACGTCTATGGCGAAAAGATTCAATCCCCTGAGTTGCCCACTTTGCTGCTCTACGCGCACCATGACGTGCAGCCGCCCGGAAGGATGGAAAAGTGGAAAACCTCTCCTTTTGAGCCGACGGTACTCGATGGGCCGGGCGGGAAGCGCCTCTTTGGCCGAGGCACAGCGGATGATAAAGCGGGAATCGTCATTCATACGGCGGCGATCTCGTCTTATCTCGATAGCGTCGGAAAGCTCCCGGTCAATGTGAAAGTCCTCATCGAAGGCGAGGAGGAAATCGGGAGCCTTCATCTGGCGGAGTTCATCACCCAGCATCGCAAGCTCTTGGGCGCGGACATCCTGGTTTTGACGGACACAAGCAATTTTGATTGCGGGATTCCTGCTTTAACCGTGGCGTTGCGTGGGTTGGTGGCGTTTGAGATTGAAGTTCGGGCGCTTTCCAAAACGGTGCACTCCGGAGTGTGGGGCGGTCCCATCCCGGATCCAGTGATGGCGCTCTCCAAAATGCTGAGTCTCCTAGTCGATGAAGAAGGGCGCATCCTGGTGCCCGGGATCATGGAGCAGATCCGGCCGCTCACGGACAGTGAGCAGAAAACTTTCGCTCAGATTCCTTATCATGAGAAAGAATTTCGGGCTCAGGCGGGACTGGTCCCCCACGGCAAGATCCTGACCCAAGGTGCTCAGGGGATGTCCCCGCTGGTTCAACTTTTTCGCTTTCCGAGCCTCATCGTGAACGCCATTCAGGCGTCTTCCCGTCAACAGGCGGGAAATGTGATCAACGATGCGGCCTGGGCAAAAGTGGGAATTCGCTTGGTTCCGGACCTCGATCCGAAGAAAGTCCTTCAGCAGATTCAGGATTTCCTCAAAGCGCATGTCCCCTGGGGGCTTGAGGTCACTTTCAAATCGGAAGAAGGCACTGGGGCTTGGTCGATCGAGCCTGTGGGTCCCGCCTTTGAAGCCGCGGATGCCGCCCTTTCGAAAGGTTACGGCAAGCCGGTGATCAAGCTGGGGAGCGGGGGGAGCATTCCCTTCGTAAAACCCTTCGCTGAAGCCTTGGGAGGCGCTCCAGCCCTGCTCATTGGGGTGGAAGATCCCTATACCAACGCGCACGGCGAGAATGAGAGCCTGCTCATCAGTGACTTTGAGAAGGCGTGCTTGAGCCAGATCTATCTCTTTGAAGAGATCGCTCAGCGGTTCACCCGCCGATGACCGAGGTCGAGCGAGCGCTTCGAGGCCAAAAGAAGTCTTGGCTTGAGATTTCTGAGCGCACGCTCGGCGTCGCCTCTCCGTTTGGTGGAAATCCCCTCAAGCGGGTCATTCTTTTCGGCGTGGGGAGCAGTTATCACGTCGCTCGGCTTGCGGCCTGGGTGGTGACGCGCGCGAAAGAGCACGGATGGAAAGTCCCTTTTGAGGTGATCGCAGTGCCTAGCCTCGCAATCGGGATGGAAGTGCTTCCGGCTTCTGGAGACGGATTTTTGGGAGTGAGTCATCGCGGCCAAAGCGCCTCCACTTTGGAGGCGTTGAAGCTCGCGCAGGCGCGGGGAGCTTCGGTGGGTTTGGTTCGAGCGGAGCTTTCTTCGGATGAGCATCCCTCTCGGAACTTTCCCCTTCTATTCACCACCCCGCTGGAAAAAGTCGAGCCACACACGGTTTCCGTGACTGGCGCGATCTGCGCGATCACGACGCTGCTTTTGCGGGAGGAGGCCGCATCGCTCTGGAGACAGCTCGCGACGCAAACCGATCCCGATATTTTGAGCTTGGATTCCAAAGTCAAAAAACTTCCCTCGATTCTCATCGGGGATTGGGAAGGGGAGTGGATCGCGCGTGAAATCGCCCTGAAATTCATGGAAATGGCAAGGACGCCGGTACGAGCCTATGGGAGCGAAGAGTTTTTTCACGGCCCTCGTTGGGGAGCGGCTCCTGGAGAAGTCATTTGGCGCCTGGAATCCCCCGCTCAGGATCCTCGGCTGCCCGACCTTCGCGGGGCGAAGATCGAGGCCGCTCAAAGCTTCACATGGGATGTGATCACGCCGCTCGGCTGGGTTCCTACTCTGGTTGAGCTTCAGTGGTGCGCGCTGGCGGGCGCGCTTCATCACGGGGTTGATCCCGATTTGCGCTCTTGATCCTTTTGCAGAACTCCAAGCTTCTCGCGGGATCTTCCGCCGCGATCTCTGAAGTCAATCGGCATTCCCCGTCACGTCGCTCCAGGGAATCGATTTTAGGTTCAGATTTCATGGAAAAAATGGAATAAAAATCCTCGATCGCGCAGGTTCTTGAATTCAAGGAAACAAGATTTTTTTCCGTTCGCCGACGATCCTCATCGTAATAGCGGATCAGGAGTCTTCCGCGCGCGGCTTGAGGAAACCATTCCACTAAATGGAATTGATCCCCGCCAGAAATCCAATCCGAGAACTGGATGCCCAGTTTTTCACCCTTCGAGGAGAAAAGCGGGGTTTCTAGGTAGGAAAGCCTCCTCAGTGCGCTGGGAGGCGAGTTCCAGGAGGTTTCTTTGAGGAGCATTTCCACGATCTGCCAGCATGCTTTTGCGCGGGGCGGATCGTGGAGGACCGTTTCAGCGAAGGCCCAAGGGCATGCGAAGAGAAGAGCGAGAGAAATCCAGCGCATGCGGTCTTTTTATAAAGAAACCGGATAGAAATCACTTCAAGAGAGTGTCAAGCCTTGGCCTGGATCAAGCCGATCTCCCGCAACCGCTCCTCAAGATACGCTTTTGCGGTCTTATCCGCGGAGAGGCGCACTTCGGGCCGGGGGTGCACGAAGAGAGGGATTGAGTAACGCGAGGCTTTAAGCTGAGCGGGATCCCGGGGATTGACGACGCGATGGGTGGTCGAGCGATAGTAACCGTTCGTCGCGAGTTGCAGCATGTCCCCGGCGTTTACGACGATTTGCCCCGGGTCGCAGGCGACCGCATGCCATTGCCCTTGCATGTCCCGAACCTCCAGCCCAGGGGCTGTCGCCGCGGGCAGCAAGGTGATGAGATTGATGTCTTCATGAGCCGCCGCGCGAACAGCGCCCGCTTCTTCAGCGCCCGTTAGCGGAGGGTAATGAATGGTCCTAAAGAGCGTTTGTTGGCTGTTTTGGATCATCGCGCTCAAGGGCTCAAAGAGGTGAGCGCGGATGTCGGCAGGAAGCTGTTTTTCAAGGCCTTCGAGCAGCTTGGATCCCAAGGCGACGAGCTGCTGGAAAAGCTCGCGCGTGGCTTCCCCTAAACCTGGGGGATGAGGGGTGTTTGGGAAAAGATGATAAAACTCTTTTAGGTCTTTTTGGGTGGTGCCTTTGGCGTTCTCGCTTTTGAAGGGAAAATAACCCGACTGAAGCACGGGATCGAACGTGCAGGCGTTTTTCTCGGCAGAGCGAAAAAACGCCTCCCAATCCTGATAAACCGTTTGGATCAGTTTCGGCGAAATGGGATGTTCCGTGAGGACCGCGAATCCTGTTTCACGCAGTGAGGCGGAGAATTTTTCGAGAGCTTCCGGGTCTTTGAGGCTGACTGAAAGAATCGGCATATACAATCCCGATATCAAAATTCAGGGCAGTTCGCTAGGGCTTGCTCGAGGGGTTTAAGGCCAGGGTGATTCCTTGGATTCTGGGCTGGGGAGGACGGGAGGCGAGGGTTCCGTCAGTTCTTCGAGGGAATCGGTTTCGCCCAGGAGCCGGACGACGCTGGAGCCGTAATGGCTTAAGTGCGTGTTCGCGGTTTCATAGGCATCTTGGGCTTTGCGCAATCCCTTGCCGACGTCTTCAAATTTCTTCTCAAAATGGTCAAAGTGACGGCGGGCTTTTCGAATTTCCTCGATCGTCTTCTCCACGCCCCGGGCCATGGCGTAATAATCCATCGCCATCGTGACTGAGTGAAGGGAGATGGCGAGGGTATTAGGAGAGACAGGAAACACCTTCAGCTTGCTGAGGCTTTCGAAGAGCTTTCCGTTGCGGATGACCTCGAAATACAGCGTTTCACTCGGCAGGAAAAGAAGCGCCATATCGGTCGTGCCATGTTCGGGGCGGATGTATTTCTCAGCGATCGATTTCGCTTGCGAGCGGATCCATTCGCTCAGCGTTTTTCGGGCGCTCTCCAAGGCGAGGGGGTCCTGGGATTCAAAGAGCGGGAGCACTTGTTCCCGCGGGAACTTGCTATCGATGGGAAGGAGATGTTTGGCGAGGCGAACCACCGCATCCACGCGTTCCGTCGAGTTGGGGGTAACCGCGTACTGTACTTCAAAAGAGCCTGCGGGCAGAAAATCAGCGAGCAGTCTCTCCAGGGTCGCTTCCCCGAATCCGCCCCTTAAATGCGGGAGCTTGAGCAACTGGTTCAAGTCTGAGATGGATTGCCCGACGACGCTCAGAGAGGCCAGCTTGAGCTCAGCGGCTTGGAGGTGCTCCTGCACTTTTGCAAAGTGCTTGAACCCCTCCTTGAGGTTCTCGTTCAGCTTGTTTTCGACGCTCTGCCCGATCGTCTGGAGACGAAGGCTCACTTGTTGCTCCAGGGACTGGAACTTCGCCTCAAGCGCCAGAGTCGTGGATTGAAGCCCCGCGTGCAGCTCACTGCGATTTTGGAAAAGAGTGGTCTCCAAACGAGTTTGAGTCTGGGAAAAGTTCTGATGGATTTTTTCGAGGGTGGCTTCTTTGGCTTCTTGGCTGGTTTTGAGCAGCCGTTCGGTGAGCTCAAAAAGGGGTTTCTGCAAATTGGATCCGAATTCCCGGGCTAAGCGCGAGCGGAGCCAGCCTAAGAGCGCAAAAAAAAGGATGATTTGAGCTAAAAGCAGAATGAAAAAGGAGCTGGATAGGGCGTTCATGCGGCTTGAAGGACGCTAGCATGAGAGCGATTGCCTGGCAATCCAGGTCGTTGTAAGTTGAAGGAATGGCATCGAAGAAACCTTATCCCAGCATTCGCATTTTCCAGCACCCGTGGTTGGAGCGTTTGACGCATGTTCATCCATTGACGCCTTTGGTGCTTTGGCTCCCCGTGATCGCCTTGCTGATCTGGAGTTCCTTCTGGGTGGAGTCCCTGAGCGTGGGGCAGGTCCTGCTTTTGGGAATGAGCGGACTCGTTTTTTGGACCTTTGCGGAATATATCCTTCATCGAATTGTGTTTCACTTTGAGCCGCGAAGTCCCTTGCAAAAGCGGTTTCAATTCTTGATCCATGGATTGCATCATGAGGACCCGGTCGACCCGACGCGGCTCGTGATGCCGCCGGTGGCCGCGATTGCGATCGCTTCGATTCTCTATGGAATTTTCAGATCCGTATTAGGCGCCGCTTGGGTGCAGCCTTTTTTCGCATTTTTCCTCATCGGCTATCTGGCTTACGATTACATTCACTTCGCCGTCCACCACTTCCATCCCCGCAGCCGGATCGGCAAAGCGATCAAGCATCACCACATGATCCATCACTTTGTGAACCATGAGTCGCACTGGGGAGTCAGCTCGCCTCTTTGGGATTATGTTTTTGGGACGACTCATTCCTCTCCCTTGAATTCTTCCCGTTCCCCAGAAGTGCCTCATGGCTCGTAAGATCTTCGTCCTGGGCATCGCGGTTTTATTTTTCTACATCACCTCGCCCCTGCTTCTGCCGGTGGGATTCGGCGGGGCGCTTGCGGTGCTGATCGTCCCGGTCCTGGAGCGCATGATGCAACGGGGGCTTTCCCGGTCGCTCGCCTCTGCGCTGCTGACTTTGCTTGTGACGGTGATTTTCCTGGTGCCCACGGCGGTCTTGATTTTCCAGGGCGCTAAAACCGCGATTCAGCAGCTTCAAGCGTTCAAGGCGTCGAGCTTTCAAGAGACGCTGGGAGGGGAGGGCGGCTGGAGCGAAGCCTTGAATCACACGACTTGGTTCCCCAAAGCGCTTGAATGGGCTTCTCCCTGGTTGCCGGTCCCCAGCGAGCAGTTCGTGAACACGGCGGTGGAGTTCATGAGAAACGTCGCGCTGCGGTTCACCGATCTTTTGGGGCAATTCCTGACTTCGCTGCCGGGCCTGACGGTCGCGCTGGTGCTGGTGATCGTGAGCCTTTATTTTTTCTTGGTGGATGGGCGAAGGTTCGTGGGTTTTTTGAGGAAAAATTCCGTTTTTTCCCAGCAGCAAACCGAATCCTTGCTCAATGTCTTGAGCCAGGCTTGCCGGTCCGTGATTTTGGCTTCAGTGGTCTCCGGGGGAGTGCAGGCGGTTTTTGAATTTGGCTTGTGCTGGGCGATGGGGGTTCCCAATCCCGTTTTGATCGGATTACTCGTATTCTTGGGGTCGTTCGTGCCCGTCGTTGGCTCCGCTCCGGCGACTCTGGGCGTCGTGGTTCATCAGTTGGTGATGGGGCGCTTCTCCGCGAGCATCGTGCTTCTCGTCGGCGCGATCTTCGTCGCGGTCATCGATAACTTGGTGCGGCCGCTTTTCCTGAAAGGGACGACGAACCTCCACCCGCTGCTCGCTTTCATAGCGGCTTTCGGGGGGTTGCAGGCTTTCGGGTTTACAGGAATCTTTTTAGGCCCCATGATCGCAGTCTTGTTTTTAGCGACGATTCAAGTGTTAACGAGGGACCCTGACAGTCCCATCCAGCTCTGAGGCAAAACATCGATGGCATCGACGACGAAGATCACGACCAGCAGCACGGCCGAATATTTCTCCAAAAACCTCCAGCAAGTGGGGTTTTCATCGCTTACAAAATCGGTGCTGACGACTTTGAAGGAAGCGGTCGACAACGCGCTCGACGCCTGCGAGGACGCGGGCATTCTGCCGGAGGTGACGGTGGAGATCGAGAAGGCCGGCGCAGGCTCTCTCAAGAATTCGGATCAGATTCGCATCCGGGTCGAAGACAACGGCCCTGGGATCGAGGCCGAGGACGTCCCTAAAGTGTTCGGGGAATACCTGGCCTCTTCCAAATTCGGGCGGGGCCGCTGCTCCCGCGGGCAGCAGGGGATCGGGATTTCGGCTGCGACCACGTGGGCGCAGCTCACGAGCGCGACGGGCGCGAGGATCCAGACCAAGACCGCCTCCATGAAAAAAGCGCTCTCCTGCGTGGTCGAAGTCGACATCAAAAATAACCGCGGCGTTTTGAAGGATCGGCAAACGCTGGATTGGAATCGCCCGCACGGCACGCGCGTCGAGTTCGTGATCGACGGCCGCATTCAGCTCAACGGCGAAGCGGGGCTCTTGAACTACTTGAACGGAACGGCGCTCGTGAACCCCCATTTGACGCTTCACTACAGCATGCCGGAGACCGAGCCCAAGACGATCACGCGGGTCAGTGACGTCGTCCCGGAAATCCCGGAGCCCACGGAGCCGCATCCTCATACGATGAAGCTCGGGGAATTCATCGCGCACTCCCATCTGTTCGGCCGAGTGAAAGTGGGCGCATGGCTCAAGAAAGGATTCTCCCGAATCCATGAAGGGGTCCTGGGCGATTTGGTCAAAGCGGGAATGCCCAAATCCATGCTCGAGCGGCTCGTGGATTCGGTGAAAGAAGCAGAGTTCCGCGAGATCTTCACTCATCTTCAAAATCTGAAGCTCATGGCCCCCTCGACCAAATCCGTGCTCTCCATCGGCGAGGAAGCGCTCTCAAAAAGCATCCTGCGTCTGGGCGCGGTGGATTTTTTCTCGGTGGTGAGCCGGAAGCCCGCGATCTGCGATTTCAAGCCGGTTCAAGTCGAGGTCGCCATCGCGCGCCTTCAAGAAAAGGGGCTGGAGCCGGATGCGCCCGTTCAAGTGCTCCGCTTCGCGAACCGGGTGCCCCTGCAGTTCGACAAATCCGCGTGCGCTATGGTGCATTCGCTCGAGTCGGTGAATTGGAGGGCGTACGGGTTGGCGCAGCCTCGGGGCTCGCTCCCGCAGGGCCCTTACATCGTCGCGCTCAGCGTGGTGTCGCCCTTCATTAAGTTTAAGAATGCCTCCAAGGAAACCGTGGACGCCTCCGATGAACTGGTCGAGGAAATCCGCCGCGCGCTCATTCAGGCAGGCCAGCGCCTCTCCCGGCACATTCGCAAGGAGTCGAAGGCCAGCGAGCTCGAGGAGAAGATCCGTCACATCGAGCAATTCGGCCCGATCCTGGTGGATGGCCTCTGCCGCATTTCAAAGGCGCCTCAAGAGAGGAAAAAACGCGCCGAAGAAGGGCTCTTGAAGCTCCTGGGCCGCGATGCGCGGGATACTCAAAAAGAGCTCGAAGAAGCCCATGGCAAGCTCGAAAAACAGGAAAATCGGGAAGCGGGTTCGGATGAACCCAGAATCGAGGCCGTATGAGAACGTCAGTCCGCTCGGAAATCCCCAAGCTCAGCAAGGACCTCTGCAGCAAGCTGCTCGCGGATCTCGAAAAAGCGAAGCGCCCCGTGCTCCACGCCACCAAGTGCTCGCTCGATAACTCGCGCTATGACGCCAAAGTGGGCTACCTCGTCCCCGGCCCCAAGAAAGTGGCCACCGAGCTCAACGTGAGCTCGGTCAAGAAGATGTCGCGCGCGATCTTCATGCTCGAGGTCCTGCTCCGCAATTTAGATACCGGCGCAGTCAACACCAAGCGCGAGCTTTATTACATCAGCAAAGGTGAAATTAAGCACAACCCGAGATTGAAACCGCTGGATTTCGCCGATCAGGACGAGTCCGATTCCATCATCGATTTCATCGGCGAGCTTTTGGAGTGCTACCGCGAGGAGCTCAACTGCTATGCGAACGACCGTGGCGGTCAGACCTACTCGCAGCAGCTCATCGTGACCGAGACGCTGCCCGACGGGGATCGGGCGGTCGTGGACCTTTCGAAGCTCGGTACGACGCCGTTTCAACCCAAGAATCGGCCGCAAAATCTCAAACTCAGCGCGAACAAGAAGATCGATTTTTGCTTGATCGTCGAGTCCGAGGGCACGGCCAATACGCTGGTGGCCAATGGGTTCACCAAGCGACATTCCTGCATCCTCATGGGCGCGCAAGGCGTTCCCTCGAACGCCGTGCGCGGCTGGTGCAAGCTCATTCAGGATCAACTCAAAGTGCCGCTTTATTTCTTTGGGGATCTGGACGCGTACACCCTTCAAAACATCTATCGAACACTCAAGGCGGGTTCCGCCGCGAGCCTCATTCGCAATTCGGATTACTCGGCGCCCGATGTGAAGTTCCTGGGCGTTTTGCCTGAGGACATCAAGAAATACGATCTGCATGATTATCCGGTGAAGGAGAATGACGCCCAGGAAGTCCGGGCCCTCAAGAAGGCGCAGGACGTCCTCAAGAACGACCCCTTCTTTCATGACAAACGCAACAAGGGGCTCACCCAAATTTTGAAATGGCTCCTTACCAATAAGCGCCGCTGTGAGCAGCAGGCGTTCTTCACCGTGGATCCGCGCGATCCGACGATGCCCGAGAAGATCATCGTCGCCAAGATCAAGGAAGGAAGCTACGTTTAGGGGAAGGCAGAGGTGAGCGCTTCTCTGCTCAGCCCCCGAGCCCTGAATGCTGGAGACACGATCGGGGTCTTCACTCCTTCGTTTCCCGGCTACCAAGCCAATCCCGGCCTTTTCGAAAACGGCATCCGCAACCTCGAGCGCATGGGATTTCGCGTCAAGCTGGGCTCACTTACGGAGCAGCGCTTGTCGCAAGGGTATCGTTCGGCTCCCGCGCAGGCGCGCGCAGCTGAGTTCATGGCGCTGATCGCTGATCCCGGAGTTCATGCGCTGATGCCGACGATCGGCGGATCCAATTCGAGCAGCCTCATCCCTTACTTGGATTTCGAAGCGATCCGGGCGAGCCGAAAGCTCATCTGCGGTTACTCGGACCTCACTTCGCTTCATTGCGCGATCCTCAAATTTTCCGGCCTTCGCACATTTTACGGGCCTTCGGTGATGTGTTGGTTCGGGGATTGGCCGGATGGAATTCCGGAGAGCGCGAAATGGTTCTTGGATGCGGTTCAAAATCATCGTTCAGGCACACACACGCTTGAGCCGCCCACGCGGTTGAGTCGGCATCAGAGAAGCTGGGAGAATGGGGAATGGAAGCTTGTTCCACGGGAATGGCAAAGGCATGAAGGCTGGAAAGTACTGCGGCCGGGCGAAGTCGAGGCGCCCCTCTACACTTTTAATCTCAATACGCTTCTCAGCACCGCGGGGACGCCCTATTGGCCGGATTTGAAAGGCGTGATTTTGGTGCTCGAGGAGATGGACGCTCCGCTGGGGCGCGAGGAGCGCGCGTTTCGGCAACTTCAAGCGATGGGCGTATTTGAGCAGGTGAGCGCACTGATTTTGAACCGGCCCGAAACGGAGAACTCTCAGGGCGCCCCGTTCGGGTTTGAGGAGCTTTTGCTTGAAGTTTTAAATGAGGGTTCGCCCCGTGAACGCAAGTTCCCGGTCGTCAGCGATTTCGACTGCGGACATACGGTGCCGATGATCACGTTGCCGCAAGGGGTTCAGGCGAGGTTGAGGGCGGAATTAGGGAATTGCGCGCGATTTGAGCTTTTGGAATCCGGGATTCAGTAAAATGCCTTGCCAAAAGTGAATCAGCCCCTTTAGCTTAGCAGATAAGGGTTCATTCGGCCGAATGAACTTCGATGAAATCAATCGGGGGCTTATGATGATTCAGAATCGCTTGAAAAGAACGTGGGTGCTTGGAGTCTGGACTGGGTTTTTTGTCTTTTCAAATCAGACCTTTGCTCATGAAAAAACCAATCTCGCTTTAAAAGGCTGTTCCGCCAATCAAACGATCACTGAATTCATGAATTGCGCCGGCAGAAATGTTATGGATTCGCCGAATGACTCGCAGGATTCGATCGAAAGATACATTCAGTACTTATGCATGGGCAATGAATATAACGCGTCGCGCGAATACCCGGAAGTGAAAAACTCGGAAGCCATGGTGAGCAACGTGAGATCGTGCATGGATCAAGGATTTCTGTTCACTGATAAGCACAACGAAATTCCCAAGCGATCCAACAAAAATTCGAGCTATCTTTCTTATAAGGTCGGGATCGCGGAGACCTTGTGCACGAGTTCATTGAGCGTGAAGAATGATCCGATCGCAAAAAATGAATGCTTTGAAAATGCCGTCTCTTTGATAAGCGCTAAAAATTTGTATAAAGAATTTAGGCCTCAGGAGCAGAAATGCAAAACAGAAGCTGAAGAGGCGTTCCACAAGCAGGGCGGAAAATTCCCTTATGACAAAGTCAATGGCCCTTATGGTCCTAAGGAAATGAAATACACGGACGCCAAATGGCAATGGCGGCGGTATAAGGAAAATTTCTCTCTATGGGAAGGGGGGAATGCGGAAGGCAATCGCAAGGCTCAAGCCGCTTTGAAGACGATTGAAGGCTTAAAAACGAGCTGCCTTCAGAAGGCATTTTCCAATTTGCAGTATTCGACCCAAGAAGCGACTGGCGAGTTTGAGGACGTTTTTGGTTGCTTGGAAGACGTGGAATCTGAGCTCAGCGGGAATCACTTGCCTGCTACTGTTTTTCCCGCTCAAAGCGGACGCTCGTACTTCGATCGGGGAGGAACTATCCTGAAAAGTCTCATGCTTCCCGCTCAAATACAGGGAAAACCAGCAATTCGCCTTTTCACTCGAAATCAACATGTCATGGTTCCATTGCCTAATTTTTCGGATGCAAAAGGCAGCTTCTTAAGAGATGAAAAAAACGTTAAGCGATTCATTCTTTCCATCCCGAATCCCTATGAGCAAAGCAGGGGATTTCGTCCTCAGCTTTTTTTGAAGGTGGATATGAATTCGGAAGGTAAAATCGTTCGTTCTTTTGAAGACGAATATATTGAAGATGAAAAACAAGCCCAAATCATTGACGCTTCATCCAACTCAAAATCCTTCATTGACCCAAGCGTTCGAAAGGTTCTCGATCAGGCCTTGGAGCAATCTTTTGCGGGCGTGGCTCCTGCAAAGGGCGGCGATAAATACGCACGGCGCACCAACCGTCTTCTCGCTCATTCTCTTGAGAAAAATTCATGCGCTTTTTTCGATTATCAAAAAGCAAGAACCGCCATATGGACAAAGCGTGATCAATTAAGGGCATTAGGAGCTGATCCTTCCGAAAAATTAAAAGGCGGCGGAGTAGGCGGCAAGATCCAATAGATTCGATCTGCTGTGTGCCCTCTTAAGATCCAATTCATCACGCACGCGGATTTTGAGACCCCGGGAGTGATCTGGGATTGGGCGGCTCGCTGGGGGCACGAGACCTCCATCGTAAAGCCCTACCTGGGCGAGAAACTCAGTCGCGCGCAGAGCGATTGCCTCATCGTCATGGGAGGGCCGCAAAGCCCTTTGAACTTGGAAGAGGCGCCCTATCTTCGGGATGAGATTGAGCATATTCAGAGCGCGATTTCGGAGAAAAAGCGGGTTTTTGGCTTTTGCCTGGGCGCGCAATTGATCGGAGAGGCGCTTGGGGCGCGGACTGAAAGAAGCCCGGAAAAAGAAATCGGCATTTACCCCATTGAGCTGACGGAAGAGGGAAGGAAGGACCCTCTTTTTCTCGACTTCCCACCTCGCTTTGACGCGATCCACTGGCACAGCGATATGCCGGGGCTGACGCGAGAAGCTGTGATCCTCGCGCAAAGCGAGGGGTGCCCGCGCCAAGTCGTGCGCTATGCTCCCGGGCTTTATGCATTCCAATGCCATCTGGAGATCACGCGCGCGGGGATTGAGGACTTGATTCAAGCGTGCCCCGATGATTTGAAGAGTGGGCGATTCATCCAATCCAAAGATGCTTTGCGCATGAATCACTACGAGCCGATCCATCAAAAGATGTTCACTTTGCTCGATCGCTTGATTTCACTGCCGCTGCGGCGGTAAAGCGGCTTTACTTCACAATCGCGCCCCGGAACGCGCCCTCGAATTCCAACCACGCCTCTTGCGATTCGCCGCTCAGACCGTGAGCCAGGAGCACCTCCCGAAGCAGAATGAGCCGCCGGTCGAAGTGCCCCGCCAAAATCGGAGGCAGCTGCAGATGCGCCTGCGCGGGAGGGCGGCCGCTGTAGCTTGCCCGCGCTCCCATCGCCTTGAGCAAAAATTCCAGCTGTTTTTCAGCGATCGCATCCAAGTCGCGGCCCTCGAAGAAAAATCCCACCATCACGTCGGACGCCATGCGCCGGTAGAAATCCCTGAGAATCTCCCTCAACCCCGCCTCGCCGCCCGCTTCATCGTGGATTTTTCTGAGGCGGTCCTGGAGGCTCATGGCTCAGAACGCCTGCGCGCGCGCCTGGATCCAGGAGTCGAAGAACACGGAGTCGGAGGCCTCCTTGAGGACGCGCAGCTCCTGTTTCATTGTCTTGACGAGCGCTTCATCGATCTTGCCGGCCCGGATCAGGTTCGGCGCGCTGCTCAGGATGAGCGACTCCCAATAATCCACGTAAGCGGCTCGTTTCTTCGGCGTGCGACTGTCGTAGTGATGCACCTTCGCCTCGGTCGAGATGTTCTGATAGCCCGCGTTCAAGAGGATGTTCGCGAGCTTTCCGCCGATGAAGGGGTCGCCCTTGAGGTTCCACTGGTAATCGTTGAAGGCGAAGAGGTACTGAAGCGTCGCCGGGCTGTAAGGGTGGCAGTAAAACGAGGCGTTGAGCACCTCGTTGCAGTAAATGACGCTTGCGGGCTTCAGCGTCCTCCGGATCTCGCGCAGGACCTTGACCGGATCTTGTACGTGCTCCAGGAACCAGCAGATGAACGCCCCGTCGAAAGCGTTTTCCTCGAACGGGAGGTGAGCGGCGTCGGCGACTTCGAACGCGGCCCGCTTCGCTTTCACCTCAGAGCCCAAGCGCTTCTTGGCTTGCGCGATCTGCTTCGACTCCGCGTCGACTCCCTGCACGAAGAGGCGGGGAAAGCGCTCCAATAAAATCTCCGTCTGAGCTCCCACGCCGCAGCCCACCTCGAGGATGCGGGACTGCGCCGAGAAGTCGACGTGCGAGTAAACGCTCTCCTCGAGGAATCGCGCCTGAAGGACGAGACGCTCCTGCTCCTTGGAAGAAAAGCTATGGAGGTATCCCATGGGCTGCTCAGGAGGCCGGTTTGCGCTTTTGAACTTTCAATAGTTTCACTTCAAAAATCAAAGTGGAGTTCGGCGGGATCAAGTCACCGGCTCCGCGCGCCCCATATCCCAGGGCGGAGGGGATGGTGAGCTTTCGCTTGCCGCCTTCCTTCATCCCCGCCACGCCTTGGTCCCACCCGGGAATCACTCTTCCCGCGCCCAGCGGAAATTGGAAGGGTTCGCCGCGGGTCAATGAGGAGTCGAACTGCGTGCCGTTCTTGAGCCATCCGGTGTAGTGAACGGTGACCAAGTCCCCGGCTTGGGCGGTCGCGCCTTTTCCCGTCTCGATATCTTGCTGGATGAGCGAAGAGATCTCGGATTCGTTCGAGGAGGGGAGGGTTTCCGGCGCTTTCTTGGTGCAGGAAAAAATCGAAGCGACGGCCCCTAGGATTCCAGTGAGCCAAAGGGAGGAGGATTTTCCGAGTTTCATGGGTTTTGCGTCCTTTCTTGAAGCTGTTGAATCCACTGCGTGTCCACTTGCGTGAAATCTTTGATCTTCCAATGCGCCTGCGATTGGTCTTGGTTGAAGTGATTGGTCGAAGTCAGGGCCGTAACCCAGAGCCCCGCGCGCCTCGCGGCCGTGATTCCCGCGACGGAATCCTCAAAGACGAGCCCTCGAGAGGGCTCGGTGAGGCCAAGCTGGCGCATTCCTTTGAGGTAGCCCTCAGGCTCTGGCTTTCCGCGCGCGCAATCTTCGGC
>CAZLYB010000016.1:0-62057 GCA_964563795.1 uncultured Bacteriovoracaceae bacterium | reverse complement strand
CCGAAAAAGTCCTGCTATGCCTTTTTGATTTTCAGCGACTCTTACCCACTATGAACTGAGGAGACCCGCAAGAAGTCGAGCCGGAACTCCTTTAACTCTACCTCGAAATCAACTGCAAGTTTTTCCGGGCTTGCGCCTCGATCAGTTGCCTCGAAGGGAGAAAGCATCGAGCCCCGTCGTACTTCCCATTTTTCTCATCTGTTTTGACGTAAAACGCCCGGAGAGTGCACGCGCTATTTTCCCAACGCATGAGAACGCATGAGGTTCGTCATTCAAGAGAGCGCTCTCCTCATCGTTTCCATAGGTCGGACTGAGATGCTTGATCCAAGATTGCCCACCGGCATCTTGAGCGATCGTGAAATCATTCTCGAAGCGCTCCTCCAAACGCAGCAAGAGCGGGCGGACCCTCAGCAAATCCTTGAGCGCATGCCCATCGCCGGAGGATGCGTCGACCAGCGGGAACAGCACGTTTTGAATCAATGCACCTAAGCACTCGACCGAGCTCCGCTGGGATAACTCCCTGACCTGCCGCTTTCCTGAACCAATAACGATGAAAGGAGCCCGAGAGGGCGAAAACAGGAGCCGATTGATTCCCCGCAACTCCGGCAAGGCATCCACCGTGGCGAAATTCGCGCGCGAGTGAAACTCCGGTATTTCTCCCATGAGCAGCACATTCTCCTTGTGCTTTGCCCAACTCAGGACCTCTACATCGTAGGTGATTTGATCCTTCGAAACTTGGCTGAGCTGAATCAAAGAATTCAAATTAAAACTGGCGCCCGATAGTTTGAAGCCTTTTTCCGCAAGCAAGGTCAGAATCGGATTGCCCACATTGAAGTAACCCGTCGCATCTGGGCACTTCGTTGGCCCTGACTTGGGAACATTTAAGATCGCTTGATCTCGATCAAACACAGCTGAGGCGCCGGCGTAGGACTTGACTTGCAAATCGGAACTTTCCACCACCGCGGCATTGCTCACGACGACGAGTCCCGCATGATCAAAAAAATCGACCAAGTACCCGCTCATGCCTCCCGCGCTTGCTGAGGAATCAATCCTCCTGAGCCTCAGCAGCGGGATCGGTCTTTTTTCCCAGGGGAGATCTCTGGAATAGGTCGCTTCTGAATAGGGATAGATGTAAAGGCTTTCGGGATTTTCAAGCACGGTGCGGTTTGTTTTTTCAGGCGCCGCTTCTACCGCGATCGCATAGCCTTCGGCTCGCCTGGAATAGGCGGCTGAACGGCGCGCAAGTTTCACAGGTTCATTTTTTGAACCATTTTTGTACCAGCTTCCCTCTGAGGAGTTGTACCAAAACCGATCAGCACCGGGATCGTCTTTCTCAAGCAAAGAAATGACCACTTCGTTCGCCTTCACTTTAAGCGCGAATGGGCTTTTGATCAGGGAATCCTTGACGACGATCGAGTACTCCGCGCCCGGGCAAAACCGGGGCTGATGGGATTGAGCAAGAACAGGTTTACCTGCGCAAGAAAAGGCGATGGAAGCCGCTGGGATAATCACTCTTAAAATCAGTTCAAAGCTCTTCATTTGGAAAACAGCTCCGCGCGCTTGCTTAAAAAATTAACAGGCTGCGCATAGGCCTGAGCCTTTTCAAGGCATTGGTAGGCGCGGGCGTTCTTCCCGGGGTATTTGAACGTGAGGGCAGTCTCTCCATCAAAGCTGGCGAGTTCGACCTGTTTAACGAAGCTTTCCTTGAACGGAACGTCTTTATCCGGAACGCCGCCGAGTTTTTCACAATGGGACGCTATGTCTTTCACAAAATAGCTTTTTGCGAGACGGGTCTTCTGAAGGCATTCAGTGAGCGCCATCCGAAGGCGATCCCCGATCTCACGCCCTTCTCCTCGCTCCTCGAGAAGCGGGATTTTATAAATATGATCTTTATCAAAAGCGGATTCCTCCGCAGCCCCAGCCTGAACTAACACTCCATTTGAGGAAGAGCCGCCTCCTGAATAGACTTCCAATTCGTAATTGTCGGTGCGATTTGGGAATCGGAAGTCGTAGTTGAGAAAGTAAAAGGCGGTCCCATCGTCATTCAGATCGTCCGCAGTCGGCGGCTTTGCCGCCTTAAATCCATCATTTGCTTTTATGACCAAGACCTTGTCGCCATTTGACGCCAAGAGATAATAGGCGGTCCAATGAGGGCCAAAATAAACGCGCCCATCTTTGTCATCGAAGCAGCTGGCCGAAGCATGCCATGAGATCAGAAGTGGAAAAATCGCGAACATGCTCGAAATTTTCATGGGAGTATGAATATTATACATAACTATTTCTGTCAACAATAACGGTCATGTATAATATCTTGATTTTATTTAATAAATTAAACACTTAACGACTTATTCAGGCGAACAACGTTAAACTGCAAGACTCAGGGACTTCATTTCATAATCTCGATCGCGCTGCTTTCGACGAAGGGGAAACGCCGGGATGAAGAACCCGCGTCATCATTCCATTGAACTTCTAAGAACGCGGCGGTGAACACCCCCTCGCCTACTTTTCTCGCTGGAATGAGCGCAGACAGGCTCTTACCTGCCGGGTCGCCGGGGATTTTAATTTTATTCCAAGCGGACTTTCTAAAGTCCCGACTTGAAGAGCGCGCGTACCATATCGTAAGCGCTTTCGGAGCTTCTTCAAGCTGAGCATAAACTTGGATTTCACCGGTCTTTTTCTGTTTATGGAACTTCCATTTAAAGCGGGGAATGCGCGCGCCTTCTGAAAAGCAGAGCGGGATGAATCCCTGCACCGAAGGCAAAAGCTTCATGAGGGAACTCACGTCCGCGAGTCCCCCGCTCCCATGGTGCCCGAAGTTCGGCAGGTACAAGCGGTGATTCTCCGTGCCCTTGAGCTGATTCCAGTAAAACCGCTCGGAGTCACTGGGGAAGTAAGGGTCATTCGCGCCATTCACCAGGAGTTTCGGGAAAGTCAGGGACCCAAGCCCGTAATAAGGATCGACGAGACGGGCGAGCCGTTTCGCTTGCCTCTTCTCTTTCGAGAAAAATCCTTTGAGAAGAGCATCCAAGATCGGTTGCGCGAACTGGAGAGGATCCGAAAGCTTGCCCCAGAGCTCATTTTGATGGAGAAGATTTTTCTCGAAATGAAGCGCGTTGAAGGCGATCGAGAACAGCCCGGCGACTCTATGACGGCTCTCCCGCTCATCCTGAATCGCGGCGAGCCAGGCGGCCCAAGCAGTTTTAGAGCCGCCCGCGAGCAGGAACTGCCGCGCAGCTTGTGACTTCGTTTCGGCCGTGAAATCCTGGATCACATCCATCGAGACCGAAATCGCTTGCGCCATCGGCAAAACCACCGGCCAAGCGGCGTCTCCCGTGGAGAGGTACTTTTTTAAGCTTTCCCCGATCAGCTGATCCGTGCGATCCACGCCAAGCTGAGGGACGGGAGGAATGCGGTTCACGACCGCAACGGGATAACCCAGGCTCCGCAGAGCGGCCGCGGCGAGCGTTCCTTGGAAACCGCCATTCAAAAGCTTGCGAGTGGAATCAAAAAAATCGGCGGGATCCTCGACCGCCACCAAAATCACTCTTGAAAAATCACTGACGCCCTTGCCGTAAGCCAAAACGAGCGAGTGGCTCCATTCGCTTCCCTGCCAGGACTGGGACTGAAACTCCAGTCGCTCCAGCGCGATTCCCTGCGCTTCGTCGGATCCGGTTTGCTTCCAAGCTTGGCCGGCCTGAGAAAAAACGGGGAACAACGCGAATACTGAAGCGAAAACCAATCTTTTCATGAACCTCCATTAACACAGCAAGTTGAATAAATAAATCCCACCCTCACCAAAACCTGACCAATTCCTGACCCGCGTTCAAGCGCGGCGGCGATATACTCTATATTATATGTTTATCGCTGACCTGCACATTCACTCGACCTTCAGCGACGGGAAGCTCTCCATCCCCCAGCTCGTCGATCTGTACGGTCGCCGCGGCTTCGGGGCGATCGCCATCACCGATCATCTCTGCGAGCAGGGCACCTTTCTTGGCAAAGCGGCTCAGGTCCTCGGCCGCACTCTTACTCCCGCAATCTTCCCGCTCTATCAGGAGATCCTCAAATCGGAAGCTGAACGCGCTTGGAAGCTCTATCAAATGATCGTTCTCCCCGGATTTGAGCTCACGAAAAACACCCTTTCCAACTCGCGATCCGCCCACATTTTGGGAATCGGCATCACGGATTACATCGCGGCTGACGCGGACCCGCTCCAGCTCGCGCGGGCCATCCAAGCGCAGGGCGCCCTCTCGATCGCGGCGCACCCCGTCTCCACGCGCAAGATCGAGAAGCAAACGTACTACCTTTGGGATCGTCGCGAGGAGCTCGCCCCGGTCTTCGACGCCTGGGAAGTCGCGAGCGGCCCGCATCTTTTCGACGAGGTGCTCAGGTCGCCTCTCCCCAAAGTCGCGAGCAGCGATCTGCATCATCCGCGGCAAATCTCGTCTTGGAAGACCGTTTTCGACTGCGAAAAACATCCGGAAGCGATTCTTGATGCGATTCGAAAGCAAGAGCTCCGCTTTCGGTTTTACGGCGAAGGGTGCAAGGATGACCTTCCTCAGTGGATCCGCCCTGATCCTCTGGCTGATTCCCACGGGACTCACGGCTTACGGCAGCTTGCTGACGTGGAATCGGTTTAGGGGGTTCGGGAGAAAAAAAAGCGCGGCTCAAAAAAACGCTCCGCCCGCCGTTCCCATTTCCGTATTAAAACCGCTGAAAGGGGTTGATCCCGGCCTCTTCGAAAATCTGAAGAGTTTTTTTGAGATTAACTACCCCTGTTTTGAGCTGATTTTTTCAGTCGCGGATCCCAACGACCCGGCGGTCGCCATCGTCACCCGCCTGCAAAGCAACTATCCTCGCGTCCCCTCCCGGTTGATCCTCGGGCAAAAAGAAGTGGGGATCAATCCCAAGATCAACAACCTCGTCACCAGTTATGAAGCGGCCCTACATGACTGGATCTTGATCAGCGACAGCAACATCCAGGCAGCCCCAAGTTACCTCAAAGACTTTTCCAACCACCTGCACGATGGCGTTGGGGTCATCACCTCCGTCGTCTCAGGCAGAAACTCCATTGGCCTAAGCAGCGCGATCGAAAGCCTGCATCTGGACTCCTTCTATTCGCGAGCGATGGTGCTTTTGGAGTTTTTTGGAAAACCCTGCGTCATCGGCAAATCCATGCTTTTCAGGAAATCCATGGCGGATCGATTTGGCGGGATTAGGATCCTCTCACGCTACCTTCACGAGGACTTCATGGCGGGTGAAGCCATGCGAAAACTGAACCTCGAAGTCAGGATCGCGGATCAACCCGTCATTCAAAACCTAGGGCGCCAAAGCATGCGAGCACCCTGGAGTCGTCATTTAAGGTGGGGAAGAATCCGAAAATCCCAAGCCCCACTCGCATTCTTCGTTGAGCCTTTTTTCTATTCTTGGATCGCCGGCATCGCAGGGGCGCTCTTTTGCTCTCAAGTCCTGGGCTGGAGCGCAATCCAGGTCCTTGGGGGGCATATGGCCCTATGGATGACGCTGGATCTTCTCTGCATCACCTCACTGGGATCCAAAATCAAGGGGAGCACTCTTTTGCTCTGGCCACTTCGGGAAGCGCTGCTTTTGCCGCTTTGGCTGCAGATTGGATCTGGCAATCGGGTTCATTGGCGCGGCCAAAAACTCAAACTCCTGCCAGGAGGCCTTCTCGAGGCCGACGAAAAGCGGTCAATTCAATCCGCGTTTTGCAAAAAAAATTGACTTATTTACATTGCAAATATATCAGGGCTACGGATCAATTTATTTTATTTAATATAAGGAATGTAAAAATGATAAAATCGATCGGTAAACTTGTTTTATTTTTAACAATCGCCTCTGGCTATGCATTCGCTGAAGAGCATGCTGACACCCTCCAATCCGCGTCAGCAGGCGAAGACTTTTCTTACGTCGCAACCGTTTTTAAAGTTTCCAAAAGCGGGGAAGTTCTTGCTGACACTTTAAATACCGTACAGGCCGATCTGAGCGCGGAGGGTTGTGACGAAAAAACAAACGGCAAAGACCCCATCCTCGTCAATGCATGCGAGTCCTACTCTCTGCGTTTTAAAGTCAAACAAAAATCTTACGAATTTCCACTGAGCGCTCATGAAGCCCTCATCTTTTATAATCAGAGTAAGGCGATTGAAATCATCAACACAGAGACTCAAGACACAGTGACTCTAGAAGCCATTGATGCTGGAAAAAAAATAACCCTTAATAACCGCCCTTATCTTCGAATGATCTCGGTAGTAAAGCTTCAAGTGGGAAAGTCTGAAGCTTATGATTTCGCCATGCAATTTGACTTTCCAGCGGGACCCAACGCAGCGAGAAAAATCTAAGCTAAGCACCACATTCGCGGCTGATTTTTAAGGATCCCCAGAGCGTCATCTTGGGGATCCTCTTTTTTTATCATCTCGCATTGACTTCTTCTTCCGAGCCCCCTTCAAAAAGGATGGATCTTTTCGCGAACTCCTGTGAAAGTGGGCCGCATGAACCAGCCCAAGACCATTTTAGTCGTGGATGACGACCGGGACATTCGGGAGTGCCTGAAGGATCTTCTGGAGGCTGAAGGCTACTTGGTCATCCTCGCGAAGGACGGGCAAGAAGCGCTGCAATGGCTTGAAAAATCGGCTGATCCCCACCTCATTTTGCTCGATCTCATGATGCCGGTCATGAACGCCTTGGAGTTCATCGACTTCCAGCGAAAAATCCCGAGGATCGCGCACATCCCCTCGGTTTTGATGTCCGCCAGCAGCTCCGTTGAGCAAAAAGCGGTAAAAATGAACGCGCAGGGTCACATCAAAAAACCTTTCGACGTCGAAACTCTGCTGAAGACGGTGGAGCATTACTGCGGAGGGGCGTCCTGAATAACCGCTCCATGCCGCGACGCTCGCTGCGCCAATGATGGCGGCACCTCGGATTTCAAATCGGCATGAACGGGGAGCGTCAGCGTGAAAGTGGAACCCGCGCCGAGCTTGCTGCGAACGGTGATCGTCCCTTCGTGCGCCTCGATGATTTGCGCGACGATATAAAGACCCAGCCCCAGCCCCCCGAAATGACTCTCCGAAACAGCTCTCTCGAACCGCTCGAAAATTCGTTTTTGATCTTCTTTGGCGATTCCGATGCCGTGATCCTGAAACAAGAGCCGAACGTGGCCTTCATCCTGGCGTTGAACGGCGATCCGAATCGGCTGGGCGGGCCCGTATTTAATCGCGTTAGTGAGAAGATTGATCACCACCTGCTCCAACCGAAAGGGGTCGCCCTGCATGAATAAGGAAGGGATGGCCGCGTTGAGCTCAAGGCTGCACTCAGCGCGGGCCAGCTGATCGGAGAATCGCTCGGCCACGTCGCGAATGAGCGCGATCAAATCGAATTCCTCGCGGTTGAGGCTCAACTTCCCGTTGCTGATCCGCGAGATATCCAGCAGATCATCGATCAATCGCGAGAGCCTCCCGATTTGCCGGTCCGAAACTTCCACCATCTTCTCGATTTTCTCCTGCTTCAAGGTGACGGCGGACTCCGACTTCAGGGCTCGCATCAACCCCTGCGTCTGGAGCTTGAGGGGGGTGAGCGGCGTTTTCAATTCATGGGATGCGATCGAAAGGAACTCATCGCGAACCCGAATCGCGGATTGCGCCTGTCGGTAGAGATTGGCGTTGTCGATGGCGGTCGCCGCGCGAAGCGCCAAATCCTCGGCCATCGAAAGATCCGCGTCCGTGTACCGATCATGGCTTCCGGACTGATCCACGATGAAGGTCATCGTGCCGAGGATCTTGCTCCTGGCGATCAGCGGAACGGTCATCGCCGACTTCAAGTCCAACTCCTTGAGGGAGGGCAGGAGCTCCTCGCTGACCGCCGTTTTTCTCAGCAGATCCTCGGTGATCTCCGAATAGAGCTCGGGCTTTCCGCTCCTCAGCACGCGAGGGACCCCGTTCTCCGCCTTGGGGTTCAGCGGATAGCGCTCGGTGAGCTCGCGGACGAGCTTGACTTTATCGGGATCGGAGTGCGCGAGCGACAGCGTCTTGATTTGACCGCGTTCATCGAGCACATGGATCACGAACCAATCCGCGAGCCTGGGAACCACCAAACTCCCCAGACTGAAAAGCGTGACCTCATAATCCAGCGAACCGGAGAGCAAAAGGCTGGCCTCAGCGAGGAAGTCGGATCGCTTTTTGTTTTTCAGGAGGATCATCTCCACGTTCTTCGTCCGGGTGATGTCGACGGACAAACCGCGGATCTCGCAACCGCTCCCCTCCTCCGGCTCAGCGACTCGAATCCCGGTATGCATCCAGATCATCTGCCGAGAAGCGGTGATCACTCGGTGCTCCAGGCTCAAATCCCGTTTGTTCACCTGAACTTTACGGACGGCCTGCAGGAACTCTTCGCTGTCCTCGGGATGAATGCAACTCAGGAACGACCCGTCCGCGGAGGACCATTGCTCAAGCGGGTAACCGAGAATGCGCTCCGCGTTCGAGCTGATGAACGAAATTTGCAGTCGCACAGGATCCGCCGACCACACGATGCCGTGATTGATCCCCTCAACGAGGTCGATGAATTTTTTCTGATCCAACTGCTTGCGCTTGAGGCTCTTCAGCTCCAGTTGCGCGATGAGACGCTCGCGCTCCTGAACTTCATTTTCGCGCAAGCGCTTCTCGGTCTGCAGCAATCGCTGAGTTTTTCGGGCCAATTCCGCGAAAATGGCGACCTTTGACTTGAGGATTCGCGTATCCAGCGGCTTGTGGATGTAATCCACCGCCCCGTACTCATATCCCTTTTGAACCAGCTCCTCATCCAAGTTGACGGCCGTCAGGAAGATGATGGGGATTTCGCGCGTGCGTTCGCTCCGCTTGATCAAAGCGACGGTCTCAAACCCATCCAATTCCGGCATTTGCACGTCGATCAAAATCACGGCGGGTTCATGATCGAGGAGGTATCTCAGGGCTTCCCTGCCCGAATTCTTTAGGATGAGATTGTAGTTCGGCGATGAAAGAGCCGCGGCGAGGGCAATGAGGTTCCCCGTGCGATCGTCCACCAATAAAATGTCGATCGCCTCAAGGCGAGGTTCCCACGATCCCATAGGAACTGATCTCCTCAATCAATTTCGTATTTTAAAAAGCTCAAGCGCGCAAGCACTGATATTGGGCCAGGGAGTTCTTGCGGCTGCATGGGGCGCATGTTAGCGTGCAGAAAAATTTGGATCCTCACGTTTCGCGCAGAAGGAGCTCAAATGGAATCAGTCTCACCCGCCTCTAAACCCGCTTCCCCGCTGAAAAATAAAAAACGCGTTTCTGAAAATCCGCCGCGTGAAGTTCTTCCTCCGCTTTTGAAAGCGAAAAAACCGTCAAAAAACGCGCACGCACGCGTGGCATCACGTGAGTCCACTGATTGGGACGCGATCGCCGACACCAGCCTCAATGAAATCGAGCAACTCGTCGAAATCTTGAAACTCGTCAAACAGGGCGATTTTTCCGCGCGATTCCCCTATCAAAAAAACGGGATCTTGGGCGAAGTCGGCGAGCTCCTGAACGACATCATCAGCCTCAATGAGCACATGTCGAGCGAGTTTTTCCGCGTCGGCAAAATCGTCGGGCAAGAAGGGCGAATGACGGAGCGCGCCTCAGTGGGCCCCGCGAAAGGCTCCTGGGCGACCAGCGTGAGCTCGATCAACCAGCTCATCAGCGACTTGGTTGCCCCCACGAACGAAGTCGCGCGCGTGATCACGGCCGTCGCCAAAGGCGACCTCTCCCAGAAAATGGTTTTGGAGATTGAGGGACGCCCAGTCCGCGGAGAATTTTTGCGCATCGGGACTACCGTGAACTCGATGGTGGACCAGCTCAACTCGTTCGCGGCCGAGGTGACCCGCGTCGCCAAAGAAGTGGGGAACGAAGGGAAGCTCGGCGGGCAAGCCGAGGTGAAGGGCGTCTCCGGAACGTGGAAGGATCTCACCGACAACGTGAACGGTCTGGCCAGCAATCTCACCAACCAAGTGCGTAACATCGCCAAGGTGACGACTGCTGTCGCAAACGGCGACCTTTCCCAAAAAATCACGGTGGATGCGCAAGGCGAAATCTACGAGCTCAAAAACACCATCAACACCATGGTGGACCAGCTTTCGTCCTTCGCCGCTGAAGTGACTCGCGTGGCGAAAGAAGTGGGGACCGAAGGAAAACTCGGCGGACAAGCCAACGTGAAAGGCGTCGCTGGAACCTGGAAAGACCTTACCGACAACGTGAACGGCCTCGCCAACAACCTCACCGACCAAGTGCGTAACATCGCCAAGGTGACGACTGCGGTTGCCAACGGTGACCTCTCCCAAAAGATTACGGTGGATGCGCGCGGCGAAGTGTACGAGCTCAAAAACACCATCAATACCATGGTGGACACGCTCCGATCATTCGCCGCCGAAGTGAGCCGCGTCGCCAAAGAAGTCGGAACCGAAGGAAAACTCGGCGGGCAGGCCGATGTGAAGGGCGTCGCCGGAACTTGGAAAGATCTCACCGACAACGTGAACACGATGGCCTCAAACCTCACCGTTCAGCTGCGCGACGTTTCGAAGGTGGCGACCGCGATCGCAAACGGTGACTTGGGTCAAAAAATCACGGTGGACGTGAAGGGAGAAATTCTCCAAATCAAAGACGTGATCAACAAGATGGTGGACCAGCTCAACTCGTTCGCCGCCGAGGTGACTCGTGTGGCGAAAGAAGTGGGAACCGAAGGAAAGCTCGGCGGGCAAGCCAACGTTAGAGGGGTCGCTGGAACCTGGAAAGACCTCACCGACAACGTGAACGGCCTCGCCAACAACCTCACCGACCAAGTGCGTAACATCGCCAAGGTGACGACTGCCGTCGCAAACGGCGACCTTTCCCAAAAAATCACAGTGGATGCGCAAGGCGAAATCTACGAGCTCAAAAACACCATCAACACCATGGTGGACACGCTCCGATCGTTCGCTGCTGAAGTGACCCGCGTCGCAAAAGAAGTGGGGAACGAAGGGAAGCTCGGTGGGCAAGCCGAAGTGAAGGGCGTCTCCGGAACGTGGAAAGACCTCACCGACAACGTGAACGGATTGGCCGGTAACCTTACCGCTCAGGTGCGTAACATTGCGAAAGTGACGACCGCGGTTGCCAACGGTGACCTCTCACAAAAGATTACGGTGGATGCTCAGGGCGAAATCTACGAGCTCAAAAACACCATCAACACCATGGTGGACCAACTCAACTCCTTCGCCGCTGAAGTGACCCGCGTCGCAAAAGAAGTGGGAACCGAAGGAAAACTCGGCGGGCAAGCCGTCGTGAAAGACGTCTCTGGAACGTGGAAAGATCTCACCGATAACGTGAACGGTCTGGCCAGCAACCTCACCAACCAGGTGCGTAACATCGCAAACGTCACGACCGCTGTGGCAAACGGGGATCTCGGTCAAAAAATCACGGTGGATGCCAAAGGCGAGATCCTGGAGCTCAAGAGCACGATCAACATCATGGTGGATCAGCTCCGCTCGTTCGCAGCCGAGGTGACCCGTGTGGCCAAAGAAGTGGGGACCGAAGGAAAGCTCGGGAGCCAAGCGGACGTGAAGGGCGTCTCGGGAACGTGGAAAGACCTCACCGAAAACGTGAACGTCTTGGCCGGGAATCTCACCAACCAAGTGCGTAACATCGCCAAGGTGACCACCGCCGTCGCTAAAGGCGATCTTTCCCAAAAAATCACCGTCGAAGCCAAAGGCGAAATCGCTGAACTCAAAGACACCATCAACACCATGGTGGACCAACTCAACTCCTTCGCCGCTGAAGTGACTCGTGTGGCGAAAGAAGTGGGAACCGAAGGAAAGCTCGGAGGACAAGCCCTCGTGAAGGACGTCTCCGGAACCTGGAAAGACCTCACCGAAAACGTGAACCAGCTTGCAGGGAACCTCACCTCTCAGGTGCGTAACATCGCCAAGGTGACGACTGCCGTTGCCAACGGCGACCTCTCCCAAAAAATCACCGTCGAAGCCAAAGGCGAAATCGCCGAGCTTAAAAACACCATCAACACCATGGTGGACCAACTCAACTCCTTCGCTGCTGAAGTGACTCGTGTGGCGAAAGAAGTGGGAACCGAAGGAAAGCTCGGAGGACAAGCCCTCGTGAAAGACGTCTCCGGAACGTGGAAAGACCTCACCGAAAACGTGAACTTCATGGCGCTCAACCTCACCAAGCAGGTGCGCGGGATCGTGAAGGTCGTGACCGCGGTCGCCAACGGCAACCTCAACGAAAAGTTCGTCCTCGAAGCCAAGGGCGAAGTGGCCTCACTCGCCGAGACGATCAACAACATGACCGACACGCTCCGTATTTTCGCCGACCAAGTGACCACCGTGGCGCGCGAGGTGGGGATCGAAGGAAAGCTCGGCGCTCAAGCCAAGGTGCCAGGCGTCGCCGGAACGTGGAAGGATCTCACCGACAACGTGAACTTCATGGCGTCCAACCTCACGACCCAAGTGCGCGGCATCGTGAAGGTCGTGACCGCGGTCGCCAATGGAAACCTCAACGAAAAGTTCGTCCTCGAAGCCAAGGGCGAAGTGGCCGCGCTCGCTGAGACGATCAACAGCATGACGGAAACACTGAGAACTTTCGCTGACCAAGTGACCACCGTGGCTCGCGAAGTGGGGATCGAAGGAAAGCTCGGTGGACAAGCCAAAGTGCCGGGAGCTTCCGGGACGTGGAAGGACCTCACCGACAACGTGAACCAGCTCGCAGGAAACCTCACTTCCCAGGTGCGCGCGATCGCCGACGTGTCGACCGCCGTGACCAAGGGCGATCTCACCCGCTCCATCAACGTGGAGGCGCAGGGCGAAGTGCTCCAGCTCAAAGACAACATCAACCAGATGATCGGCAACCTCAAGGACACGACGCAGAAGAACACCGAGCAAGACTGGCTGAAAACCAACCTCGCCAAATTCTCCGGGATGATGCAAGGGCAACGAAATATCGTTTCGGTCGCTCAGCTTATCACTTCCGAGCTCACTCCCCTCGTGGACGCTCAGCACGGCGGGTTCTTCATGCTCGAAGTCTCCGAGCGCGGGGAGTTCGAGCCGACGCTGAACCTGATCGCGAGCTACGGCTTTTCGAATCGAAAGAGCTTGGCTCATTCTTACCGCATGAAAGAAAGCCTCATCGGTCAGTGCGCGTTCGAGAAAAAGCGAATTTTGCTCACCGACGTGCCCGAAGGCTTCGTCAGCATCCAGACGGGGCTGGGGGAAGCCACGCCCCGCAACGTCGTCGTGCTGCCCGTGCTTTTCGAAGGCGAAACCAAGGCCGTCATCGAACTGGCTTCCTTCAAGAGCTTCAGCCACAACCAGCTCACCTTCCTCGATCAACTCATGGACAGTATCGGCGTGATCCTGAACATGATTTCCTCGAGCATGAGAACGGAAGAGCTGCTCCAAGAACTCAAGCGTTCGAACGCCGAGCTCGAAGCGCAAGCGGGCGAACTCAACGAAAAAGCCAAGCTGCTTGAAATCAAGAATCAGGAAGTGGAACTCGCCTCCAAGAGCGTGGAAGAAAAAGCCGAGCAGCTTCAACTCATTTCCAAGTACAAATCCGAGTTCTTGGCGAACATGTCCCATGAGCTCCGCACGCCGCTCAATAGCTTGCTGATCCTCTCGAAGATGCTGGCTGAGAACAAAGACGGCAACTTGACGCCGGAGCAGGTGAAATTCGCGAACACCGTTTTCACTTCCGGAAACGACCTTTTGGGCCTGATCAATGAGATCCTCGATCTCTCCAAGGTCGAGGCGGGCAAGATGCCGATCAACCCGCGAGAGATCCAGCTTTTCAACATTCAGAGCTACGTCGAGCAGACGTTCCGCCACATCGCCGAGCAGAAGGCCCTCAAGTTTGAAATCAAGATGGATGAAAAACTGCCGGAGAAAATGCTCACCGACGTGAGCCGGCTGCACCAGATCCTCAAGAACCTGCTTTCGAACGCCTTCAAATTCACCGAACAAGGGTCGGTGGAGCTCGTGGTGCGCGTCGTTTCGCCGAGCGAAAAGGGGGCCACGCTGCTACATCTGAACCCCGAACAAGTGATGATCGCCTTCTCCGTGAAGGATTCGGGCATCGGCATCTCGCCCGAGAAGCAGAACCTGATCTTCGAGGCCTTCCAACAGGCTGATGGAACCACGAGCCGCAAGTACGGCGGCACGGGTCTGGGCCTCACGATCAGCCGCGAGATCGCTCG
Organism: uncultured Bacteriovoracaceae bacterium; assembly: GCA_964563795.1. Taxonomy (GTDB): domain Bacteria; phylum Bdellovibrionota; class UBA1018; order UBA1018; family UBA1018; genus CAZLYB01. The sequence continues at coordinate 47,828 of CAZLYB010000016.1, read as the reverse complement.
CCTCTTGGGCGGCTGGATTGAGGTTGAAAGCGTCCTCTCCGAAGGCAGTACGTTCACCCTGTTCTTGCCCCAGAATTACACGGGGGTTGAAAACGCGACATCCGTCCAGAAAAACTCAACCCAGGATGCCGCCTCAGAACATCACCTGAACCCTCCCCCCCTGCCAGTGGATGCCGATTTTTCAGGCAAGAAGATCCTGGTCATGGACGATGACGTGCGCAACATCTTCGCGATCAACAGCGTCCTCGAATCGCGAAAGATCAAAGTCTTGCACGCCGAAAACGGCAAGCTCGGGATTTCGCTCCTCAAGAAGAACCCGGACACGGATCTGATCCTCATGGACACGATGATGCCCGAGATGGACGGCATTTCAGCGACCCAGGAGATCCGAAAAATCTCGAAATTCAAGAAGCTGCCGATCATCTCCCTGACCGCCAAAGCGATGAAGGGCGATCGCGAAAAGGCGCTGAACGCGGGAGCCTCGGATTACGTCACCAAGCCCGTTGACCCTGACAAACTGCTCGCCATTATGCATGTATGGCTGAAGGAATCCGGGAAGAATGAGAGAAAGACGGAGGAAACAGTCCCTTCTCCTTGAATTCCGGGGAATTTTTCCGCATTCAGCACAGAATTCTCAGCTCAGGTTGCGACTTAAATTCCGACCTACGAGAGTTTGAGTTAAATATTTTTTATATATCAAGCCTGATCGTAAAAGAGTAGACTGATCGCCATGAGATGGCTTTGATGTCTTTACTCCAGTTTCTCATTGATCATCGGTCCCAGATCCTCGATCTGAGCGAAAAGAAGACCATTGAGCTAGCGGCGCTCCGGCCGATCTCCGATGAGTTGAGAAAAGGGCTTCCCATTTTCTTGGACCAGCTCGTCTCCGTCTTGGAGAAGAGCCAAATGGTCGTCAGCTTCGGCGATGAATCCAAGATTCTGAACACTTCCGGGTTTCACGGCAAAGAGATGCTTCGGCTGGGGTATACCTTGTCTCACGTCGTTCACGCCTACGGCGCCATGTGCCAGGCGATCACTGAAGTGGCGAGCATTCTCCACGCGCCCATGACCGCGCTTGAATTCCACAATCTCAATCGATGCCTCGATATCGCGATCGCGGGGGCGGTCTCGGAGTTTGAGACCCTCCGCAACCATGAGACCATCGAGCGTGAGGTCCAGCACATGGGAGCCCTGGCGCATGAGCTCAGGAACGCCCTGAATCGGGCGACCATCTCTTCGGAGATGATCGCCAAGGGCTTGGTCGGCATCGGAGGCAGCACGAGCAAAGTGCTGGCCTTCAGCCTAGCGGAGATGCATCGTCTGATCAGCCGCTCCCTATCCGAAGTGCGCCTGCGAGCTGATAGCGAAATCCACGAGGAATACTTTTTCGTCATGGAGCTGATCAATCAGCTGGTCGTCACCGCGGAGATCGAAGCTGCGATCAAGCAGCAGACGCTGGTCGTGCAGATTGACCCGGATCTTTCGGTGAAGACGGATCGCCATCTCCTCTTCGCGGCCGTCGGCAATCTCGTTCACAACGCCATGAAGTTCACTCGACATCAAGGCCGCATCAAAATCACGGCACGGGCGGAGGGAGAGATGGCGATCCTCGAAGTCGAGGATGAATGCGGGGGGATTCCTCCGGAGCAATTCGACTCGCTATTCAAGCCTTTCAAACAACTAGGTCAGGATCGAAGCGGACTGGGCATGGGCCTGTCGATCGTTTTAAAGACGATCGCGAAATGCAACGGCTCCATTGAATGCCAAAATGTGCCTGGCGGGTGCGCTTTCAAAATCACTCTTCCCAAAAAAAGCGCTGCTTCTCCCTCTCCAACGCCGGTCGTTTAGATCTAAAAGGGATATGGACGGTGCGCCGTTCAGGCCCGCTCAGATGATGGTTAATCATGGCATTGAATGACTCAACATGGAATGGCTTTCTCAAATAACCCTGCACACCGATGTTTTTTGAAAGATCAGCAAGCCCATCGAAGCTCGAGGACAAAATCACGGGCACTCCGCTTGCACGGGGATGATTTCGTAGCTTTTCGATCAGCTCGACTCCACCCATTCCCGGCATGCAGATATCCGTGAGAATCAGATTCGGGGATGCGCCGGCAGATAAGAAATCGAGCGCCTCCTGACCATCAGAGGCTGAGATCATATTCATTCCGCTCTCTTTTAAAAGAATGCTCAGTAGAAGGTTCATATCGCGGTCATCATCGATGATCATAATGTTTTTTTGAACGGATCTTTCGGAGGTCCTCATAACGATGCGCGCAGGGTATAAGCGAACGAGGAGAATGTCGACACCTAAAATAAATTATACTTATATAGTTTATATCCAGAAAACCGCGCCCAGCGCCGAGGTTAAATGACTCATGATCGGGCAATTCGACGCGGACTTGCTCCAAAACTCTTCCCCGGCTTTTGCCCCCCTGAGGCACAAGCGACTTCCTTCTCCTCAGCCTGGATAAAAGGGGTCGAATTGAATCGAACCTACCCGAAAAAGCCCCGCTCATCGCGTACAGCGCCGAAGAAAAGAGAATGAAAAGGAGAGCGCCGATCAATAGCCCAGTAAAAACAATGCCTGTGCTCATTTTATATTCTCCTCTCTCAACTCAAGTGCAAGCAATACGCCAGCGCTACACTAGAGTGCAGCCCTTGACGCACTCAGTCCCTCCCGGTATGCAGCTTCCTATCACCGTCGTCGGAGGGAAAATGTATCTTTTACTTTTGCAATTGCTTATCCAGTCAAACTTGACTCTCGCCAGCGAGCTCTCAAATTACGCCAGGGACTTTGATGAAATTTATGGCAAAGAAATCATCGATCACGCCAAGGCGATCAGCGAAAAAACGGTAGTGGAAGAATGCCCTTATCTTTCGAGCTCCGTTTTTTCGCCTATCAATGGCTGCGATGGTTTAGAAAACTGCATTCAAGCGTTTAGCGGTTTTTTAAGGCAGCAGAGCAGGCTGCATACCTGTCGCGCCACAATGCCCACGATTGGGGCAGTGAACGCTGAGCGCGCGCAGAGAACCTTGGACCTCTTGACTCAATACAAGAAGCTACGCGATAAAATTTTAAGTGAACCTCATTTAAAGATTCAATGACGTTCCATCGTGCGCGCAGGCAATCGAAATAATTGATCGATCGATGTATAAATCGTTTTTCAACTTTTAAAACTCATGCTACGGCTGGGCTTATGAAAAAAATAAACTGGATTTGTGCAACAGCTGCGATCGCGATGACCGGGTCTTTTTCGTTCGGCGCGGAGGAAGTCTCCACCATCACTCCCGAGCTTCGGGGTCTGTGCGGGATTGCCACCTACATCGAAGGCAAAAACAAAAAAAATCAGTTCTGCCGAGTCAGCTTTTCGCGAGATCCAGGATACTCCGGCATCCCCTACTCCGGCTCCTGCGCGACGGGCATCAGCACTCGAACTGAACCCGCCAAGTATTTCAGCTCAACTGAGACGGATGCCTTTGGTTTCATCTCCACAGACACCAAGGTTGAATCAAAGTTTGACAAAAAAAAGGGTCTGACCACTTTCTCCTATAGCAGCGTTTCTAACGACAACAATAGACCCGACTACTGCAAGGCGGGGTTCGAGATCGAGTTGAATCAACACGGTCAACCCATGACCTTAAAAGGGAAAAGTTATACGGGAATCCGATGTTTAATGCGTGGAGCATCCAGCAAAGAGATGGATTGCAACGTCTCAAAACCCGATTACATTCTCACCGTCGAACAAGTTTCGGAAGCCCGATTGAGGAATCAGTCGATCATCGAGGCAAAAGCTTATGGGACTTTGGAAACCGACCTCTCGCTGAAAAAAGTAGAAGTCACTTTAAAAAATAAGATGAAATACACGGGCATTCAAGTCACGGCGATTCGTCCGGGAAGCGCAGTCGATCTGCTGGGCTTCAGAAAGGATGATGTCGTCTTGAGAGTCGGTGGGTTTGGGCGAAACTTCAGTCAGGCGGATCTGCTGAACTACATTAGAAACAATGGGCAGATCCAAGGAACGTTCACTCAGGCGATTGGATCCTTCACGATCCTCAGAAATGAAGTGGTAACTCAGCTCTCTTACGTGATTCTGGAGCGCATTTAAGCGTCGCTTCGGGAAAAGGCTCTTTGAATCCTGCGGGAATCACCACCGTGAATACAGAGCCTTTTCCCGCTTCGCTCCTCACATGAATCTCTCCGCCGTGAGCGCGCACGATTTCGCGGGAGATGTAAAGTCCCAACCCCAAGCCGCTCACCTCATTCTCGGAGACCGCGCGCTCAAAGCGCTCGAAAATTCGCGCGTGATCGCTGGGATGGATTCCAATCCCCTGGTCAATCACGCTGAACGAAGCGCTCTCCCCCTGCCACTCGACCTTGACGTGAATGGGCTTTCGATTCCCATAGCGAATGGCGTTTGTCAGCAAGTTCATGAGCACTTGCTCCAATCGAAAGCGATCCCATTTGCCGAAGGCCCGATCAGTCGGGGTAAAATGCACTTCCACTTGGAACGCCTCCGCCATGGCTCTGAATCGGGCCAAAACTTCGGTGATCATCTCATTCAGATCGAAGACTTCCGGACGGAGCTGGAGCCTGCCTCCGGAGATCCGCGACTCATCCAGAATGTCGTCGACCAGCTGGGAAATGCGCCGAACATACTCGAATTGCTGCTGAAGGCTCGCCTCCCACCTCTCCTTCGAGGAAGCGCTGGGATCACCCCTCCTGAACTCCCTCTGCTTCAATTGAATGAGGAGCTGCAAGCCAGTGAGCGGCGTCCTGAGTTCGTGGCCGGCGATCGAGAGGAATCGATCGCGCGATCGGAGCGCCTCCTCGAGCTCGCTCTCCCTTCGCTTTCGATCCGTGACGTCGTAGACGACCCCGGAGAGGCGAATAGGTCGCTCGGTCCCCGGCTCGCAAAAACATCGCCCGCGGGAGACGACCCAACGCTCCACTCCCGGCGAAGGAGTGATGCGATACTCCAACTCATAGATTTGGGAGCTTTGGATCGCCGCTTCGATCGCTTCATTCATTCTGGGCAGGTCATCGGGATGCACTTTGCTCTGCAAAGCCGTTCGCTGTCCCTGAAACTCCTCGGGTGAAACTCCCCAAAGCGCGAGCATCTCAGGGGAGCAGGAAACCGTCCGCGTACTCAAATCCAGATCCCAGGTTCCCATGCGCCCGGACTGAAGGGCAAAATCGAGGCGCTCCCGGCTTTGCTGAAGTTGAGCCGCGATCCGGGAGGATTTGCTCCATCTTTTGGCGATAGAAACGAAAAACCCACTCATAAGAGCTGGATTTAGCACAAACTGATCTTTGAGTCCGGGTTTTCTAAATACGCACCCTGTTTTTCATAAGCTCTATTTAATCAAAGGTTGCGCCCCCTGTTTTTCTCGGTCAATCAGAGCATGGCATTTGAAAAACAGTGGTGGTATGCTGCCGATAACGCAAAACAATTCAAGGAGCCATGATGGCGAAAAAAATCGTATTGGGAGTCTTGCTCGTTCTAGGCCTCTTTCTCGGGTACGTGGCGCTTCAGCCGGCGGATTACACGATCTCCCGAGAGACCGTCATCAACGCCCCCGTTGAGAAGGTCTTCCCCTACCTCAATAATGCCAAGCTCGGCGCTCAATGGGGGCCTTGGATGGAAATCGACCCGGCCGCGAAAATGACCGTCTCCGGACCTGAATCCGGCGTGGGATCGCGCACGGACTGGACCGAAGGCAAGCAGCTCGGCACGGGGAGCGCGACCATCGTCGAGAGCATCGCCAACCAGCGCGTGGTCATTCAGTTGGAGTACGTCAAGCCCATGACGATGCAGCAAACTTCTTACTACCTCATCAGCCCCCAAGGGAACCAAACCTCGGTGACCTGGAAGGTGACGGGCAGGAACAGCTTTCCCGGGCGCATCATCTGCACCTTCATGAATATGGATAAAAGAGTCGGCGGCATGTTCGAAAAAGGCCTTTCCAACCTTAAAAACCTGGTCGAAAAAGGAGCGAAATAGCATGAAAAAATCATACGGCTACGTGGACGGGTTCGTACTCCCTATCCCCCGCAAGAATCTCGCAAAGTACAAAAAGATGGCGAAGATCGCGGGCAAAGTTTGGCTCGATCACGGCGCGATCGATTACGTCGAATGCATCGCCGACGACGTGCAAGCGGGAAAAATCACTTCATTCCCCCAGAGCGTGAAGCTCAAGAAGGGCGAGGTCGTTTTCTTCTCCTGGGCGACTTACAAATCCAAAGCGCACCGAAATCAAGTCATGAAGAAAGTCATGGAGGACCCCAGGCTCGCGATGTATGCGGATGAGAATGCGATGCCATTCGACGGGATGCGGATGTTCTGGGGCGGATTCAAGCCGGTCGTCAAGCTCTAGGAGAGCCTGCCGTGAACAACCCGACTCCTTATCTCTTTTTCAACGGCAGTTGCCGGGAGGCCATGGGCTTATATCAGAAAATCCTCGGTGGCGAGCTCGAAGCGGTGACTTACGGAGACGCCCAAGGAGCCGGTTGCCCCCCGGGGGCTGAGAAGCGCATCATCCACGCGGCCCTGAAAAAAGGGGGCTTTTTATTGATGGCTTCGGACACCCCGGCTGAACCGCTTGAAGTCGGCGACAACATTCAGCTCTCGCTCAGCTGCGAAAGCCTGGAGAAGATCGAGCCGCTCTTCAAGGCGCTTAGCCAAGGAGGAGAGGTGAAGATGGAGCTTCACGACGCGTTTTGGGGCGCACGATTCGGAATGCTCACCGATCGCTACGGGATTCATTGGATGTTGAGCTGCGAGCTCAGCAAAAAATAAAAGATGGGGGAGCGGCATTGAAGCTCGGCTCTTCGGTCCGACGGATTGAATGGGGGCTTTTTTTAATCGCGTTTTCAGGCCTGCTCTTTCAGGTTTGCTTAACGCGATATCTTTACATCCTCTTCAACCAGTCCACTTATTCGGTTACTGCGGTTTTATCCTGTTATTTATCAGGGTTGGCAGCGGGTAGTCTGCTTTATCCGAAATTCAAAAAACGATTTTTTTTGAAAAACCCCGCCCGCCTTTTGGGGATCCTGCTCTTCATCTGGGTGGCCTACAGTGCCGTTGTGATCTCCCGCTTTGAGTTTTTCTTGATCTGGGCCGGCTCCTGGATCCCGGGCGACGTCGGCGTCCCCATGAAAATCCTGGGTCGTTTCGCGATTTCCTCCCTTTTCCTGGCGATTCCAACTGTCATCTTAGGAATTCTTTTCCCTCTTTTTTTTGAGCTTTGGCAAGACTCTTCATCCCGCCCCTTGGCCCGCTTTTACGCCATTGACCTTTTAGGCTCAGCTTTGGGGACCTTGGTTGCGGGATTCATTTTGATCCCCTTCGCTGGCGTCCAACTCACCACGGTGATGGGCACCCTTTTTTGCTTGGCGGCGTTGCTCATCGTCGCGGGAAAAAATCAGTGGAGATTCGCTGGAGCGGGCTTGCTCGTCATCGTTTTATCCTGGGGCTTGGGGCGATCCCGCTCCGCGCCCGCCTTTCATGCAGCTGACCGGGCTGGCATGGTCACCGGTTTTTTTGAACGATCCGGAATCCACGTTCTTTGGAGCGAAGAAACCCCCTTTGGGCAGCTCACGGTGACTGATCCCGTGGTCAATCAACCCGCCTCGCAGGTCGGGCGCTCGCTTTACATCGATCGCCGAGTGCTCTGCTATGCTCGCCCCTCTTCGCGCCCCCCGATTCGCGGGCTCAGCGAATACGCGATCGCGACCGACGGCGTCGCCCTCGCCTCGGCGGGCAAGCGCGGGAAAATAAAAACGGTGGACATCGGCTTGGGCTGCGGGATCACGCTCTCCGCCCTTCTTTCTTACACCGAAGTTGAAAAAGTAGATGTCGTTGAAATCAATCCCCGGATGCCCGAGGCGGCCCGATTTTTTTCGGAGCTCACCAAGAGCCCGCTCAGCAACCCGAGGACTCGTCTTCATATCGAGGACGCATGGTTTTACTTTCAAAAACCCGCCTATTCTTATGACCTGGTCGTTCTTGACGTCGAAGAGCCCGCGGCCCAGCACTCATCCCCGCTCTATACGCGCGAATTTTTCGCGAGAGTGAAGCAAAACCTCCGCCCTGACGGAGTCTTCGCTTTGTGGAGTTACCCCGGCTCAAACGAATATTACGCCATCATCCTCAAAACGCTGCGGCAGGAATTTGGGTTCGCGGTCATCCGCGGGGGCGACTCGAGAAACCCCTATTTCATCGCAAGCAATCGCGCCTTGAATCTGGAGCGCTCTTCAGTCAGCGATTCAGACCTCCGATTCACGCGAAAGCTGAAAGCGCTGGAGGTCCCGCTGAACACAATTGATCGACCTGCGCTTTTGGAGGCGTGGCTTTCATCCACGGGGCGTGATCCGATGTGGCGATGATTCCTCAGTCTTTTTGGCAATAAAGAATCGCAACGTAAGGCGGCATGTTGCTGTCCGCTTTGGCGCCGCCGAAAGTCGTATCGCCCGACCCTAAGGCGTACATATCGGGAGGCGTGCGACCCGATATGACCCCGAAAACCACGGCTGGCCCAATCGCAGCCGTTTCACCTATTGAACTGTTGATCGAAGGGATCCCCGTCGTGTATTCCAGCCCTCCGGTCTCCCCGATGGAACGGCTCGTGAGCGGCGCCAGGTCCGCATCAAAATTCACCGTATTGCCCGCGCCAAAAAGCACGCGCCCTTGAGAAGGCCCATAAGCGCTCCATCCCGATGGGCAGCTGGGAAGGTCAAAAGGGATCACGGTGCCGGACGAGATCAAGCCGTTGAGCACGGTGGGTGCTTTGCACGATAAAAGAGCGAGGTAGGGAGGGAGGTTACTATCAGTGGAGGTCCCGCCCAAGCTATCTGTAGCCGTGCTCGAGTTAAAATAAGAGAGCGCGGTCGCTGATACCGTAATCACTGCGTTGGGTCCAGGACCTTGCGCGCCGGCGGCACCGCTGTTCGCCGGGATGCCTGTCGTATATTCCCGCCCGCCCGTATCACCCAAGGCCCGGGCCGTGAGAGGAGTCGCATCCTCGTCGGTGTTTCCTACCCCGACTCCCACGACCGCCCGTCCTCGCACCGCCGTGTCTTCGCTCCAGCTGGAGGGGCAAGCGGCGGAAGGATAGGAGATGAGCGTGGACGCGGGGATCGTCGTGTCATCCGCATTTTTTTTGCAATAAAGGCGAGCGATGAACGGCGGCATATTGCTATCCGCCTTGGCTCCGCCGAGAGTGGTATCGGCCGCCGCAAGCGTCGTGAAACTGAAGCTCGCTGAAGGCACGTTCAAGGAAGTCGCACTGAAAGCGTTAGCCGCTCCGGTATCGGCGGGCACACCGGTCGTGAATTCCCGCCCACCGTCCCATCCCGCGGTACGCGCTGTCAGCGCTCCGCCTAAAGAGTCTACGTTGCCGTTGCCCGTGCCTGAACCGACCAAAAACTTGCCTCGGGCTGAAGTAAAGGCGGTCCAACCCGTAGGGCAGGCAGCCAAATCAAAGGGGATCACCGCGCCGGCGGGGAGCACGACGGGGGTTGAGGAAGCGCTGGAAGCACCGTTGATATTGAGCACTCCCCTGATTTTCACGGAGCACCCCACCAATAAGAAGGAGAGCGCCGCCAAATAAAGGGCGCATTTAAGCTCTAATGGATTTGAGCCGGATTTCCGCATACGTTCCTCATAAGACCAAGCCTACTCACTATTATTTCATGATTTTTATTTATAAATAATGTGTCCAGGAAGACGCGCGAATCAGGAGCTAAACCCCGCTAATCACGACGGAATGCGTTCCTTGAAAACCTTGGCACCCGGTGGCGCTCACTCCCGCTTTCCAGCGGCGAAGCAAAATCAGCGCCACGACGCTCAATCCGCAGCAAAGACCGATCCACAGGCCGCTCACTCCGAAACTCAAACCGAAGCAAAGACCCGCGCCCACCGGCAGCCCGATCAGCCAGTGGCCGAAAAAATTCGCCCAAAGCGCGGACTTCGTGTCCCCGAACCCGCGGAGCGCTCCTGCAAGCCCGACTTGGGCGCCATCTGAAATCTGAAAGATCACCGCGATCGGGAGGACTGAAATCGCAAGCTGAAGCACCGCGGAATCCCCTGAGAAGGCACCAAAAATCGGGGCGGAGAACGCCCAGAGCCCGAAAGACCCACACGCCATGAATCCGGAGCAAGAGAAGAGAGTGGCCCAGCCCAACTTGCGCGCCCGAACCGGATCGCTTTGTCCCAGGGCGTACGCGACGCGCACGGCGCCCGCAGCCGAAAGACCGAGCGGCACCATGAACGTCAAGCTCGCCAAGTGCAAAACCAATTGATGGCCCGCAGCGGCGGTGGCGCCCAGCCTCCCCGCCAAAACCGTCGTCAGCGAAAAGAATCCCACTTCGAGGAGCATCTGCATGCCCGCTGGGATCCCGATGCGGAGAAGGTCCCTTTGGAAATCCCATTTCAGCCACTGCCGGGTCCTCTTTAATTGAAGCTGGAGCTTTTGGTTCATCGTGGCCAGGTAAACCATCGCCAGGAGCAGGGCGAAAATCCGCGTCAAAAGCGTCGCCCGCGCGCTTCCTTTCACTCCCCAAATCGGAACTAAATAAAAATCCCCGATTCCGTTCACCACGTTCGCCAAAACCAAGATCCAAGTGAAGAAGCTCGCTTTGCCCAAAGGCTGCAAGTACTGGCGAATCACCGTAAAAATCAGGAACGGCAGCAAGCTCCAGGAAATATCCGTCAAAAAGTCGGTGGCATTCGCTGAAACTGCCGCATCCATCCCAAAGGTCCCGAAATGAGCTGAGATCAGGGCCATCGCCGCTATGCTGAGGGCGGATAAAGCCGCGGCGAGCGCGAGACCCTGAAAAAAATAGCGATTCGCCTGAGCGGGATCACCTTCGCCGAATGAGCGCGAAACCCAAAAATCGAGGCTCGCCAGGATGCCCATCGAGAACACCATGAACACTGAGAAAATCGCGTTGCCGATGGAAACGCCAGCGATGGCCTCGGGTCCAAGGGGCCCCACGAAATAGAGATCCGCCGTTTGCAGGAGCATGCCCAGCAGATAGGTCAACGCCATGGGAACGCCGATACTGAAAAGCTCACGATAGTGTTTCATGAGAGCGCAGAGTTCAACATGGCTCGCCGCTTCATGCAATTTGATTTTATCGCGACGGGCTTTTTACCGCTGTGAGCGCCTGAGCGCGGTCCTTCTTGAAAATTCCTGCGCCCGCTTCATTTCGCTGAGATCCGCTCGCACATCCGCTAATCCTTTGCGAGTGCCCGGGCTGACGACGCCGTCCACCTGAGCGATCATCTTCGCATGAGCCTTCAATGCATGCGCGCAGGGGGCGCGGGGCGCGAGCAGTCCCATTGAAGCGCTCACATGATCCTCATTCGCGGCCCCTTCCCAGCTTTGACCGAGCGCTTCCCCCAATGCTCCATAGTGATTTTTTACGGATTGGAGATCCGCCGGCCTAGATCCCCAATGCATGTACGCCATCGCTTCCGTCAGCATGGCCAATCGAAAGGCCGGAAGGTTGAATCGCTCCTGGATTTCCTCGGCGCTCGTGGAGGGGCTGAAAATCTGCTTCAGGAGCTCGGACTGCGAAGCCGGCCGATTTTGGTGAACCAGATGCGCCGCGAGCGCGGACATCACGCCGATGTCCGTCCGGTCAGTTTGAAGGAGATCGTGAATCCTCTTGCCGGCTCCTTTGACTTGATTGGCCGCGAGCGTGGTCACCAAGGACCACATGAAGTCCGTGGAAAGCTCCCCGCCCCAACCTGGGACTTGCTCCTTCCCTTCAAGCAGTCGCGTCAGAAATCGGAGCTTCTCGGGTGAACGCGCGATCCAAACTAGTTCCCCCAGGTAGATCGCCTGCTCATTGCTGTTCGGCGCTGATTTTAAATAATTCTCATAGACATGGGCTTCGTACCTCAAAAGATAAGCCTCCAGCAGCGATGGCGCGAGGTACTGCAGTGAACACCATGTATAATAGAGTCCCCAGGTCAAAAGCTCGTAGTCCTGCTCCTGTGGCAGGAGGTTGAAAGCCATGTCGATGTAATCCTGCGCGGGCAGCCGCGCGGTCTGGACCATCTCATAAAGATTGTGCCAGATCATGACCCGCGTCGTCCCATCGGGAAGCGAGCTGAGGTGTTCCCTCAAGAAATCCAAATCTCTTTTTCCGAACGTGACTGAAACGTAATCGTAAGCCCCGAAATTGGGATAAACAAAAGCGGGCGCTTTCTCCCCGCTCGCGGCGATCGCCGTCCGAGCCCCGGAGTAGATCACCTGACGCTCATCCCTGCGAACCAGAGTTTTTCCATCCTCCTTCCAATCATAAAGGGCGACTACGGCAGCATGCTCCCGCAATGCCCCCTCTTGAAGGTCTGGAGCCTGAACTAACTCCAGGGATTGAATGACTCCTTTCTTCGTTTTGAGGTGGACACGGACTTCATTCGCGCCGCGGCTCAAAAGCCAGTCCTTCTCCCAGACTTGAATGACTCTCAGGGCCTCGGCATCCGAATTGAAATGGCTCCTGAGAAAACCCAGGAAATCATTGCGGGTCACGTTCCCCAGGAAATTCTGCTTGATGAAGAGCCCGATCGCCTTGAGAAATTTTTCCTCCCCGAGCCGGAATGCGAGCTGCCTGAGGATCGCGGATCCTTTGCCGTACGTGATCCCATCAAAGTGCGCGTTGGCTTCGTTGGAGTCAGCGATGTTCGCTCCGACCGGGTGAGCCGTGGGCCTGCGATCCTCGGGCAACGCCCAAGCCGCATCCCAGAGATAAAAAGTGCGCCACGGATCCACGATCCCGAGCGCCTTCGCCCCTTTTTCAAGGGCGAGGTAGGAAAGATAGCTCGCAAACGCCTCGTTGATCCAGAGATCCTCCCACCAGACCGGGGTAATCGTATCTCCCCACCAGAGGTGGGCCAATTCATGAAACATCACTCCCCATTTTTCGACCATGTCGCGCAGGGATTCCGGGGAGCGCGAGATGAAATAGCTCTCATTGAAGAGGTGGACGCCGGGATTCTCCATCGCGACCACCGACATCAAATTGGGAACCAACACGAAACTCAGCTTCCCGAACGGATGCTCCACTCCCATGAGCTCCGTGAGGATGCTCAAGCCCGCCACCCCGGCTTTGAACCAAAGATTGGTGTCCAAGTGGGCCGCCACCGAGGGGCGAACGTAAATGCCGTGGAACAACCGGCCTTGCGTCTGAGTCGCGGGCACATACCGCTCGAATGGTCCCGCCGCGAAAGCGAAAAGATACGGGCTCATGCGCTGCGTTTCCGCGAATTCCCAAGTCCTGAATTTCGTCTTCTGATCCTTATGGACCCGGCTCGGCTGCGTGTTGGTGATCACTTCCCAGCTTGCATCCGTGACCACCGAAAAAGTGAACTTCGCTTTGAGGTCCGGTTGGTCAAACACAGGAAACTCATCCGGCGTATTGCAAGGTTCCGAAAACGTATAAACGAAGGAGTTGCCATCGGCGGCGTCTTTGAAGCGGTAAATTCCAACCGCGTATTGGGAGTAACGCGAACGGTACTTGGCCTGGATCTGATTCCTTTGGCCCGCCTTCAAGTATTTCACCGGGATTAAATAAGAAACCCCTTCGCGCTTGAGCGAACGGGCGTCAACCGCCACTCCGTTGATGACGAGTTCATCGAATGCACCCGTGTAATCCAAGCGCAGCGTTTTCGCGCTTCCCCCGCGGTAATCGAAACTCAGCTCCAGCTCGCCTGGCACCTCTCCCTCCGAAGTGACGTCCATTTTGATGCGATAAGAAATTTCCTCACCGAGCTGCGCCCTGCGTTCCTTGGCCTGCTTTTGAGTGAGCGGGATTTTATAGGGGTTTTCCGCCCAAGCAGCGGGATGAAGAGCGATCGCTCCCCATAAAACCCCAGCCAGAACCATGAGCCGCGTGGATAATTGATTAAGCGTCTGTTTTTGATCCAGACAATTTTCCCCCCACCCCAGCTCCCAGGCATAGCACTACTTTTTCGAAGGGGAAGCAAAAATCGCCTGAAGCAATGACGTCACTCGTCATCCATGAGCGAACCGCTCAAAAAATCGCCCTCAAAAAATTCGCAAAAGCCGGGTCCATCATGAAGCCCAGGTGCCCTCCCCAATTCAGCGCGAGGAAGTTCCGCCCGCTCAGCCTCTTCCAAAAGGGCCGCTCAGCGCTCCCCGGCGAATGAATGGGGTCGTCCTTCGCCACCAAAATCCTCACGCGATCGAGGCTCCCCGCGCGGAGGGCGCGACTCACCCAAAAATCCAGCTTGCCGTGGTCGCTCGATAACCGCGAATTCAGGGGCGTGAACCGCTCGCCGAAACTTCGAAACGTCAGGGCGCGCTTCCAGGACTCGAACTGATCGGACCCCTCCGGAGGCGCATTCTTCGCTTTTTCAATCTCATTGAGCTTGAGAGCGGTTTCCACCAGCCGATCCTGAAAACCCAAAATCGTGAGCAATCCCTCCCTGCACTGGGCGGCCTGGGCGCTGAGCTCGGATTGCCTCTTGCTCCAGAAAAAACTCGCGATGGAAAGGATCCTGGGCCACCATCCTTCGCACTGGGCCGCATAGCCGGGGAGCGCGCGCGCGATGGAGTCGTCCAACTGCTGCCGGCTTTCCGCAAGATCCAGCGGAGTCCCAAACACCGTGAACCGATCCACGTGAACCGCCGCTTCCTGAGCGCGTCGACTCCGGCTTTCCGCCTGCAAAGCCGCGCTCACGACGGCCAGAAACCCTCCGTAACTCTCACCCACCACTTCAACGCGGCTGATCCGGCCGCGCCCGATTTTCTGAACCGACCGTTCGATCAGCAGGAGCATCGTTCGCGCCTCCGATTCGATCGAGCCTGGGTTGAGACGCGAGGGGGCCGCGAGATAATCCAGGCTCCAGGGATTGGGCAGGCCCACCACATGGTAACCCAGCTGAGAATAAAGCAGCATGCTCCTCAACATGAAGGGATCATCCACGCCCGTGAAAAGCCCCGCGAAATAGACCATGAGAGGCGCCTTCGTTTGCCCGCTCAGGAGCATCCTCACTGGAATTTTTTCCGAGGATGAATTCGAGCTCTCGTTGACTTCGAGCGAAATGACTTCCCCAGGCCTTCTCGCAAACACCATCCGCCGGGTTTGCACGGAGCCCCAGACGGTCATCGCGATCCCATCCTGGAATTTGGTTTCACCCGAGTTCCAACGCTTCGCCCATTCTAAGGCGGGAACCTGCCAAGGCGGTGAAGCAGCGTGGGTGGCTCCCACGCTGGCAAAAAACAAGAGCATGGCTTGAAAAACTCGAGAGGACATGGAACGGTTGTAGCACTGTGGCGGGGCAAACGACGAAATGAAAACCATTCGTTTCAGTTTGATTTTATTGATCGGATTTTTTATCGCGCCCTGCGTTTGGGCTCATCGCCCCTCCGCGCTGTCGCCCGTGGATCCGATGCTCACGCCCGAAGCACTTCAGATGTTGACGCGCCTTCGTCAGACCTCCGGCAAACGCATTCTTTTTGGGCATCAAAACGCCACTGCTGAAGGAGTGGGATGGACCAATGCCCCGGATCGGGCGGACCTTCATGACGTGGCCTGCGTCCTCCCGGTGGTTTACGGATGGGATTACTCCGACTTTCATCCCGCGAGCCGGATCAAAAATCTCAAGCCATTGATCGAAGAAGCCTACCGTCGAGGGGCGGTCAACACGCTTTCCTGGCACCTCAATAACCCCAAGACCGATGGCGAGTACTACGACACCACGCCCGCCGTGCCGGAAATCCTGCCCGGGGGCGCCCTCCATGAAAAATACAAGGCGTCTCTGGATGAGTTCGCGCAGCGGATTCAGGCGTTTCGAGGCACACAAGGCGAAGCGATCCCGCTGATTTTCAGGCCTTTTCACGAGCAAAATGGATCCTGGTTCTGGTGGGGGAAGAAATCCGCTTCCCCGGAGGATTACCGTGCGCTTTGGCGATTCACTGTCGCCTACTTGCGCGACGTCAAAGAGGTGCACCAGCTCCTCTACGCCTACTCGCCCTCGGCCTTCCAGACCGAGGAGGAGTACCTGGAAACCTACCCCGGCGATGAATGGGTGGACCTCCTGGGGCTCGACCACTACCAAATTCAGGATGAGAAGGGGATGAAATCCCTCATTCAAAGCCTGGAAGTCCTAGAAAAAATCAGTCGCCGAAAAAACAAGCCTTTCGCGCTCACTGAAACCGGAAATGAAGGGCTTTCGCGGGAGGATTGGTGGACTCATGTTTTTCAAAAGGCGTTTAAAAAAAGCAAGGCGGCGCGACGTATTTCTTACGCCTTGTTTTGGAGGAACGGCAGCCCCACCCACTTCTTCGTCCCCTACCCCGGTCAAGCCTCCGCTTCGGATTTCCTCAAGATGACCCAAAACTCCCTCTGGGAGTTTGAGCGCATCCGCTAAGGCTTCCGGCGGTCACTTGTAATAAATTTCTTGGTGAATTTTTTCCTTCGCGACGCCCTGATCCAGCAACCACTGCTTCACTTCAGCGATCATTCCGCCATTCCCGCAGAGATAGTACTCCGTCTCCAGCAGCGGGGGCAAAGCCGGATGCTGAGCCTTCAAATCATCAGTCACCCTCCCCCGAAGCCCCTTCCAAGCTAGGGTGGGCTGCGAAACGATGGGCCTCCACTGAAGCCCCGGGATGCTCGAAAAAACATCCGCGTAAAGAACCTCATCCTCCTGCCTGACCCCCAGCAAACAAGCCGAAGAACGAGGCGGAGCCGCTCGAAAAAGCTCGGAGCACACCATGGAGCGAAAAGGCGAAATTCCGGTTCCGGTCGCGATGAAGCACACATGGCTTTGAGGCGAAGTTCGGTAAAAAAAACTGCCGTAAGGGGCATGGACCTTCAGTGAATCCCCGGCTTTGAGTTGCTCCAAATAGGTCGTGCCCGGCCCCTCCTCCACCTTCTTGATGCAGAGCCTGAGATGACGCTCCCCCGGAGCGGCGGCGATCGAGTACGCCCGCCTGAGATCGCGCCCCTGAGGGCCCTTCCCTGGCACCACGACGCTTAAAAACTGGCCGGGCAGGAAGTGAAAAGGGGAATCGTGATGAACCGCCTCAAAAATCAATTCAAAAACGGTCGGAGTTAAAGGACGCACTTCCAGGATTCGGCAGTTCCATTCCCGGGGCTGAATTTTTGGGGCGCTCGTTGGCGTACTCATATGAATGCTCTCAGTAGCTTAGTCCGCGCTTGATATCAAATGCGGGATTCGATAGGCTTGGTTCCTATGTTAGGCTTAAGTTTCAGCCATCTTCTCGTGGTTTCAGTCCTGGTTCTCTTGTTTTTCAATCGTCGATTGCCTGAACTGGGAAACGCGCTGGGCAAGGGGCTCCGTTCCTTCAAAAAAGCGCTCGATCAAATCGACTCCAAAAAATCCTAACCGCGAGGCCAGTACTTTTCGCCCGGGAATTCTAACCCTCGCCGCTCATGGAAGAACTTGGAATTGACGAGTCTGACTGGAATCGCTCTCCAAGCTTTTTGAAAAGCTCTTTACGCGCCACCAATACTGACCGATCGCGGGCGAATGCAGAACGAAGAAGTTCTCTGGGGTTCTCCGCCGTACCACCCCTTTTTTAAATTCAGCGTCTTGGCTGATCTCAATTTCATATTCTTCGGTGAAATTCGTCTTCCGCCAGGTGAAAAGCAGGCTGTTGCCCTCGATGGCCATCGACTTTTGCGTGACCCCCTTGTGATCCAAGGGAGTCACTGGAACCGGGGGAAGGAAATTGAATTCCACGGGCTTGATTGGCGAAGCCGCGATGAAACCATTCGGAGCTTCGGTGCTGACCCGGTAATAAAGCTGCCCCTTGAAAAACTCCGGATCGTTGAACAAGGCCTCCGTGGCCGCCACCTTTCGCTGAACCCTCGGCAATTTCGCCTCGAAGGTCGGTGAAACGCTGAGTTCCACCAAATACTCCTTCGCGTTCGAATAAGGCTTCCAGCGCAGGGTTAAATCAAAGCGCCTGAGCCGCTTGCCCTGATAGAAATTGCTTTTGGTCGCCTCACCCGAGATCAAGGGCTCCAAAAGCTCGAGCGCCGTAAAGTGAGGCTCCACCGAAAAAAGAGCCTCAGCGCTCACCTTGAGATTTTTGTTTTTGATCTGCCAAACGTAATTGCCCGGCTTCTGGGCTTTCCAATCCAGCGCCCCTTCTTTTTGGGGTGACTCCAGGACCTGCGTATGAGCGACTTCCATTCGCCCATCCTCGAGCTTTCTTTGAATCTCAAGCGTCATGCCACCCGTCGCGGCGAGCGGTTTTTCGTTGAATCGCCATTTCAGGGGGATGGTCGAGGAAGGCGCTGACCCGGGAACCGCCAAAGGCTTCAGCACCGAACCCGTGCTCGGCGTCAAATACTGCACGGCGAGTCTTTTCTGAGCGACGGGTGGAGGAGGGACTGGCGTGGGAGTGGGTGATGGCGTCGGCGATGGGCTGGGGGGCGGAGGAGGCGGGGGTGGGGGCGCCTCAGCGACCGGAAGAGGTTCAGGCGAAGGAGTCACGGCGACTTTGGGTTTTTGAGGAGCAGCGTTCGAAGCCTTCACGACTTGCGGGCTATTTTTTGTGACGACGATCGATTCATTCCGCGATTTTAAAATGACTTTTTTCTCTTTAGCCTCGACTTTGACCTGCCCCGTCACCACTTCCACCTTGGAAGGCCGCGAAAGGGCTCCAAAAACCCAGCTCTGCTCGAAGTTGAGGCGCACCATCGTGTTTTCGCCGAGCTCGATCTGGCTACCGTCTTGAAGCGTCACTTGCGCGCCGCTCTGGGAAGCCGTCACGAGGGTGTCCTGGTCATAGAGGCTCGCTTGGCTTTGAATCGGCGTGAACTCCACCTCCCCGAGCAGTTCCCGCTTCACGCTGCCGGTTTTCTCAGAAAGAGAGCCGATCGCCTGCCGTACCGTCTCCCCTTCTCCTCCGAAAATCCATCGGCGAAGCGTGCCCTCATTCATGTAGAGCAAGAAGGAGGTCGCGAAAATCATCGCGGAAACCGCGATCAAGAGCTTTTCCCCGCTTCGATATCCGATCTTTTGATTCATGAGAGGATTTGAGCCGCCGCCAACGTGCAATCGTCGTCCAGCGCCTTCCCTTCATTATATTGCATGAACTCCTTCATCAGGGAGGTCGCTATCGAGTCCAGCCCCGAGGATAGATTCCTCTCGACGATTTGACGCATCCGCTTTTTCCCGAACATCTCCCCGGCGAGGTTCTTCCCCTCCAATAAACCGTCGGTGTAGAGAAAAAGGATGTCCTGAGGGGAGATTTCGATCGTTTTCTCCTCGAATTCCACGCATTCCCGGGTTTCGCCCAGCCTCACGCCTTTGGCGACCAAGCTCTTCAACGCGAAGCCTCCTTGCTGATTCTTGGCGAAGAGCCAAGGCGGATTGTGCCCCGCGCTCGAGTAGCTCATCTGCTTCTTGGAAAGGTCAATCACTCCCACGAAGAAGGTCATCATGATTTTCCCGATCGACGCGTCGAAGACGATGCGGTTCGCGTACGAAAGCATGGCGCTCGGCGAAAACGTGAAATCCGGGTCTTCTTGAGCGAGCTTATGGAGGAAACTCACGCAGCTCCGCGCCGCGGCCGTGATCAGGGCGCTGGGGAATCCGTGACCGGTCGCATCAGCGATCATCACGCAAATCTTGTCTCCCACCCCGAAGAAACCCCACCAATCCCCTCCGCACTGCGATGCTGGCTGATAACGGCTCACGATGCGAATGCGATCGCTTTGGAAGTCGGGCGGAGGAATGAGGTTTTGCTGAACGGTGGAGGCGATCGCGAGCTCGTTCTCCAGCTTGACCTTTTCCATGCTCTCTTGAATCAAGGCGCTGATCTTGCTGGACATGACGTTGAAAGAGTCCGTCAAAGCCCCGATTTCGTCATTGCTCTTGGAACGCAACGTCAGGCTGAAGTTCCCCTGCGCGATCTGCTTCGTTCCCTCATAAAGTCGGTAAATCGGCGCAGTCAGCGTCCTAGAGAATAAAATGGCGAAAATCACGGCCGCAGACAGGGTCATCATCCCCAGCAGGATGAATTTTTCAATCAAAGTGTAAGTCGATTTCATCACGGTCGACCATGCCGTCCGGGTCAAAGCGATCAGATTGAGCCCGGGCGACGAATAGCTCCCCAAAAACTTGGACTCGGAATCCTCGAACTCATGGGTGCCTTCAGAAACCTTGCTCGCCACCGCGGTCGAGAAAAGCGGGTCTTCGGCGATGTTCTTGTTGGAATGCAGGACCGCGGGATCGGAGTCGTACAGCACCCATCCCGATCGCGTGGCGAGCGTCATCCCGGAGCGCCCCGCGGATTGGGCGAAATCCTTCAGAGAAATGACGCCCAATGCGATGGGAATGAACTGGGGGTTCTTGGGTTTCGGGTCCGCGACCAAAACCCCCAGCAAAGGGATGCCGCCCACGCGGGAAAGATTCAGGAATGCGTAGGAGTCGCGGGCCAAGTCCTGGCTCAGAATTTGAGCCCATTCCGGCGAGATTTTCGTTTCTTGCGCGGAGACTCCGGCCTCTTCAGCCCCATGAGCCAAAAGCGGGGCGCCTTGCGCGGTCCATTTCCCATTGGTGAGCGAGAAAAGCTCAAGCATGAGAATCTCCGATTGGTTCTCGATGAGCGTTTTTAAGCGGGAGTTCGAATTCTGAAGCTGAGCGGGATCGGCCGTGGCGAGCGCTAAACGCAACTTCTCAATGACATGACGCGATGTATTCCGCAATTCCTTCCCGAGCAGGGAAGCGCTCATGGATTGAGCTTGAAGAGTATAAGCTTTTTTATCTTCGCGCAAAATGAGGATGGTCAAGAAATCCAGGAGCGCCGTCGTGGTGCCCAACAAAAGCATCAAACTGATCAGCAGTTTTGTGCCGACTGACCAAGAACGGCGACTTTGCTGTTGCCCCATCCTTTTATTTTCACTAAAATTAAAGAGGGTTTCAACTCAATTAAAATAAGAAAACGCTGGGGAGAATCATTACCGTGGTCAATGTGGTCAAAGAACAGAAGGGCAATGCGCTGCACGTGCGCCTGAGCGGCTCCATCGAAGAAAACGCGAACTTTGAACAGTTGATCGGAGCGCCCTCCTCGCCGGAGATGCACATCAATTGCAAAGAGGTCCCCCGCATCAATTCCGTGGGCGTGAAGGGTTGGATCAAGTACTTTCAGTCCTTGAACGCGAAGAACGTCAAGCTGACTTTCTCGGAATGCTCCACGGCCATCGTCGAGCAGATCAACTTGATCTCGAACTTCACTTGCGGGGGAACCATCGAATCGCTTTTCGTGCCCTTTTCGTGCGGTCAATGCAAAGCGGAACTCGTGGGTCTGTTCAAAACGGAGGACTTGAAGAAGATGGGCATGAACATTCCCAATCTCAAGTGCACCAAATGCGGTGGGCAAGCGGCTTTTGACGATATTCCCGAGGAATATTTCGCGTTTTTAAGCCGTTAATCATGAAGTGAGGCTTTTTGTCCAAATCCATCCTCCTCATTTCGCGCAATCCTCAAGACATCGCCTTTGCGAAGGGAGTCGCGGAAACCGCGTCGATCGGGCTCATTACCGTCCCCTCCCTGCAAGAGGCGATGGGAGCGATCGCCGAAAACCCTGGGGCTTTTATCTTCTTGGATGCCTCTTCAGGGGAGCACTACCGCCTTTTTGAGCAGGCGATCCAGGAAAAGTTCGGCCTTTTTTCCGAAAAAGCCGATGCCAACCTCATTCACTGCATCACTGAGCGATCCCTCGAAAACTGCCCGGAGCTGATTCAGGGCCAGCTTTGCGGGCATTACATCCAGCGCAATTTCCAGGACGCCGAATCAGATGGGAGATATTACGGCCGAGTCATTCGCGCTTCGCTGACGGGCCGCGCCTTCGGCATGCAGACCCTCTTTGGCACGGACGTAAAGACACAGACGGTGAAGCTCCAGCGCAGTACGCAAAAGCAGGACGCCGTCGAGGCAGTGAAAAATTATTTGATCGCCGCGAAATTTCAAACGCGAATGGCGACCGTGATCGCCAACGCCGTCGACGAGATCCTCATGAACGCGATCTACGACGCCCCCGTCGATCATCTGGGAAAACCCTTGTACCCCGCAGTCCCCCGCTCCACTTTGCTCGAGCTGGAGGGCAAGGGCTCCGTCGAGATGCACATCGCCTTTGATCAGGACGTCGTGGCCATCAGCGCGATTGACCTCTACGGCAGCCTTGAAAAATCGCGGCTTCTCCAGCACTTGGCGAAGGCCTATTCCGATAAAGCCTACCAGGTGAAGACCGCGGTCGCGGGAGCGGGGATCGGTCTCGCGACGGTTTTTAGGTTGGGCGGGAGCTTCCTCTTCGCCGCCGAGAAGTCATCCCGAACGGAAGTGACCGTTTTTTTCAGGAAGGCCTCGAATTACCGGGAATTCAAGGATCAATTCCACTTCATCTCGACCCAGTTTTATTTTTGAGCTACAAGGATGGCCGTGGCTCACCGCTTTCCTCCCCTCATTTTGGCTTCAAGCTCGCCCCGACGATCGGAACTTTTGCGGCTCGCAGGATTCAAGATCCGGATCATCCCGCCCACGACGCGCGAAATTCGAAAGAAGGGTGAACCCCCTCCCTCACTCGTGACGCGACTTGCCCGCGAGAAAGCTCTTTCCACTCTTGAGCGCTCGCGCAAACGTTTCACGCGGGGCTTGATTTTGGCCGCGGACACGATCGTTGTTTCACCGGACGGCGCGGGATTCCTGGGGAAACCCAGGAATCCCGCGCACGCAAATCAAATGCTGAAACGGCTCTCCGGCCGCACCCATACCGTTTACACGGGATACACCTGGATTTTTTTTGAGGAAAAGAAAAAGCCCAGGATCTACTCGCGCCGAGTCCGTTCCCGCGTCTCGATGAGAAAACTCCCGCCTGATCTCATCAAGCGCTATGTCGCGACCGGCGAGGGAACGGACAAAGCGGGGTCTTACGCGGCTCAAGGCATGGGAGCGCTTTTCATCGAACGCATCTCGGGGAGCGTCACGAACGTGATCGGCCTTCCTTTAGCTGAAGTGGTTTCTGACCTTGAAACGCATTTTGGCTGCCCCCCTTTGAGCTGGCTGCCCAAGAAATCATGAAAGAGCGCTTCGAAGGCATCCTTCGCCGAATCCGAGCCGCTTCTCCGCATTCCCGTCCCCCACAGCTCATCGCCGTCAGCAAATCTCAGACGACTGATGCGATCCGAGAGCTCTACGCCTTGGGTCAGCGTGATTTTGGAGAAAACTACGCGCAAGAGCTCATCGAAAAAGCGAGGCTCCTTCAGGCCGAAGGCCTTGCTGAACTGCGGTGGCATTTCATCGGGCACTTGCAATCCAATAAGGTAAAGACGGTGCTGCCCTGGATTCATGCGATCCACTCAGTTGAGTCCTTATCCGTAGCGCGGGAAATTTTGAAGTTCCTCCCGCGAGAAAAACGCGATTTCCCGATTTTCATCCAAATCAACTTGGACGAAGAACCCACGAAATCCGGGCTCCTTCCGCAAACTCTTTCCTCATTTTTAAAGGAGCTTCTTTCGCTGCCACAGTCAGGGAAACTCCGGTTGGAAGGCCTCATGACGATTCCCGCCCCTCACTCCATGGAGCCCTTTAAAAGACTGGCCGCTCTCTCCAAGGATCATCAACCACCGCTCGGCGACGGGCTTTCGATGGGAATGTCAGAGGACTTTGAGCTCGCTGTGCGGGAGGGCGCGACTCATGTCCGAGTGGGCAGCGCCCTTTTCGGGCAGCGGCCCGTTTAATTTTTGACCCGGCTTTTGGACTGCGGTACACGAGGAATGCAATCCAGGGACGTGCCCGTAGCTCAGCTGGATAGAGCGTCAGCCTCCGGAGCTGAAGGTCGTGAGTTCGAATCTCGCCGGGCACACCATTAGAATCCGACGGCAAGCCGTCGGCGCATTCGCTGGTGCTTACGCACGCACCTCTTTTACTTTTGATTGAAGCTGGCTTTGAGCATTCTTCGTTGTTAATTTGCGTCTGATGCGAAAAAAACTTGAGGGCGGTTGTTTTTGCGGCAAGGTTCGGTATCGGCTCCTGGATGCCCCCATGTTCGTTCATTGCTGTCATTGCACCGAATGCCAGAATCAAACCGGAAGCGCTTTCGTGATCAACGCGCTCCTTGAAACCGCTAAGATCCAGCTCCTCAAAGGAGCCCTTGAGTGCACCGTGATGTCGGAGCCTCAGCAAGGCGCTCATGACGTCTATCGGTGCCATCGGTGCAAAACGGCGATTTGGAGCGATTACGGAAGGCGCCCAGGCTTGCGCTTTCTGCGGGTCAGCACCTTGGATGATCCGAAAGCATTCCCGCCGGACGTCCATATCTTCGCGCGCTCAAAACTTCCCTGGGTCAAAATCCCAAAGTCGATGCCTTCTTTCAAAGTTTTTTATGATCTGGAAAAGTTTTGGCCTAAAAAAAGCCTCAAAAGACGAGAAAAAGCCCTGAATCAAAAAGATTGACTAAATCGATCCTCTGAGCGACCACTCCTCTCCCATGAACGCAGGGCCCTCAAACCGATTGAAAAACTTCCTTCTCTTGCTCCTTTTAGGGGCTTCATTGAGCGCTTCTGCTGAACAGGCCCTCTTGGATGGCACCCTTCATTATCGAGGTTTCAAGATTCAAGAGGATGTTTTCAAGGCTTTTTCAGGGCTCTATATCGACCCCAATGAAGATAGAAATTACCTGCAGGCCTATTGCCTTCAAAATAGCGGCGAGGGCGCTTTGATTTCAGTGGGAACTTTCCGGGCGCTCACCATGGCGGTGCTCAGCAATGCGAGGGAGACGTTTCAGTACGATTATGATTTGATCGTGACGATCTTCAATTATCTTAATAAAGCTCTCATTCTCAGGGCCCAGGATCATTACGAATACTTGAGCTACCTTTTCACCGGGGAGCTTCAAGCACAACTCTACGCTTCAGTTCGCGCGCATGGAATCACCGATCGAAAGTACGTGGAGACTTTGCAGGCCCTGGCCCTCAGCCTGACTGCCAAAGATTACATTCAAAGGCTTAAAAATCTTCGGCTTGAACTGCCTCGCTTCTCCGCCGCCCATGCGGCGCGATTGAACCGGCAGCGGCTCACTCTCAGCAGCTACTTGGCTGATGCGAAAATCCCGACAGATCTTTTGGATTTTTTGCTTCTCTACAATCCCGGCTTCCATGCGAGGCTGAAGGAACTCGCGGCTGTCTTCAAAGGACCGGACGAAATCAAGGACAATGCTTTTTTTGGGAATCCAAAGCTCTTCGCCCGTTTGAGGCAGATGATCCAGCAAGGTCGGCTCTACATTCTGGTCGCCGATCTCTTGGGCTCTCAGGCTTTTCCTGGCCTTGCTGACGCGTTGACGCGCAGAAATCAACCCGTGAAGGTCTTAGACACTTCGAATGTGCTCCCCTGGGTCATCCGGGATGAACGGCATCGAACGGGAACCTTCTTCGAGAACCTCTCCCGATTCCCATTTTCGAGGAACGCCGGAATTCTCATGACTGAGCTCGCATCCGACCAAGGCTCTGACTGGAATTACTTTGTTTTCGGCCCTCAAATCCTCTCTTCATGGAAACAGCTCCTGTCTCAGAACGAAGCGACCCCGAAGCTCCGGGATACCTGGCTTCCCCAATTCGGAAAACCTCAATTCGTCATTCAAAATCAAACTTCGCTCCTGGCGCTTCCTCGAAATCTTTGCCCTTAACGCTTGACTAAAAACATTTTTTCGGAGCAACTCACTTTTGGGTGGGGGATTCCTTTGAAAAAATTCAATTCGTTTTGGATCGTCGTTCTGTCGTTCGCAATCCTGGCTTCTGCGAAAGCTGACCCGAGAGTTCTCGATGGAACGCTGAACTACCGGGGCGAAATCATTCAAGAGGATGATTTTGGCGCCTTTAACGGCGATTACATCAATCCCAACGAGAACGAGAACTACCTCGCCATCCGCTGCCTCAACTCCCAGGATTCGGGATCGCTCGTCTCGGTGGGAACGTTTCGCGCCCTGAACATCGCTGCCCGCGGCTCTGTGGAAGACGCGTTCCAATTCGACTTTGACCTGCTCACCACGTTCTTCAATCATCTCAATCACGGGTTGATCCTCCGGGCGGAGAATCGCCATGAGTATCTCAGCTACCTGCTCACGGGAGAGCTTCAGGCCAAGCTCATCAGAAAAGCGCAATTCAAGAAGATCACCAACCTCGAGTACATGCAGAAGCTCCAAGCCATCGCGCAGAAGCTCAAGCCCGAGGAATATTTCAGGCGCCTCAAAAAGCTCTGCCTTGAGCTGCCCACCCTCTCGAAGGATTACGCCGAAAAGATCAAAGGCCGCGGCAAAGACTTCCACACTCTGAAGGAAGGCGGCGAGATTCCCTCCGATCTTTTGAATTTTTTATCCAAGTTCAAGCCCGAGTTCTTCAAAAAATTGGACCGCTTGACCAATTTTTTCAAGGAATCCAGCGAAACCCGGAGGAACGCGTTCTTCGGCAATGACATCCTGTTCAACACCGTTCAGCAGATGGTTCGCGACAACCGCATCCACATCCTCGTCGCCGACCTCATGGGGAATCGCGCATTCAACAGCCTGACTCAAGCCCTCAATCGGACCGGGCGAAAAGTGAAGATCCTGGACACCTCGAACGCGCAAGGGTGGATCCTCAACGAGCAGCCCCTGGATCGCCTCAAAAAGCACTTTCAGAATATTTTGCAGCTCCCCTTTTCGGGCGAAGGCCGGATTTTCATGACGGATGACTTCACCCAGAATCGCTGGAAGTATTTCGTCTTTGATCCTTTTCATTTAACCCTGATTCGGGACCGCTATTACTCGCTGATCGAGAACATGCGCGACGAAGGTTATGATCCTGAGGCTTCCCAGTATAGCAGCGCGCACTACGTCCCTCCCACCTTGAGCGAAGTCGCCATCGGAGGCACCAACAAAGCCAAGAGCGTAGTTCAGTTGCCAGGCGAACTTTTCGCCCAGCCCCGCGCGCTTTGCCCTTAGCCGGGATTGAATTCACCCTTGCCGCCGGGAGCGGGAGTGCCTAAGATCTGAGCCATGTCCAAAACTCGGCTCGAGGCCTTCAGCGACGGCGTCATCGCCATCCTCATCACGATCATGGTCCTGGAACTCAAAGTGCCCCATGAGTCGACCCTCGAAGCGCTTCAACCCCTATGGCACGTGTTCGTCAGCTACGTGCTCAGCTTCATCTTCATTGGCATCTATTGGAACAACCACCATCACCTGATGCATGCGGTGGATCGCGTGAATGGTGCGATTCTCTGGGCGAATCTTCACCTGCTTTTTTGGCTTTCGCTGATTCCCTTCGTCACCGCGTGGATGGGGGAGCATGCGTTCGCCTCCGCTCCCACTGCGCTCTACGGAGGGGTGTTGCTTTTTTCAGCCGTCGCTTACACGATCCTCACCGCACTTCTCGTCTCGCACCACGGGAAGAACTCCACGCTGGCCCGAGCCATGGGCGCCGATAAAAAAGGGAAGCTTTCGCTGTGCTTTTACGTCGCAGCGATTCCGCTGGCTTTCAAGAGCCCAGCCTTGGCCTACCTGCTCTACTGCGCCGTGGCGGCGATTTGGCTGATCCCCGATCGCCGGATCGAAAAGATTTTGATGAAGCATTAAAATCGGCTTTTCACCGAAGCTTCCCAGGGGTACGTTGCGACCCATGAAACTCTACATGGATCAGCGTTGGCTTAGCCCCTACACTTACACCGTTTTTTGCGCGCTCCGCGAAAAGGAAGTCTCCTTCGAAATTGAAGAAGTGCAGTTCGAGAAGAACCGATCCATCACGGGCGACCTCGCCCAGAAGACCTTCACTGATCTGATCCCAGCGCTCGACGACGCGGGATTCGTACTCTCCGAATCGTTGGCCATTTTGGAATACATTGAGGAGAAATACTCGCTCCCCAAGCACAGATCTCTTTTTCCGAGTAACATCCGCGCCCGCGCGACAGCGCGAATGGCGCTGAGTTGGTACCGCGGCGGATTCACCGCCCTCCGCAAGGAGCGCTCGACGGAGACCGTGTTCTACGGCGACGAGTTACGCGCCAAAGCGCCGCTTTCAGCTGAGGCGCAGGAAGAGATCACCGACTGGAAGCGATTCCTCACGGCGACTCTCAAGCCCGGCGCGCCTTTTCTTTTCGGGGAATGGTCGATTGCCGACACCGAGACGGCTCTCATGCTGCATCGACTGATCCTGAATGGCGACAAGGTGGAAAAGCCGCTCGTGGATTACGCCCGCTCGATCTGGGAACGTCCGAGTTGCGCGGAATTCGTGAAACGCGCGCGGCCGGAGTACCGGTCGTATTATTGAGCGGCTGGGCTAGTCGCTTTCTAAAGTGATGGGCGCTGCTTCTGAAGTGCCCGGCACTCCATCGCTCACGTGGCCGGAATTGATGGAAAAATCTTTGCTAATGGAATTGATGAAGTTTGAGACGCCGCGAACTTTTTTCCCATAACAAGCCCATATTAAGTCAGAGACAGGGTCTTTCACGCATGGCCAATAACAGCCTCCTCGCCCTGTATCACTATCGGTTATTTTACCTTCCCTGACTTGCTGATCACAATATGCAGCGCATTCATTTGAAATTTTCTGTTTTTCATTAGGACGAAAATCTTCTTTCTGACAATCCGTTTTGAAGTTGGAGAAATGAGCCTTTAACTCTTTTGAGTACGGGGCTAAGGTTCGACCCGCATATTCCCAACAATTCATCACTGCTTCTAATGAACGATCCGCAACTGCTTTTGACCTTTTTACCGGTTTCTCGAGCTTCATCTGCGGATCACACAGCTCTTGAGCCCATTGATATTTGTACTTCACCATATCGACTTGATTCAGGTACGTTGAAAGATAGGTGCTCGTTGAAGCGGGCAGGTTATTTTTGGAATTTGATAAGAACTGTTTTCCTCGCTCTAAACAATCCCTAAACTCGACTGCTTTTGTATTTTTACTGTCGTCCGCAAGTTTTGATTGAAACTCTCTCTGAGCATCGGCTTTCGGGGTAGAGGAGGATCCAATGAAAGTTCCTGCTCTGGTCTCGCATGCCCCGATTAAAAATCCTACAAGAGAGTACTGCTGATCAATGGCTGCTAAATCCCTATCTTTGGGGCGAATCTTACCTTGACTTTCCTTGCTCTCAATCTTGTCATTATTGAGCTTATTGAAGCCCTCTTTACCTGAATAAGCTGATTCGAGAATGTTTTTTAATTTTTGATTCGATTCTTTTTGCAGAGAGATCGCATCAAGCAAGCACTGGTAGTTCCCCGTCGCAAAACTCTTTGCAGTACATTGCGTTGGGTTGAACTTTGCCTTGAAATCATCAATCGTCTTTTGGATTTCAACCTGAGGATTGTAATTGATCTTAGGTGCAGCACTTCCTTGACTCACGCTATAGAGTATCCCCATCCCAAACGCCAAAACCGCGAATTGAATTTTCATCCTTTAAATTAAGAATGAGAAAAAGAATTCTGGCAATGAAAAATAAATGAAACTCGGAAAACTGATTCAGCTGTTTTTTCTCTTCGCAAAAACAGCATCGGCGAGCCACAAAAACTCATCGAGGAACCCATCCACCCGCTTCTGGAATTCCGCATCCACCAGCTCGCCCGAGTCACTCCACTTCTTCTGAACCTGGGGCACGAGCAGCACGGTCGGGCAAGGGTAACCGAAAAAAGCAAGCGTCAGCTGCTGCAGCTGAAGCGATGCACGCATGCCGCCCATCATCCCCGCCGAAACCGTCGCGACCCCGATCGCCTTGCTCTCGAAAGCGGAAGGATTGTGCGTGTCCAAAAAGTTTTTGAGCCCCGGCGAATAACCTCCATTGTACTCGGGCGAAACCCAGAGGAACGCCTCGCAGGCATCCAACCGCGCTTGCGTCGCTCGACAGGGATGCGTGGGGCTGTCGGCCTCCGGTCCCAGATACCAGCGCTCAGAAAACAGGGGCAGCTTCATCGCCTCCAAATCAAAAAGATCCACCTCGACTCCGCCGCGCCCCTTCACTCGGGTCGCCAAAGAGCGCGCCACTTGCTGCGATTTGCCGCCTAAGCGCGTTCCACCCGATATGATTCCGAGTTTCATCCCGATCAACCTTTTGCCCTAAGAATGGGGCGAAAAGCGGCGCGGTAAGCCCAAGCCAGGTAAACTCCCAGCGCCAAGCAAAGAAACGCCATCGGTAAACCGCTCGGAGCCATGAAGGCGTGAAACAGCACGATGTGGAGCACGATCGGCGCCAAAACCACGAGTGACAGAGGGATGTAATAGCCCGTCAAAAGCAGAGCCCCGCAAACGACTTCCGTGCCTTTGAGCACCGGAAAGAAATAGCCCGTCTGCATCATTCCCGTGAAAAAAACCTGGACGTTCTCCGGCATCGGCGGAACCGGGATGAACTGCAAAAATCCATTCAACCCGAACACGAAAAAAATCAGGCCCAAGACGACTCGCGCGATGATGACGCATTTGCTTTTCATTTCTTCATCCTCCTTGGTTTTAAATGAACATCCCTAAAGAATGGGCGAGAGCCACCCATCGATGATCCGATGAAACCAGCCGGGCTGGGCCCATCAGCTCTGACACCCACGCTCGCTCCACTTTTCCGGAGCGATAGACCACGGCCTTCCCCCAATCTCCCTCTAGCACCATGCGGGCGGCCTCCACTCCCATCGAAAGGGTGAGGAAGCGATCCGTCGTGGTGGGAGGAGTGGAGCGCTGCAGGTGCCCCAAAACCACATGCCGGGACTCCCAGGCAGTTTCCTTCTCGATCCAGCGGGCCAGCTTTTCGGCGATTCCCCCATAGCGTTCTTCTTGGGGGCTGTTTTTCACGCGAAAAGCCACTTGGGCTTCGGTATTTTTTGCGCGCGCGCCCTCGGCGGCGACGATGAGGAGGCCGCGACGGCCGCTCTTTTTTCGCTCCAGAATGAAGGAAGCCAGCTTCTTTCGATCATAGGGCCGCTCAGGGATCAGGATCGCATCCGCATAGCCGGCGAGCCCCCCGCCCAACGCGATCCACCCGGCCGTACGCCCCATCGTTTCGACGACGATGACCCGCCGGTGAGCGGACGCGGTGAAGCGGAGCGCATCCACCGCGTTCGCGACCACAGAGCACGCGGTGTCGTACCCGAACGTCACCTCCGTCCCCGAAAGATCGTTATCGATGGTCTTGGGAACCCCGAGCAGAGGAATCTCCTCACGAAGCTTTTTAAAATTGGCGAACGTTCCATCTCCTCCCGCGACGATCAGGCCTTGGAGCTTGAGGCTGCGATAATTGCGCAAAAATTCTTTTTCGCGCCCCTCGGTGCCGCAGCGATTGGAAGTCCCTAAAAAAGTTCCGGCCTGTCCGTGAATCCCCTCAAGTTCTTGGAGCAAGATGGGCCGCGAGCGGCCCTCAAAAACGCCCTCAAACCCATCGCTGATGCCCACCAGCTCGTATCCCGCCTGGAGCAACGTCTTGCAGACGGCTTCGATGACGCTATTGAGTCCCGGCGCATCGCCGCCTCCGGTGAGAATTCCAATGCGTTTTCGGGCGGGCTTGGATTTTTTAGGCATAAGAAGATTTTTTCAAGCTGCCCGAATCTCCAAGGAGCGTCAAGGGTGTTGAATTTTCAAAGCGGCCCGCAGTATCCTGAGAGGCAACTTGAACACCTTGAATGCTTGGCGACATGCGATTTCAGTTTTTTTAGCTTCCCGCTTCTTGGCCTCGATCGCGGGCTGGGTCGGGATTGCTGCCCTTCCCTCCCTGCCCACGATCACTCCGCCGGGTTTTCCCAAGACGGCCTACTCCCCGACCGCCGAAATTCTCTACGGACTCTGGGAACGCGCCGATGCGCTTTGGTACCTGCAAATCGCTGAGCAAGGCTATCCCTCCCACTATGCCGCCGCCTTCATGCCGCTTTATCCGTTGTTGATCCGAGTCGTTCACACCGTGACCCAGCTTCCTTGGCTGCTCAGTGCGCTCGTGGTTTCAAACGGCGCCTTTCTCATCGGCCTTTATTACCTCTACCGGCTCGCTGAAAAAGGGCTGGGAGCTCGAAGCGCGCGGCAGGCGACGTGGTACGTGGCGCTGTTTCCCGGCAGCTTCTTTTTTCTCGCGCCTTACTCGGAGTCCCTTTTCCTGGCGCTTGCGACGGCCTCGTTTTGGTACGCAAGAAAAAATCACTGGCTCTTGGCGAGCGTCCTCGGAGCTCTTCTCGTGCTGACGCGGAATCTCGGGGTTCTCATCTTCATCCCCTTGGTGATGGAATGGGCGAGGTTGCATTGGCAAAACCCCCTGCCTGGCGAAAAAAACTTCGTCCGCCCGCCTTGGAGAAGCGCAATTTGGCTTTTCCTGATTCCGCTCGCCGCTTATGGCCTCACTTACTACTGGGGAGTCCAGGTCGGGGACCCCTTGGCTCCTCTGCACGCCCAGCAGACCGGTTGGCACCGCACCTTCACGTTCCCGTGGCAGACCCTTTGGAATGGTTTTGCGCAATCCTTCGCCTTCGCCAGCCGGCCACCAGGAGGAGTTCTCCTCATGGAAGCGGCAGCCGTGATTCTCGCCCTGGCTCTCAGCGCACTGGCGCTCTTTAAGACCCCTCTCCCCTATGCCGCTTTCGCATGGCTTTGCCTGATCCCTCCCCTTTGCATGCCGTATCCCGACCGTGCTTTCCTTTCTTATTTACGCTTTGCCTGTGTGCTTTTTCCGGCTTTCATCGCCTTGGCCGCCTCGATCAAGCGGGAGTCGACCCATGAGGCCGTCTTAGGGATTTTCGCCGGCCTTTATGCGATTTCGGCGGCTCTTTTCGTAGTCAATCAAAATTTATTTTAAAATTTCTATCTTTCGACTATAAGCCATCTATGTCAGACGAACACAAACCGTTTATCTCGCCCCAACAAAACATCGCAGAATTGACCCCACTCCCCATTCTCATTGGGGTGGTCTTGGGCATCATTTTTGGAGCTTCATCCTTATATTTGGCTCTTAAAGTCGGAATGACCGTCAGCGCTTCCATCCCGGTGGCGGTGCTCTCGATCACGCTGTTCCGAGGGCTTTCAAAGGTCCTGGGATTGCGACGCGCGACGATCCTCGAGAACAACGTCGTGCAGACGACGGGCTCTGCGGGCGAATCCATCGCCTTCGGGATCGCGGTCACGATGCCGGCGCTTTTGATCCTGGGCTACGACATGGAGCTCGGGCGCATCATGCAAGTGGCTGTTCTAGGGGGGCTCCTGGGCGTGCTCATGATGATCCCGCTTCGCCACGCCTTGATCGTCAAGGAGGGCAAAGGATTGGCTTACCCGGAGGGCACGGCCTGCGCTGAAGTGCTCATCGTCGGCGAAAAGGGCGGGATGAACGCGACGACCGTGTTCACAGGCTTCTTCTTCGGCCTGATTTATAAATTTTTCAACGTTGGGATGAAACTCTGGAAAGACGTCGCTGAAAAAGCCATCACCTGGTTCAAAGGCGCCGCGGTCTCCGTGGAAGTCTCTCCTGAACTCTTGGGCGTGGGTTACATCATCGGCCCCCGCATCGCCTGCATCATGGTGGCCGGTGGCGTGCTCTCCAGCTGGGTTCTCATCCCCGCCATCAAGCTTTTCGGTGACGGGCTCGTCGCTCCGATGTTCCCTGCGACCAAACTGATCTCGCAGATGAGCATTCATGAAATCTGGAAGAGCTACGTTCTTTACATCGGCGCGGGCGCAGTGGCGGCGGGCGGGATCATCAGCCTGTTCCAAAGCTTGCCGACGATCATCCGCGGCGCGAGCGCTGGTTTGGGGAGCCTCAAATCTTCCGGCACGGGCAAAGGGAAAGCCGCCTCAGTGAAGCGCACCGAGCGGGATATTCCCATGAAGTATGTTCTTGTTGGAGCGGTCGTGCTTCTGCTCTCGATCTGGCTATCGCCCAGCTTGCATATGAACTTCTTGGGGGCGATTCTGATTCTCTTGTTCGGCTTCCTTTTCGTGACGGTCAGCGCACGCCTCACCGGTGAAGTGGGTTCTTCCTCCAACCCCATCTCGGGAATGACGGTCGCGACTTTGTTGGTCACGAGCTTCATTTTCTTAGTGCTGGGGCTTGTTGAACCCCAATACCGGGTCACGGCGCTCAGCATCGCGGCAGTGGTTTGCGTGGCTTCTTCAAATGGTGGAACGACCGCTCAGGACCTGAAAACGGGGCACTTGGTCGGGGCGACTCCGCGCGCGCAACAGATCGCGATCTTGATCGGGGCATTTACCTCGGCCATCGTGATCGGTTACACGCTCAATCTCCTGAACGACGCTTCCACGATCTACTCGAAGAAGAATTTCCCCACGGATCTTCGGATTGAGAACGTGGCCAGCCTCACGAAGATGGAACGCGTTCGAGGCCCTGAAGGACACCACGATTCCAACACCTACCATGTGTTCAACCATTTGGAGGCTCAGCCCACGGGACCGCTCGCGAAGCTCGCTCCAGGTAAATACCTAGTGGATGATGCGGGCGCGATCCAATATTTGGTCGACCCCGGCATCAACGGCGCGTTGAAGACTCGTGATGACGGCAGTTCCGTACCCAAGTATGAAGCGCCTAAGGCTCGTCTGATGTCGCTCATTATTGACGGCATCCTCACGCAAAAACTCCCCTGGGGCTTGGTGCTGCTCGGAGTGGCGATCGCCTTGGTGCTCGAGCTCTGCGGCGTTTCTTCGCTTCCGTTCGCGGTCGGGGTTTACTTGCCGCTTTCGAGCTCAAGCCCCATCTTCGTGGGCGGTGTGATCCGCTACATCGCAGATCGCATCCAGCGCAAGAAGAACAAGAACTACCGCCCCGAGGACTCAGAGTCGAGCCCAGGCATCCTGTTCTCCTCCGGCCTCATCGCAGGCGGCTCGATCGGCGGAATCGCGCTCGCGATTCTTGCGGTCAAGGAGAACTGGGGAGAGCTCTTGGACTTCAGCAAGACCGTACCCGCCCTCGCCTCAAGCGACGGCGCTTCGATGTTCATCTTCCTGCTCATG
Source organism: uncultured Bacteriovoracaceae bacterium (assembly GCA_964563795.1). Lineage (GTDB taxonomy): Bacteria > Bdellovibrionota > UBA1018 > UBA1018 > UBA1018 > CAZLYB01. The sequence continues at coordinate 12,868 of CAZLYB010000016.1, read as the reverse complement.
GCGCTGGTGCTGCTCTGGGTCGGGAAGAAATCGGTGAAAGGGTAACAATTCGGGAAGCTGAACCTTCCCTTTCCATTGCTTAAAAAATCAAACCCCAGTTCGCCTGAGGCGGACTGGGGTTTTTTGTTAGCTGTTTGAAAATCTCTTAGAGACGAGTTTTTTAGGAGCGCTTGCAGTGAGACAAAGAAACGCAAAGTCCATCAGTCGAGTACTTGCAGTTCAACTGATAGCGTCCCCCTGATTTATCCGAAAAATGCGCCATGACATCGTATGTGCGAGTTCCATCATTATATCGGTTCTCATTGACGTCACTGATGGAATCGACATGTAATTTTTTGGAAACTACAGCCTGAACTTGCGTTTTCAACTCTAAGCTCAGGGATGCTTCTCGAGTCATATGACACCTGAGATCCGCATGAGATGAGGCGGAAAAAGTCGCCAATAAAACCATTAAAAATGAAACCATTTCACACACTCCTTTTTTTCTCTAAAGAAAGCCAATACATGATTAAACTGATTTTGTCTAAAATATTTTTGAGCTTTGAAAAACTCTAAATAAAGCCCCCTTGCAGATCCTTAAAAATCGCGAGATCGTTGGACGGCATGGGGGGATTGCTACACCAACGCGTGGGGCGGAGGTTACGCTTAGGCTTAGCCATGGCTTGCCTCAATGTATCGACGACCCTCGCTCATTCCGACGAGCTCACCGACCGGCTTGCCCAAGCCGAGAGGCGGCAAAATACCCAGCTTCTAGAGCAGGATCTTCACGACCTTGAGGAGGCTCTTTGGGGGCGCTTCTTCGTGGATGCAGTTCCGGAACGCCTGGTGGAAAGCCTCATCGAAATCCTCCGAAGCCCCGTTCCCGCCCGGCTCACCTCCCGCGCAGCGGTCTGCCTCGCTGTGATCATCAGCCCAGGGCCGCAGCAGCCCCCGTTGATCGACCCGCGCCAATGGCGCCTCATTCCTAAAGCGCGGGAGCTCCTTCTCGGCGCTGCGCCTCTATTGATCACCGCCAGCCAATCCACCCTCGCCCACCAGACTTCCCTCTACTTGAAACCGCCTCCCTTTTTGAGGAAATTCATTAAACAGCTCACCGAGGAAAAACAATTGGGCGACTCATTTATCGCCTCGCTCAGCCAGGAACTCCTCGATGCCCCCTCCGTGACCCATGACTATCGCTATCCTTGGATGGCCGGGCAGCTACGCCTCGAGATCCTGAGCAACCTCCCGGATCAATCCGAGATTCAAGACTACATGCTCTTTAACGATCAGCAGAATGCGGACACGTTCTGGTCCGTCGCCCTCGTCAGCGTTTTCAAGTGGAAAGACGCTGAAACGCTCCGTCATCTCGTACGGGGGCTCGCGATCGTGGATGATTTTCGCGAGCACCTTCGCGGATTGAGCGGTAAAAACCCGCAGGCAGACCTGCTTCAAGATGCGCTGCTCGATCAGCTGCAAGCGGCGCGTTTCAGCCTCTACAGCGTGGTGCCCGAACTCTTGCGACTGCCCCTCTCCGCATTTGATCATGAGACGGGGCTTTTTTTTCGCATCATGGAATCGACCTACCTCACGAACTCCCGCGCGCAGAATGAGCTGATTCGAATGCTCGCCGCAAAAGCCCAGGCGGAACCCCTGACTGAGAAAGACATTCAATTCATGGGAAGTGGCATTGAAACGCTGGGCGCGGCGTATGAACAGATGACCCTGGATCTCGGGCCACCGCGCACTCAGCTTTTGGGTGAGATCCTTTCGCTCCCTTCAATTCAACTCCTGGGTCGCGAGCGGGCTCCTCGCCTCTTCGCCTCCTACTTTCCGCCAGGTTTTTTGTCCCCGCAAGAACGGTTTTTTAACCTCACTCAGCTCGAGCAAGTTCTCACCCTCGTGGAATCCGGGAACTCCCCAAATCCCGAACTCTTGATCACCGCCGCCCTGAGCGGCACCCCCGTTGAATTCACTTTGGACCCCGAGCTCCGAAGAAGGCTTTCGCCGAGAATCTTGCGCCTGATTCGATTCCGCTTAAACCGGTCTTGGCCACAGAGTACCGCCATGGAGCGAATACGGGCTCAACAAGCCCTGCACGCTTTGGAGCTCTGGCCCGCCGCTTTGGATTCCCCTGATTCACCAGTGCGGCTCCTGATCCAACTCATCCAAGCTCCCGAGCAACCCGCGCTCGGGCGACTGAAAAATGAGGCTGAAGAGGCGCTCACGGATCTCCACAATTATGACCTGCACTTAGGGGGAGCGGGTTTGATGGGTCTTTTGAAAAATCTCAGAATCCGCAACCTGCAAGACAGCCATGTCGCCTCTTCGATCTTGCAAATCGCCCAGAGAATCGGGGCGCTGCGCCTTGAGGACGCGCCTCTCATCGCGTCGCTCTCTCGCAATCGCCACGCGCCGCTTCGCGCCTCGGCTCGGCTCGCTCAACAGGCCCTGGCGATGGACGCGGATTCACCCCACGGTCTGGGTGAATGCGCAATGAACCTCATAAATCGCTGGCTCTTCCCCCTTAAAAAATCAAAAGTCGCTGGCCGAGTCCTGCCTCCCTAAGATACAGAAGAGATCTTATGTCCTACGATCCAAAATCCATTGAGCCGCGTTGGCAAAAATACTGGGAAACCCATCGATTTTTTGAAGCCAAAACGGGCGACGCCCGCCCCAAGTATTACGTCCTGGATATGTTCCCCTACCCCAGCAGCTCGGGCCTGCATGTGGGCCACCCCGAAGGCTACACCGCGACCGACATCCTCTCCCGATACAAGCGTGCCCGCGGCTTCAATGTGCTTCATCCCATGGGCTGGGACGCCTTTGGGCTCCCGGCGGAGCAATACGCGCTTCAAACCGGCGTTCATCCCGCCAAAACGACCGAGCGCTCCATCGCGACGTTCAAGCGCCAGCTCCAAGCCCTGGGCTTCAGCTATGATTGGTCGCGCGAGATCGCCACTTGCGACCCCGGCTACTACAAGTGGACGCAGTATCTTTTCACCAAGCTCTATGAAAAAGGCCTGGCTTACCAGACGGAAGTCCCCGTCAACTGGTGCCCCGAGCTCAAGACGGTTTTAGCCAACGAAGAAGTCGTGGATGGAAAAAGCGAGCGGGGGGGGCATCCCGTGTTTCGCGTGCCGATGAAGCAGTGGATGCTCAAAATCACGGATTACGCCGAACGCCTCTTGGAAGGATTGGATCGAATCGACTGGCCCGAAGGGACTAAAGAACTTCAGCGCCACTGGATCGGCCGAAGCGAAGGGTTGCGATTCCACTTCCCTCTGGAAGGATCCTCGGATCACCTGGAAGTTTTCACCACGCGCCCCGATACCCTCTTTGGCGCCACCTACCTCGTGATCGCCCCTGAACACCCGCTCATTGAAAAAATCACGAGCGGTCCGCAAAAAGCCGCCGTTCAAGCGTATCGAGAAGAAGCCTCCCGCAAATCAGAGATGGCACGCCAGGGCTCCACAGGGGCGGACGCCGACAAAACCGGCGTCTTCACGGGCGCTTACGCGACCAATCCGGCTAATCAAGAAAAGATCCCCGTGTGGACCGCCGATTACGTACTCATGGGTTATGGAACGGGCGCGATCATGGCGGTTCCCGCTCACGATGAACGGGATCATGCCTTTGCTTTGAAATTCAAGCTGCCCATCCGCACCGTTGTTCAACCCTCATCCCCACTTGGAGAAGGCGAGCTTTTTACCGGCGAAGGCGCCTGCGTCGACTCCGGCTTCATCACCGGGCTTGCCACCTCCGCCGCCAAATCCAAGATCATCGATTGGGCCGAGAATCAAAAGATCGGGACTCGTTCGATTCAGTACAAATTGAGAGACTGGCTCTTCTCGCGTCAACGCTATTGGGGCGAGCCGTTCCCCATCGTGCATCTCGAGGGCGGGGTCAAGAAACCCCTGCCGCTGGATCAACTCCCCGTCGTCCTCCCCAACGTTCAAAGCTACGAACCCTCCGGAACCGGTGAAAGCCCGCTGAGCGCGATCTCCGAATGGGTCAACACCGTAGACCCCGTGACGGGTAAACCTGCGCGCCGTGAGACCGACACGATGCCGGGGAGCGCGGGCTCCTCCTGGTACTTCCTGCGTTACTGCGATCCCACCAATGAAAAAGAGCCGTTTAGCCGCGAGGCTCAAAAATACTGGATGCCGGTGGACCTCTACCTCGGCGGCCAAGAACACGCCGTAGGTCACCTGCTCTACGCGCGCTTTTGGACGAAGGTGCTCTTTGATGCTGGGCTCCTCACCTGCGACGAGCCTTTCAAAAAACTCATCCATCAGGGGATGATCCTGGGTGAAGACGGCGAGAAGATGTCCAAGTCCCGCGGCAACGTCATCAACCCCGACGATGTCGTCGCGCAATACGGAGCCGACACGCTTCGGCTCTATGAGATGTTCATGGGGCCTCTGGATCGCGACAAGCCCTGGTCGACGACCGCGATCGAAGGGGTCAGCCGCTTTCTGCACCGAACCTGGCGCATTTTCTTCTCGGGCGAAGGAGCGGATGAGAAACCCTCGTTCGCGGAAATCCCGCCTTCGCCCCAAGACCTCAAGATCACGCATCAGACGATTCAAAAAGTCACTGAAGACATCGAAGCGCTCCGCTTCAACACCGCCATCAGCCAGATGATGATCTTCGTGAATCACATGACGAAGCTCCCCCAAAAGCCCAAGGAATGCTTGAGGCCGTTCATTCAGCTGCTTCAGCCGTTTGCCCCTCACCTCGCTGAAGAGCTCTGGTCGCGCCTGGGAGAGACGCGCCCGCTCTGCGTTGAGCCGTGGCCAAGTTTTGATCCCGCGATCGCGCGCGAGGATGAAATCACGATCGCCATCCAGGTGCAGGGCAAGACGCGCGGCACGCTCACGATCGCCCGCGGCGCATCGCAAGCCGATGCGGAGTCGCTCGCCAAACAGATCCCCACCGTCGCGAATCAGTTGGAAGGAAAAAGCATCAAGAAAGTGATTTTCGTTCAGGATCGAATTTTAAATTTTATTGTTTCATAAGACTCTAAAACTCATTTGCAACATGCCGTCATCCATGACTTGGGACCCTCAAAGCAGGCCATCCTGGCCTTTCCCAAGCAGTTGAAATGAGTTTTAGAGTCTTATGGATTCAAGAAAGTTCATCTTGATGCTGTTCGCTGAATTTTTCTTCAAATCACCCACAAAAAAATATGAACCGATTTGGGAAGCGCCAGGATGGCCCGTCTTTAAAAGGGTCCCAGGACAGGATGTTCCAAAACCTTCCGATTTCTTTTTGAGAGTCATTTGAAGTTTCACCTCTAGAATCCTAAAAAGATTTCCAGCTGCTTTGGGAAAAGTCAGGATGACTTGCTTTTAGGGCCCCAAAGGCATGGATGCCGTGCAGATGGAAATCTTTTTAGGACTCTAGAGGTGAGGATTTCAGATTCGCAGTCCGCGAATTTCCCGCTGCTGAAGGTCCCGAAAGTAATTCTCCACTGCGCGTTGCTCATCGAGCGTATTGAACTCGAATTGCAACCAAGCCCGAAACGGAAAAGTGTCCGGCCCCAAAACGCGAGAATCCAGAACCGGCCGCCAGCAATCAGAGACCGTCGCCTGAACATAGAAGGCCTTAGGCGCCGGGATGAAAAGCCCGACCAACTGCCCCGGCATCAAAGCCTCGCGCGAGAAAATCGCGACCCCACTAGGTCTGAAATCATTGAGGAAAAGTCTCACGGTAAAGGCATGGCGCTGCTCTGAAAATGCCTCAAAAACGATGAGCTCAGCCACCACGCGTTTGAGGTGGAAGCGCGCTTTTTTCATCGCTTGCTGGGCGGACTTCATCCGATGAGAAGCCTTCACAAATGCCCGAATGCGGTAACGTGGAATCTCAGCCATCTTTCTGGCTTAACGGCAAAAAGACGCTTTTCCTTGATACTCCATTCGGATATGAGTGAGGGCCATGCGGATGCGAGACTGGGTCATTCTCTCAGGTAATGCCAATCGTCCTTTAGCGCTTAAAATCTGTGAAAAACTGGGGAAACCGCTCGGTCAGGCCGACGTGAAACGCTTCAGCGACGGGGAAGTCTTCGTCGAGGTAGGCGAAAACGTTCGTGGCCGGGACGTCTACGTCATCCAGAGCACATGCGGCCCGGTTAACGACACCCTGATGGAACTGCTCATCATGATCGACGCGCTCAAACGCGCCAGCGCCAAGGAAGTGACGGCCGTGGTTCCTTACTATGGCTATGGCCGGCAAGACCGCAAGGTCGCCCCCCGCACGCCGATCAGCGCCAAACTGGTCGCTGATCTTTTCGCAGCCGCTGGCGCCACCCGCGTCGTCTCGATGGATCTGCACGCGGGCCAAATCCAAGGATTCTTCGATATTCCGTTCGACAACCTCTTCGCTTCCCCTGTCTTGCTGGAATACATCCGCAAGGAGCTCAGTGGCAAGGGCGAGCTCGTCTTCGTCAGCCCCGACGCGGGCGGCGTGGAACGCGCGCGGTCCATCGCCAAGCGCCTGGATGCCTCGGTCGCGATGATTGATAAACGCCGAACCGCCCCCAATGTGGCAAAGGCCATGAACATCATTGGTGAGGTCGAAAAGAAGATCGCCATCATCTTGGACGACATGATCGATACGGCGGGCACGCTGACCGAAGCGGCGCACGCCGTGAAATCCAAAGGAGCCGCTCAAGTCTATGCAGCGGCGACTCACGGAGTGTTCTCCGGCCCCGCCATTGCGCGAATCCAAGGCTCCGACATCCAAAAGGTCATTGTCACGGACACCATTCCCCTGTCCCCTGAAGCTCAGGCCTGCAAAAAGATCACGCAGCTCTCCGTCTCCGACATCCTGGCCGAGGCAATTTATCGGATTCACAACTACGACAGCGTGAGCAGCTTGTTCATTTAGAGCAGACCCCATGAAAGTCATCGCAGGCTTAGGAAATCCAGGACCACAGTATGAGGTCACGCGACATAATGCGGGATTTCTCGCGATTGACCGCCTCATCGACCGGTGGTCCGCAAAGGGTCCCAAGGCCGAGCACCAGGCTCAAGTCTGGCGAGCCGAGGTGGCCCTCGACTCCGGAGCTCGCGAAACCATACTCCTCGTAAAGCCCCAAACTTACATGAATGAATCGGGGCGCTCTCTGTCTCCTTTACTCCGTTTTTATCGAGTTGAACCCTCCTCGCTCACCGTGATCCACGATGAAGTCGATCTCAAGCCGCTCTCGCTTCGACTCAAAACCGGGGGTGGAACCGCCGGACACAACGGACTCAAATCCATTGACGCGCACCTCGGCCCACTCGGAAATGCCTATCACCGCATCCGGATTGGCATCGGCAAACCCGGCGAACTGAATAAACCGGGGCAATCGGTCGCGGATCATGTGCTTGAAGCTTTCAGCGATTCTGAGTTAGAGCTGTTGGGTCAAGTCCTCGATCGGGTCGCGAAAACGTGCGAACTCATTTTGAATGAGCGACTCACCGAGGCCATGACGTTCATGAACACACCGTGAGTGCACTGATGCCCTGGCATCGGGGCTTACACGCCGATAGGCGTTAGCAAATGCGCCTATGGCCTGGCATCGGGGCTTACACGCCGATAGGCGTTAGCAAATGCGCCGTCGCCTTGGCGACGGTTATATAAGGAGTTCTTAAGATGGGTTTTCAATGCGGTATTGTCGGCCTCCCGAACGTGGGCAAATCCACGATTTTCAATGCGCTCACTTCAGCGAAAGCCGAAGCGGCCAACTACCCCTTCTGCACCATTGATCCCAACACGGGGATCGTGAAGATGCCGGATCCCCGTCTCGACAAAATCGCCTCATTCATTTCCACGCAAAAAATCATCCCGACGAACATGACTTTCGTCGATATCGCGGGTCTCGTGAAGGGCGCTTCCAAGGGCGAAGGTTTGGGCAATCAATTTCTCGGTCATATCCGCGAAACCCAGGCGATCGCCCACGTCGTCCGCTGCTTCGCCGATCCCAACGTCGTGCATGTCGATGGCTCGGTGGATCCCGTTCGTGACATCTCAGTCATCGATACTGAGCTGATTCTCGCAGACCTCGACACCGTCCAAAAACGATTCTCCAGCATCCAAAAAACGGCGCGTACTGGAGCCGATAAAAAATCCGCGGCGATCCTGGGCGTGCTCGAACCCGTGAAATCCGCTCTCGAAGCAGGTAGGCCTGTGCGTTCGTTAAAGCTCAACTCAGAAGAGCTTGCTCTGATCCATGACTTCCACCTCATCACCGCCAAAAAAGTCATGTACGTCGCCAACGTCGATGACGCGGATTTGGGTGCGAATTCCCAGAACCCTCACCTTCAAAAGCTCCTTGAATATGCGCGCATCGAGGGCAGCCCCGTCGTGCAAATCTGCGGAAAAATCGAAGCCGAAATCGCTGAACTGGCGGAAGATGAAAAGGCCGCGTTTCTCAAGGATATCGGCCTTGAGGAACCAGGCCTCAACCGAGTCATTCGCGCAGGATACGAGCTCTTGGGCCTTCAGACCTATTTCACGGCGGGCCCGCAGGAAGTGCGCGCGTGGACCATCCTCAAAGGCACCAAAGCTCCTCAAGCGGCAGGCGTCATTCACACTGACTTCGAGCGCGGTTTCATTCGCGCTGAGGCGTTTCACTTCGATGACCTCGTCAAGTACAAGACCGAACAAGGCATCCGCGACGCCGGCGCGCTTCGCGTGGAAGGCAAAGAGTACGTCGTGAAAGATGGGGATATCTTACATTTTCGTTTCGCGGTTTAAAATAGACCCCAGAGAATTGGAATCAGTACGACTTCGTGTCTTGGGACCCTAAGTGTGTCATTTCCCCCAGAACCGGGCAAGGCGCTGGGATGAAGGGAAATTCTTCTGAATGAAATACTCGTACCAAAATGAGTTTCGGAGAATGGACGCTACGTAGTCGCGTGTCTCACGATAAGGGATGGACTCGATGAATTCAGCGAGTCCTTTTTTAGCCGAGGGAATCTCGCGCAGCCATCGATCCACGGCGTAGGGGCCCGCGTTGTATGCTGCAAGCGCATAGGCCCAATTGCCTTGGTAGCGGCTCAATAATCGCTTGAGGTATTTGGTCCCCACCCGGACATTGACCGCAGCTTGCGCAAGTTCAGAGCGCAGCACTTGAGGATCGACTTCCACGGCGGTGCTCGGCAACACTTGCATGAAACCCACAGCTCCTGCACTTGAAAGCGCCTCTTCGGAGAAGGCGGATTCCTGCTTGATCAGCCCCATGACGATCAAAGGATCCAAGCCCACTTCTTTGGATTGATTCGAGATCAGAGGCCATTCTTTCACGGGAAAAACCGCTTGCGCGATCTCCAAGCTCAGCGCCTCTGGAGCTCCGCGCTGCAAAAGCTCCGTGATCATCGCGAAGCCTTGGGAATGAGCGGAGGCAGAAGTATTCATCCAAGTCAGGAAAAGCAGAAAGGGGTTCGAAAAAACATCGCGTGGCTTGATTTCTTCGAGCTCGTGCCCTGCTTGCTGCGGCAAACCCAAAGCGAGGAGCCGCTCCGCCTTCCTCAGATGCAGAAGCTCCATGGGATGAAGCTTGCTCTCCAAGGGGGTGACCAGCGGCGCCGGGCGGTCTTTCTCGCGCGTCAGGCGCCCTGGCAGGGAGGCATTCGTCTCAAGTGCCGCCATCAAGCCGTAGTAATTCAGCGGAGCATCCCGTACCAGTCCCTCTAAAAGCTCCTGAGCTTCTTTTGAAGTCGCATCCCCCTTCTTCAAGGATTGCGAGAGCCAGTAGTTCGCGCGGTGCCGGTAAAGCGAACGGGGATACTCCTGGGAAAATTTCTTCAGGGATTCCGCCGCCTCTTTCCATTGCTCTTTGCTGATTTGCTCCCAAGCCGCATCGAAAGCCGCCTGATCCAGATCGGGAGCCTTGTAAGCTTGGACAACCCGAGGGAGCGGGTAAATGGACTTTTGCTTCTCATAAGCGCGCGCAAAAAATGGGATCAGCGCCTTGCCTTCCAAAGATGCCTTTGGGAATTGGCTCGCGAGCCGCTCCGCCCACTCCATGCAAAGCGCCGCTTCCGGTGATTGCCCGCGGTCCCTGCAGCTCGCCCCGTACGAAGAAATGGAATCGGGAGTGAGCACCCCCATCTCCCTCTGCGAAAGGAGACGCTGAAAAGCCTTATGAAAAAGTCTGAGCGCCTCGTTGGAATTTTTTTTGCGCGTCTGGATCGAAGCCAAAGCGAGCTCCACCTCAGCAGCTGCACGAATCGAGGCCTTCACCCAGGATGAGCCGGGATCTTCCTGGGCGATTCTAAAATACCCCTCCAAAGCCCGTTTTCCTGAGGATAAAGCTGTCGCCTCATCTTTTTTGGCGAGTGCCGAATCCATGCGTTTTCGATCGACGCTGGCCATGAGCCAAAGTCCGTAGTCGGAGAAAAGGCCGCTTTTTTGAAGTTCGCGCCCCGCTCGCGAAGCCTGCGCTTCCATCTTGGCGTCGATCGAAACTGCGTCGCGATCCTGAACCCATTCGAGCGCCGTCTTGAGTTGAGAAAAAACGGCCGTTCCTTTTTTTTGGGGCTCTGAATGGGACCGGAGATCGGCTTCGAGCTGATCCCATTTCAATACCGTGGGGAAAATCGAATCCAGCCCTTCTGTCGCGTAGGCGATGGGCAGAAAAGCGAGGAATGATACGGCCGCGGCGCGAATGGATCTCATTCCGCGGACTGCGCAAGCCAGGCTTGAATTTGGGAGCGCTGAGAGTCGCTCACCTGGCTTAAAGCACCCTCTAAATGGGCCCGAGCGGCTTGGAGATGCTGGTTCTTTCTTTCGAGTTTTTCCTGAGCGGCGGCAGTGGCCTTTGAAAATTCCTCCGCCAATTCCTGAAAATGGTCTTTTTTCCTGAAGTGAAGCTTCCCCTTCCATTGCCCTGAAGCCAGTGACTTCAGCGCCTGGCCGAGCTTATAAAGCGGCCCGGCGATTCGATGGGACATGAACAAGCTGATCAAGAAAGTCATGGTCAAAAAAACGAGCTGGAGCAGGCATAAGAGGATCAAAACATCATGCTTGGCCTGTTGGAGTTTGCCGTATTCAGGTCCCAATGGGTCAAACTCAGCGCCCCGGATGATGAACTCAAACACATTGTAGATCAACATGGGATAGATCAGGCTCAAAGCAAACAGCCAGGAGCAGACGTAAAAAGCGAAACGCAATTGAAACCGCGGATTGATCAGAAGAACCCGGCGTCGGTAGGACATGGGCCTCAGTCTATCCCCGGCGTACTGGGCCTTTCAACCGCTTTTAATGCATGCTTGCGAACAATCCCGGGAACATCGGCGTCACTCACCGGCCCATACCAAACGGCATCTGGATAAATGACGACGGTCGGACCCTTCTCACAGAGGTCCAGGCACCCTGCCTTTTGAGCTCTGACTTCGGCGGTCAGCCCGAGCTTGAGCACCTCTTGCTTGAATAATTGGACGAGCTGTTCCGAACCACGGCGGGCGCAAGAGCCCCGCGGCGCCCCCTCAGGCCTTTCATTGGTGCAGATGAAAATATGCAGTTTGAGCCGGTGATTCAGGGGATCCATTCGAGAAGCAGCGTATCCGATGAGAGGCTTCTAGACAATTGCTTCAAGATCGATTAGGAAATTAGGAACTGAGTCTTTAGCTGTTCAGGAGTAGCTCAGTGGTAGAGCAGCCGGCTGTTAACCGGCTGGTCGGGGGTTCGAATCCCTCCTCCTGAGCCATTTTTCCACCCGTTTAAGATACTCGTTCATTGAAAAAGCGGCCCTCGCTTTTTGAGGCGATGCTTCGCCGATTGAGTTAAAAAAGCCTCTGGCGAGTTGAAGCTCGTCAGAGGCTTGCTTTGTCGGCGTGACAAACTACGGATGTTTAGAGCGCGAACGCCAGGCCTAGCGTGCCGCTGAAGTCCGAGCGGTAGATATCCGTATCCGGGAACACGCTCTCAAAAGCCCGGGCGTAATCCGCTTCCACGAGCACATCCGTTGCGGTCGCGACATTCAGCTTAAAGCCCAAGCCGGCGAGCAACGAAGTCTCCCAACGGCGAGCCCCGATTTTCGTGGTCGGCGTCGTGTAGAGGGAATTATTCGAGATCAAGGTGGATCCCATCACCCCCGCCTTGGCGTAAAGCGATGTGCCTTCCTGGCCTCCGAAGTAATATTTCGCGCTCACGGGAACTGAAATGTAGTTCGCGGTGAAATCCCGATCCTCGACGCTGTTTTCGAGGCTTGTCCCGAGTTGCCGATAGAGGACTCCGGTTTCAATCACGAGATTGGCGGTTCCCACCAAATCCAAGAGAAGCCCTGCGCTGTAGCCATTGGGCTTTTTATACCGGGAGGTATCCCCTCCCTGATAACCCGCGTTCACTAACGAGCCTTCGATGATCAACCTCCGGAGGAATCGCCCGGACGAAGGCTCTTGCCGAGGTTGCGTGCTGGTTTCGCTTTGAGGAACTTCATAGGGCTCCGCCCAAGCAGAAACACTGGTGGTGAAGAGCAAGGCTAACGAGAATAAACGAATCATGCGGGTTTTCATAAATTCCTCCTGAGAAAGACATCTCTTTTTAAGAACTCAATCCAGAGACTCAGTTCGGGGCGATGTCGACGTTATTGATAATTTGAGCAGTTCCGGCCACCCAGCTCGCTTTTTCCATCACCTTTTCTTTTTCCACCTCCGAACGAACGGGGCCCGCCAAGGTGACTACCCCGTTCCGCGTGATGATTTTCACGTTCTGAGCATAGGTAGAAAGCGTTTTATCCTCGATGAGCGCCTGCCGGATTCGCCGGCTCAAATCCGTGTCGGAGGCATTCATCTTCTGCTGATCAGCCGTCGTCGAGGCGTTGCTGTTGGCGCGCGTATTATCGGGGCGTACGTAATCAGGTGTGGTCGCACCGGAGGACACGGCGCTAATTGAGAGC
>CAZLYB010000015.1:52693-69276 GCA_964563795.1 uncultured Bacteriovoracaceae bacterium | reverse complement strand
AATCCAAGCGCGAAAAAAATAGAAAGCCCCGAGGGGCGATGGTCGCGCCCCAGGGTGGGATGGGAGCGTGGGTGGACGTTCTTGAGCATCACCTCAGCGCGCGGCTGGGGGCTCGTTTCAAAAAGAATCACCCCGTCCATGAGCTTCCGTCAGCGGCGAATCTCGTGCTCTGCGTGCCACCCCCTGCAGGGGCGGCCCTCTTAGCCGCAGCTGATCCCGAGCTTTCGCAAGCGCTCGCGCAGGCGCGCACAGCGCCTCTTGCGAGCGTCACGCTTTTCGTGAGGAGCGCGAAATCTCCGCTTAAGGGGGTGGGGGCGCTGTTTCCGGAATGCGAGAAGCGAGAGGCTTTGGGCATCCTCTTTAACTCCAGCGCCTTTGAGGGCCGGGTTCAGGGCGAGGGGATGCACTCCTATACGGTGATGCTGGGTGGAACGGCCCGCCCAGAGCAGGTGGATTTGCCCGAAGACGCGCTGAGTGAGCTGGCCGCCCGGGAGCTAGTCGCGATCTGGGGATCACAAGCAGCGCCCCCCGAGATCGTCCATGCGGAGGTGTTTCGCTGGAAGCAGGCGATCCCTCTTTACGATGGCGCCTTGGCTGAATCTTGGGAATTGAGCCGAAAAGGCTGGTGCGCGAAGCCAGGGCATGTGCTCTTCGGCAACGCATTTGGGCAGGTGAGCCTCAGAGGCATGATCGAGAGCTGTCTTCTTCTTGAGCCTCATCGCCCGAATTGACCGCCAGTCCTGAAAAAAACGCCTGCCCCACCTAGATTTTTCAATAAAATTCAGGTAAAAGGCCCGGCATGTGTGGTCGTTCGACAGTTCAACCTGTTGGAAAATCCGCCCAGTCGATTCAACCCGACTGGCCGAGCTGGTATCAACCTGAAAGTCCCCTGGGATCCGCAGTTCGCGAAGTAGCGGCATTTTCTCCCCACTTCAATTGGGTGGGCATCTACATCCTGAAAGGCGAATGGCTGGAGCTGGGGCCCTTTATCGGGGCTCCGACCGAGCACAAGAAGATCCGTGTGGGTCAAGGCGTCTGCGGCACTGCCGTAGCCCTGGGCCAGGATCAGAACGTGCCCGACGTGCGCGCACGGGAGAACTACCTGGCTTGCAGCCTGGAGACCCGTTCCGAGCTCGTCATTTTGATTCGGAAGGATGGGAAGATCGTGGGACAGATCGATATTGATAGCCATATGGGGGGGGCCTTTGGACCCCAGGAAGAATCTTTCGTGCGAAAAATCGCGCAAGAGCTGGGTGACCGATGGCCCGCGATGTGAAGAAAACCGGCCCGACGCTGCTCTGCACGTTTTTTTCGAGCGTCGAACAAAAAGTCATCCGTTTGCTCCTGAGCGAGCCCACCACAGCATTCACGCCCCGGATCATCTCTTCGCGCCTCAAGGGCATCCGTGGCCTAGGTGGCATGGAGGGGATTCAGGAGATCCTCGAGGACCTCTGCACCCTGGGCATGGTGGAATTCGTCGATAACCAGCGCGCCGTACGCCTTTGCGACGACACCGCAATCGCCGAAGTGCTCAAGATCTTCTCGGCGCTTTGCGATCTCGAAGGCCTGCAAAAACTGCTCGAGCCGATCTCCAAGAAGGGCGTCCTCTACGGGAGCCGCGCCCGGGGCCTTTGCCGGAGCGACAGCGATTTCGACCTTTTCATCGTGTCGGAAGACGAGGAGGAAGTCAGGCGCGTGGCGGAGTGCTACCCCCTGGGCCGGCCTTTGAAGCTGCAAGTCTGGGGAGCTGATCAATACGGTCAGATCAAAAAGAAAGACGCCCGGCTTTACGAAAAACTTTCAAGAGGCATTACACTCTGGGGGCGAAACTGGTAAAACCCCGGGCATGGATTATAAGTCGACACTGAATCTCCCCCAAACCGAATTCCCCATGCGCGCAGGCCTTCCGGAGCGGGAGCCTGAGCAAATCAAAAAGTGGAAAGAAAGCCGGATCGCCGCTCAAATCGTCGAGAAGAACCAAGGCGGCCCGCGATTCTTGCTCCATGACGGGCCTCCTTACGCGAACGGCGACATCCATATCGGCCATGCGCTGAATAAAGTCCTCAAAGACGTGGTGGTGAAGCATAAAGGCCTCATGGGATGCGAGGCCCGTTACATCCCCGGTTGGGATTGTCACGGGCTCCCCATCGAGCTCGGGGTCGAGAAGCAATTGATCGAGGCCAAGCGTGATAAGGCGACGGTCCCGATTGTTGAGCTTCGCGGGCTTTGCCGGGCCTATGCCGAGCGCTACATCGATGTGCAGCGCGAACAGTTCCAGAGGCTTGAGATCTTCGGCGATTGGGAGCACCCCTATGCCACCATGCACTCGGAGTACGTGGCTTCGATCGTTCGCGAGCTCGGACGGTGCGCGGAGACGGGCGCTCTTTACAAAGGGAACAAGCCCGTCCATTGGTGCCCGTCGTGCGGGACGGCGCTCGCCGAAGCGGAGATCGAGTACGCCGATAAAAAGAGCCCTTCGATTTACGTGAAATTTGACCTCACCCCAGAAGCGCTGGCTTCATTCGCGGAGCTCGCGGCCTTGGCGAAGCAACAGCGCGCGGTGCGGACGAGCGTCATCATTTGGACGACGACGCCCTGGACCTTGCCCGCGAACCAAGGGGTCGCGCTTCATCCGGAGTTTGATTATTCGGTGATCGGGATGCCCACGATCGATGGCCAGGAGCTTTGGATCTTGGCGGAGCCGCTGCGTGAAAAATTCTTCGAGGACACTGGCATCGGCTCAAGCGCACCGCTCCTCAAATTCAAAGCCGAGAAACTTCACCGTCAGAAGCTCAGGCACCCGCTCTTTTTGGCGGATTCGGACGCGCGGCGCTCATTGGTGATCCTGGGCCAGCACGTGACGGCGGACGCTGGAACCGGCGCGGTTCACACGGCGCCCGGACACGGCGTGGATGATTACCGCGTGGGGCTTCAGTATGGCCTAGAGGTCTCAGCGCCCATCGATGATCGCGGCAAGTTCACCGCGGAGTATGCGCCCCTGCAAGGGCAGTTCGCGCTCAAGGCCAATGCTTGGGTGATCGAGCAGCTCGCTTCAACGGGGAGCCTCGTCGCCCAAAAAGAAATTCAGCACAGTTACCCGCACTGCTGGCGTTGTCACGGACCGGTGCTTTTTCGCGCGACTCCTCAGTGGTTCATCAATATTCAAGAGCTCAAGAAAAAGGCCGAAGAAGCCATTCATGCGGTGAAGTGGATCCCGGGTTGGGGCATCAACCGCATTTTGGCCATGGTCGGCAACCGACCGGATTGGTGCATCTCGCGCCAACGCGTCTGGGGGACCCCGATCACCGTTTTTTACTGTGAGGGCTGCCAGGCGCCGCTCGCGACGCCCGCCGTGTTCCAGCACGTGGCTTCGATCATCGAGAAGCAGGGCGTGGACGCTTGGTTCACCGAGCCGGTTGAAAAGTTGCTTCCGCCGGGAGCGCAGTGCGCGGGCTGCGGTCAGAAAAGTTTCCGCAAGGAGCGCGATATCCTCGATGTGTGGTTTGATTCTGGCGTGAGCCATGCGGCGGTCTGCGAGGCTCGGGGTTTAGGTTGGCCCGCGGAGCTTTATCTCGAAGGCAGCGACCAGCACCGCGGGTGGTTCCAGACCTCGCTTTTGACTTCGGTCGCGACGCGGGGAAAGGCGCCCTTCAAAACGGTGCTCACTCATGGATTCGTGAACGACAAAGACGGCAAGAAGATGTCCAAGTCCAAGGGCAACGTCACATCGCCTCTTGAGATCATGAAAAATCTCGGAGCCGAGATCCTGCGCCTCTGGGTGGTGCTCGAGGATTACCGCGATGACGTGAGCTTCTCGAAGGAGAGCTTGGAGCGCGTGGGCGAGAGCTATCGCAAGATCCGCAACACGCTGAGATTTCTGCTGGGGAATCTCAGTGATTTTGACCCTGAGAGGCATGAGCTCCCCGTGAAGGAGCTTTCGGAGATCGATCGCTGGGCGCTCTCGCGGACCGGAAAATTCATCGAGCAGATCGTGGGCGCTTACGAGGATTATGAGTTCCACCAAGTTTATCACGGGAGCGTTCAGTTCTGCGTGGTGGACCTCTCGGCCAAGTACCTCGACATCCTGAAGGATCGGCTTTACACGGCGGGCGTCGATTCGCGCGAGCGTCGATCCTCGCAAACCGCTATCTACTGGATCGCGCGCGCGCTGACGCAGCTTCTGGCGCCCATCCTCTCGTTCACTTCCGAAGAGGTGTGGGGCTTCCTGCCGCAGTGGTCGGGCAAGAAGGAATCCATTTTCCTCACGCTGCACCCTGAGCTTCGCAAGCAGGCTTCATCCTGGATCGATGCCGAGGTGGAGTCGCGCTATGAAAAACTCTGGGAGGCCCGGGATCACGCTCTGAAGGCGCTCGAAGAGGCGCGTCGCCAAAAAATCATCGGACATCCCCGCGAGGCTCGCGTGGCGCTTAAATCGAGCGCCGCGTCTTTAGCGGGCCTTCGGCAGCTCAAGGAGGACCTGAGCCGGCTCTTTCTCGTGAGCGAGCTCTCGCTGGAAGAGGGGTGCGGCATCGAGGGCGAAGCGGGCGGCTGGATGGTCGAAGTCCATCGCGCATCCGGTGAGAAGTGCGCGCGCTGCTGGGTGCATTCCACGGCGGTGGGAAAACCCGAGCGGGATCCGAAGTACCCGGGCGTTTGCGATCGCTGCGAAAAAACCTTGCAGGAAAGCGGCATTCGTCTCTAAAACTGTCTATTGAGGAACCCTTTCCATGCATCCACTGCTCTTTCAGATTGGGCCGATCCCCATTCATACCTATGGATTTTTGATCGCGGTCGGGTTCCTGCTGGCTGTCTCCATTATTCGAAAGCTCGCGGTTCGATCCGGCCTCAACGTGGATCGAGTGCTGGATCTGACGTTTTGGTCCCTGATCGTGGGGTTCGTGGGATCGCGACTTCTCTTCGTCATCACGCGCTGGGAGAGTTTTTCAAGCGATTTGCCGGGGATTTTCAAGGTTTGGGAAGGGGGCTTGGTCTTTTACGGCGGGCCCATCCTGGTGCTGCCTTTCCTCCTTTATTACGTGAAAAAATATCGCCTCCCGCTTTGGAAGGTGATGGATGTTTTGACGCCCGGACTCGTGATCGCCCATGCCTTCGGGCGATTTGGATGCCTCGCCGCGGGATGCTGCTACGGCAAGCCCACGGGCACGAGCTTCGGCGTGCGGCTTTATTCCAATCTGGTCGAGCGCAGGTTTCAGGGAATTCCACTGCATCCCACGCAGCTTTATGAGGCGGCGGCGCTTCTCACGCTTTTCGCGGGATTGCTCCTGGTGTTCAAGAAAAAGCAGTTCGACGGTCAAGTCGTCCTCACTTATTTCATGGCTTATCCGATCATCCGAAGCATCGTCGAGATCTTCCGCGGGGATTTGATCCGCGGCTTCGTGATCGATGAAGTGCTTTCGACGAGTCAGTTCATCTCGATCCTGGTTTTTTTCGGGGCCTTCATCGCGCTCAGGATCCGGCTCGCGCAAGTGAAGGCCCGGTGATCCCGCTCGGCCGCCTCGCCGCGCTTGCGATCCTCATCGTGAGCAGCGGATTAGGCTGCAAGCGGGCGAGAGAGGCGGAGCCGGCTTTTGATGCGGCATCTCAGGCGTCCCTTCAAGACGCCACGGGTGAGCGCGTCGCATTCCACAAAGACCCCAAGCGGATCTTGCCGCTTTCGCCCGCACTCGCGGAGCTCGTGGCGGATCTTTTGGATGAGGATCTGGATCGCATCATCGCCGTGACTGAGCGAACGGATTATCCCCCGGCTCTTGCCCGCAAGCCTTCCATCGGGCCATTCCATCATTTCAACGTGGAGCTCGCGCGCGTTTTCAAGCCGGATTTGGCGCTCGCCACGTTGGACGGAAACTCGCGAGAGCAAGTGCTTGCGCTCCGTGAGGCGGGCATTCCGGTGCTGAGCACTCGAAGCGGATCTTTCGCCGAGATCGAGGAATCGATGCGGCTTCTCGGGCGGGCGCTTGGTCACCCGGAGCGGGGGCAGCGGCTCGCTGATCAGCTGCATCGCGGAATGGAGCGGATCCGGGCGCAAGCCGCGACTCAAAAAGAGTCTCCACTGGTTTTCCTTCAGCTGAACGATCAGCCTCTCGTGACGGCGGGCAAAGCGACTTTTTTGGATGAAGCGATCACGGCTGCGGGAGGAAAAAACGCCTATTGGGATTCCGCGTTTCAGTACCCCAAACCTTCGGTTGAGGACGTGCTCCGAAAAAATCCCGATGTCATCCTCGTGCTCGCGCTTGGGAAAGACCGAAAGCCTTTCCTCGAGATGACTCAGCGATGGATGCGGTTTCCGTCGCTGAAGGCAGTCCGGAGCCGTCGAATTCATGTCGTCCACGCCGATGGGCTGCTCAGACCCTCGCTCAGGCTCCTCGAGGGAGTCGCGATTTTGTCCAAAAGAATTCATGAAAGAGGTCCCAATGAATGACTCTCAAAGAACTCTGCGCTGGGCGATCGCCGGAAGCTTCGGGACGCTGCTGATTTTTTTGCTGAGCTTGAGGTGGGGCGCGGCGGGAACGCTTCAATGGGATTTGGTCCTGGAGCTGCGGCTCCCGCGCGTGATCCTCGCGCTCGCCGTGGGGATGGGATTGACGGCGGCGGGCATCGCGCTTCAGGCGCTCTACGCGAACCCGCTTTGCGAGCCATACACGCTGGGCATATCTTCTGGATCCGCTCTGGGAGCGGTGATCGGGAGCGCACTCGGGCTTCAGTCGAAGAGCCTGGGGCTTTTTCCGTGGGCTTTCATGGGGGCGCTCGTCTTCACGGGCATTCTTCAGCTGATCGCATCGCGCGTGGAGGGGAATCCCGGGAAGCTTTTGCTCGCCGGCGTGATCCTGGGATTTTTTGGCTCAAGCCTGGTCGCGCTTTGGATGGCGCTCACGGATCCAAACGGAATCCAAGGAATCTTGATCTGGCTCTTGGGTGATCTCTCTCGCGCGCATTTATCAGGGGCGCTCAGCGCGCTCAGCGCGGTGCTCACGCTTTCGTACCTGCTTTGGCGCAGCTGGCGGGACATGGACGCGCTGCTTTTGGGGGAAGAGTCCGCGCGCTCGCTGGGCGTTGAGACGGCCCGCTTGAGGAGAAGGCTCACGCTTTGGACCGCGCTTCTCGTGGGTTGG
This sequence comes from uncultured Bacteriovoracaceae bacterium, assembly GCA_964563795.1. Taxonomy (GTDB): domain Bacteria; phylum Bdellovibrionota; class UBA1018; order UBA1018; family UBA1018; genus CAZLYB01. Next base: position 62,146 of record CAZLYB010000015.1, on the reverse strand, counting down.
TGCATCAGCGCATCGGGGATGATCGGGTTTCTGGGGTTGATCGTGCCGCATTGGGTGAGAGCGGGGGTCGGGGCTTCGCATCGGCTCTTGATCCCGATTGCGATGCTCTGGGGGGGAACACTCCTCATGGCCGCTGATCTTTTGAGCCGAGTGGCCGCGCGTCCGTATGAGCTTCCGGTGGGCGTCGTGACGGCGCTTCTGGGATCGCCCCTGTTTTTGTTGATCGCGCTCAAGAGCCGGGGGCGGACATGAACAGGGCTCAAGGATTCTCGGGCGATGCTTCGGTGCGCGTGCCTCAGTCGCTTTTCGCGGCGTACGGGGTGAATTACTCGTATGATGAGGATCGCATCTTGGATGCCGCCTCATTCGAGCTTCAGGCGGGCCAGGTGCTGGGGTTCTTGGGCGCGAACGGTTCGGGAAAATCCACGCTCCTCAAAGTCGCTTCGACGATTCTGCCCGTGCGTTCGACTTCGGAGGATCGCTCGGCGCAGGTGAGGTTCCAGGGGTTTGATTTTTTGGCTTCGAGCGCACGCTGGCGGGCGCAGCGTGTGGCGTACGTCGGGGCGGATTGGGGCTCGGAGTTCCCGCTGACGGTCGAGGAAGCGGTCTTGATGGGCCGCACGAGCCACGCCACGGGCCTGTTCCGGGCCTACGGGGATCAGGATCGCAAAGCCGCTGAGCGCGCGATGGAGCTCACGCATTCGCGCTCGCTGCGGCTGCGCAAGATCGGCTCGCTCAGCGGGGGGGAGCGCCAGCGAGTCGCGATCGCCCGCGCGCTCGCGCAGGAGGCTCGGGTGCTTTTGCTCGATGAGACGTTCTCCCAGATGGACCCGCATTATCAGATCCTGCTCGCGCGCAATCTCAAGCAATGGGCCCAGGAGCACCATGGGGCGCTCGTTCTCGTCTCACATGACCTGAATTGGCTTTTTCAGTGGGTCGATTCGGTGCTCGCGCTCCATCTCGGCCGCGTCATCGCTTCGGGGCCGATCGCCGGAACCCTCACCGAGGAGCTGCTCCGGAAAATCTATCCCCAGGTCGAGATGAAGCTGGTTTTTGAAGGCGGGCGGCCGCGGATCGTTTATTGAGGGGCATTTGCATTCCTGAAAAGTTCTGTTAAGCCTGCCTCATGAATCAAAAACACGCTTCATTCGCCGTTGCTCTCGTCCTTGGTTTAATCCTTTCCGCCCAGTCCGTTATCAGTGCTGAAACGCCGGCTGCCGCTCCCAAGCCCAAGTACGGCCCGGCCGGCAAGCCCATCGCGACCCCGCTCGCGCTCTCACATGAGTACCTGCGCTCGCCGCAACATCCAGCGCCGGATTACTGGGCGCTGAGCGGCTTTTATGTCCCGCAGATCGATGATCGCTCCTGCTCAGCAGCTTCAGTCGCCATGATCCTGAACGCCGCGCGCGTCCCGCTGCCCAAAACCGCAGATGACAAGGTGATCACGCAAAGTGCGCTCTTGGAAAAGATCACGGCGGAAAAGTGGAAGGAGCGGCTCAGCGCCAAGGGACTCAACGGTGAGTTCGGGACCACGCTCGAGGTTTTCGCAAAAGTCACCGAGGCCTCCTTCAAGCAATTCGGATTCCCGCAAGTCAAAGTCAAAGTGGTCCACGTCAAAGATGATTCGGCAGGGACTAAAAAAGCTGTGATTGCCGATCTCGTGGCGAACGAAAAGTCCGCGAAGAATTTTATCGTGGCCAATTTCGTTCAGAAAGCGCTGACGGATGACGCCGATGCAGGCCACATTTCGCCCATAGCCGCCTATGACGCCAATAAACAACGCGTGCTGATCTTGGATTCGGATCGTGATTACTACGAGCCTCTCTGGGTTCCGGTTGAATCGCTCATCAAGGGAATGGCGACCTTTGATAAGAGCGCCAACGCGAACCGCGGTTATGTGATGGTTACAGTGACCGAGTAAGCGCTTTAACTATGGGGGGTGGTGGATTTCAGAAAAATTCGCTTCAGCGAGGGCTCTTTCTTTCCGCGCTGTTGATCTTTCTGAGCTCGCCACTCACCCGAGCTGAGCGCCCGCTCGTGAAATTAAACGTTCAAGGGCAGCGATTCGACCATGAACGGGCCTTAATTAAAGGAATTTTCTCAAAGCACCCCCCTCATGGCCCGCATGAAAGCAGGGATTTTGAAGCGGCGGATTACAATCTGCTCAAAAGAATCGCGGGGCAGCTCAGAGCGCGATGGTCCTCTCGCGAAGGCTTGTTCTGGGTTTTGTCGAAGCTTTTCATTGGTTCCGATGATTCATTCGCGGATGCCTTGAGACTGCGGTGGTACCTAGAAGGCAAGGGTCCCACTTCGGAGCAATTGAGCGAGTTGAATGAAGCCGTTCGCATCGTGAGGCAGTCGTCAGGGCTTTTTCCGCTCGGGTTAGATTTGGACCGGGTGAGAGAACGCGTCATCAGTGATTATCAGCTTTACCGCCGTCCGCGGCTCCCTCATCAAATGACCGGACTGCTCGATTTGGGTGGGCTGATCGAAAATCAACTGGAATTGCGTGCAAAGTACCCGGAAAGCCAAATCGCGGTTTACTTGGGATTCGTGCTTTCCGGCCACTTGAACGCACTGGGGATTCACGGCGAGGGATTCGAACCTGTGGCGACTTTGTTCAAGGAAAGCAACGCGCCCATGTTTAAAAAAATTCTTTTTCGAGAGGATCACCTTTTTCACGAGGCTTTCGACGCCTCGGATCGTGCGAAATTCTGGGGAATGCAGCACTCCCGTTATCATTCTTTACTGAATTCCCCCCAAACCGGTGAATCGGAGCGTTCCATCCTCCTGGGGATGAGAACGAGGCTGCGACAGAAAATTTACAGCTACGGGTCAGCTGATTCGTTTTTTTCATTCGCGCAACGCTTGGTTGAACCCGAGCGAAGATCAGCGGGTCCCCGCTTCTTGTGGGACCATTATCGAGAGGCCCTTGAAGTGATGTTGAGCGAGATCGAGGACTTCATGGAGAGTTTTTTTTTGATCAGCCCCTCATATGACCTGGAGCTCAGGGACGTTGCCCGGAGGCGTGAGGTGCGCTCGAGATTGGTGAAGCTCGATGAATCGCTGCGAGTTTTGGGCGTCCCCAGCACTTGGAAGACTCCCGCATTGATCGCTTTTCTCAGACAAAGAAACCCGGATTTGGCCGAAAACCTGAGTGACTACCTCGCGCGAAACCCCGTTTCTTTTCCAATCGCCTCAAAAATCGTCTCCGCATTCGAGCCAGGAAATGGTTGCTGGAGAAATGAGGATGCGGTTCTTGCTTCGTTCGAAACCGCCGTTGAAACCCTGCTCAGAGAGATCAAAGCCCTCGTAGGCCAGATGCAGGGCCATGCCGAACAAGGTGCCGCTTACTTCTCAACCCGTAACCTGGCCCAATCAAAAATGCAGGTCATTTACACGAAGCTCAAAGCCTTTGGGATCGTGGGGAGCCTCTCGGAAGTCATCTTAGGATTTTGCAACGCGGTCGCCCCGGAGCTCATGGAGGCGGTCCTGGAGCATTCCCTCGTCCCGCTTCCAAAGCTGAATCGAGCGGGGATTTGCAATAGAGCCCTGAGGAATAAGGCCGGGAGGGGCACGGGGGCTCAGGCGGCGATCGTGGCCTCGGAGCCTTGAGGGGGCGTTTGCAATCTCGAAAAGTTCTGCTAAGCCAGGCTTTATGAATCGCTTTTTGACGATGGTTGTTGGCCTATCGCTGTTGAACCCGCTTTTTTGCAGGCTGGGAGCGGGTGAGGAGCTCGAGCAGGGCTCCCGCATGCCCAACCAGATCACTTCACCCAGAGTGACCGTTGAAACGATCCACGAACCCGTCGAAAAGCTTTATGATCTCTGGGAAAAGGATTTCTTGAAGTCTTCTGCGGCTGCGGAAGCCAAAAAGCGGCTGTTCCAATTCAAAGGCCAGATTCTCGGGGAATACAAAAAAAACAAGCGCGCATATGAAAGGTTAGTTCCGGGCTTTGACCCGAATCAGCTTTCTGTTCGAGTGGTGAAGCGCAAATCGATGAGCGGGGATCCCAATTGGTTGCATCTGCTGCTCGTGCATCCCAAGCTCAACGTCGTTTCATTTCAGGCGGATGGAAGCAGTCGTTCCAATGACCGTCCTCGCTTTCGCCAGGTGCCCGAAGACCTGACCCTTTATTTTCCGGTTCCATCTTGGCCTTTGATCAAGCCTTTATCGGATCAGATCACCGACTTTTTGGAGCGCGCGCGGACTGAAACCTCCGTCGATGTTTTCAAGACGACAAAAAGCGAAGTCACGCCGGAGGAGCGGTTTTCGTTTCAGGGGCTGGGTGACGTCAGCCCGGTCATCAGCGTCAGAGTGCTTTTTCGCCAGGGTGATTACGCGGATTGGCTTTATGGTAAGAGTCACCTGAAGAATTCCGATTGGAGACCGACTCGCGCAGAGTATGAGGGCCTTTTTAAGTAAGGTAAGCCCCTCACTATCCTGAGATAAAATTTTAAGGGCTCGCTCGTCGCATGGATGCGACAGAAGAGCGGAGCACACGATGTGCGTACCCTAAAGTTCTAGAGATAAAAAAGAGGAAATCAGCGTTCAAAAGTACACCGTCATTCCCACTTCTTGCGCGGTCGCTTGAATGGGCTCCAGCGACCGGGAAATCCCGAAGTCCAAGGAAACGCGCGGCGCGATCCAACCGATCCCAAATCCGAACCCGCGGGATCGCATGCCTCCCGTAAAAGGCAGCTTCGCGTTTCGGAACATGCCGAAGCGCAGGAACATGTCGCTGAACGGCGTGAGTTCCACGCCCGCTTCGTAGCCGTACTTTCCGTAGCGGCCGCCCTCGAGATTGGGAACCCAGAGCGGATCCAGGTAGAAAATCATGATTTTCTCGAGATTGAATTTTGAGCCCAGAGTAATTTCTCGATGGTAGCCCAGCTCCTTGCCGTAAGTGCTCTCCAGGAGATTATCGATGATGAGAGCCGCGTAGATCGAGTCATTGATGAGGCCCGTGGTTGAAAAGGTGGCGTCTTTGAGCGTATTTTTCCGTGAGTCGCTTTTGGGGCGAATGTACTTTCCGCCAATGCCCACGCCCCATCGCTTGACGATCGCTTTGGAAGCGCCCACGTGGACTTTGGTGGAATCCTCCATGAAGCTCAAGCCTGCCCCCGCTTGAAAGAGCTCGGAGCGGCCGTCTTGAATCGAGAAGTTCCAGTTATGCCCGTGGTAAGGCGCGACTTCCTGCGCATCCGATTCCTTGGGCCCGCGAAACCAGAGGTAGTTCGCCGAGATGCTGTAACTGGGGAGAAAAGAAACGAATGAAGGATTCAAGTAAATCGCGTCATTCAAGATGGGGTGAGCATGCCCTGCCCCCCCGAGAGCGGCAGTTCGAGGGGAGTGAAAATCAGAGGCTTTTGCGGGTGGCATCATAAAAAAAATCAGGAGACTCCCCGCTAAAGCCCGCCACCGTAAGTGCTTGTAAGGATTTGACATCAGCCTAATGTATCAGAAATTTTTGGAAGCAAAGCGTCAAAATGAGGCTTTACTTTTCCGGTCGGACAGTCTAAATGTTCAGCGCTTATGGCAATTCGAAAAGAAAAGATTGAGACCATTCGAAAACAGCTCTTGACCCGTCGGGAAACCCTGGCTCAGGAGTTGCGTCAAGCCACACAGAACCTCATCAACGATGAGCCTTCCTACAGTGATGCGGTCGATCAAGCTTCCGCCGACACCGACAAAGCGATCGCGCTTCAGATGAATGACCGCGACCGCAACATCCTTTGGCAGATCGATGAAGTGCTCAAGCGCATGGACAGCGGGAAGTTCGGGCAGTGCGAACGCTGCAACGAAGTCATCTCGGAAGCGCGTTTGAAGGCATTCCCTTTCACTACCCTTTGCATCGATTGCAAAGCCGAGCTAGAGTCAGAGAACCATCGCATGATCGGCGGAAGGAACTGACCGCGCCGCGCGCCTCCGTGAACATCTGAGGCGATTTTTTCGCCGTCCTTCCTCTGAAGATCTCCGTTGGGGTTTTGAGGAGCCTGAGGACGCATGACCCGTAAAATTCGAAAAGCAGTCATTCCCGCGGCGGGCTTGGGTTCGCGATTTTTGCCCGCGACCAAAGCGGTTCCCAAGGAGATGCTGCCGATCTTGGATGTCCCCGCGATCCAGCACATCGTCGAAGAAGCGGTGAATTCCGGTATTGAGACCGTGGTGCTCATCACAGCGCGCGGAAAAGAAGCGATCGAAAACCACTTTGACTCCTGCTTCGAGCTTGAGGAGTGGATGGAGAAGCGTGGAAAGCCGGAGCTGGCGGCCATTTCACGCAAGCTGGGGAGCCTCTGCCAGATCGTGTCCATCCGTCAAAAGCAACCGCTCGGCCTGGGGCACGCCATTCTCTGCGCCGAGCCCGCCATCGGCGATGAACCCTTCGCCGTTTTGCTCGGCGACGATTTGATTGATGCGACGACCCCCTGCACACGCCAGCTCATTCAGGCTTTCGAGGAAAAGCAGGCTTCGGTCGTGGGCGTGATGGAAGTGGAAGCTTCGGAAGTCAGCAAGTACGGCATTGTGGGCGGGACGCCGCTTGCCCCCAGGTGGATGCAGGTGGAGCAGCTCGTGGAGAAGCCTTCGCCTTCGAATGCGCCCTCGCGATGGGCGATTCCGGGTCGGTACGTGCTGAGCCCCGCGATTTTTAAATATCTCAGGGAAATCGTCCCGGGCAAGGGCGGCGAGATTCAGCTGACCGACGCGCTGCTGCGTTTAGCCCAGTCGGATCGTCTTTTCGCGTACCAGTTCGACGGGCTTCGCTATGATACAGGCGATCGGCTGGGATTCCTGGATGCGACGTTGACTTTCGCGCTGAGGAGGCCGGAGCTCCGCGAAGGCGTGATGCGGCTGCTGAGAAAACACCTGCAATCCCCGGACCCTTCAAGGAAGAACTCATGATGCGCTCCCGGACTTTGGCTGTTTTTTCGCTCATCCTTTTTGCTCCGCCCGTTTTCGCTTACATCCTGCCGTCCCAGTTCTTGGTCCGGAAGGGAGCTGAAAAAAGGGCGGGTGACTTCAAGGGCGTGAAGCTGCTCAAGCTGAAGTCGAAGGTGACCGTTTTCCAGGACGAGAAGCCCACTGATCTTTCGTTCAAGCAGGTCCTGTACTATTCGCCTTCCGTCCGCGCCATTCGATTCGCCGTGCTGGACGCCCAGGATCAGGTGATCGCGAGGCTCGAGCGCCGAGGCGAAAAATCCGGAGTTTTAGACGCCCTGCTTTTCAGCGCCTCCACCAAAGAGATCGCGACCCAATTCAAAGCGAAGAAAATCCCCATCCAAACCGATGAAGATCTCGCCGCGTTCACCACTGAGGAGGAAAAACGGTCCGTCGAGAAGGTTTCCTTCAGCCGCGGGATGAGCACCGCCGAAAACCGCGCGTTTCAGGCTTTCGTCATCGGCGAAGCCAATCGCATGGAGCCCCAGTATTGGGCCGAGAAAGAGACGTTCCTGCCCCGCAAGCTTCGGTACGCGCAAGGTTCGGAATGGATCGAGGTCCAATTCGAGAATTACCGATTGGCTCACGAAAAATACCCCCGGATCATGAACTTCATGCGCTCCGGCGGCAGTCCGGTTTTCTCGAAGATCTATGAGGAGTCGCTCAACGATTGGAGCGTGAGTGCGGATTCAAATGAATGGCAATCCAATGCGCTCCCTCAAGGGAAGGCCATGGGCGCATTGGCGTGGATCGAGCCCGCTTCGGATTCGATTCCCGGTTCCCTCAGAGAGAAGATCTCCCGCTACTACGAAGTATTTCGGTGATGAGCGAGCGCCCCAAAAACTCCCACTTTCTTTCCGTCGCCGTTCCCCGACCCCTGGATTCCGTTTTTTCGTATCAAATTCCGGCTGAGCTCTTGGAGCGGGTTTCAGTGGGCTCTTGCGTGCGTGTTCCCTTCGGAAGGGCGACGACGCACGCTTTCGTCGTGGAGATGCCCAAGCCCGCGAGCGATCTGCCCGTTTCGCTTGAGTTTGGCCGGCTGAAGGAGATCCTCTCCATTGAGGATGAGAGCTTGACGCTCGCTCCTGATGTGATGGAGCTGTGCCGCTGGGCGCATCAGTATTATTTTTCGCCTCTGGGAGAGGCGTTGAACGCCGCATTCCCTTCCTCGAGCCTGAAGGTCTCCGGGAAAAAAAAGAAGGAGTCCTTGGAGAGCGTTCGTGAAAGGCTTTCAGCAGCTCCATCGCTCAGCTGGTCCTTGAATGAGGAGCAGAAAGCCGCCGTTGAGACTTTTGATGAGGCCATCCAGGTTCTGCGGGAATCTTCCCGGAGCGGCGAAAAAACCCCGCCAGAAAAACCGTTCGTGGGGCTGCTGCAAGGGGTGACCGGGAGTGGGAAGACCGAGGTCTACATCGAGCTCGCGAAGCGCATGATCGCTCGAGGACGAGGCGTCATCTTGATCGTCCCTGAGATCGCGCTCACTCAGCAGATGCACGAGCGGCTGGAGCGAGGCGTGGGGACTCCGGTGAGCCTTTGGCATTCTGCGGTGCCCGCGTCCCAAAGGCGCAGGGAATACGGTGAGCTGCTGAGAGGCGCTCGCAAGTTCGTCGTGGGCGCGAGGTCCGCCGTTTTCGCGCCCGTGCAGGACCTGGGTTTGATCGTGATCGATGAGGAGCATGAGTCGACGTTCAAGCAGGAGGATCGCCTCCGCTACCATGCGCGGGATTTGGCGATCGTCCGCGCGAAACTCGCTCGATCTTTCGTCGTGCTCGGTTCGGCGACTCCGAGCCTTGAGACGCTGGAGCGAGTCCGGGAGGGCAAGTACCTCTTCGCCCGGCTTTCCCAGCGAGCGGCTTCCGGAAGCCTGCCGCGGATCGAGACCGTGGATCTTCGCGAGGAGCCGATGGTGGAAAAAATCCAAGCCCCGCTCGCGAAGCGCACCGTGCAAATGATCCAGGAGACGCTTGACGCGGGCGAGCAGGCCATGATCTTCCTGAATCGCCGGGGTTTCGCGGCGTTTCTGCTCTGCCAGGATTGCGGGGAAGTTCCCCATTGCCCGCACTGTTCCATTTCGCTGAGCGTTCACCGAAGAAGCCGATTGATGAAATGCCATTTCTGCGGGCATCAGGCTCCCATCCCGGATTTTTGCCCCAGCTGCTCGAACCCCAGTCTTGAGGCGATGGGCGCTGGAACTGAAAGCTTGGAGGAGGAGTTGCCCCAGCTTTTGCCCCAAGCCCGGTGCGCCCGGCTGGACCGGGATCAGATCACCAGCGCCTCGCGCCTGGAGAAGATCCTCACCGACTTCAGGCAAGGCCGGAGCAACGTCATGCTCGGCACTCAAATGCTCGCCAAGGGGCATGATTTCCCGAATGTCACGTTGGTCGTCGTGGTGCTCGCGGATACTTTGTTCCGCTGGCCTGATTTTCGGGCTTCAGAGCGGGCATTCCAACTGCTCCAGCAAGTCTCTGGGCGGGCCGGGAGGGGAAACAAGCCGGGGCGCGTTTTGATTCAGA
>CAZLYB010000015.1:0-52683 GCA_964563795.1 uncultured Bacteriovoracaceae bacterium | reverse complement strand
GGGGGGCGGGGGTATAGTTGTTCCGGGGGGCCTTTTTTGGGGGTTTCTGGGGGGGCTTCCAAGGCGCCCCCCGGGGGGGGGGGGGGGGCGGGGTGGGGAAACAAGCCGGGGCGCGTTTTGATTCAGACCTATCAGCCCGACCATCCCGTGCTCAGCGTCATCCGCGGCGAGCTCCCGGAGGCTGTTTTTTTGGAGGGGGAGCGGGAATTGCGCAAAGATTTGGGGTACCCCCCGTTTGGCCGACTCGCGCGGATCCGCCTTGAAAGCGGCGATGCCGGGGTTTGTCGTTTCCAAGCCGAAAAAATCTCGGCTCGATTGTCGAATTTTTCCGTCGCCCCCGGCTTCGAGGTGCTGGGTCCGAGCGAGGCCTTCATCGGCAAAGCGAAGGGGAAGTACCGATGGGATCTCTTGATCAAAGCCCGCTCCATTCAGGATCTCCGCGGGGCGCTTCAGAGAGCGAGGTCGGCCGAAATCCCCGCGAACTGTTTTTTATCCGTGGATGTGGATCCCTATGGCACCTGAACCGATCGATAAACCAAAGACTTCGAGGGAAGGGATTTCTGAGCGCGCGCGCCTCAAAATCCAGAGGGAAATTGAAAAACAGGAGCGGGAGCGGCTCAGGCAGCTCAGGGAAAAGCGCCTGACCCAAGCGAAGCTGGGGATTCATTATTTTAACAGCCATGATTACCGTCAGGCGGTGCTCAGTTTTTTGCAATATTTGAGGTCGCTGGAGGGGATCAAGGGGGTCAAAGAAGGGAATTTGCACCCTTCCCAGTTTGACCGCAAGGAAGATCTGTCGGAGCTGATTTTGATCAGCGGCGTCTATTGGGATTTGGTGAAGGTTTACGATCGTGACAAGAAATCCAAGGAGAAGTACGCGCTCTTCAAGAAATACCTGAACCAGTTCGTGGCTTTCTCGAAGGGGATGCCTTTTGAGCCGCTGAGTTCGGAGAGCTTGAGGAAGTACATTCGCAACGATAAACCGGTCCACGCCAAGGATTTCAAGATGGCGTATCAGGCGATGACCGGTTCAAAATGCTTCGTGGTCTCCTCGCTCCTGGATCTCGTTGATCGAGAGACGCTCGAGTTCTGGAGGAATTGGCGCGATCAAGTTTTATCGCGCTCCTGGGGCGGCCGAGGGGTGATCTGGATTTATTACCGAGTTGGCCCTTTTTTAGCGGCGGTCCTCAATCGCTCCCCCCGTTTTCTGCGAAGCGGGGTGGCGTCGTTGCTCGATCGCAAAGCGGCTACCTGAGGAGCGTCCCGATGCGGCCGGGCTTGAACGTGAATTTGCTATCTTGGAAGCTGATCCAAAGCGAGAGCCAGATGACCATCGCGCGGCCTTTCACGTTCTTGTAAGGAACGAAGCCCCAGAATCTGCTATCGTTCGAAAAGTCGCGGTTGTCGCCCATGACGAAAAGATTTTCCTCGGGGACGGTGATTGGCCCGAAGTCTTCACCCATGTAGTGGTTGCTGCTCAACAGGATCCAATGCTTCTTTTCTTCGCTGCCAGCCCGCGGGAGCGCTTCGTCATAGAGGCTCATCTGGTTGGAGTTGTAGCGGGGCTCCTCGAGGGATTCGAGGGCGTGCTCCACCTCTTGCCCCTGGATCATCACCCTCGAAACGGGTTTTTTATTGATGTAGAGCATCTTTTCGCGGATCTCGATCGTGTCACCCGGGACTCCGATCACGCGCTTGATGTAATGGAGGCTCTCATCGCGGGGGTACATGAAGACCACGATGTCCCCCCGTTTGGGCGCTTCACGTTTCCAGATGTAAATCGGCTGGTCAAGCAGGAGATCCGTGAAGGGGATCTTCAGGCCGTAGGAGAATTTGTTCACGAAAATGTGATCGCCGACCAAAAGAGTGGGGATCATGGATCCCGAAGGGATCTTGAAGGCCTCGACGATGCTCGAACGGATCATGAAAACGATCAGAAGGGCGAAGGCCAGGGAAAGAATATTGTCGAGGACGATGCGAGCCTTGGTTTTCGGCCGGGGTTGCCCGGCTGCGGCGGTTTTGCTTCCAGACATCATGAAAACACGATAACCTGAGACTTTCGGGAGAGATAGAGCAAAGTAGAGGCTTGAAAGACGGGCGATGAGAACCTTAGACCGCTATCTTGCAGCGCTTTTCACCAAGAACTTCATCGTCGCGAGTTTTTCAATGACTTTGCTGTTCTCTTTCCAGGCTTTTTTGGGCGACCTCTTCGAGAGGAACTACAGCCCGGATCAGCTCCTCACTTATCACGCGCTGTACATTCCCCAAGTCATGGTCCAGATGATGCCCTCCTCGGTGCTCATCGCGACCGTGATGACGCTTTCGGGATTGGCGAGAACCAATGAACTGGTCGCTTGCTTCTCGATCGGGTTCGGGTTGCGCAGGATCATGGCTTTGATCCTGTCGATCGTGGTGATGATCAGCTGCATCGTGCTGGTGCTGCAGGACCGCATTCTGCCGCCCATGTTCCGCAAACGCGTCCAATATTATTGGCGCGAGATGCAGAAAAAGCCCGACTTCTTCCTCGACATCAAGCAGGACAAGATCTGGTACCGCTCCCAGAATTTGATCTACAATCTCCGGCGCTTCGACCCCGCGAGCAAGACGATCACGGGAATGGCAATCTATGAGTTCGACGATCAATTCAACCTCAAGCAAGTGATCAACGCGGATCACGCGAGCTTCAGCTCGGAGGGGTGGAGACTCATCCATGGCAACGTCATCACATTCCCGACCGACGACCCCTTTCCGGTGACGCAGGAATTCGAGGAAAAATCGCTGCAAATCGCCGAGACTCCCAAGGATTTCCAGGAGATCGAGAAGGAAGTCGATTCGCTCCGGTTGAAGGAGCTCAAGGCGTACATTCAGCGCATCAAAAAGGCAGGGGTGGACACCAAATCCTATGAAGTGAAGTTCCATTCCAAGATCAGCATGAGTTTTTGTCCACTGATTATGTGTATCCTGGGCATTCCGTTCTCCGTCAGGACTCGCCGCGAAGGAGGGGCCGCCAAGGATTTGGGTCTCTGCCTGGGCGTGACTTTTTTTTATTGGATTTTCTTTTCGGTCGGTTTATCTCTTGGAACAAATGGTGCCCTGCCGCCGGGGCTCGCAGCATGGCTTCCTAGTTTAATCTTCGGAGTTTTGGCGGCAGTGCTCATTGCACGCAAGTTTTCGACTCGCGTCCCCTCGTCCTAAAGAATCGCAGCGTCATGGCCAAACTCAAAATCTACACCTTCCCTGATCAGGTCCTCGCCCAGCGCGCATTGCCGATCGAGCGCGTGGAAAAGGCCTTGCATGGGCTTGCGGATCAGATGCTGGAGACCATGTACGACGCCCCTGGAGTGGGTTTGGCCGCGAATCAGGTGGGGATCTTGCAGCGGATCATCGTGGTCGATACCGAATATGACTGGATTGACGAGGAAGACGCGGACAAGCGCCTTGAAGGGGACGTTGAAGTCGCCGGCGGGATCATCCGCAATCGAAGGCCCAGGATCATGATCAATCCCGAGATCGTTTTCACCGAAGGGCACCAGCTTTACACGGAGGGCTGCCTTTCCGTCCCTGAATACCAGGCGGAAGTGAAGCGCGCGGGGAAGATCAAAATCGAGTATCGCGATATTGATGGGCTGACGCAGGTTTTAGGGGCGGAGGGACTGCTCGCGGTCGCGATCCAGCATGAGATCGACCATTTGGATGGAAAGCTTTTCATTGATCGACTGAGCCCGCTCAAGAAAGATCTCGCGAAAAAACAGCTCATCCGGGAACGCAACCAACCCACGCTCGATCCCGATGATTTTTTCGGGAGGAAGAACGCCCCCAAAAAAAAATCGAAGGGCTTTTAAGTGGCGCTTAAAATCGCCTTCATGGGCACTCCCGAATTTGCGGTGCCCTCGCTTCAGGCTCTGCTGAGATCAAAGCATGAAATCCGAGCGGTCTTCACGCAGCCCGATCGCCCAAGCGGGCGCGGTCTGGAGCAGGGCTTTTCGCCCGTGAAGCGCGAGGCGCTCGCCGCAGGGGTGGAAGTGATTCAACCGGAGAAGCTCTCGGAGCCTTTCGCGCTCCAAAAACTCCAGGAACTTCAGCCGGATCTGATCATCGTCGTTGCCTATGGGCAAATCTTGAAGCAAACCGTGCTCGATTTGCCGCGATTGGGGTGCGTGAACGTGCATGCCTCGCTTCTGCCCCGTTGGAGAGGGGCCTCGCCGATCGCAAGTTCCATTCTTGCGGGGGATCCCGAGACGGGAGTGACCATCATGAGCATGGCCGCGGGCTTGGACTCCGGGCCGATTTTGCTGCAGGAAAAAACGCCGCTCGCCGAGCGCGAAACCGCGGATTCGCTGCATGACCGGCTCGCTGCTCTCGGGGCGGGTTTGCTCGCTCACGCGGTCGACTTGCTCGAAGAAGGGCAGCTCCCCGCCGTGCCTCAGCAAGAGGCGCTCGTCACGCATTGCTCGAAGTTGTCGCGCGATCATCAGTGGCTCTCGCCGCATGAGGAGAGCGCCGCGGCGTTGGATCGCAAAGTGCGCGCGTACGACCCATGGCCCGGGACTTCGGTGAGGGTGCTCACGCCGGGGGCGGATGGCGCGCCGAAGCCGCTTCGATTGAAGATCAAGCGGGCTCGGCCGAGGGCGAATATTTCGGCGACTCCGGGCGAGCTCTTCGAGCGTTTCGGGATGCTGCTTCTGGGCACTCCCCAAGGCAGCCTTCAGCTCGAGAAGATTCAATGGGAAGGGAAGAAGGAAGTCGACCCCATGGAGTTTCTCAACGGGCTTCGCGGAATGGGTTGGGTATTGCCGCTCACCACGCAATAGGTATGATGGAAGGATGAAAAAAGCCTCCAGCGGCCTCTTGATCGCTCCGTCCATGCTCTCCGCGGATTTTTCCCGAATCGGAATGGAAGTCGCCGCGATCGAAAGGGGTGGCGCTGACTGGATCCACTTGGACGTCATGGATGGGCACTTCGTCCCGAACCTCACTTTCGGCCCGCTTCTCGTCTCCGCCATCCGCCCCCTGACCGAACTTCCCCTGGATTGCCACCTCATGGTGAAAAAGCCCGAGGATTGGGTCGAACCCTTCGCGAAGGCTGGGGCCAACAGCATCACCATCCACGCTGAAGCGACCCCGCATCTCGATCGCGCGCTTCGGCTCATTCGCTCGCTGGGATGCCGAGCGGGCGTCTCCTTGAATCCGGCGAGCCCCCTGGCTTTGATCGAGGAAGCGCTCGATCTGGTGGATTTGGTGCTGGTCATGAGCGTGAACCCCGGATTTGGCGGGCAAAAATTCATCCCCGAGTCGATCCAAAAAATCCAGAAATTGAAGGCGCTCCGTGGGAATCGATCCTTCCTGATCGAGGTGGACGGCGGGGTGAATGACAAAACGATCGCCCCGCTCCGCAAGGCGGGAGCGGAAGTATTTGTCGCGGGTTCAGCGATTTTCTCGGCGAAGGATCGCGGAAAGGCGATTTCCGCCCTGCGGGCAGCCGCCGGGAAAGGGCCGATTCGATGAAGCCGCTTTCGTTGGGTCAGCGTCCGCTGAAGCTTGAGGAAGTTTGGGAAGTCGCGGTGGAGAACCGCGAGGTTGAGCTCTCGGATCGGGCTAAAAAACGTATTCAAGAGAGCCATCGATTTTTGAGGGACCAACTCAAGAAAAAGACGGCTATTTACGGGGTGAATACCGGCTTCGGGGCGCTCGCGGGAGTTCGCATCCCAGCGCCTGAGCTCAGCCAGCTGCAAATCAATCTTTTGCGCTCGCACGCTTGCGGTCTGGGAACGCCGATTGAAGAGCGGTTCGTCCGTGCGATGCTCCTGCTGAGGGCCTCTCAGCTGAGCGAAGGGCACTCCGGGGTCAGTCTCTCGCTCGTTCAGAGGCTCTTGGATTTTTTGAATTTGGGAATTCACCCCATCGTGCCGGCGCAAGGCTCCGTGGGCGCAAGCGGGGATCTTGCGCCGCTCGCGCATTGCGCCTTAGTGCTCATCGGGGAGGGCTCCGCGCGGCTCAGGGGGAAAGACTCCAAAGTGGTCAGTGGGGCTCAGGCCCTGAAAAAGCATCGGTTGAAACCTCTGGTGCTGCAGCCCAAAGAGGGGCTTGCGCTCATCAATGGTACTCAGTTCATGTGCGCGCTGGGGGCGTTGGGGCTCCTTGAGGCTGAGGATTTGGCGGCCGCGGCGGATTTGATCGGGGCTGTTTCTTGCGAGGCGCTGCGAGGGAGCACAGCCGCTTTCGATCCTTTGATTCACCGCGTGCGCCCGCATGCGGGGCAGGTGGAAGTCGCTCGCCGCTTGAAGCAGATCCTCCAGGGCCCGAAGCGGGCGGCGCCCACGGAGATCACGCGCAGCCACGCCGATTGCGCTCGCGTGCAGGATCCCTACAGCTTGCGGTGCATTCCTCAAGTTCATGGAGCGACGCGGGAAGCGCTCCGATGGGTGCGCTCGGTGCTTGAGCGGGAAATTCAATCCGTCACGGATAATCCGCTGGTTTTCGCGAAGGAAAGAAAAATCTTGAGCGGCGGGAATTTTCACGGGCAGGTGATCGCCCTGGCTTTGGATGCGCTTGCGATCGCGACGGCGGAGCTCGCGAGCATTTCCGAGCAGCGCACTTCAAAGCTGATGAATCCTTCGTTTTCGGAGCTCCCCGCTTTTTTGACGGCCGAAGGCGGGCTCAATAGCGGCTTCATGATCGCGCATGTCTCTGCTGCCGCGATCGTTTCCGAGAATAAGACGCTCTGCCACCCGGCGAGCGTGGATTCGATCCCCACGAGCACGGACAAAGAAGATCACGTCAGCATGGGGGCTTGGGGCGCCCGCAAGGCGCTCTCGGTCATTCAAAACACCCGCCAGGTTTTGGCGATCGAATTTTTGGCGGGACTTCAAGGCTTGGAGTTCCTGCGGCCGCTCAAGAGCTCCGAGGTCATCGAAGCGCTGTACGATGAGGTGCGAAGCTTTGTTCCGCCCCTGAAGCAGGACCGGGTCCTGCATCGGGATATCGAAGCGGTTGAAAAATTCCTGAAAGAGCGGCGCTGGGAGCGTTGGAGTGCGCGGAAGCTCTCATGATCAAAGGGGTCATCCACGCGCGTGAGCTGATGATTGGCGAGGGGATTCGCGCGAAAAAAGGCAGAAATCTCAAGCCTGGGGATTTGGGGCGGATCTCAGATGGTGCATTGATCTATTCGATGAAAACGCGATTTGGGAAACTCGTTCCTGAAAAAGTGATCTGGGCCGGGCCTTCCTCAAAAATACCTAAGCGTTATTTAAAAGTCCCTCGGAAAAACTTGAATGGAACGGGAGTATTGATTCCAGGGCTGATTGATTGCCATACGCACCTCGTATTCGCGGGCAATCGTGCGGATGAGTTCGCGGAGCGCTGCCGTGGCGTCACCTACGAGCAGATCGCCAAGCGCGGAGGGGGAATTCTCTCCACGGTGCGCGCGACCCGCGAGGCGAGCGAAGCGGAGCTGGAGTGGCTCGCGCTCGATCGCTTGAAGGAGGCTTCCTTGCGCGGGGTCAGGACCATCGAAATCAAAAGCGGGTATGGCTTGGATGTTGCCTCAGAGCTCAAGATTTTGAAAGTGATCGAGCGGTTGAGGCGCAAGCGGCCTGATTTGACATTGGTTCCGACTTTTTTGGGAGCACACGCCATTCCCCCTGAGAAAGGCCGCGAGCTTTGGGTTAAGGAGCTCATCGCGATGCTCCCGCTGATTCAAAAGAAGAAGCTCGCCCAGTTTTGCGACATTTTCATTGATCCCGGGTATTTCACGGTCGAAGAGGGCCGCGCGCTTCTTCAGGCCGCGAAAAAAGCCGGCCTTCAAGCCAAAGTACATGCCGATGAGCTCGCCGATACGGGGGCATCAAAGCTCGCGGTGGATTGCGGCGCCCTCTCAGCGGATCATCTTCTAAAAATTTCTGATGAGAATCTGAGGAAGATCGCCCGCTCCAACACCGTTGCGGTATTGCTCCCGGGCACCGCTTTTTTCATTAAGCAGCCCCAAGCGCCCGCTCGCCGCCTGCTCGATGCCGGTGCTCGCGTGGCGATCGCCACCGACTTCAACCCAGGCACCTGTATGAGCGTGAACCTGCCTTTGATGCTGACGCTCGGAGCGCTTCAACTCGGCATGAACGTAGCGGAGCTTTTTGCGTCCGTGACGCTCAATGCGGCTGCGGCGCTGGGATTAGAAGAGCGTAAGGGAACATTGGAACCCGGCATGGACGCTGACTTTGCTGTGCTCCCCTTCGAGAGTTTTGAAGAGTCCTACTATCGTTTCGGGTGGTAAATCCTGTCGTAAACAAAATCCAACCAGCTCGGTTTCCATGCCTTGGGACTCTCAAGACAGGCCATGCGCTATAACTGCGATCCCGGTGGAGGTGAGGATAAGTCATCCGTTTGGATGGGATTTACGTGCTTTATTAGGAGATTAAATTTGTCTAATTTTATAATCTCTGGCCCTAGTATGTCTTAATTGAGTGCAGTTCAGAGCCGACTTTAGCATTAAGATTGAGCATGCTATTTTCAGTCGAAAGATTACGCGACGCATTACAGAGCCGTAGACTCTCAGTGTTTCACAGGAAGTATTAATGAAATTAAAGTCCGTCACTCCGATAAGAAAGAAAGTATGTTTAATAGGAGAAGACTTAAGTTTTTTCTAGGGATTCATTTTTTATGGCCCTTAGGAGCTTTAGCCGACAATAAAGCTGCAGAAATTCTCAAGAAATATACTGAAACTGTGATTTGGATACATGAGGCCGCAACAGCAGACTCAGAAGATGAATTACTTTCAGATTTCTCTCAAAAATCAAATGCAATTCAAAACAAAAAACTTGAAGGCCTATTAAAAGAGCTCGAGCCCTTTGCCATCAAAGGAGATGAGCTGGCCATTCAAGTTATTGAAAATACTCTCCGTGCAAACATCGCAGAGAGCGCCTATCAGAAAGCCCTTGATATTGCGGGCAAAATTATCATAAGCGGAATGAAGCCAGAATGGATTAATCTTTTGGGAGATCAAATCACTAACAATCAGTCGTGGAGGCGCCCAGATGCAAATCTCCAGCAATCTTCTCAAGCTGGAGAACACGTAGCTAAGCAACTAACTCAAATTCGGCAGCTTGGGAAAAAAGCATCAACCCGACAAGCAGCGGGGGAAGAACTCTTCAGAATTTTCATGACTACAGAAGTTTCTGAGCGGTGCCTAATCGATGTTCTTACGTGGCCAACTGAGGGGCTTAAAAAAACTAAAAGAAGAACAGTTTTTTCAATTATTCTTGATGAGTTAAGCAATAATCCTTTTAAGCTTAAAGAAATTAAACCTTTCTTAGAAAATGGATATCTTGGGAAGGAATATGATTATCGCATCGATTATGAGCTCGATAGCATTGAGTCTCCTAATCTTATACTTCAGGCTCTCCTTTTCAGAACAGAGCATCCTGATGCGGGTGTCATTCGTTGGTTATTTAAGAATAGACAGGCTGTGTTTAGTCAAAATTCTCGCTCAGAACAAAGGTATTTACCGTTCTTAATAGCTGCATTGAAATCCTCAGCGTTTGATGACCCCTTCGTTCGGAAAAAAGTAGATCAGTTAATTTCAGAAATTCGTGACGGTAAAATAGCTAAGAATGAACATGAAAATGATGCAATTGAACTTAAGAAAATCGTGGACGACTATGGCGAAATCAAAAAACTTCCATCTAAGGAAAGACTTCGAACATTACCTGCCCTCTTTCAGAGCCGGCTTCAATCCGATCAATTCAAGCATAATGAAAAATTATCACTGCAAATTTTGAATGTCTTAACAAACTCTTTAGAGAGGATTAATACGCTGGAGGGGCTAGAAAGAATTCTTTTTGTACTTTCAGACCCAGAAAAAAATAAGCGAATGCCCTTTGATCGGGAAAAGTATGAAACCCTTTCACAGTGGCAAATTAACCAAATTTTAGATGCTCACAACTTTAAGAATCTTCCCTCTTTATCAGATCAAGTTAGCAAGACACCCAGCAGGGATATGAGTTTAAGCTTTAGTGCGCTTCTTGAGGCGAGAAATACACTCAACCACATTCAAGTTCGAATGCGTCGTAGACTAGGGTCGAAGTGGGCTGAACAAAATCCTCTCCTCGCAAAATACTCAAAAGAAATCCAAGAATGGGAAGATTGGATCTCTGATCAGACACGTGAAATTCTTCGAGCTCAACCTGAACATACTTTAGATGCGTGGCGAACTGGGCTTATTCGAAATCCACTCTATTTAAAACAGGCTCTTAAGTGTCTAAATCAACAAATGCTTAAGAGCTTTGGAGCGCGGCAAAAACCCTCTCTTCAATAAGTGGTTATGAATAAATCGACAATTGAAGAAACTGAGCTTCAGGCTGCCTAATCAAGTCAGCCAGTCGGGGGATCTGTTCAGATAACTCGCGCTAAATACAATTTAAATCTTTTCCATGGCGTAAGTACATGAATCGTTATGGCCGACTTTCAGCGAGAAGTGCTCAAACGTTGCTTGCAAAGTTCCTCTTTGAGCGCTCGGTATTGATCCGGGAAATACCGATCACCCTCCAGACGAATCACTTTGTTATCCAGTTCGGCATGCCCGACCCGCCTTCAATGATTGAAGGTAGAAGGCCGATGGTACTTCACGAACTTGTGGAAGAACCAGTAAGAGCCGATCGCGAACGCGAACCCCGCGAGAACATCCACAAGATAGTGTTGTTTGGTTGTGAGCGTCGAGAAGGCGATCGAAAGCCCCCAGATCAGGAAGAAGGGGAACTTCTCCCTTTGCTCATCGAGGTAAATGAAAGCCGAGAGCAGCACGCTGCTCACGTGCAGGCTCGGGCAGCAGTTCGCGGGCGTGTCGATGATTCGGAGAACCTGGAAGAGGTGATAGGTCAGCGGATTCATGTCCTCGGGAAGGGGGAAGAGATCGCGCGGGTAAACCGTGGGCCAGACCCAGAAGATGATCACGCTCACGGTTTGAAGCCCCAGGAACGAGTAGATGTACTTGCTCAGGTTGTTCATGTCCTTCGAGAGGATGTAGATGAGGCTGAAATACAGGTACTCGCTGGAATAAATCCAGAATGTGTAAGGGAGGAATGGGATCGCCCGGTCGATCGCGGTCATGGGGAGCTCTCGCGCCGGGAAGATCTGGTAGTGGTTGACCGTGAGGTACTGAGCCGCGGCCACAATGAACATGATGATGCCCACCGGGTATTTGTTCCTGGCGGTGACGAAAAGCGGGAGCGACCAAGGGGACTCAGTCGGGGCGGCGGCTGCGGACGAGGAATTTTGAGGAGGGAGCTTTCGGGTCATGACGCGGAGGAGAGCCATTGGTTCATTCGTTCGTGAACTTCGGAGGCATTCCAATCCCGGTCCCCTTGCTCAATGAAAAGGACTTTTCTCTGTGAATCAATGATCACGCTCATGGGAATCGCCTGGACATCAAATAGCTCCGAAAGCTCGAGATTTTGGTCGATGTACGTCGGAAAATCAATGCGGAATCTCTTCAAGAGCCGCGGCAAACTGGTTTGGGGGGTTTCATCGATGTTGATGAGCGCGAGTTCAAGGCCGTGGTCCTTGTATTTTTCGCGCAATTTGAGCAGGGAAGGGATCTCGACCAAGCACGGCCCGCACCAGGAGGCCCAGAAATTCATCAAAACGACCTTGGCGCCTTTTAAGGAAGAAATGGGGGCCGTGGAAGCTTTTTGGGTGGCCGGGTCAAAAGGGTGAAGGTCGAAGGAGGGCAGGATTTGCCCGGTTTGAGCGGTGCCGCCGCCTTCGGGGTGTTCCGGGTGAGGGCTTACGAGGACTTTGATGAGCAGGGCGACGCCAAGAACGGCCGCTACGATTCCGAAAACAGGCACGAGGGCGCGACGATTTGTCATGGGCCTTCATCTTAGCGTAAAATGAGGGGGCATGAGCAAAAAAGACTCAGGACAGGCCACCGTCGAGTACATTCTCATGCTCCTGCTCGCGCTCAGCATGATCGCCCTCATGGGTGGGGTCTTTCGCCGTTCGCTCTACCGCATCTGGCAGACCTTCTCGCGCGAGATCTCGGCCGCCTGCCCGACCGATTGCCCCGCGGATACGAGCAAGATCCGGTTGAAGTAAGGCTCCCTGGAAATGTGGAACCGGTTTTGCTAAGAGCTCACCTGCGCGCCTCATGCGCGCGAGGATGAGCGTATGCGAACTAGCGGGATGATCAAACTTTATGCAGTCGCGCTGTTCTTCACGGCGCTTGCTCAGGCTTTTGAAGCGCAAGCTCAAGGGGTAAATCGCCAAAAGAGCATTCGCGAGTTTCATGAGTTCTTGGATCAGATTGAGTCCGAGGTTTTGGAAGAGCCTCTGGCCATATTCGACAATAAAGCGCCTCGATTTCTGGGGCTGGCGGTATTGGCTTGCCTGGATCCAAGCGATGAAGGGAAAACGCAGGCCACGCGCTTCATCGCTGATGGGGCCCTGAGGTTTTTGAATGATTTCAAGCGATTCAGGCACGCGCCTCCCGGCACTAGCAGCCCTTACGCTAGTATTAAATATTATTTAGATATATTAAAGGATTTCATCGGGATCAAGGAAAGCGGTCAGGCAATTCTCAGGCTATTCAATAAATTCGAGAATTTTCCAGAGCTCCCCCAA
Organism: uncultured Bacteriovoracaceae bacterium; assembly: GCA_964563795.1. Classification (GTDB taxonomy): domain Bacteria; phylum Bdellovibrionota; class UBA1018; order UBA1018; family UBA1018; genus CAZLYB01. The sequence continues at coordinate 40,074 of CAZLYB010000015.1, read as the reverse complement.
GCCGCCAAGAAATGCCTTGCGGAATCCACCGGAAATTCCATGCGGATTCTGAAATCCGGGATCAATCAGACGTTGATCGATGGTTATGAAGGGCCTCATTTCGCGGTCAAAGGCGGAAATTTCATTCATCTTCATACTTTGACGAAAGTTACGTTCAAAGACTCCCCCAATGACTTGAGCCGGGCAGCTGCAAGGGCGGCAGATCTATTTTTTTTGATCGGAAACCTGGATGTCGGCGCTTTGAGCGGCCGGCAGATTCAAGACGCCCTTCACGACGCGATCTTATTGAGGGGGGTGCTGACTCACTTCATATCCTACGGGCTGGTTGACGCCCATCATATTGAAATGAATGGCGACGAGGTTTTGATCCCATCCGATTTTTATAATGGGCGATTTTTTTCAAACATAGAGGCGCTCGCCCTCAGGCAATTGAAAAACATCAAGGCGGCTTACCCGATTCAGGGCTTGTTGGACGATGACGCGTCTCCGCTCGATGCGCTTTACGATTTGAGCGATCAAGTGAAGGGAGTGTGCCTTGCAAAAGAGCTCATTGGATCTGAAATCAAGGGATGGGAGGAGATAGCGCCGAAGTTCTGCGATCTTTTGGAGCAGCTCGATGAAAAGATAGCCGCTCGCTTAAAGAGCGCGAATTCCACCCGGAAAAAACAGGGTTTCATCCCTGACGCCGGCTCGCTCGCTCAATCCGCGGCGGATAAAGAGCGCAGCGAAAGGCAGCTCACCTCCCTGGGCGATCGAGTCATGGTGGCCGTCAATCAGTCGGTGGATGCGGCCCTGATTTTCAATTTAATGGCTGAAGTCCGCAGTCCCACGCTTAAAGCGCCCCCTCTGGTGAAAGCATTTTTTTTAGTTCCCCTTTCACTCAAGCTCTGGACACTGGCGAATGCGCTGACCGAGGGAAAAGTCAAAAACGAATACCTGCAGGCTGCGGGGCAATTCTTGCGATCATTGCGGAAAAACTCCGATCAATGGGAGCTCATGGAAAAAGCGAAGGTTAACGCCTTTTTGGCGACTTTTGCTTTGAAGTTCGCTCCGAGCCTTCAAATCAATCAGGACCCGCTTCATCAAGAGGCATTGGTCGAGTTCCTGGAAACGATTCGCGCAATCGACGATGAGTACTTTGAGGGGGCTGCTCGTGAGTCCACTTACATGGATTCAGGGGATTTCACGGGATATTTTGGGCTGATGGATTTTTATTCTGAAGTGGATTTTGAGGCCCTCGCCAAGGAAGCGCTTGATCGGCTGGGGCCCATCGGGCGCGGCGGCTCGCGTCCCTATGTTTTGATCGACATTGCCCAACAGCGGGCCAGGAAGTTGTTCTTCCTCGAGCAAAGGAAGGAATGAGCCTCATTTGGGTCTTCGCGGAAGCAGCCCCTCGATGAGCACCTTCGAAAAAGTTTGAACGACTCGATCCAAAAGCTCAGGCGGCGTGCGGTAGACGATCTTGCCGAAAAAACCAACGACGAACGAGAAGCTCGCGAGCGAGTAGGCGAGCTCCAGGGCGGGAATGTCCGGGCGAATGATCCCGCTAGCTTGGAGGTCTTTCACTTGTTTTTCCATGGCGGGCAGGCGCGTGGTGTAAATGCCCTTCTTCACGATGGAGCCGATCTTGGAGTCCAGGATCGCCCGCGAGACGGCGACCTTCATGAATTCCTTCTCAGTCTCAATCTCCGAGCATTCGGCGGAAAAGAACGAGGTGAGCACTTCGAGCAAGGAGTCCCCTTGCAGCGACTTCATGCAGCGGGACTTGGCGCCGCTCTCGAAGTCGGCGCTCAGGATCGCCTCAAGTAGCCCTTGTTTCCCACCGAAGTAGCGCTGGATCAGGGTTTCGTTCGCCTTGGCGCGCTTGGCGATCTCACGAGTGGTGGCGCCGTCATAACCGAATTTCGCGAAGACCTTCATGGCCGCGTCCCGGAGCGCGTTCTCCGTGTGAACCCTGCTCGAGCGCTTATGGGGGAGGCGCGGAGAGGGCGTCTTGGTTTTTTTCGCCATCATTTCCTCCTAACCGATTCTTTAAAAAGTAATCGATCACTTACCTTGACTTCCATCCCTTACTTTGGCATTATTTAAATAAGTATGCAAATGAATACTTTTGTTGGAAAGCGGTTCAGGCTGAATTGGTCGTATCTGGTGCTTTTTTTAGCAGCTCTTCTCATGACGGCGCGTGCTTTTTCGGCGCCCCAGCTGAGCCTCGAGGAATATCAGGCGCAGGTGCAGGCTCAGAGCCCTGGCTATCAATCGGCGCAGCAGGCCCAGGAGGCGGCTCGTCTCAGGATCGACGAGGGTTCCCGCGTCGTGGCGCCGACCTTCTTCGCGAGTTTTCAGACGATCTCGGACGCGCGGATGCTTTACCCGCTTTTCTTCCAGTATGATCATCGCGAAGATCAGATGTACTTGGCGGGGATCCAACAGCCCACGCGCTTTGGGTTGAATGCCAAGCTCACTTATGACTGGGTGGCCTCTCAGCTTGTCGAGCCTAAAACGCCCGGCAATTTCGATCGCACGTACCTGGGTCGCGCGAAGCTTGAGCTCTCGCAAAGCCTCTGGGCCAACGGCTTTGGCAGCACGACGCGTGCGAACGAGCGGTTCGTGAACGCCCAAGCCGAGGCTCAGGGCTACGGCTCACAGGCGCGGCTCGAGCAGATCCGCTTTGAGGATGAAATGACTTATTATCGCAAAGCGTACTCGCAAAAAGCGCTTTTGATCCAAGCCTCGGCGCTTTCGCAATCCAAGGCGATCTTGGATTGGGCGGCCCGGCGCTCCCACCGAAACTTGGGCGAGGACGCCGATCGACTGCAAGCGCAGGCTGCCTATGAGCAGCGCCTCATTCAAGTCGAGATGGCCAAAAACGAGGACTACCAGGCTTCACTGCATTTCAACGAGCGGCGAGGAAAGCCGGGCGCCGAAGTGAATGAGACGCTTCAAGAGGCTCCCATGAGTTTTCCGCCGGCTTCGACCCAGAGGCTTTCGCTGGCTGAGACCAAAGCCTCCGAGGCTCAAGTCAAAGCAGCACAAGCCAATCGTGTCCTTCAAGACGAAAAGCTCCGCCCCTCCTTGGACGTCACGGGAAGCTACGCGACCAATTCTTACCGCACCGATACGGGAGCCGCGTTTCGCGATTCGTTGACGACCAATCACCCTACTTGGTCGGTCGGGGTTTATTTCTCCACCCCTTTGGACTTCAGTGCGGTCAGCCGCAGCCGGACCGCCTCTCAGATCGAGCTCGCCTCCGCCGAGGCCTCTCATCAGCAAAAAATTCGAGATGAAGCGGAGCGGCTCAGCTCGCTTCGAGTCGGCATCGATTCGGCGAAGAAGCGCTTCGATCTCGCTCGGTCTTACGTGAAGACGTCGGAGCAAAAACTTACGGTGGAGCGAAAAAGGCTCAGGACCGGCCAAACCACCACTTACCAGGTGCTTTTGTTTGAACAGGATCTCGCTTCCGCCCAGTTGGAGCAAGCACGGGTGGAGTATGAACTGAGGCGCCTCTCGGCGGAGTCCAAGCTCTTCAAGGAGTCCTTATGAGTCTTTCGGAACTTGCGATCAAACGGCCGATCTTCGTCACTTGCATCGTTTTGGTGATGCTCGCGGTGGGGTTGCTCTCGCTCAAAAAATTGCCGGTTGACCTCTTCCCTGAAGTAAATTTCCCGATCGTCGTCGTGCAGATCAATTACCCCGGAGCCGGTCCCAAGGAAATCGAGACTCTGATCTCAAAGCCGCTCGAAGAGGAACTCAGCACCATCTCGGGTTTAAAACGCCTCACCTCGAAAAACGTCGAGGGCACGGGGCAGATCATCGCGGAATTCCGCTTAGAGGTGGACATCAAATACGCCGAGCAGCAAGTGCGCGACAAGGTCTCGATTGCACGGCCCAAGCTCCCTCAGGACATCAAGGAACCCCTCATCCGTAGAGTGGATCCCTCGAGCCAACCGATCCTGACGGTCGCCTTGCGATCGGAGCTTCCCGCAGCGCAAGCCTATGACCTCGCCAAAGAGGTGATCAAGCCGCGCCTGGAGCAAGTTCAGGACGTGGGGTTGGTCGAGATCCTGGGGGGCCAAAGGCGTGAGATTCACGTGCTGCTCGATCGGAAAAAGTTGAAGGACGCTTCGATCGCCGTGAGCATGGTCGCGGAGCGGCTCCGAGAGACGGGAGAGAACATTCCGAGCGGCAAGGTCGATCAGGGCGCCAAAGAGGCGACTTTTCGAGCGCTCGGCGAGTACCAGTCCATCCGGGATATCCGTGCCGCGGTCGTGAATTTCTTCGCCAACGAAGTGCCGGTCACGATCGGGGATCTGGGCGAAGTGCAGGACACCATCGAGGATGAGCGATCGCGCGCGTACGTGGATGGCAAGCCCTCGCTTTTTTTTAATATCTACCGGCAATCGGGCACCAACACGATCGCGGTGGTGGATGCGGCTAAGAAAGAAATCCAAAAGCTAGAGCCGTTGCTCGCCCAAGAAAAAGGCAAACCCCGGATTGAAATGGTCCGCGATGCGAGCAAGTGGATCCGGGACAACGTGACCGATGTGAAGGAGACGATCTTTCTCGGAATCCTGCTCACGATCATCGTCGTGTATTTCTTTTTGGCCAATGGGCGCTCGACTCTGATCACGGGTTTGGCGCTTCCGAACTCCTTGATCGGCTCCTTTATACTCATGTCGATCGCGGGTTTTTCGATCAATATCGTGACGCTGCTTTCGCTCAGCCTCGCCGTGGGGCTTTTGATCGATGACGCGATCGTGGTGCGGGAAAATATTTTTAGGTACCTCGAAAACGGCGAAGAACCCTTTGAAGCCGCTAAAAAAGGGACCGCTGAAGTCCGTCAAGCCGTCATTGCCACGACCCTGGTCGTAATCGCAGTGTTCGGGCCGGTCGCGTTCTTGAAGGGATTCACGGGGCAGTTTTTCAGGCAGTTCGGGCTGACCGTCGTGTTCGCGATGCTGATCAGCTTGTTCGATGCGTTGACGCTCGCACCCATGCTCTCAGCTTATTTCGCTGAAGTCGTTCATAAAAAACCGCATTGGCTCTGGCAAAAAACGGGACGTCGTTTGGTCGATGGATTCAGCCGCTTCCAAGACCGGCTCGAGATCTTTTACGAGCGCGTTTTGAAATGGACGATCAAGCATCCCATTAAAACGCTGATGGGCAGCGCGCTGGTGTTCTTCGGCGGATTCTTCGCGCTGGGCTTCGTTCCTAAGACCTTCTTACCCCCACAAGACCAGGGCGAGTTCTCGGTGGAGCTGGAAATGAAGCCCGGCACCAATCTGCCTGCGATGGCGACCGCTTCTCTTGAAGTGGATCAGGTGCTCAGAAAGCATAAAGAAGTGGCGCTCGCTTCGCTCACAGTGGGCGGTCGAAACGGGGAAGCGAACAAAGCGAGCTTCTATGTGAAACTGATTCCTTCGCAGCAAAGGCCGCTTACGACAACGGATTTCAAGCAGATCGTGCGCAAGGACCTCTTGGATTTTCCGGCGCTCAATCCCAAGGTCAAGGATTTTGACCCCTCAGGCGGCGGACAGCCCCGTCCGTTCACGATGAACCTCATCGGCAATGACCAGAAAGAATTGGAAGCGTTCGCGGCCAAAGTGATCGATCGGTTCAAGCAGGACAAGCGCATGCTCGATATCGATTCCACCTACCGCCCCGGCAAAGAAGAGCTACAGTTCACCTTCAATCCGCTCGCGATGAAAAGCTACGGGCTGAGTACGGGCGCCGTGGGTGCGGAACTCCGCGCTCAGGTTGAAGGCGTGACGCCCGCCAAGTACCGCGAGGACGGCAAGGAGTACGATATCCGAGTGCGGTTGAAACCGATGGAGCGAAATCTCGGTGAGGAGTTCGAGAAAATCTACGTGCCCAACATCAATCGCAGGCTCGTGCGGCTGACCGACGTCGCCAGTCGAAAGGAAGAGGTGGGGCCGACTTCGATCGACCGGCTGAACCGCGGCCGCTTCATTGAGATCTCAGCCGATATCGCCCCAGGCGCGGGCCTGGGCGACGTGATGAACGATGTGCGTAAAATGTTTGAGACGGAACTGCCTCCGCCCGCTGGGATCAAATACGCCTACTCGGGCGATAGCGAGAACTTCGAGGAGTTCGGAGCCGCGATGGCAGCTGCGATCGGGTTTTCGATCCTCTTCATTTTCTTGGTGCTCGCGAGTCTTTATGAATCCTTCATTACGCCGCTTACGATCATGTTGGCGTTGCCGCTTGCGATTTGCGGGGCGTTCTATGGACTCGCGCTCTCGCGCCAAAGCGTGAACCTGTTCTCGATGATCGGCGTGATCTTGCTCCTGGGGGTGGCGAGCAAGAACTCGATTTTGCTCGTGGACTACGCGCTGCAGTTGATTCGTGAGGGCATGAGCCGTTCCGAAGCGCTCATTCGCGCGGGCAAGACCCGGCTCAGGCCGATCTTGATGACCACGATGGCGCTGATCGCGGGCACCCTGCCCGTGGCGCTGGGCCTCAACGAGGCTTCGCGCTCCCGTACCAGCATGGGTTTTGCGATCCTGGGTGGCCTCATCAGCTCGACGCTGCTCACGCTCGTTGTGGTTCCGGCCGCTTTCATCTACATTGATCGCTTCAGGGTGTGGTTTGAGGCGAAGTTTCGCAAAGAAACGCGAAAGCACGCCGCGTCGGCTCGACCCGCGCCGATTCGCTCCGCAGAGGAATTGACGAACTAAGGAGAAATCAGCTGTGGCATCATCCGCCTCTCGCTCGCGCAAGCAAGACGATCTCTGGGATGTGTTGATCCTGGGAGGCGGGCCTGCGGGGATGAGCGCGCTGCTTTGGTGCAACTCGCTTGGGCTCCACGCGCTCTTGCTCGAGCAGGAACGGGAGCTCGGCGGGCAGCTGCTGGAGATCCATCACCCGATCACCGATTACCCGGGGCTTCTCCCCAAAAGCGGCGCGCGACTCAGGGACGCCATTCAAGCGCAGCTCAAAAAGCTCAAACTGAGTTTTAAATGCCGGGGACGACTGGAGCGGATCTTGCCTGAGGAGCGGGCGCTCATCTGGAGCGGTAAGAAATTTCGCGCGCAAGCGCTCATCATTGCTACTGGCGCGCGGCAACGAAGTTTGGAGCTGCCCGGCGAGGAGCATTTCTTTAAAATCGGGGATGTGCGTTCTCATGCGACGCGCGATCAAGACCTCTACCGCGGCAAAATGGTTTGCGTCGTGGGAGGAGGAGATTCCGCCATAGAGAACGCGATCATCCTCTCCAAGGTCGCCAAGCAAGTAACGCTCATTCATCGTTCGGAGCGGTTTCGCGCGCGGGTGGAATGGCAGAACCAAGCGCGAGATCGGATGAACCTCATTTGGAGGGCGAGTTCGCAAGTGATCGAGCTCAAGGGCTCCAAGCGCTTGAACGCGGTCGTGATCAAGCATTTGAACACGGGGGAAGTGGAGGAAATCCCGTCCGACGGGATTTTCGTGAACGTGGGAATTGCGCCGAACACGGAGGAGTTCCGGGGGCTCATCGAGCTTTCGGAGAGCGGTTATATCGAGGTGGATTCCAACCAGAGGACTTCGGTGCCTTGGATCTTCGCTGCGGGGGATGTGTGCCACCCTTTGTGTTTGAGCGCGGCCACTGCGGTGGGGCAGGGGGCGATCGCGGCGAAGGGAACTGCAACTATGGCAAGAAAGGATCTAAATGAATTTTAAATATTTATTTTATATGAGCTTAATTCTCACATTCAGTCTTTATGCGAGAGCCGAGCCAGCGCACCCTGATTCTACGTTCACATTAAGCCTCGTCACTGCAAGCCGTGGGGGCTATGTGTTCCGAGGAAGCGATCCAACTCAGATCAGCAACGTCGGTCTCATCACGGGAAAAAATTACAGCGATGCGGGAAAGTCCTACGCATTTCGACCTTATGGGGTGGAACTAGAATCGCGCGTTCCCGTGACTGGGGCGAGCGGGAGTTCCTTCAATTTTTCAGCGCGAATGGTTCCGATGGGGCTTCGCCTCACCCCCTCCCATGCGGAGCAATCGGGCGTCGATGGGTTCATCACGGCAGCGTATGGTTTTCTTTCAGAGCTTTCACCGGAATGCTTCATCGGGTTTGATGCGGGCTTTCGGGTTCGTCGATGGCAGCTGGAATCGGGGGTTCTCCCGAGCACCAATCATGCCGGCTTGATCCTGGTGGCAAGAGTTGAAGGAACGCATTGGAACGCGCTTTTCGAAGCGGGGCTGATGGGCGCTGGGTTGGGCACGCCCGCCTCACTCGGCGTGCAGCGGGATTCGAGCACTTTGCGAGCTCGAGTCGGCTATCATTTTGCCAAACATCCTTTCCAGCTGTCTCCCTGGATTGAATTTTTTCATACGCACCGCGACTTTTACGGCGCGGCCTTGCTTCCGGGTGAAGGAGCGCTTTTTGTGGATGAAGCGTCATTGATTTTTGGGGTTGGGGTGAGGCTTTGAAAAGCGGTATTTCATGGCGAGCTAGAAGCCTGTGAGAAATAGCGTTATCTCACTCCATCCATGATCTCTAAAAGATAAAGCACAATAAGGAGAACAACCAGCGTTCTGACCCGGAATTTATCATTCCTCCAGAGCTCGCGAAATAAACCGTTCTTTCGCAGCTGCTCGTATTCTTTTTGGCTGAGGCTTTGAAACCGGCTCTCTAGATCGAGTGCGCCACGGGGCATTTCCACGTTCAAAGCCTGAGCCAGGGATTTGAGGGAGTTATTCCCGGGATCCTCTGAAAGAAACCAGTCCGCGAATGCTTGCTGCTTGCTTTCGATGGCGTGGGTCATGCTTTGAAAAAAATCGACGATCGCCTTGATCTCGGGGATCGATGAAGTCCCGTTTGCGATCCGGAACTCCACTGTGCCGTATTTTTCCAGGGACTGAAAATTGACCGCTTGGTTACGCAATGACTTAAGCCCTACCAAGATTCTCCTCTCTTGGAGGGTTTGCAGATAAGCCCTGCGAAGGATGCCAGGGACCTCTCGCAGAGGCACGACGAAGTTCTCGAGCCGATTCTTGTCGATCTTCAATTCATTAATGAGGTCGAGCTCCACCTTGGCGAAGGTTTCCGCGATGGTTTGAGATACATAGGTCGTTCGCGTCGGTTCTTGCATGCCGACCCCCACATGAACATGTAGCCCTGTTTTGCCGGGGATTTGGTAGAACCCGCGCTCGAGCATGACTTCTAGGATGGAGTAGTAAGTCGCTTTGTCCTCCGGCGTTCTCAATATCGGGCTCACAATTTCAACCGGCGTCTTGTTGAATGCCGCCAAGGGACGCTTGTGATAAGGGATGATGCTGGGATCAGCGACGAATTTATATTCGTAAAGCTGGCCATTGAGGTTGTATGAGACGACGTAGCCTGGCTCCAGCTTAACCCAAACTTTTTTGATCGTGACTTTAACGTCAGGGTAAAGCTGCTTCAGCCTGTCCCGAGTCGCCTCTGCCGCGCGCAATCTCCCTTGGCGCGCTGGGTAAACACCCTCAAGCTCAAGGCCAACTGTTCTATCGTCTTTAGATAACCGATCTCCTTCATAGCCCTTCCAGACGTCCGCGAGCGTCGGAGATTCTCGATCCCTGGCGCCGAGAAATCGTTCGAGAACGATGCTGCCCTGCTCGTCATGGTCGAACTCGAGCAGCGTTTTATTCAAAAGAGTGGAGCGGATCGCCTTAATGCCCGAGGCGAGAATGGCCTGCGATAGTCTCTGGGTAAAGCAGCTCAAGGGGTGCGCGAATGCAGGAAGCGTGAGGATCAGCGATAAAGAAAGAATTCCCGCAAGATTTGAATGGCGCGTGGCTTTGAGCATAGCTTTTACTCTTCGGCGCGAAGGCAGAGCGGCAGGAGTCAGAAATGAAACTAGTGCACCGCATAAAAACCGTGATTTATTTTTAAATATAGGTATTTAAAATATTAGACGCCGCTGACTCCTTCAGCTATCCTTTTTAAGAGGCAACGCAGGGGGATAGGGCGTGAAATTATTCATGGTTTCGTTTTTTTCGTGGGCGTTGATCGCCGGGGCGCAAGCCCAAGGGCCGCAGCGCGAGGTTCACCAAGTTTCAAAAAACCAGGGGAACTTCAAATTCCTCACGCGGAGTTCCGGGGAGATCCTCGTCGATCTCAATGAGCCGGGTTCGAGCGAGCCCCTGCGCATGATTTCAAGGGCTCCGCTCCCCGATGACGCGGCCGCGAAAAAGCGGAAGAACCCCCAGGAGCAAGGGAGCCGCGCCATCGACATCGCCCCTTACACCGATTACGGCAGCATCAAGAAAAAAGCGAACGCGGCGATTTTGGCGTCAATCGGCAAGGGAAATCATTTTGAGCCCACTGAGCTCATCTTTGATCGCGAGTCCAAGTTTTTTCGGGAAGGGAGCGCTCAATATCGCGCGATCGTCTTGACGGGGGAGACTCAGGGGACCCCGGAGACCTGCGCTTCCTTCGCGATTCCCCTGGAGCGGATGATCCTCGCGGAAAAGAGCCCCAAGCAGCTTGACCCGGTCAAACTTCCTCAGTGCGTTAAAAACTAAGCCTTAAACCCCTGCGCGATGAAGAAGATCTCCTTGCTCTCCTTGCGCGTGCTCTTGGGGCGCAGGATAGATACCTTCTCGAACGAGCTCTGAAGTTGCTTGCGGTACGCCTCGAACTCCGCCCCGTGAAAAAGCTTGCACACGAAGCTCCCGCTTTTCTTCAATGTGCGCGCCGCGATCGCGAGCGCCATCTCGGAGAGCTCCAGCGAACGCGCCTGGTCGGTGATGCGAATGCCGGTCGTCCGAGGCGCCATGTCCGAGAGCACCACGTCGATGCCCGATCCCATCTCGTAGCGCGCGAACAGCTCCTCAAAATTCACGGTCAAAAGATCCGCCACCTCGAAGTGCGCGTTCGGCAAGGTCAGGCGAATCGGCTGAAGGTCGATGGCAAGCAGCCTTCCCTGCGGGCCGATTCGCGTCGAAGTGTATTGTGACCACGAGCCGGGAGCCGCTCCCAGATCCAGGACTTTCTGACCTTGCTTCAAGAGCCGGTAACGTTGGTCGATCTCTTCGAGCTTATAGATCGAGCGGGCGGCGTAGTTGTCTTCCTTCGCTTTTTTGAAGTAATGATCTTTGCGCTGGTAGGCCATGGAAGGGGACTATCAGGACCCGTCGGGTTTTTCAGTCAAAAAGCGGGAGAAGAGCTTGCGGCTCTCATCAAAGACGTAGGCCGCGATCACTTGGGAGTCGGCTTCCTTCATCTGCACGAACTGAACGCCGACCTTGCGCCGATCATCGCCCAGACCGCCTTCGCCGGGTCGGACATAGCGGATTTCGGCTTCGGTTTCGATGATGCGGCCTTTGACCGCGAAGCTCAATCGCTTGAGGATCAACCCCGGCGCGAAAACCGGGACCTCGCGCTCAGCGATGAAAAATCCGAGTCCCCCCGCGCCTAGATCAAAGAGCCGCTTCCGGAGGAGCTGGCTCGGGATCGCGGGATCCTCGAAGCTCGCCTCCATGCTGACTTCCCCCGAAATCGGCAAGCGCAGGAATTTGCGGCGCTGCACCTTGTAAATCGCCTCGGGCCATTTGAAGCGGAAGCCCTGCGCGTCGTAGCCCAAAAAGTCCGCCCTGAAAAAAACGTTCGCGCGCAGGAGCGAAAGGCTGAAGTAGCATTCCTTGGTTCCCATCTGCGCGAGCTCGCCCGCGAGCGTTTTGGGGTCGAAGTCCTTGGGAATATGGCAGGTGAGCAGCCGCTCGTTCGAAAAAACGTCGCGTACCTGGGTTTGAACGACGACGCCCTGGTTGCGCGTCCAGATCATTGCGGAGGAGGCGGTGAGCGTCGCTTCCTTCAGGAAGCTCAGTTGCTCCTGGGGGTCGTCGACCGGTTGGAATTCTTTCTCAGACAATCGCCACTTTCCGGAGGAGGTCGAGGTCTTGAAGGGCTTTTCCGGAGCCTCGGACCACGCAGGTGAGCGGATCCTCGGCGAGCGCCACGGGCAATCCCGTCTTCTCCTTGATCAGGATGTCGAGGTTCGCGAGCAGCGCCCCGCCGCCAGCCAGGATGATGCCGTTATCGACGATGTCCGCCGCCAGTTCGGGTGGCGTGCGCTCCAGCGCGGTCTTGATGGTGTCGACCACGGCCGAAACGGGTTCGGCGAGCGCGTCGCGAATTTCCTCGGAGTTGACTTCGATCGTCTTGGGGGCGCCGCTGATGAGATCGCGACCCTTGACCTCGTAGTTTTTCTCCTCTTCGAAAGGGTAGGCGCATCCGATCGAAAGCTTGATCTGCTCAGCCGTCCGCTCTCCGATGAGGAGCGAGTACTTGCGCTTGATGTAATTGACGATCGCGTCGTCGAATTTATCGCCCGCCACGCGCACAGATTTCGAGTACACGATCCCACCGAGCGAAATCACGGCCACTTCGGTCGTGCCGCCGCCGATATCGACGATCATATTGCCGCTGGGTTCGCGGATGGGGAGGCCCGCGCCGAGGGCGGCGGCCATTGGCTCCTCGATGAGGTAGACGTCGCGGGCTCCGGCTGACTGGGCGGATTCCTTCACGGCGCGCTTTTCGACCTGCGTGATCCCGAAGGGGATGCAGATGATGATGCGCGGGCGAATGAAACTGCGACGCTCGTTGGATTTTTGGATGAAGTACTTGAGCATCGACTGGGTGACTTCGAAGTCGGCGATCACCCCGTCCTTGAGGGGTCGAATGGCTTGGATGGAGCCGGGCGTGCGCCCTAGCATTTCCTTTGCTTCCTTGCCCACGGCGAGCACCCGGGTCTGCCCGCGCGCGTTGCGATGGATCGCGACGACCGAGGGTTCATTGATGATGATGCCCCGATCCCGGGCGTAGACCAAGGTGTTGGCCGTGCCCAGATCGATCGCCAAGTCGTTTGAGAAGTAGTCCAATATTTTTTTCAGCATGCCTCGCTCACCATTTGTAGTGCCGGATGTGTTCACCGCGTTCGGCGATCTCACTCATCGATTTGATCCCGATATCGAGGTGTTGATCCGTGAACTTCCGGAACACCTCGCGCGCGGATTTCTTCGTCTTGATCCCGTCGCGCTTGAGCGGCAGGTCCGAGACGAGGAGCAACGCGCCGATCGGGACCTTGCTCGCGAAACCCCCGACGAAGAGCGTAGCAGATTCCATGTCGATCGCCAAAGCCCGCTCTTCATAAAGTTGCGCTTTGAATTTGAGGTCGAATTCCCAGAACCGGTAATCCGTCGTGTGGATCACTCCCGTGCGGTAATCCAAGCCCCGCTCCACCAGGATTTGAGAGACGAACTTCTGGATCTTGAACGTGGGAAGGGCTGGGACTTGAGAGGGCATGAAGTGCCGCGAGGCGCCCTCATCGCGGATTGCCGCGGTCGGAAGCACGAAATCCCCCACTTCGAGCGAACGGTGGAGCCCTCCGCACATTCCCAAAAGCAGAACCGCTTTGGGCTCGATCGAGGACAGAAGCTCGATGATCAGCGCGGCGGTCGGGGATCCGATGGAGAAGTCGATGGTCGAGACGCCGGCTTTTTTGCTGTGCACAACGGCCATGGCGGACCCCTGCGTGCGTTCATCGCCGCAGGAGCGGTGGAATCGCTCCAAGTAATAGTCAAAATTGGTGAGGATGATCTGTTTCTGGAATTTTTCGGGGGCGCTGCCCGTGTAACGCTCCAGCATGTCGCGGGCGATTTTGAGCTTCTTGGGGTTGGCGTAAATTCGGTTCGGGTTGGGGATGATGTAGGGATTGGGTTCGATGGATTCCAGCTGATTTTTTTGAGTTTTCTTGTTACGCACCACATCCAGATTACAGTTTGCCCCAGCGGGGCACAAGTGTTTTTGCCGGAATGATTGCTATGCGTCATCAACCTCAATCCACAGTGAAATGGATTTTCAGAATCGGCGCGGTTTTCGTGATCCTCGGGATTTTGATCGCGGGCGTGATCGCGTGGACTTTGCGCTCGCTTCCCGACGTCAGCGTCCTGAGAAATTCATACGTGAGCGTGAAGTATCAGGGGCCCGACGAACCCCAGCAAGTCTCCATCACTCCTCGGCGCCCAGCGCACTGGGTGAGCCTGAGCCAGGTTTCCAAGAAAGCCATCGGCGCCGTCGTCGTGAGCGAGGACTGGGCTTTTTACCAGCATTCGGGATTCGACTGGAATCAGATCAAGGACGCCGCCAAGGAGGATTGGGAGCGGGGCCGGTATGTGCGCGGAGCGAGCACCATCACCCAGCAAGTCGCCCGAAACGTCTTTTTGGATCGCGATAAGAATCTCCTCCGAAAACTGAAAGAGGTGTGGATCGCCATTCAGCTGGAAGAAGCCCTCACGAAAAGGCGCATCCTCGAGATCTATCTGAATATCGCGGAGTGGGGGCAGGGGATCTTTGGAATTGAGCAAGCCTCCCGCGCCTACTTCAATAAAGCTCCCGATGAACTGAGCGCGCGGGAGGGGGCTTTTCTGGCGATGCTGCTGCCGAGCCCCAAACGGTATTCCCAGTCTTTCAGGAAGCACGCGCTGACGCCTTGGGCCCGCTCCATGGTGAAATCCATCCTCGAAAAGATGCAGCAAGCGCAGTTCGTGACCGAGGAGGAGAAGCTCGAGGCACTCTCGCAGAAGATGCCGTTTGAGACCGGGCCCGACGCCCCGGAAGGGGGAGAGGGTGAGCCCGAGGTTGAGAAGGAGGGCGCAGCCGGCTCCAATGGCGATCAATCCGCCCCGCCTGAAGGGTTGCCCGCGCCGCGGGAGGAGCCGGAAGCGCCGGTTGAGCCGGCGGGACCGCCCGTTGAGATTTGAAGGGAATTTTTCGAGGAAGGTGTCAAGGGGCGGCGCCAGTTAGCGGTTGACTAAAAATTAATTAATAAATATGTACTAAATCATTATGAAACCTGGATTGCTGATTCTTTCGTTATCAATGGGCATGATTTTTTATCAACCCTCCTTGGCCGCTTCGCGCTGGACGATCCAGGAACTGGTTCAGGCCGGGATCATGGCCTGGGATTTCGGTGATTCCGCGGGCGTGGCCGATGCGCAGGATGCGTTCATCGATTTGAATCAGGGGTGCTCCGTGCAAGAGCTCCCTTTTGACCGTTTGGACGAGGTGATGACGTCTCGATCCAAGGATCAATACAGCGTTTGGACGAACCTCAAGGAGCCGAAAGATTCGCAGCGGAAAGCGGGCGCCTTACCGCAAATCCTGCTACTTCCGGAACTTCACAATCAGAACCTCGGCTCCGTGATCATCGCGGACGGTGAGGGAGGAATTAAAGTCGGGAGCAATGACATCACGGCGGAGTTGGAGGCCGTTTTTTTCAGCTCTGCCTATCAAGCGGCCGTGAGCCAACTCGCCAAACAGCGTCGCGTTTTTTTGTCGGTCGAAACTCCTTGGTACTCCTTGAATCACTCCAAGGAGGATTCTGATTCAAGCGCTTCAATCATGGTGTTGGACCGCGCTTCGGAGGAAAAATTCGGCCTCGTCAACTTCGGAAAAAATGAGATTGAGATCCTGACCCGCCCCCTGGAGAGGCTCGAGACGCACCGCAAGCTCGCCGAAAGCGAGGCGCTGGCGCAATACGCGAGAGAATCGGTGGGTCGCGGAGCTCACTTGCCGGATTTCATGCTCCCCTTGGAATTCCTCAATTCCTTCGCCATTAGAGGGTCGGATACTCCCGGTTTGTTCATTGAGCAAAACACCTTGCACTTTCTCAAGAAAATGCGGAGCTCAGATGAGATTCAGGCGGAGCTCCAAAAGAGCGGGAAAAATTGGGAAGACGCGGCTCACGCCGTGGCTGACGCGATCCAATCCCAAATCGGGCCCGATGTTGACGCAGAAGAGAAAAAATTCGCTCAAGAGCTCGTCGCAAGCGTCAGAAGCTACGCGAAGCTCGGAAAAAGCGGGGCGCTCGAGGTTGAGTTTCTGGATCAGAGGTTCAACTCGATTTGCGAAACTCGAAGCCGCGAGATGGCGTTGAACACCATCAAGCAGATCAAGGCGATGCGGCTCGGGTCGAACGATCTGGTTCTCATGAATTTTGGCGCGGGTCACTTGAACGGGATCGTAAAAGTTTTGAAAGCTCAGGGTTATCCCCTGGCGATCGGTGTGCCGGTCCGCTCCCCATGAGCCAAGCGTCCTTCGACGTTGAACGAACTCTCGCGGATCTCGGAGCGATGCCGGGCCAGCTGAGGGAACTGATCGCTCCCATTCCAGTTGAATCCCTCGTTTCGCGCCCTCAGGGCCAAGAATTTTCGCTGAAAGAGCATGTCTTTCACCTGATCGACCTGGAGCGCGAAGGCCATGGGGCGCGGATCCGTCGAATCCTCACGGAGGAATCACCCCGGCTCGAGGACATTGATGGAAGCCGCCTCACTCAGGAGAGAAATTACCAATCGCTGGATTTTTCCGCGGCGCTCGGCGATTTTGAGGGCTTGCGCCTCCGGAACATCGAGATCTTGAGGGAGTGCTCGCCCGGGCAATGGTCCCATTCGGGCGAACTTGAGGGGGTGGGCCGCTTGAGCTTGCGGCAGCTCGTCGAGCGAATCCTGCAGCATGATCGCTCTCATCTTTCTGAGATGGGCGACTTGAGGAAAGTTTTACGGTCCGAGGCTTGACAAGTTTTTGTTCCGTCACTAAATCCGTAACCTATGAAAAAATCAAGTTTAGCGGTGTTGGGGTCCTTTCTCTTGCTTTCAAACGTCGGCCAGTTCGCGCAGGCGAACACGGATCTGAGCGATGCTTACAGCTGCAAATGCGGTCATGTCTCCGGTCGTGAGCTCGAGCAGAAAAATAGTTATCAATCGGAATTTGAAGTGACCGTTCCCGCGTTCGCCTCTGAATATTCGGTTCAAACGCCTTGCAATGGGGCGGAAGTTTCTTCCGAGCTCGTGGTCGGGACTGAAGGCGTTCAGCTGAAAGTTTACTCCTCCATCGGCAAGCAGATCGGTGGGGACGAAAAAAGCTGGGATCAGGTTGAGGCGGAATTCGGTTCGAAGGGTCGATTCGCCTTGAAGTACGAGGAGTCCAGGAAGTTCCAAGTCGTCGTTTTTTGCGCGAAAAACTGACGCGGATTCGCGTGATGAATCTCAAGAGGACGGTCTTGCTGGCAGCTTGCCTGGGGGCGGGTTCATTCGCCGTCATCGCGGCGGAGGGGCGGGCAGAGTCCTTGCAGCGGGAATTTTCCCCGATGACGAGTCCCAGCGCCTTGAATCAAGGGAGCATGGAGCTCCTGTCCCAGGTGAAGGCGCTCCCTGTTTCAGCGAACGTTTCCTATCCACAATACGAGTACTCGTATGAGCTGAGCAATGTGGGGAACGGGATGATTCTGGCGAACGCGACCCCGCTGCTCGCTTTGACGGGCCATTTGGATTCAAAAAACGCGCTGCTTTTTGAGCTCTTTCCGGATGAAAAAGTGGCGTTCAAACTCGTGAGCGAGCAGTATCCCGCCGTCTACTACTCTGAAGAGCGCAGATTGGAGGGGTTGTGGTTGTTTTCAACCCTGTACAGCGGCGCCCGCATGGGACTCATTGATGATGTCATCGAGGATTTGAACGCGCCCTCAAAAGAGCAAGGGGAGCTCAAGCGCGATTTGAGGGGAATCCAAAAAATAGGGCTTCACACGAACGCTGACGCTTATTTCGCGAGAAGGGAGGGCACGGTGTCCACATGGCTGCCCGGCCATCTCGCGGCGGAACTCTCTCGTTTGAGGAAAAAAAATGCTGCCTTCGCTGAAAGCGGTGGCGAATCCCCGGTCAAAGTGACTACGAAAGCGATTCAAGAGGGGAAAGATTTTTTTTACAGCTATCGCGTCTTCAATCCAAGCAACCAGAAAATTTATTTCAGACTAGAATTCATTGACGACTTGCTGGGTTGGATCACCGAGGAGTTGCACCCGCTGGAGGCCCGCGAGGAGATGCTGATCTCCTTTAGAAGCCCCGAAGCTCCGCTGGATTCCGCGCGGGGGAGCTCCAGGCTCTTTGTCTACACGAGCCACCCTTTCTCGGAACTGGCGAAGTCCCTTCCTCCCGAGGCGCGGTTTGAAACGCGGGCCAAGCGCTACTGGCTGGAGTCCCGCTTCGCCTTGAAATTGCCGCTGCCCCCGGTTTTGGCCCCTCGATTGCGCTGAGTTCGCAGTACAGGCTTGCGTTTTGAGGCCGAATAAAGTAAATCATAAGTGTTTATGAAAAAGACCCATTGGATGATTGGATTGGTTGCCCTGGTTTTTGGATGGATCCCGAGCGGATTCGCGGATGTCTGCCAGCTCTGCGAGCGCGTGGTTCACAATCGCAACGACTTTGAGAGGGGTTACGTCACGGTCGACGTCCGGGTGCAGCGGGAGGCAGGCTGCTTCTGCGTGCTCGGGAGCGCTGATTACAATCCGATGAAGTGCACGAAAAACCATGAAGTTTTGAGGGATGAATCCGGAAGTTATCGTCAAATGACGCCCAAGTACGATGATCGATGCGATTTCAGCTCGGAAGATTTTTACGAGGATGTCGTGACGGTCGAGAAAAATGGCAGGCCTGTCACTGAGAAATACCGGGTGCTCCAGCATAACGGCCAGACGAATCGTGCTCTCGCAAACGCGAAACGCGAGCGATTGAAAGTTTGCAAGGAGACGGATTTGCTCTCCATTCGATTGGATTCCTCCTCGCCTTTGTAGGAAGCACGGCTCGTGCGCCGCATCAGCAGCGCAAAATAACCGAACAAAAACTTGACCCTTCCCTCCAAAAACCGACAAGATAGGAGGATGCCTCGTTTTAAAAGTTGCGCTGCTCGCAAGCAGCGGAGTTATCGCCGTGTTTTCATTGGAGTGAGCGCTTTATTCCTCATGAGCTTCGCCGTGTTTCGCTTCGCGTCGCGATCCACGGCTGTCCCACCGCCTGACTCAGCCCCGGGTGCCGCCTCTGCCGCGTCGAGTCGCCCATCGCTGGGCGCTTTTAAGCTCGATTCCAGCTCCCTCACCAAGGAGATGCTCTCACAGGTCATCCCCTCGAGCTTTCCGCTTCAGATGGATTTTGAAATGGCGAGCGGCAAGAAAATCCCCGCACGCATCCAGTACACCTACGATTCCGAACTTCAAGAGGCGATGGAAAAACTGTTTCGCCAGTACTCGCCCGACTACGGGGCGATGGTCGCCATGGACGCGAGCACAGGGGCGATCCTCGCCATCCTGAGCTATGCGCGCGACCCGGCGTTCAAGGAAAACCTCGCCGTGCGCGCGACCTTTCCGTCGGCCTCGGTGTTCAAAGTGGTCACCGCTGCCGCGGCGATCGAAGCGCAGCGTTTTTCGGCGGATACGGTCATCCCATACTCCGGGCGCAATCACACGCTGTACCGAAGCCACGTGTTTGAGACGCGCGAGAACCGCTGGACGCGTCGGGTGACGCTCAAGGAAGCGTTCGCCAAATCAATCAATACCGTCTTCGGCAAGATCGGCGCGTTCCGCGTCGGTTCGGACGAGTTGCGCGAGTACGCCTCGCGGTTCGGGTTCAACCGAAAGATCAACGCGGATTTTCACGTGGACCCAGGCTCGGCGCCCATCCCCGAAGACGCGTGGGGGCTCGCGGAATCTGCCTCCGGCTTCACGCGCGACAACACGATGAGCCCGCTGCAAGGGGCGTTGATCGCCAGCTCCATCGCGAACTACGGCGTGCTGATGGAGCCTTACCTGGTTCAAAGCATCTATGAGACCTCCGAAGGCAAATCGCTCTACCACGCTCAACGTAAAGTCGCCTCGATGACGGTGGGGTTGGGAACCGCCCACGAAATGCGCGAGCTGATGCAGGAGACGGTGCTCCGGGGAACCTCACGAAAAGCTTTCCACGGATTTTTCAGGCGCAACCTCGCCGGCGTGGTGGTCGGTGGAAAAACAGGATCGCTCACCGGCACCAGTCCCCCGGGCAAGTACGATTGGTTCATTGGATTCGCCGAGTCGGGCTCGCGGAGGATCGCGGTTTCGATCCTCACGGTGAATGAGAAGCAGTGGCGCGTGAAATCCTCGTATCTCGCGCGACGGGCGTTCGAAGTGGCGCTTCGCAGTCACCTGACGGGCCAGCAAGTGGCGTCGTGGACCGGCCATGATCCGCTGAGATTGACCGTTCCCCGGGAATGACTCATCACATCCCCATCCTCTTGAAGCCCATCGTCGAGGGGCTTTTGGATCCTTTCGTCCGGGAGAGCGCCCGCTCACCCGATTCACCGCTCTGGCTCGTGGACGGAACCTTCGGGGGTGGTGGCCACTGCGCGGCTTTTCTCGAATCTTTTCGCTCCCAAGACCAGTTTAAGAACTGTAAAATACTCGCGCTGGATCGTGACGCGGACGCCATCGCCCAGGGCGAAAAACGCTTTGAGAGCGAATGCGCGAGCGGCCGCTTGGAGTTGGTCCATGCCCCGATGAGCGCGTTGGGAGCGGTTCTCAAAGCGCGCGGAGAACGGGTGATCCTGGGAATGCTCGCGGATCTCGGGTTCTCATCGGATCAGATCGATGACTCGGAGCGCGGATTGAGCCTGCGGCTGGAAGGCCCCTTGGATATGCGCTTGGATCGCGCGCAAAATCTCACTTGCCAAGATTATCTCCAGGGTGTGAGCGAGGCTGAGCTCGCTCGAGTCCTCCATGAGTACGGAGAGGAGCGTTACTCGCGTCGCATCGCTTCGCGTCTGGTTTGGAAGCGGGGGTTGGGGGAGTTGCCGAAGACGACGCTGGAATTGGCGGAGTGCGTGCTGGGAGCCCTCCCAGGTTCCGCGCGACATCGATGGGCGGGGAGGGTTCATCCCGCCACGCGCGTGTTCCAGGCGCTTCGCATCGCCGTGAACGGCGAACTGGAGGAGATCGGGGCGTGGATCCATTCCGCCTGGCCGAAAGTGAGCTCCGGTGGAAGGATCGGCGTCCTCTCGTTTCATTCATTAGAAGATCGCCTGATCAAGCAGGCTTTCCGGGAGGAAGGCTGGAAAAGTCTCCACAAAAAACCGATTCAAGCGGATGAGCGGGAGCTTGAGGCGAATCCGCGGGCGAGGAGCGCCAAGCTGAGGATCGGCGAGAGGGTCATTTAAGGCAGGCTGCGCGTCCCCGAAGAGAGGCTTTTTTTGCTCGCTCCCGGGTGCTATCTTGAAACAGAGATGCGTTTTTTAAAAGGAGCGTGGATTCCCGGGGTTCCCGCGTGGGTGCTGCCCGGGATTTTGGTTTTCGCGGTGATCACGGTGTGGCTGCGCCTCCATGTCGTCGACGTGACTTATTCTGTGAACGAAGTTGAAAAAAACATCCACCAACTTCAAAAACTCAAGGATCAATTGGATCTCAAGGCTTCGAGCCTCCGCTCCCCGGTGAGGCTCGAGCGGCTGGCGCGCGAGCAATTCGGGCTCGCCCCGCCGCGGGCGGGCCAAAGAATCCAGCTCAAACAGTCCCCCTCCGGATCCTCGAGCGAGGCCGATCATGAACCGTGAGAAAAAAGCGCTCAGCTTCCTCATGGCCCTGTGCCTGGCGTTCGCCGGGGCGCTGCTTCTCCGCGCCGCATGGATCCAGCTCAAGGGGGATCCGCGGCTCGCGCAAATGGTCAAGCGCCAGTTCCAAGCGAAAGTGCTCGTGCGCCCCCGCCGTGGGGTGATCCTCGATCGGCAGGGGGAGACGCTCGCCGCCAACACGGAGATCAGCAGCCTCGCCGCCAATCCTTCCAAGATCAAAAATAAGAAGCAGCTGGCGCGGCTGCTCTCAAAGGCCACTGGGCTCGCGTACCCCAAACTGCTCGCGAAACTTTCGGAGAACCGGGAGTTCGTCTGGATCCAGCGGCATATTCAGGAATCGGAGTTCAATCGCTTCAAGAGATTCCGCCTAGTCGACCCTTCGGGGGATTTTCAGCAGGGGCTTTGGATCATCAAGGAAGCGCTCCGCGTCTATCCGCATGGGACGCTCGCGGCGCACGTGATCGGCGACGTGAACTTGGACGCGGACGGGATCGAAGGGGCGGAGCTCTGGTGGAATGACAAACTCCGCGGGAAGCTCACGAGTTTTTCCGCGATCCGGGACGCGCTGGGACGCCCCGCTTTCATCGACGCACAGGCCGCCGGTCAGTTGCAGGACGGCGAAGATCTGCGTCTCACCTTGGATTCGGCGCTTCAGTTCGCCGTGGAGCAGGAACTCAAGCAGTCCGTCAAGCGCACGGGCGCGCGGGCGGGGAGCGTCATCGTGATGAACGCGATGAACGGGGAGATCCTCGCCCTGGCCAATGAGCCGGGGTTCGATCCCAATCAGAAAGGCGCTCCCGCTGAAAGAAGGCGCAATCGCGCTTTGACGGATGGGTATGAGCCGGGCTCCACCTTGAAGTCGGTGCTGCTCGCTTCAGCGCTGAGCCACGGCTCGAAGCTCACCGATCAGCTCTGGGGTGGCCTCGGTCAGATGACGGTTCAGGGCAAGAAAATCTCTGAAGCCGAAGCCCACGAGAAGTTCGAATGGCTTTCGCTCAAGCGCATGATCCAGCGCTCCAGTAATATCGGCGCGGCCCGCCTCGCCTTGAAGATCGGGACGGAGAACTATCGCGGGACATTGGAGAGTTTCGGGTTCGGCGTGAGATCCGGGCTGGGGTTTCCGGGCGAAATTCCCGGTCGTATGCCGTCGCCGAAAGCGTGGCAACCCTTGACGTTGGCCAATGTGGGGTTTGGGCAGGGATTGCTCGTCACGCCGCTGCAAATGATCCGGGCTTACGCGGCGTTCCTGAACGGTGGCTGGTTGGTTCAGCCCCAGCTGATTGTGAGCAATGAATCGGCTCCACCGTCCAAGAGGATCCTCGAGAAGCGGGTTTGCGACGAGGTCGTGGAGGCGCTTGAGTCGGTCGTTCAGGAAGAGGGGACCGGAGTTCAAGCGCAGCTCACGGGATATCGAATCGCGGGAAAAACGGGAACAGCTCAAGTGGTCGATCCGCTCACCAAAACTTATTCCAAGTCCCGTTACATCACCTCCTTCATTGGGTTTCCGCTGGACGTGAATCAAAAGATCGTCGTTTTCACCTCGCTCGATGAGCCCAAAACCCCCACTTACTATGCATCGGATACGGCGGTGCCCCTTTTTCGCGAGGTGCTGAGGATGGTGGTGCACCGATTGAACATCCCGGCGTCGCGAGCGACCGAAACCCTGGCGCTCATCCAAATGCAGGGAGCGCCCTCCGCGCCGCAGCACGCGCCCGCGCGCGAGAACCACTCGATCACCGACGTGCTTTCGCTCAGCCAAGCGCATCCCTCTCCTTCGCCTTCTTCCGCCGCTCCGAGTGAGAATCCCGTCCCGGTCTTGACCGGCATGAAGCAATGGCAGATGCCGGCGCTCGGGGGGCTCAGCGCGCGCGAGGCGCTCGTCGCGCTGAAGGATCACCCGTTCCGCGTTCGCGTTCATGGGGTCGGCCTCGTCCGCTCGCAAGTCCCGGCGGTGGGCGGAAAGCTTGTCCCCGGGGACACGATTCGGCTGCAGCTTTCGGAGAAGTGATCATGGCCCGCGCTTCAAATGAATGGATCCGCTCCCATCAGCTACAGTCCGTGACCGCGAATTCACGGGATGCGAAGCCTCGGGGCGCCTTCGTGGCGGTTCAAGGCCAGCGCTACGATGGGCATGCTTTTTTGGAGGAAGCCCATCGCAAGGGCGCCTCGCTTCTTGTGGGCGAGCTCCCGCGTGATCAGCTTCCCTCGCCTTTGAGTTCAGGGGCCACTTATCTCAGCGTCCCTGATTCGCGGCTCGCGCTCGCGGATCTTGCCGCTGAAATCCACGGTAATCCCTCCCGCTCGATGAAAATGATCGGCGTGACCGGGACCAGTGGGAAGACGACCACGACGCACTTGATTGAATCCATCCTGATCGAAGCGGGCGAGAAGGTGGGTTTGATCGGCACGATCGCCACGCGCTACCCGGGCTCCTCATCCGAGTCGTCCCACACGACGCCGGATTCCGTTTCACTCCAATCGCTTCTGGCCCGGATGCGGGACTCGGGATGCACCGCGGTCGTCATGGAGGTTTCTTCGCACGCGCTCGCGCAGCGGCGCACCGATTGGATCGCCTGGGATGCGGCGGTTTTTCACAACCTCTCGCCGGAGCACCTGGATTTTCATCCCACGCTCGAGGATTATTTTCAGGCCAAATGCAGGCTTTTTAAAGAGGGCGTTCAGCAGTCTTTGGAGCTCGGGAAAAAAACGCGGCTCATCGTGAATGGTTCGGATGCTCATGGGAAAAGGCTTGCGGAAGAACTGAAAAGCCGGGGAGTGCCGACTGATCGGCTTTTCGTCTATCGGGATTCAGACTGGATCCGCGACACTGCAGCTTCGGCGCCTGGAGCGTTTCTCACGGGAGAGGTCCACGGGCTTCATCTGCGCTCGGAGCTCGTCGGTTCCTTCAATGCCGAAAACATCTTGGCCGCAGTCACTGTAGGGCAAGCCTTGGGGCTTTCATCAAAGTCGATTGAAAAAGGCATTGAGAGGCTAAAGGGCGTCCCGGGCCGCTTGGAGCGAGTGGGGCGGCTAACGTGCCCCATCACGGTGCTGGTCGATTACGCGCACAAGCCGGATGCGTTGGAGAAGGTTTTGCGGATGCTCGGCGCTTCGCGCAAGGGGCGCCTGATCACGGTCGTGGGCTGCGGGGGGGATCGCGACCGCGCCAAGCGCCCGGTGATGGCTCGGATCGCGGCTGAGCTCTCGGCAGTGGCGATTCTCACCTCGGACAATCCACGCAGTGAAAACCCGCGTGCGATCCTGGAAGAGATGATCCGGGGCAACGAGGACCTCGCGTTTGAAGTCATCGAGGATCGCAGGACCGCGATCTTCCGCGCCCTGGAGGTCGCTCGCGAGGGAGACACCGTGCTGATCGCGGGGAAAGGCCACGAGACGGGGCAAATCATCGGGGATCAGAAATACCCTTTCGATGATCGATTGGTCGCCGCGGAGGCGCTCCAGCAGCGCGGATTTGGTTAGAACTCATTTCAAAACCCCCATCTGCTGCGCCCGGCTGCACGAGGCTTCCGCCGCGTTGTCCGCGCTCATGCTCCCGCAGTCTAGCGAAACTAGGCTTTGGTCGCATTCGCTTGTGCCGCCTTGCGGAAGTCTCGTTCGCTCGGGCTCGCTACGAAGGGGGTTTTGAAATGAGTTCCAGGCGCTTCATTCACGGCGCTTGATTTTGCTTCGAACCTAGTCCTAAAGTAAAGGCGGGGGAAGAAGCATGGGAAAGCGATCGCTTTTTTTCGTCGGGG
Source organism: uncultured Bacteriovoracaceae bacterium (assembly GCA_964563795.1). GTDB lineage: Bacteria > Bdellovibrionota > UBA1018 > UBA1018 > UBA1018 > CAZLYB01. Next base: position 14,915 of record CAZLYB010000015.1, on the reverse strand, counting down.
CTTTGGGTTTGGGGCTTGCGCTTTATTCCGTTGTGGGCGGAGCGGCGAAGCCCGCTTCTCCTCAGTACGACTGGGAGAAGATGCGAAAGAGTTTCGCAAGTTCTGATGTCCAGTTTAGAAAACTCCTGCTTAAGAATTCCATTGAAGTGTTGAAACATATGGGTCGGTCCACGCTCACCCGCCCGAGTGAGCCTGATAAAAAGCAGCCGAAGGCTGCATTGGAATCTTTGTTCTTAGGGTCGGCGTGGGCTGAGGACGCAGCAACGGCAGTTGAAGAGCCGCGGTATTGTTTTGTGGATACCTGCCCAGGCAATGAAACTGCGACGCGTTGCGATATTGATTCTCCTTATAAAGATCATTTTGGAGAGGAAGCTTCGATTCAATGCAAAGACAAAGATCGTAAAGTAGGCACTGTCTGTAATTCCGCTTTCTTCGGGCCTCAGCTCTGCTGGACGACGCAATCTGGATTAGCCCCTCAAGCTTGCGCAAAGCTTGCTGAAGAAAGAAATCCTTTCTGGCTTTTCGAGCGAGCAACGGTACTCGGTGAAGCTGCTGCTAAAAATAGTATGAATTGGCAGTACTTCAAGTTGTCACTTCGAGCGCTTGCTCAACTTTGCGATAAAGAAAAACGATGGAATCAAGAAGTTTGTAAAAGTAAAGAGTGCAAGGCGGCCTGCAAAGATTACTTAGCACTTCTTGTGGCGCTTAAGAGAAACAGCATTAGCAAAGTAGTGATCGATACGATCGAGACCGAGGTTCCAGCTTCATCCGCCGAGTGAAATCGGTTCCCCGTTCCACTACTTGACACTTAATCTCAAGAATCTGTAGCATTAAGGAATGCTCTTTCACCTTTTTTACCCGCTGCACGAGACCTATTCCTTCCTAAACGTTTTCAAGTACATCACCTTTAGGATCTTCGCGGCGAGCATCACGAGCGTCGTGGTGTGCATGCTGCTCGGCCCCGCTTTCATCAAATTGCTGCAGCGCAAGCAGCTCGGGCAATTCGTGCGCGAGGACGGGCCCAAGTCGCACCTCACTAAGAAAGGGACTCCCACGATGGGAGGGGGGCTCATTCTCCTGGGGATCTGCTTCTCCACCTTCCTCTGGTCGGATCTCACCAACAAGAACGTCTGGGTGGCGCTGATCACGACGCTGCTTTTTTCGGTCATTGGGTTCATCGACGATTACCGCAAGGTGATCCAAAAAAATTCGAAGGGCCTTTCCACGCGCCAAAAGCTGATCGCTCAAAGCGTGGTGGCTTTGGGAGCCGCAAGCGTCATCTATTGGCTGCGGGATACGCCGGCCGTGCTGAAGTTTCCCTTCTTCAAGGAGTGGGCGCTGGATCTCGGCCCGCTTTTCATTTTCTTCGGGGCATTCGTCATCGTCGGGGCTTCCAATGCGGTCAATCTGACGGATGGGCTCGACGGGCTGGCCGTTGGCCCCGCGATCACGACCTCAGCGACGTTCCTCATCCTCTCTTATTGCGCCGGTCACCTCAAGATTGCGGAATACTTGCAGATTCCCTATGTGCCAGGGTCCGGGGAGCTCTCCATTTTTTGCGGAACGGTAGCCGCTTCTTGTTTGGGGTTTCTCTGGTTCAATAGCTATCCCGCTCAAGTATTCATGGGGGACATCGGGTCGCTCTCCCTCGGGGCCGCCTTGGGAGTCGTCGCGGTGGTGACCAAGAATGAAATCTTGCTTGCTCTTTGCGGGGGAATTTTCGTATTAGAAGCACTCTCCGTGATGGCTCAGGTCGCGTCGTTCAAAATGACGGGCAAGCGGGTCTTCCGGATGGCCCCGATCCATCATCACTTCGAGCTGAAGGGGTGGGCGGAGCCGAAGGTCATTGTGAGATTTTGGATCATTTCGATTTTGCTGGCGTTGTTTACTTTGTCGACGCTGAAGCTGAGGTAGCCGATTTGGCGAGGGAAGCTCGATGAGCAAGTACAAGGGCAAAAAAGTTCTGATCGTGGGGTTCGGGAAATCCGGCGTGGCAGCCGCCAAGTACCTTTCCCGCCAGGGGGCGAAAGTCACAGTCACCGATCAAAAGCAGAAGAGCGAATTGTCGGAAGCGGTGAACGCCTGCGCCGACCTCAAGCTCGAATATGATCTGGGCAAGCACAACTCCAAATCCTTCTTGAACGCGGAACTCATCGTCGTGAGCCCTGGAGTGCCGCTGAATCTCAAGCCGCTCGAAGAAGCGCGCGAAAAAGGGATCCCCATGATCGGCGAGTTCGAGCTCGCCACGTCGCTGCTCAAGGAGCCGCTCATCGCCGTGACCGGCACGAACGGGAAAACCACGACGACGATGCTCATCGAGGAAATGTTCAAGGCGGACCGAAAACCCGCGTTCGTCGGCGGTAACATCGGCAAGCCGCTCCTGGATTACGTCCTGGAAGCGCCCAAGGTCGACGCCGTCGTCGCCGAAGTTTCGAGCTTCCAGCTGGATCTCGCGCAAAAATTCACCCCGGCCGTGGCGGTCTTCACCAACCTCGAGGAAGATCACCTCGATCGATACCCTGATTTTGCGGCATACGTGGCCTCCAAGAAACGTCTATTGAAAGCCTGCGACCGCAACAGCTACGTCGTGCTCAATTACGATGATCCGCAGATCGCGGCTTTCGCTCAAGAAAACCACGGCAAGCTGATGTGGTTCACCAAGCGCGATCCTATGACGGTGGGGGGAACCTTCGCCGAGAATTTTTCGGGCGCGTACCTCAAGGCCGCGGAGAAGCAGATCGTCTCCAAGATCATGGGTCGCGAGGAAGTCTATGACCTCACCAATTTTAAGCTCTTGGGCGAGCACAACCGCGAGAATTTGATGGCCGCGATCTGCGCCGCGCGCCAGATGGGCGTTTCGCAGAAGGCCATCCAAGCGGTGATCCAATCCTTTCCCGGAGTTTCGCACCGATTGGAGTTCGTGCGCAAAAAAGACGGCGTCTATTTCTTCAACGACTCCAAAGCCACGAACGTCATGAGCGTCAAAAAAAGCTTGGCCTCCTTTCAAACTCGCCCCGTGATTTGGATCGGGGGAGGCAAGGATAAGAACATGGATTTCGCGCCGCTCGGGGATTACGTCCGCAAGCGCTGCAAAATTCTGATCCTCCTCGGAGAGGCGAAAGAGAAGATCAACCGCGTTCTCGGGGATTACGCTGAGACCTATTTGGTCGGGACGTTCGAAGAGGCGGTGCTCCTCGCTTATCAAAAGTCGAGGAGCGGGGACGTGATCCTGCTCTCTCCCGGTTGCTCCAGCTATGACATGTTCCGGAACTTCGAGGAGCGTGGGGATTACTTCAAAAAACTCGTCATGCAGTTCTAAGGAGCGCCCTTGACGCGCGCAGGGGGAGGTCGCGTGAAAACGGATTCTCAATCGGATTCCAAAGCTTGCCCTTGGCCGCTGGCCTCATCCCGAATGGACGTCTTTCTTTTTCTGCTCGTCACGGGCTTGGTCCTCTTCGGGCTGCTCATGGTCTATAGCTCCTCCTTCATTTACGCCCAGGAAAAAGCCGGCGACGGGTTCGCTTTCATCCGCAAGCAACTGCTCTTCGCGGGGCTCGGTTTCGCGGGGATGGGGCTCGTCAGCCGTATTGACTACCGCTTTTGGGCCAAAGGGGCTTATCCGCTGCTCGGGGTGGCGACCGTGCTTTTGATTTTGAGCCTGATCCCCGGGATCGGCGCGCGCGTGGGCGGGGCGCAGCGGTGGATCCGGCTTCAGGGTTGGAACTTCCAACCGAGCGAGCTCGCCAAGTTCGCGGTGATTTTCTACGTGTCGTTCCAATTGCAGAGAAAGCGGGAGCGCCTGCATACTTTCGTCGCGGGGGTGCTTTCGCATTTGCTGGTCCCCTTGCCGGCGCTCGTCCTCTTGCTGGTCCAACCTGATTTCGGCACCACGGTAATGATCGTTTCAGTGGTGTTCTGCCTCATGTTTTTAGCAGGCGTTCCCAGGCGCTACCTCTTGGGTTCGCTCGCGCTCGTTGCGATCGCGGGGGCGATCCTCGTTTTGGGGTCCTCTTACCGTCGCAATCGAATGATGGTGTTCATGGATCCCTGGAGGGACCCCATGGGACGGGGATTTCAGGTGCTTCAATCCTTCGTGGGGCTTTACCACGGCCGGCTCCTGGGCGTGGGGCTCGGAAATGGGAAGGAAAAACTCTTTTACCTCCCGGAAGCGCATAACGACTTCATCGCCGCCGTGATCGGGGAAGAGCTGGGATTCTTGGGAATCCTCGCGCTCATCGCCGCCTATGTCGCGCTGGTGTACCGCGGCTTCAAAGTCGCTTGGGACGCCTTCCGAAAAACTCAGGATGAGTTCGCCCTGTACTTGGCTTCAGGGATCACCTTGGCGTTAGGCCTGCAAGGCTTCGTGAATCTCGCCGTGGTGATGGGGCTGCTCCCGACCAAAGGGCTGACGCTGCCATTGATCAGCTACGGAGGCTCCGCCTTATTGATCGATCTGCTGGCGATCGGGGTCTTGCAAAGCGTCGCGCGCGGTCCCACGCGATCCGATCGTTTTCGCATTGAACGAGAGCCGGCTCCCAAGAAAAAACGCTTTGCCCTACGCTCTCAGCCCATTTAAACCCGGCCTTGCACGAAGCGGAAAGCTCCGCTAGACCTTGAGGGCATGCCTCATTCCAGTCAGAAGCGCACTTTGATCCTCGCAGGCGGGGGAACGGGCGGCCACGTTCTCGCGGGCATCGCAGTGGCGGAGTGTTGGATCGCACAGGACCCGGGCGCGAATCGCGTTCTTTTCGTGGGAGCTCACGGGGGCATCGAGGAGAAGCTGGTCCCGCGCGCGGGTTATGAACTGGCGCTCCTGCATCTGGGCACCCTCAATCGGGTCAGCTGGGGCAGGAAGTTCCGCACACTCGTTCAACTCCCTTTCGCGCTCCTCCGTTCGATGAGCCTGCTCCTCAACGAAAAACCCCAGGCGGTTTTAGGGGTGGGAGGCTATGCTTCAGGGCCCCTGGTGCTGATGGCACGGGTTCTCTCGCTGCTCGGCGCGTTGAAATGCCGAGTCGCCATTTTGGAGCAGAATGCGGTGAGCGGGCTGACGAACCGATTGCTGAGCCGGGTCGTGGAACGCATCTACTGCGCGCTTCCCGGGGCAACCGGCGCGTTTTCGCCGCGGAAGGTGCTGCTGACCGGAAATCCCATTCGATCTCAGATGAAGCGGATCGCTTCGCGCGATCGACGATCGGCTGAGAGGCTCACTCTTTTTGTTTTCGGGGGGAGCCAGGGAGCGCTGGGGATCAACACCTTGGTTTTGGAAAGCCTTCCGCTTCTGAAGGATATTCAGCGCCAGTTGCATTGGATTCATCAAACGGGCGAACGGGATTATGACCGAGTGGTCGAGGGATACCGTCTCCAAGGCGTTGAGGCGCGGGTGGAGAAATTCATCCACGAGATGATGGAGGCCTATGAGCGGTCGGATTTGCTGATCTGCCGCGCGGGCTCATCCACTTTATCTGAGATCGCCGCGGTGGGGAAAGCCGCGGTTTTGATCCCATTCCCCTTCGCTTCGGATGATCATCAGCGCAAAAACGCCGAGATCTTCGCCAAAGAGGGGGCTTGTCGGATCCTCGATCAAACTCTTTCCAAAGGATCGGATTTAGCGACGTTGATTCGCGAGTTTTGCTCCGCTCCTTCGAAACTCGCTGAAATGGAGCGAGCCATTACCCGATTCCACCGCCCCGACGCGGCTCGGGATATCGCCCAGGATCTGGCGCAAAGAGGATGACACTCAACTCATGACTTTTGGAAAAGACCGGCGGCTTCATTTCGTGGGAATTGGCGGGATCGGGATGAGCGGGATCGCGGAGGTGCTCCATTTGCGCGGTCACCTCATCTCAGGATCGGATCAAATCGAATCAGAGACCGTGCGCCGTCTCCAAAGCTTGGGCATTCGGGTGATGATCGGTCATCAAGCCGCGCATGTCCAGGGCGTGGACGTCGTCGTGGTTTCCTCCGCGGTTTCGCCCTCCAATCCGGAGTGGGAAGAGGCGCGCCGGCTCCGCATTCCCGTGCTTCCCCGCGCTGAGATGCTGGGAGAAATCATGCGAGGCAAAATCGGGATCGCCGTGGCCGGAACGCATGGAAAAACCACCACCACCTCGATGCTGGGAACCGTGCTCACGGCCGCCGGAATGGATCCCACGCTCGTCATCGGGGGTCGGGTCGATGCTTTGGGGGGCAACGCGAAGTCCGGGGCAAGTCCCTATATGGTGGCAGAGGCGGATGAGAGCGACGGCTCATTTCTTCATTTGCCGGCAACCTTCGGGATTGTCACCAACATCGACGATGACCACCTGGAGCACTTCGGGGGAATGGATGCGTTGGACGAAGCGTTCCTCAAGTTCGTGGGAAAGCTCCCTTATTACGGGTTTGCCTCGGTCTGCGGGGAGGATCCCGGAATCAAGCGCTGCCTGGGACGATTCAGCAAAGCGGTGAAGACGTACGGTTGGGACGCGAGCCATGATTTTTCGGCGAAGCTCATCAGCCAGGAGGGACTGCGGAGCCGATTCTCTGTCGCGCAGAAAAAAAAGAACCAAGCGGCAGTTCTAGGCGAAGTCGAGCTTTGCGTGCCGGGCGGGCACAACGTGATGAACGCGCTGGCGACCATTCCTGTGGCCCTGATGGGCTTGGAGGTTCCCTTTGAATCCATCGCGAAAGGACTGAGTCACTTTCGTGGAGTGAAGCGGCGATTTGAGATCAAAGCGGAGCTCAACCGCGAAGACGCCCTGAAAAGAATGGCCGTGATTGATGATTATGGCCATCATCCGGCCGAAGTTCAGGCGACCCTGAGCGCCGCGCGCGCTTTTTGGGGTAAGAATCGGATCGTCACCGTTTTTCAACCGCACCGCTATAGCCGGATGCAGCGCTGTTTCGAGAGTTTCATCCAGTCCTTCCAAGGCAGCGACGCCTGCTGGATCGCGGATATTTATCCCGCTGGGGAATCCCCCATTGAAGGGATCCATTCCGAAAAATTCGTGCAAGAACTGAAAAAAGCGTTCCCCCAAAAAGAGTGCCACTATGGTGGGCCGCTCGGGCAGGTTTACGCCAAACTCGTGAAATTCCTGCGACCCGGGGATCTCGTGCTTTGCATGGGCGCGGGATCCATCACGAAACTCGCCGATGAGCTGGCCGCGTCGCTGAAAGCCGAGTTTGCGAAACCCAGGGAGTCATTCGATTGAGCGCGCCGCCAAGCCGATGGGCCGATTGGTTTGAGTCCCATCGCTCCGGATTTCAAGGAAAGCTGGGTTTTCAGGAACCGCTTTCGCGCCACACATATTACCGCATCGGCGGGCCTGCCGATCTCCTCGCGCTCCCGCGCTCCAGCGGGGATCTGCTCTGGCTTTCTCAGGGCATTCAGGCCACCCAGGTGCCGTGGGCAATTCTTGGCGCAGGGTCAAATACATTGGCTCACGATGAGGGATTTCGAGGGTTAGTCATTCAGGCGTCCAAGCTCAATCTCCGCGTCTCAGTCAAACGCGAAGAGTGGCCTCAAGCGGTGCGCGATCAAAAAGAAGGCGATTCGGTTTGGGCGGGAGCGAGCGTCCCCATTTCGCTTTTGCTCCGCAGGGCCGCGCAGGAGGGCTGGGGCGGCCTGGATTTTTTGGCGGGGATTCCCGGCAGCGTGGGCGGAGTGGTGACGATGAATGCGGGCACTCATTTGGGGGAGAGCATTTCGCGTCTGCGCGCGGTGAGTTGGGTGAAACTCGGCGACGGGAAGGCCGAGGAGCAATGGACGTTGCGCCCCGAGCTCAAGGCGGAGTACCGGCGCAATCTGTTTTTGCCGGCGGGAGCGGTGGTGTGCTCAGCCCTTTGGGAGATCCAGCCCGGGGAGCCGGCTCAGGTAAAGAAGCAGATGGATGAAGTCCTGGAGCGCCGAAAAAAAACACAGCCCTTGGATCACCCTTCTTGCGGGAGCGTGTTTAAGAATCCCCGCGAGTCGGGGCTCTCGGCTTGGCAAGTGATGGAGCGGCTCGGATTGAGGGGGCATCAGAGGGGCGGCGCCCAATTCTCCCCTCTGCACTGCAATTTCATCGTCAATCTGGGCCAAGCCCGCGCGGAAGACGTACGGGGATTGATCGAGTTGGCCAAAAAGCGCGCGCTCACCGAGCTCGGGATTCGCCTCGAAGAAGAAGTGCGCTACTTGGGTTTTTAAAGTCCCTTTTTATTCCGAATCGACCCCCATTAATGCTTTTTTGCTGATGGAAGGGATCTCTTCAACGGGCGCGCTCGTGCTGCAGGTAAAGTCACTCGGGTATCGAAGGTTGTTGGGTTTTCGGATCGTGATCTCAATGTTGTGGTTATGAACGCATTCAGAAATGCAGGCATGTTTTTGGTAACTGGATTTACCAAGGCTTTTCCAATGGTTTTCGCAGAGGATCTGAGCGCCCGCGAGCTCCTCATCGACGCACTTGCTGCGGGACTCTGTGTACCCTTCGCATTTGGAGTAATAAACTTTGAGAGGCTTCCACCCTGGATCCTCCATCAAAAAGTAATCTTTTTTGAGGTCTTGCACGAGCAAAGCGTTTTCAGATGGTTCAAATTCGGCGAGGAGCCGAGTCGGGGTCATGAGACAGAAAGCGAATAAGACAACACTCACGGGCCAAAGCCCCAGTTTTTTCTTCACAGCAGAACCCTCCACACATTTGATTTAACTCAAGGCCAGGTATCTTGAAAAAAACGGAATGGCAAGGGGCTTAGGGAATTTTTTCCTGTTGATAGGGAATGACGATAACGTCGGCGTCATTCAGACCGAGCGCTTCTTGAAGCGGTTTTTTCAGTCGAGAGGCGGTTCCTAACACGGTGATGAGGAGCTGATTCGGGTGGATGAACGTCCTTAGCGCTTCATTGCTCGCGGAAAGCGAGACTGAGTCCAAGTGATCCGCGTAGCTGGAGAAGAATCCGCGCGGGAGGTCGAGCATTTTTTCGAGGATGCGATTCTCCATCCGCTTTTGCGGGGTGTTTCCAATGAAAGCCGCTCCTTGCACCAGACTGACCTTGGATTGCTCGAACTCCTCTTTTTGGAGATTCCCGGTCTGGAGCTCGGTGATGAGCTCCACTGTTTTTTTCAAAGCTTCCGCCGTGTCCTTTTCGGCGGGAAAGAGATGCACTTTCCAATAGCGGGGTTGCCGTCCGAATCGGAACTGGCTGTCCGCCCCGTAGCTCCATCCTCGCTTCACGCGAATCTCCTGCATCAGCCTTGAAGCGAACCCTTCGCCAAAAGCCGAGTTGGCGACGGTGAGCGGGAAGAACCGCGGGTCGCCCATGAGAAGGCCGATCTGACCGACGTGAATCTGGGTTTGAGTGCGATTGGGTTTGTCGATGATCCAGAGTTTGCGCGCGCGGGGTTGAGGCAAGGGCATCGCTTGGAGATCCGAGGATTCCTTCTCTTTTTTCGGGGAATGGGGGCTGAGTTTTTGAATGAGTCCATCGGCCCATTTTTGGAGCTGTTCCGGATCGGCATCCCCGGATCCCATCATGGAAAGGAATTCCGGCCGCACGAATTTTTCGTACTGAGTTTCGATTTGCTTCCGGCTGAGCGCCTTGAGGGAAGGAAGATCTCCTAAGATCGGGTTGCCATAAGGGTGATCCAAAAAGAGAATTTTTTGAAAACGCCGGTCGGAGAGGCTGCCGTCATGTCCCAGCTCCTCGAGAAGGCCCGCGCTGAGCTCCCGTTTGAGCTTTGAGATTTCACTTGGGTCGAAAGAAGGTTCGGTCAGGATCTCTTGGATCAGGTTCAAGAAGGGGGTGAGCTGCGAGCTGAGGCACGTGCCCCGGATGATCATCGCCTCGGCGCGCGTATCCACGTCGATCTGAGCGCCCATGAGATCCAGGGCCTGGTCAAATTGACGCTTGTTCTTTTTCTTCGTTCCCCGCAGGAGCATTTCACCCATGAAATTGTTGAGCCCCAAGGCGGCGGGCGGATCATAGGAGGCCCCCGCCGGCAGCAGAATACTGACGGTCACCAGCGGAAGCGCGGGGTTTTGCTCAAAATCCACGGTGAGCGCAGCGCCCGCTTGAGCGCTCAGAGCAAAAAAGCAGATGAGAAGTCGCGATAAAAAAAGAGGCCTCATTTTTTCGGGACTCCTACCAAAACGGTTCTCGATTCAGGCTTGAAGTAGCGCTTGACCACTTCCTGCAACTGCGGGGCGCTCACTCTCAGGGAGCGCTCCAGGATTTTTTCGCCCCAGTGGGGATCTTGCACCAGGGTTTGGTAAAGCCCGACGAGCGAGGCTTTTTCGGAGGCTGATTCGAGCCGCTTGTAAAATGTGAAGCTCAAGCGATTTTTGGCTCCTTCGATCTCAGCAGCAGGAACAGGTTTTTTTGAGAGCGATTCCAGCTGTTTGAGAATGGCCTCTTCGGCTTGCGCGGCTTTCTTCTTTTTTTGCAAGCTCGCGACAATCATGAACAGCGAAGGGTCGAGATCCTCCAAGTTATGGGAATAAACGGAAAGCGCGATTCCCCGGTCAACGAGCGCTGTTTGGAGGCGGCTCGATTTTCCTGTCGTGAGCAAGGCTTGAAGGAGATTGATCGCGGGAACATCGTCATGGCGAATTCCGGGTATTCTGTAACCCATCCAAATCTTCTCGATCTCAATATTCAGGGAGAGCGTTTTTCGGCGGACTGTCTTGACGGGGGGCTCCGCTTCGATCGGCGCCGCGGGCTTCGCGGCCAGAGGGGGGGTTGAAATCTTCCCGTAATATTTCTCGATGACCTTGAGAGTTTCGGCGGGATTCACGTCGCCCACGATCGCGATCGTGGCTTGGTCAGGGCGGTAATGGGAGATGTAAAAATCCCGGGCGTCCTGAGCGTTCATCGAGGCGAGGTCGCTTTCATAGCCGATCACGGGCCAGTGATAGGGATGCTTCGTGAAGGCGAGCTCGAAGAGCTCCTGGTTGAGCGTGCCGTCCGGGCTGTTTTCCTTCCTGAACCTTCTTTCGTTTTGGACCACTTCGCGCTCGGTCTTGAACGTTTCCTCATTGACGATCAGGCGGACCATTCGCTCGGACTCGAGCCCGGCGATTAGGTCGAGGTTGGATTTTCCCTGGGCCTTGAGGGGGAGCTCCTGGACATAAGCCGTGTAATCGCGGCTGGTGAACGCGTTCATGCCTTCTCCGCCTGCGCGGCTGATGAGGCGGTCGAATTCCCCGTCCGCGTAGCGTTCGGTGCCCTTGAACATGAGATGCTCAAAGAGATGGGCGAGCCCCGTGCGGCCCCGAATCTCATTCCGGGATCCCACTTGAAACCAAGTTTGATACGCGAAGGTGGGGGAGGAGTGGTCCTCGACGACGAAAAGCTGGAGGCCATTCTTGAGCTTGAAGGAGTGGCAGGGAAGGTTGGCGCATTTCGAGATCGGAGGCGGCGGCGTTTCAGCCGCGAGCGCAGAGTGGCAAAAAGAGAGGATTGAGGCGATTTTCAGAAAACCATTCATCCATGAAGTCACATCTGATGTTAAAATCCGTTTTGATGAAGAAGACCAGGAAATTCTCGGTTCCCGGGGTGATCCCCTGTCTGGTGGCGCTGGTGAGCGTGCTGGGCCTGGGATTTCTCTCGCTCGCCGCCGTGCGCTCGCCGCTTTTTCGCGTGAATGCGGTCTCAGTCTCCATCGCCCCGACTCAGGATGGGCGCGCTCAACCTTGGATCGATGAGCAGCAAATCCTGGATTGGGCAGCCGTTCCGGTCGGCAAGGAGAGCTTGCCGTCGCTGGATCTCAACTTCATCGAGCATCGTCTCCGCTCGCATTCGTGGATTCGCGAGGTGAGCCTGCAAAAAATTTTCCCGAAAACGCTCGCGATCACCGTGGTTTTGCGCGAACCCATCGCGCTGCTTCAAACTGAAAACGGGAAGCTCTCTTACCTCGATTCGGAGGGGATGGCGTTCGGCGAATTCAATTTGGATCATGGGGCGGATCTGCCGATCGTCGCTCCTCCAAGCGCCCCCGAAAACTCGGCGCGCATTCCGGATTTGATCCGATTCTTGATGGAATGGCAGAAATCCCCCATTAGCTCCCGCGTTAAAGTGGCGAGCGCGACTTGGGATGCCGAAGGGAGCCTCAGAATCCTCGCCCTGTACTTTTTGCCTACCGAACAACGCGTCAGGACTTGGGTTGAATTGGGTCCCTCATTAGGCGGCATTCACGAAGAAAGTTCTGTCTTGCCGCGACTGGAGCAAGTTTTCGCGTGGTTGAGCGATCATGGCGTCGCGGCGCAACAGATTTGGGCCGATTCAGGCAAAAAAATCATTGTCAAAAACGCAACACATTCATAGAATTTGCTAGTAGTCGGTAGATTTTGCCTGCAGAGCGTTCAGCGCTCGCAGAGTCCCATAGGAGGGGATTCTCCGTATGTCCAAAAAGGACTTCATCGTCGGACTCGATATCGGAACCACGAAAATCTGCTGCATCGTCGGTGAAGTCACCGAGTCTTCCTCGATCGATATCGTAGGCATCGGCACTGCTCCTTCCACGGGCCTACGCAAAGGCGTCGTGATCAACATCGAAACCACCGTCGAGAGCATCACGAAAGCCGTTGAAGAAGCGGAGCTCATGGCGGGCGTCGAAATTTCGACAGTCTACACTGGCATCGCGGGTGGGCACATCAAATCATTCAATTCAACCGGGATCGTCGCCGTCAAGGACCGCGAGATCACCGAGCATGACGTTCAGCGCGTCATTGACGCCGCTAAGGCGGTCGCGATCCCCTTGGACCGCGAAGTGATTCACATCATTCCGCAGGAATACATGATCAACGGTCAGGCTGGGATTCGCGATCCCATCGGAATGAGCGGAGTTCGCCTAGAATGCAAGGTCCATATAGTGACCGGAGCGGTCTCTTCCGCGCAGAACATCATCAAGTGCGCGAACAAAGCGGGGTTGAACGTCGCGGAGATTTGCCTGGAGCCCATCGCCTCGAGCGAAGCCGTGCTCACGCAGGATGAGAAGGAACTCGGTGTGGCCCTCGTCGACATTGGCGGCGGCACGAGCGATCTTGCGCTTTTTAAGGACGGGGCCATCGTTCACACCGGGGTGCTCGCCATTGGCGGCAATCACGTCACCAACGACATCGCGGTGGGGCTGCGCACGCCCCATAACGAGGCGGAGCGCCTGAAAATTCGGCATGGCTGCGCGATGACCGCGATGGTCAAGCCTGACGAGACCATCGAAGTCGCCGGAGTCGGCGGAAGAAAATCCCGTGTGGTCCCGCGACGTTTGCTTGCGGAGATCATTGAACCTCGGATAGAAGAGGTATTCTCGTTGATTCAGCACGAGATCATGAAATCGGGATATCAGGATTTGCTTTCGGCCGGAGTCGTGATCACGGGCGGCGCGAGCCTTCTGGAAGGGATGCCAGAACTCGCCGAGATGATCTTCGAGATGCCGGTCAAACGAGGAGTGCCGCTGAACATCGGGGGGCTTCGGGATATCGTGAATTCCCCGAAGTTCGCCACGGGCGTGGGTCTCCTCAAATACGGGATTAGGAATCTGCAGAAGAGCAAATTCCCCATCCGAGAGAAAAATATTTACGATAAAGTCCGCGGTTCCATGCGGGCTTGGATCAAGGACCTGTTCTAAGGAAGGATTCAGGGCGATGCGGATCGATATCCGTGAACATCAAATCGAAAGAAAGAAGAGGATCTTCTCAATCTATGTTTGAACTCGATCAAATGGCAAGTGAAGGGGCGAAGATTAAAGTCATCGGCGTGGGCGGCAGCGGTTGCAACGCGGTCAATACCATGATTCGGATGGGGCTCACGGGCGTGGAGTTCATCACGGCGAACACGGACAAGCAGGCGCTCGATGCGTCGCTCGCCACCACGAAACTCCCGATCGGCCAGGAACTGACCAAGGGATTGGGCGCGGGGGCGAACCCCGAAGTGGGCCGCAAGGCCGCTCTCGAGGATTATGCGCGGATTTCCGAGATCTTGGCGGGTTCCGACATGGTGTTCATCACCGCCGGGATGGGAGGCGGCACCGGCACGGGCGCAGCACCCGTGTTCGCGAAGATCGCCAAAGAAATTGGCGCGCTCACGGTAGGCGTCGTGACTAAACCCTTCGGCTTCGAGGGAAAAAAGCGCATGAAGAACGCGGAGCAAGGCATCTCGTTCCTGCGCGAGAACGTCGATTCGCTGATCACGATCCCGAACCAAAGGCTGCTTGCGATCGCGGGGGCCACGCTCTCCATGGTCGAAGCGTTCAAGAAGGCCGACGAAGTGCTGCTCAACGCGGTTCAAGGCATCTCGGATTTGATCAACCACACCGGTTTGATCAACAGCGACTTCGCCGACGTGAAGACCATCATGCAGAACAAGGGGCTCGCCCTCATGGGGATCGGCTACGGCGAAGGCGAACATCGCGCGCTCGAAGCCGCTACGAGCGCCATTTCAAGCCCGTTGCTCGAAGACGTCTCCATCCAAGGCGCCACCGGCATCATCATCAATATCACGGGCGGCTCAGGGCTCAAGATCCACGAAGTTAACGAGGCGACGACCCTCATCATGGAAGCCGCTCACGAAGACGCTGAAATCATCTTCGGGACGGTCATCGACGAATCCCTCAAGGATGCGGTCAAAGTCACTGTCATCGCGACGGGGTTGGGTTCCATCCACAATCACCAAGGCATGAAGCGGGATGAGACGGTGGTTCTCGTCACCCCTCCTCAGCCCAACGCCGCGATGATCAATCGACCTCAACACGAGGAGACCTCTGAAGCAGTCCAGGACGCTGAAGGAGAGGCGACCGTGAATCTGACTCCCTTGGCTTCGGCGCCCGCAGCCAACGGCGCGGAAGGCCCGGCTGAACTCGCGCGCGCGCGCGCGATCGCTCAGCGCCTGGGGATCACCAATCTCACGGACGATGACTACGACGTCCCGACCTACATCCGCAGGCAGCACGACCAGCCGACTCAGTA
>CAZLYB010000014.1:0-69280 GCA_964563795.1 uncultured Bacteriovoracaceae bacterium | reverse complement strand
TTCTAGAACTCTCTGATGGAATGGGAGTTTTAACGGATGGGATTATTGATCGGGCTGCCTCAGCGAAAAAATTCATTGATAAAAATTCTTCCGACCCTCAAGAGTGGGCGCAGATTCCCGCTCAGGATAAAGTCTTAGCACAAAGCATGATCCAGACGATCTTGAAACTCCCCCAAGAACAGGCTCAATCCACGCTTCTGAGACTAGTGCAGTCCGACCGATCCGCATTCGTGAGAGCCCAAGCCGCCAATCGACTTTCTCAAATGAAATCCTGTTTGGGATGCGCTGAAAAACTGATTTCAGTGGTTCTCTCCGATCCCAGCCCAACGGTGCGCAAAACAGCGCTGAGTTCCATTGAATCTTTGATGGGATCTCATATCGTGGACTACCGATTTCTTGGGGATGTTTTCCTGAAAGTCCTAAAAAAAGGCGAACCTCCAGAGATTGAAGCTGGAGCACTCTTCGCACTAGGTGCGGTGAGGCTTGAAAAATATTCTCACCCTGAACTCAGATCTACACTTCAATCCAAGCTTCGATCATCGGATGTGCAGATTCAGAGAGCGGCTCTTCACGCTTACCGTCGATTCCCTCCCCAAACTCCAAGAGAAATCCACGCTCTTTTAAAGCTGGCCAATACGCAAGACTCTTTGTCCGCTCGAAACTTAGTCCAAATCTTCTCAGAAACAAAAATCCCAGATCCCATCCTCAAGCTTCAAGCTTATCGAAAATTGATCGGCATGTTGGGGCGGGCTGAAATCGCCGGTGATATCTCGTACCCACTGATGGACCTGGTAAGAAATCAGGGACTCCCTGAAGTGCTTCACCTTGAGCTGAGTCGGGCGATTTTGGGGTCAAATCGCGATACTCATGCGCTTTTCATGCTTCTCAACGTAAATAAGTCCCTCTCAAAGGAAGCTGCTCAGTTCACAGTCGATTCGTTAAAAAGCGGCAAACTTCCGCCTGCTGAACGAACGCGTGCGATGGACCTCTTGGTTCTTTCCAAGATATCTCATTCGCGCAAGTTGAGTCTAATCTCCCAAGAACTCGATTATCCCAGTCATGAGGTTTATGGGCATGCTCTCGAAATCCTAAGGCGCCTTGCTCCGCTCGACGACGCAATTGTACGCAAGGCTTTGAAGTACAGATTCGATGAAACTGTTGGCATCCCAATCCGAATGCAATGGCTGATTCATTCCCTGCCGGAAGATCAAAGAATGCGGCTCATTGGGGAATAAAACTCTAGTTCAACCCCTCACCTCGACGGCGTGTACGTGAACTTGAACGGATAAGTCACCTGCACGATGCCGCCGCCGCGGGGGATCGGGAATTGAATCCGCTTGATCACCGCGAGCACGCAGCGCTCAGTCGGCGGGTGCTTGAGCGTCGTCGAATCGATTCCCGCCTGGTTCACGATGCCGCTCGGGCCGATCACGAAGTTCGTCGTCACTCGCCCGGCGAGGTTCGGCGTCTCCGCGTTGATCTCGCGCTCGTAGCAGAGCCGAAACTCATCGCGATGCGCGAGAAGCGCCGCCTCGACCGCATCCGCGTCAATGGAGCCCATCACGACCGTCTCTTCGGGCCCGCCGCTCCGAATCACCACGCGCGATTGCCCGCCGATGATGCCGTAGCCCGTGCCCGCAGCGCCCAGGCCCGTACCCACGCGCCCGCCGCCACGGCCTTGGTTTGAAAGCCCGCCCAGACTATTGGCTGACCCGCCGCCGCCAGGACCGCTTCCCGAGAGCGCAAGCCCGCCTTGGCCTTGAGTATCAAAACCGCCAAATCCTTTGAGCCGCTCCCCGCCTTGGCCGAGCTTCATCGCCGTGTTGCCCAGCAGATTTTGAATCTGATCAGTGGCTGATTTCAGCAGATCCACATTGCCTTCTCCTGGCTTTTGGCTCTGGCCCGCGCCACGGCCTGGACCGGCTTGCGGAGAAGGTCTGCGCGCAGCATCTTGGGGCTGCTGGCCCGGACGGGCGTTGGGGCGCCCGCGCGTGCCTTCGGCTCCCTTGGCGCGCGCGCCTTGCCCTTCACGAGCGGCGTTCTGCGCGCGATCCGAGCGCTTGGGTTGGGTGGAAGCCGCGACGCCCGCGCTTTTATTGCGCGCTTCGCCGCTTGCATTCATCTCTTTGGGAACAGGTTTGGGCGCTGGGTTCGGGCGTGGAGTCAAATTGAGTTTCACTGGAGCCGGTTTTTTAGGTTGCGGGAGCTTGGCGGGAGCCTTGGGCTCCTCATGAGGAGTCGGCGGCTGATAGGTGTATGTGTATTTTTCAGGCTGATAAAGGATGGTCGCGATACGCGCGGGTAATTGCTCCGGCGTGATCACCGGCTCCGGAACATGCGCGTTGATGACGCCTAAAAGAGCGAGGAGCGAAAATCCCAAAGACAGAAAAAAAACCTTGAAGAACAGCGGATCTTTCTCCACCACTTTGCGACGCTTGAGCTTCGGGGGAGCCGCGGTGAAGCTCAGATAGAAATCCACCTCGCCCACCGTGACCTTCGCGAAATCCTGCTCCATGAGCGTGACGAAGCGCGAAGGCAGGCGATCCAGCAGGAGCAACTCCCCCTTGCGCTGGATCACGCCCTTCATGGGAGATTCAAAATGGAGGACCCAATCCGCCCCCTTTTTTTCGATCCAAGGGAAAAGCGGCGAGGCCAACCAAGGTGGAATGATAAAATCGGCTTTCTGCGAAGACCCCACGGTAATCGCTGATTCTTCCCGAAAATGCTGAAAATCAAGAATCATTCCCTTCCACGACATCACCACTTCAAGCGCGCTCTGGGAGCACGGGCTATAATCAAAGATTCCCTGGGAATAGACGCTCTCTCCCGATTCCCAATTCGCCTCAATAGCCGCGCCTGCGTAGGGTCGGCCTGGATTCGGGCTTTGCATCGAGGGTGTGGCATCGGCATCCTCAAAAGAGAGCCTGATCTTGTGGTGCCCGATCCCAATCTCATCGGAAGCGTTCAATACTTGGGCGATCACTTTTTTGCCGTTCACGAAAACGCCGGTTTCACTGGCCAAATCGTAAATCGTGAGCGTTTCGCCTTGGCGCTCGATCACGGCGTGCACCGGCGAGACGCCCTCCCCGGCGAGGCGAAGATCCGCAGAAACGACCGAGCCCAAGATCAGCTTGTCTTTCGAGGATCGCGCCTGCTTGCCCTCATATTGAAAGAGCAGCGTTTTTCGAATGGAACTCGCCTGCGCATCCGTCGATTTTCCACCGGTCATCGCATTCTCCTCATCGGCTCAGCATCACATCTCGGAGCATTTGCTCGTGAAAATTCTTTCGGCGTTTCAATAAGGAATCGAACTTCTCTTCCTCGCGGTGCTGAAAATACAGCTCCCCGGGGTTTCTCACTTCGCCCTCGATCGCGAGCCCCTGATAATCCAGCTGAGTCTCTTTGGGGTAAATCGTTTTGGTAGGCTTCGCTTTCTCCTCCGCGGAGGCTGCGGCATTCATCCAGATCAGAGCGATGCATGCGGCGTCGAGGAGGGCCCTCATTGGCAGGCCTCTTTCAGGCTTTCGATCGCGCTGATTTCAAATCCGAGGAGCTTACGGTCCACGGAGGAAGCGGCGTCTGCGACTTGGTTCACGCATTCCTTCTCGTCTTTGGCTTTCTCCAAATTCTCGATCGCCTTTCGGAATCCCGCGCTGAAACGGTTCTTCTTCGCTCCGAGATCCTCAGCCCGCTCGAACGCGGCCTCCGCCTGGGCCTGTTTGCCGATGCTTTGCTCGGCGATCCCCACTCCGTCCCAGGCTTCCCATACGCTGGCCTTTCGCAAGACTTTCTCCCAAACTGTTTTCGAGCGGGAGAACAAGGAATAATAATTCAATAGCGTCGCATGATTAGTGAGGGCCACCTGCAGGGCGGGACTCAACTCCAAGGACTGCTCCAGCGCGGCCTGAGCGAGCCTGACCTGGCGTGAGTCCTCCTGATGGTCGCCCGCGAGCCTGAGCACCGCGAGATTGTTGTAAACCCCGGCATTCTTGGGTTGAAGTTGGAGCGCGCGCTCATAGGCGATCTCCGCGAGCAGAGGTTTTCCCGCCTCTAAGAGTGTATTGCCGTAGTGCACCCAGAGGTCCGCCGTTTTTGGGCTTTTGAGCAAAAGCTCCCGGCCCCGCTTCGCGCCATCGATGGCGATCTCAAAAAGGGCGTAACTTCCCCGAGGACCTTGCGCATAGCGGAATCCTGGCGTGCCCGCCTTTGCGAGCTCTGCATGAATCCTGGGAATCGAGGGGCTGAGGATCTCCTGGCTCACCGCTTTTCGGTAAGCTTCCTTCCAAATCTCGAACGCCTTCTTGCGGAGCGGCTTCACCACTTTTTCGGAAAGGTCTTTTTCCATTCCCGGGTCCGAAGGCGCCAACTCATCCACATCGAGGGCGAAATCCATCGTCCAGCTCGCCAGCCGATCCAGCGCGGCGATCCCCCAATGCCCACCGGAACTCACCGCCTGTGAATAACTATCGTTCATGCGTTTAAAATAATTCGTCCTGCGCTGAATCGCCTGGCTGATCTGGGATTCAGGCACTTCAAGATCGGGCAGCGCCGCGTCTTTTTCGAGCAGTTCCCCGAGGCGATAACGCGCGTAGGAGATCTCGAAGTTGACTGCTGAGGCCGCCCGCTTGCTGAGCCGCTTGGTCTTGAGCTCAGCCACCTGGCGAAAAATCGCGCGGCCCTGCCGCCCATCGCCGTCCGCGGCCTGGAGATCGCCCAGCCGCGTCCCGCACTCGGCGCGCAACTCGGAGGCGGTGAGCTCCCAACACTGGCGGAACGTGAACCGAGCCTGATCCGCTTTCTTGGCGTCCACGAAAAATTTTCCCAAACGGAGCAACACCCGATCCAGGGCGTTCGATTTGGGGTAAAGCTTGGGATAAAGTTGCCCCACTCGTTGAGTGCGCTCCACGTCCCCTGCCCCCTCAAAAATACGGAAAGCCGTTTCCAACGCCTCAGGCGACCGCGTCTGAGTGCCCAGCTTCTCAAAAAGTTGAGCGGAGAGCGGAAACTCCCCTTCAATCAGGGCCCCTGTCGCCGCGATCTGCAGCGACGCCCCGGCTTTTGAGCTCGAAGGGTAACGCTGAAACCAGCGACTTCCCAGTTTATCGATCGCCGCGTACTCCGATACTTTTTGATAGCTCACCACCGCATCCGTGTAATATCTCTCGGCGGCTTCGCGGGCGGGAGTCTCTTCAGCGAATTCCTCATAACCCTGAGCGGCCTCTTTGAAGCGCTCATTCTTTTCGTGATCCGAGATGATGGCGGCTTTGAGCCGGGTGCGCGCTTGACGAACTTCCTCGGAAAGGCGTTTGCCGCGGGATCGGTCCGCGTCCAAAAGCGCCCGGTTCGCGTTAAGTTCGGTCACTGCGTCATTCAATGGGCTGAAAACCTTGGAGTCAGGCAGGCCGTCCAACAGCGTTTGAAGCCAGAGGCGCGCGGCGACTCCCGCTTGATCGGATTTGGGCCAGCGCCTGATCAAATCCCGCGACCTACTGAGCGAATCAGAACGGCTGCTGGGATACCCCGCCAGAATCTGCGCGGAGCGCAGGGAAGCCTCACGAACGTCGTTGCCCTCCTTGAGGACATCGGCGAGGCGATCCGATGCTTCGACAAAATCTAATTCCGCTTGAGAAGGCTTATTCTTGTTTTTTTCTTTCTCCGGAGAATCGTCCTCCTGCTCAGCCAAGCGCTTGGAGCGGGGAATCGCCTCAGAGAGCGCTCCTACGAGCAGTGAGCCGGCTTCGCGGGCGTAGCGGGGATCCTTGGAGGAGAGCACCTGGCGGTAAAGCTGGGTCGCGTCCCGGGGTTTCCCCAGATCCCGCTTCACTTCGGCGAGGTACATTTGAACTTCATGGATTTCGCCTTGGGTGCTTTCTTTGGCGAGAAACTGGCTCAAATAAAGCTCGTAAAAGGATTCAGCGATGAGGAGATCCTTCTTTTTTCTTTCCCTTCGGTAAGCTTCGTGACGGCTCGTCGCCGTCTTGCGGACCAGGGCTTTCACGTTCTGATAGGCCTGCTGGGAGGCGGGTTCGGAGCCGGGATTGAACTTTTCAGCTGATAAGCGATCGAGCGCTTGCTGAAAGTGCCCGAGCTTCAAGTCCAACTCCGTCAAACGCGCCATCGTCCGAAACTGCTGGTCCGAGGAAGGCTGATTCTGCAAGATCGCGTCGTAAACGGTCGTTGCGTCCTCCCACCGGGTGTTGCGCTCGAACTGCCGCGCCAACTTCTCCAAAACTTTGAGGTAATCGCCTTTGTTGGGGGCGACGTCCTTGAGGTAATCGATGGAAGGCTGAGCGCGCGAGGTCTCAGCCATCATGATGGGAATATCCCTCAAGCCCTCTTCACGAATCGAGAGCAATTTTTCAGAGGATTTTCCTGAAGTGGCGATGGCTTTTTTCATCGTCTCCAGCGCGCGCGGGAATTGGCGCGTTTTGTAATAAGACCAAGCGAGGCGATGATAAATTCTCGCTAAACTTTCAGGAGTATTTTTTTTGAGGCCCAATTCATAATAAGCCTGAGACTTGCGGTAATCGGCTTTGCCGTAAGCTTCATCCCCCAAGGCGCGATAAGCCTCGGAAACGAAAGGGCTGGAAGGATATTTTTGCGTGAGGGACTGGAAAGCCCGGAGACTCTCAGTGGTCTGCCCCAGCTCCCCGTAGTTGAACCCCAGAAAATAGTAGACTTGATCCATCCGATCGTAAGGCACCCCGAGCTTCACGATCTGTTCCGAGGCGTTCAAGCCCGCCTCGACGTAAATTCGAGAATGGGTGTGATCGATCCGCGCTCCCGTTTCGCCTTTTTGAACCTGGGATTCGTAAAAACGGCCTTCGAGCAAGTAAGTCGCCCGATAAGCCTCCAGGTTCAGCTCCGCCAAGCGGAGGTAAAGCTGCGCCTGACGATTTGAGGGGCTCCTCCTGCCCAAAGCGATTCGGGTTTGATCGATCTCGTCTTTCCGGATCTTCCTGAGCTTCAGCTCCTGCTGCGTTTCAAAGGAGTACAGCTCGCTGAGCGCCGGAACTTTGGCGTGCGCCGAAGCGCAAAGGAACTGAGCGAAAATCGCGAGAACTAACCCGGTTGCCGGCATTGTGACTCCAATCCGAAGACGTAATCCCCAAGCTCATCATTCCAAAACTCGCCATTGAAGGACCAATAGTATTGATATTCTTTGCGGAAAGGCTCTTTTCCGCCCACTTCCCGGCCCGAGCTTCTTTTAACTTGAAGGATCCGGTTCTTTTCCTTCTCCAATAAACTGAGCTTGATGAAATCCATTTTTTGCACGTCGGAGATCAGGCGGGAATGATAATCGAGCAGTCCATTTTTTACGAATGCCCCGCCCAGGCTTCTAAGCGTCGCCATCCTCCATTTCAAAACCTGGCTGACGAATCCCGGGAAGCCGCGATTCATCGACTGGGGGAGCGCGGAGAGGCGCGGAGATTGCCCCAAAAACTGTTGAATGGTGGCGGCTTCGGACTGGATCTCGCGTTCCGAAGTGATGAGCCGCTGGAAGTAAGGGCTTCGAATGAAGCGGTTGGCCATTTGATGGATAGGATTTTGAGAATAGAGTGAATCCCGGAAAGCCGCTTTCCCCAAATCAAAAAACACGCCCAAGTTGGTGGAGTTGCCTTCGACGAAGCGCTTGATCTGCTCGCCGGCGCTCGAATAGTGTGCGTAAAAATCCTCCGTCGCTTTTCGCGCGTCATCATAAAGACAGAGCGTGAAATAGGACTGCGCCCTCAGAACATCAGTCTCCGTGTTGAAGACGAATTTCAGCGCGGGGCTCTTGTAGGAGACGAGCTTGCCCAAGGCGCGGTTGAACTCATTTTTGGCGAAGGCGTTCCAAGCCTGCTCGAAGAGGATATCGGTCCAAACGATGCTCGATTTCGGGATGCGATCCCAAACCAGCTCCGCCTCCTCAAACCGCTCGGATTGATAAAGCGCGCGGGCCTCCCCCGCGATGCAACGGTTCAAGAGATCCCGGTTCTTCCCGGCTCGATTCTGGCAGAGTTGAAAGTCGGAAATGGAATTCTCCGACTGCCCGAGGATCGCGCGCGCGGTCCCGCGCAGCAGCAAGGAGGTGGGAAAAAGGGGGCTTGAGCGCGACATGCCATTGAGATAGCCCACGGCTTTGTCATTTTGATTGGTGAGCAGCGCTTCCTTGGCCAAAGCGAGGAGATAGGCGCTGCGATTTTCAGCGTCATAATCCTCGTATCGCGTGTGGCGAATCAGGTACTTCCTCAAAAGATCATCCCCCACCGCATCCAGGATCGGCTGCGTCTCAGTCAGCACGCGCCGCGTCGCCGACGGATTCCCGGCTTGAAGCGTCTTGATGAAAAAGTAAGAGGCGGAATGCCTGAGGCCAGAACGGATCAAACTCAGCGCTACCCAGGAATAAGCTTCCGCCTCCTGAGCGCTTTTCAGCTCGTGCAGCGGATCACTGGCGGCGAAAGCGTAGCGCGCCGCTTTGAAGTACTGCCCCTGCTGGTAGAGCGAGCGGGCGTCCTGGAGCAATTGGGCGGAGCTCGGCCCCTCGGCGAGCGCGAGCGCAGGCGCTGCGCTCACTACCGCGATTAGAATCGGTAACCGATGCCCAAACCGAAGTTGAAGTTTGAAAACCAAGTTTTTTCCCCATCCAGTCCATAGATTGGCGCTTGATAAAAGGCTCCGGTGAAATCCAATCGGACCACCCATTCCCTTGAAAGATGAAACTGCTGACCCGTCCCCAAAAAGAGCGCGAATAACTCCTTGTTCACGTAATTGGCGGTGGCATTCCCGTTTCTGCGGGTATCCACGGCTGATTGAATCGAACCCGCCCCCGCGGCGAAATACCAGTCAAAATAGAGGATTTGATTGAACATGTTGATCTTGGCGTACCAGGGGGCCCAATGCAAAAGCGCGCCGTACTGCGAGCGGATCTCGCGAACCACCGGAATGACGCCGCTTCCCACCGCGCGGGTCAGCGCTTTGAAGGAATTGTTCTCGGAGTTGAACGTTTTTGTGTAAAAAGCCTCAAATCCAAAGTTCTCATTGAAGTAGTAGGCCATCCTCGGATCCACGTTCAGCGTGTTGCGGTACGAGTTGGAGAGGCCGGGCCCGCCCATCACGCTCAGGAGGACCCGTTGCGATTTTTGGTATTTCCGATTTTGCAGGACGTAGATTTTTTTCTCGGGGTCGAGCCAGCTGAAATCATACTCGTCATCGGCCGCGCTCGCCCTTGCTGGCGTAGGCGCGCCGGAGAGCCCCGAGCCCAGCGAATCCGTGTCATCTGCCTGGCTCCAGCTCGCCGCGATCAAAACCAACCAAAGGGCTGCAAATAAAATCCCGCAGCATCCCAGCAGAAACCGGCTCTTCCAGCGTTTTTTTTGGTGCGTCATGATAACTGAGGTCAGTGTAACAAGTTCGCTGGAGCCGCAGCAAGTTTTTTCAAGTACTGGCTCCCCGCGTCGCAGTCCGCCGCCCACTCGCAATAAGAGCAGTGCTGCCCGATTCGCGGCTCCCCACTTTCCCCGTTCGCGATTTTTCCAGCTTGCTCCGCGAGCGCGAAAATTTTTTGACGGTGACTCGCGGGCAGCGGGACTTCGACCTGCTGCACTTCATGAGGAGCGATCCAAATGATCCAGGCCGAAAGACGCTCCCGCGAAGCGCCGAGCTGAACCAACGCCTCCGCATAAAGCTCCAACTGGGTTCGGTAGCGCTCCAAAATCACGGGTGCGCTTTGATTTTTTCGGCTCACCTTGAAGTCCAATACCCGCCACTGCCCGCGGTCTTCGATCACCCGGTCCATGGCTCCCACCAAGGACTCACGCCCGATCTGAAGCTCAAACGGGAGCTCCGTCCAAACGCGCCGCATTTTTTCGGGGGACGCGGGGTTCATCCAGTCATTGCTTTTTCGCCATCGATCCCAAGTTTCCGCGCTGAAAACCTGGGATCCCACCTCCAGCTCCAAGTTCCGCAATCCTAGCTCGTCTCCCTTCTCCAGCAGACGATGGACGCGCGTCCCTAAATCTTGCGCCTCCTCGGAAGAACGAACCCCCTCGCTTCCGCCTTTATTCCCGAAAGAAAGATCATTTTTTTTCGCGCCGGCTGAGGTGGGCGGGCGCAGTATCCCCCATTCATAGGCGCGAGGGCACTGACCCAGCAAGTTCCATTCCGTGACGCTGTGGCGAGGTCGCCTCCAAGTCACCATGGACTCCCGGGGTTTTGAGAAATGGGCGGAAGATACGGGTTCATGAGCCAAGGGAGGGTTCAGCGGCTTTTCGGTGGGGAGGATTTTTTTAAATGTGGAATCCTCGGGCCCCGCATGATCGAGCCACTTTCTCCAATCGTCTCGACTCAAAGGATTCCGGGTGTCCTCTTTTTTCTTTTCTTCAAGCCGATTTTTTTCTCTGACCAAGATCAATTGGTCGCGGGCGCGCGTGAGCGCCACATAGAAAACGCGCTTGCTCTCGGCCAGGTTTTTTCGCTCTTCAAGGCTCCTCCAATGAAGCTCCGCTGGATTCTTGGTTTCGCGCTCCCCTTCAGCGGTGCGCCCCGCCAGGTAAGCCCCTTCTTTCCTGTCCCAAAACAAAAGCGGCGCGGCCTGCATTCGAGTCCGCTCCGGAAAATCAATGAGGATCACGCGCTTGAATTCAAGCCCCTTGGCCCCATGCACCGTAAGCACCAAAAGCTGGCCCTGGCCTCGCGGAGGAGGCACATCGCGCTCGCGTCGGCCATTTTGAATCGATCGTTCAAGTTCGCGAACCACGGCATGAGAAGAAAGCCCGCGCAGGGAGAGCGACTCGCAGCGATGCCAGAGCCCGAGCAGGCTTGCGCCCAAATCGCGCTCCACCAGAGGGGCTCCGAGCAAGCGCAGCAGCAAATTGCCGGGGCTTTGAGGGCTTTCTCGAAGCCCGCGAAGGGTTTTCGCGAGCGGATGCGAAGACTCGAAAAACGGTTTTTGCCATGTGGGGTCTTCCCGAACCCATTGATCGAGCAGCCGATCGTCAATGCCGACCCAAGGCGCCCTCAAAAAAACCGCGCCCGAGAGCCGGTGCGCGGGCTGCTCCCACCATTTCAAAAATGCCACCAGCTCCCTGACGCGCGGATCCTCCCAAAACAGCCCCCCGCTGCCGATAGCGAGCGGGATCCCCTGGCTCATCAGAGCCCTGAACCACCGCTCATTGCCGCGAATCTTCCGAGTCACCACGGCGAACTCATCGAAAGAGGCGCCTTGATCGCGCTGCTGAATGAGCCACCTCGCCAAATCTCCAGGCTCGCTCACTTCAAGCGAAGAAACCGCCCGAGACCCGAAGACTTCTTCTTGCGCAAGGGAGAGCCGTTTCGGGATCAAAGGATCATACCTCAGCTCGGAAGCCTCAAAGAGGGGTGCGCAAAGCTGGTTCGTGAAATCGATGATCGCCGGCACGCTCCTAAAGTTCCAGTCGAGCGAAACCCGCACGGGCAGACGCGCGCTGTATTCCTCAAACACGCCGACATCAGCGTCCCTGAAACGGTAGATGGATTGCTTGGGGTCCCCGACCACGCAGAGATTCGAAGCGTCCGGGCGCGCGATTTTCCAGACCAACTCCGCTTGAAGCGGGTTGGTATCCTGGAACTCATCGACCAAGATCAAATCAAATCGGCGTTGAACCGCTTGAGCGATGGGCTCCTCTTGAAGCAGGAGACTCGCCCCCCGCTCCAAGTCCTCGAAGTCCATGGCTTCGGCCCGGCGTTTCAGGCGGGTATAGCGCTGAAAGACCGCCTCAAAAACCTTGATGAGCGCCCCTGAAAAGTCGCCGGGGCCCCGCGACGAGGACGCGAGCTCTTCGACCGCGCCGAATGCGCTCAGGGACTTCACGCGCTCCAAGAGCGATTGCACCTGCGTCCGCGTTTCCCGGGAAAGCAGGCGTTCGAGCGATTCTTCCACTTCCCCCGCCAATCCGGAGGACCAAAGCCAATCGAGCGATTCCTCCCAAAGATTCTGGGATTCAACTTCGGAAAGAAGCTTCCACCCCCCGTGAAAAGCCCCTAGTTTTTTCCCGTACCCATGCTCGCGAATCAAAGCCGCGCAAAGGCCGTGAATGGTCATCACCCAGTGCCGGCCCGATTCGTGATCCCCGCGCAAGGACAGCGAAATTTTTTCCCTCAAATCACTCGCCGACCGTTCGGTGAAGGAAACCGCCAAAATCCTGGCCTGGGGATTCATCTCAAGAAGCCGCTGGCATTTCATCACCAGCGTCGTGGTTTTCCCGGAACCGGCGCCCGCGATCACCGAAATCCCCTTGCCCCAGGTGTCGATCACTTTTTGCTGCTCGGGCGAAGGCGACCTTCGAGTCTCAATGAGCTCAGACATCGGAATTCGCTCCCATGCTCTCTTGAGCGCGGCGATAACCGCAGAGATCCCCCATGGGGCAAGAAGGGCAATCCCGGTCGCGATTCTTGGGATGCGCGTGATGAATCCCGTCCCGCATCGCCTTCACTGCCGATTGGAGGTGGCTTTCAAACTTCTCCAGCGCCTGCTCCGGAGTTACGGACAGCAAACTTTTTGAGTGAGACCGAATTTTGAAAGGGGCTTCCAGGCCCTTGAAAAAAAAACCCCGGCTCCTCCCGGCCGTCGGATTGAGCTCGATGAATTGAGCTCCAATGACCGCCCGATTCATCTGACGATGAATCGCGACGGCGTAAAAAGGCAGCTGCAGCCGATCTCCCAACTCAAGCATCTCCGATCCATGAGCGGCCGCGCTCGTCGAAGTTTTATAATCAATCACGAGAAGACCCGTCGGCAACTCATCAATTCGATCAGGACGCCCCACCACCCGGGTTCCCGCTATTTCGAGGCTCATTCGGCCTTCATCCAAGAGCAAAGGCCTCGCCTGGGAGAGGTTGAGGTAGTTCAAATCTTTCTCCGCGAACGTCGAGAGGATTTCGTTCCACCGAGCGCGCACATTTTTCCTCAAACGATCGCTCCGCAGCAATCCTTTGGGTCCTGTCTTGCCCCAAGCCCGCTCCAACGCCTCTTCGATGGGAAGAGCGAATTTTCCGGCTCCGTCATACGATGAGACGAGCTCACGCACCGCTTGATGGAGAATGGAGCCGCGCACCTCAGGCCAAGGTTCCCGACCCGCTTCGCGCAGATCTTTAAGCTTCCATCGGTCAAACCCCAAAGCGAGGAACGCGCATCGGCTGTAGTGATCCACTGCCGTCGCCGAAAAAGACTCCGGTTCCACGGCGGCGAGCGAAACCGTCTGGGGCTGAAGCAGCCGCGGCCTGCCGTAAGCCAGCCTCCACCGATCGTGAGCCCCGCGTTCCTCGGGATGTTCGGGGCAAATGACGCCAGTTTGCTCCGCTAAGGCCAAAAGCGAGGGAAGCAGGGATTCTCGTTCCCTGCCATCTTCATGATAATGAGCATCGACCACCACCGCGGAATCAGCGTGATTCAGCCACGCCGAGAGATGAGCCAACCTCTCTTTTCTGATCCCCGCCGTGGAACGGATGGAGTATTCAGCCGCAAGGCGCTCCCGATCCCGGGGATTGAGCCAATCCTCTGAAACGCTGGAGTCCGAGACGGGAGAAAATCCCAACGGCGAGAATCCAAAAAACCATACTCGTTCCACTTTTTTCAATGGGGCTTGATGAAGCTGATGAATCGCAATCCCGTCCTCGGGCTTTAAAAGCGGAGGCAAATCCAAAGTCTGGGACAATCGACTCCGAAGGCGCTCCATCCAACTCATCAAGGGCAAAGGGCGCTCCAGCGACCCCACTCGATCCAAATCCCCCCGCCATCGCTCCCAGAAAATTTCCCAAAACTTCAAGAACTGGGATTGCTTTTCACCTGCCTTTTCCAGGAGCCGCAAATGGGCCGTCGCGATAAACTCCATCGTTTTTTTCCCGCCGAAGCTTTCTTCAAGCCGCTCCATTTCATGGAACAGAGGCTCCAAGACCCCACCCCGGTAGTTCACCCTTCCGGAAATCATCCCACGTGAATGGATTTCCTCCACCCAGGCGCTTGCGACGGAGCTTTCAAACCAACCCTGAATCCAAGCGATCACCGCTCTGCGGTCAAAGCGCGAAGCAAAAGCTTGAAACGGAAGCAGCGCCGATTTAATGGCTTCCTGTCGCCTCAATCCAAAAGGATCCCTGGAGTCCGCGGTCGGAATCCCCGCATTCTGAAGCGCTCTTTCCAGGGATCGGCGCACCGCGGGCGTATTCTCCACCAAGATCGCCTGTGATCCCCACTCCGCCCCGCGAAGTGCCTCTGCCAAACCCTCCGCGGCGTCATCAAGCGTGTGCCAACGCTCCCAAGCCCACTGAGTTTTTTTCTCCGGATCCTTTTTCTCTTCAAGAGGACCCACTCGAATCAAAGGGCTGCGAAGGGAGAGGGTTTGCCAGAAAAGCGCTTCGCGGCTTCGAGGCGTTTGAGCTGAAAAGTAAATCACTTTTTGGGGGAGCTCAGCGCTCCCCGAATCACCCCGTTCCAAAGCGTGAATGGCTTTCGTGAGCAGCATCGGATAATCGAGGTGACCCTTCTCCTCCAACCACGCCTCATACGCCGCGCAGAGCAATCGGAGCTCGCGCCAATGCGCGGAGGAACCTCCCAGGCTGTCCAAATGCTGAATCAGCGCATCTTGCTCCTCATCGTGGGCGACGCTCAGGCGGCTTTCTTGGAGCGCGCGATCCAATCGCTCCCAAAATGACTGGGGGCTCTGGCGCTTCAATGCGTCCAAAGCCGGCAGAAGGGCGCGGATCTTCCGCTCCGAAAAAAGCAGCCTCAAAACTTCCTGTCGCGCCATCGCGTCCAAAAGCTGCTCTGATCGCGCTTCAGTGAGCTTCAGAGCGAGCTGGGGAGAGGTGACCACCGCGTCCCCGAAAAAAGCGCCTATTTTTTTTAGCAATTCGGATTTGATTTCTTCGCTCGAAAAACCGCTCCCCACGCAAATCCGGGCGCTGGGCGAAAGCCCCCTCAACTCCTCGAGGGGCAGCTCATCAATAAAGGAGTCGAGCGGATTTCCCGGCATCTTGGATGAAGACCTCACTCTTGGTTCGTCCCCGCTTGGGAATCACGGTTCCGATTTTCCAGGCGGTTTGCCCTTGCGCCTTCAAGGCCCGCAACATCGGGGCGGCATGACGGGGCGAGCACACCGCGATCATCCCAATTCCCTGATTGAAAGTCGAGCAGAGCTCGCCAAACCCCAACCCCGAAACCCGCTCCACCCATTCAAAAACGGGAGCCCTTTCCTGAAGGGGCGGCAAATGGAGCTCATAGCTGAACTTCTCGGAAACGCGCGGCAGATTGAGGAACCCCGATCCAGTGATATGAGCGAGCGCCTTGACCCAGCCCAGCTTTAAGGGGCGAGACAGGCAATCCACATAAATTTGGGTGGGCGTCAGCAGTTCGAGCGCCCACTTGCGGCGATTCTTCCCCTGAGTTAGGAGCTTTCTCAAAAGGCTATAGCCATTGCTATGAAACCCGCTTGAAGCGAGACCGATCAGCGCATCCCCGGCCCGAATATCCTTTCTGGGGAGCGCCTGTCGCGGATGCAAGGCCCCAACCGCAAAACCCGCGAGATCGTACTCTCCCGGCGCGTAAAATCCGGGCATCTCGGCGGTTTCTCCTCCGACGAGCGCGCAACGCGCCTGGCGGCAACCTTCGACGATTCCCTGGATCACGGATCGCGCGGTCTTGGCGTCGAGCTTCCCGGTCGCGAAGTAATCGAGAAAAAAAAGAGGCGCTGCTCCCACGCAAAGAAGGTCGTTCACCGACATGGCCACCAAATCGATTCCGATGGTATCGTGACGGTTCAGTTCGAAGGCCAGCTTCAGCTTCGTTCCCACGCCATCGGTGGAAGCAGCTAGCCACTGATCCCGACTGAGCTGGTAGAGCGAAGCATACCCGCCGATGGAGGCTTTCACCCGGGAGTTCTGCGTGCGTTTCGAGTCCCTGGCGATTTGCCCAACCAATCGATCCGCGAGATCCCGATTCACCCCCGACTTTTCGTAATTGATTGCGCCCATTTTTTACGATGCGTCCTTCGTCCGCATTAATGTTTGAAATGCCGAGTGCCGCTCATGCCGAGGGCGATCCCATGCTCATTGCAGGCCGTGATCACTTCCTCATCCCGCTTGCTGCCCCCCGGCTGCACGATGAAGCGGATTCCCACCCGGGCCGCTTCATCGATGGCATCCCGAAATGGAAAAAACGCGTCGCTCACTAAAAGGCAATCGCTGAGATCGGCGCGCGACGTCAC
This sequence comes from uncultured Bacteriovoracaceae bacterium, assembly GCA_964563795.1. Classification (GTDB taxonomy): domain Bacteria; phylum Bdellovibrionota; class UBA1018; order UBA1018; family UBA1018; genus CAZLYB01. Next base: position 53,063 of record CAZLYB010000014.1, on the reverse strand, counting down.
CGCCTGCGCTCGGGGAATCGCGAGCCGCCTGAGCGCATCAACGCGGTTGGGCTGCCCCTGTCCCGCGCCCACCAGCTGAAACCCCCGCTGACCCTTTTCTTCCCAGGAGCGAACGAGAGTAATGGCATTGGACTTCAAAGCCTTGGCGATGGCCACGCCGAAAAAAGCCAGAGCGTCCCGTTCAGGGGGCCAGCGCTTCTGCGTGGGAGAATCCAAAGTCTCCGGCTTCCAAGAGTCCGGTTCCTGCTCCAAACGAACCCCGGGCAACTCCAATTTTTCCATGGGAACCCGGACCCCCCATTTTCGAATGGCCACCGCCTTCAGATTCTTTTTCTTCTGGAAGATCTGCAGTTCCTCCGAAAGCCCGGGCGCGGCGAGAACCTCGATGAATTTTCCTTCCAAGAATTTTTCAGCCGCAGCCTCCAGGGGATGGGAGAGAAGGATCACGCCGCCGAACGCGGAAACGGGATCCCCCTGCCAGGCCTTCTCCAGCGCCAAAAGCTGGGCGCTTTCTGGATTGCCCCCGGGATCCGCATGGACCAAGCCGACTCCGCAAGGATTATTATGCTTCACGATCACGGCTACGCGGCTCGAAGGATTCTGGGCCAGCAGATCTCCCATCACCGCGTAGGCCGAAGCCAAGTCGAGCGTGTTGTTGTAAGAGAGATCGGCTTTCTCCCAAGCGATGGGGCTTTGGGGATCAATCTCCGCCCAAGCGGATTGATGCGGGTTCTCGCCGTACCGAAGCTTTTTTCCAGACGGCGAGAGCGCCCCCGCGATCGCGGCGTCATAATCCAGGACCGTCCTCCATGAAGCCTGAGCGCATTGAGCGAGCCACGCTCCCGGGATCGCCCCCTCGGATTTCAAATAGCCGATCGTTTTTGAGTATTGGGAGGCATCGGTCAGGATCAAAACATGCTGAAAGTTCTTGGCCGCCGCGCGGACCAAGGTCGGACCTCCGATATCGACCTGCTCAATCAGCTCTGAGAGCGAAATTCCGGGAGTTTCCAGCGTCTTTTTGAAAGGATAGAAGTTCACGACGACGCAATCGATCGGCAAAATCCCCAAGCGCTCGGCGTCGGACTCGTCCGAAGCGTCGCCGCGCCTGAAAAGAATTCCTCCGCACACCGCGAACGAAAGCGTTTTCATCCGACCTTGAAAGGCCTCCGGATTGCCCGAGATCGATTCAATCTCGCGCACCTTCAATCCGGCATCGCTCAGCTGCTTGGCCGTCCTGCCCGTGGCAACGAGCTCCACGCCGGCGTCTTGCAGCGCGCGCGCCAAGGGTTCAATGCCCGTTTTATCGGAAACGCTGAGAAGCGCCCGTTTCATCTTCAAGGGGCGCGTAACGAGGGTCTCAAGAGGAGCGAGCGGCTTCATGGTAAGCATTCTCAAAAAGTTGCAAGCCTTGCCCGGGAGCGCTGGCGCGGCTGGGTTGAAGGGTCCATTCGGGATGCGCGGTCCATCGGACGAAAGCCTCGGGATGCGGCATCAGCCCAAAAACCCTGCCGGTCGCGTCGCAAAGACCGGCGAGGTTCTCCTCGCTTCCCGTGGGATTGTTTTGATATTTGAGGCAGAGCATTCCCAATCGTTCCATCTTCTGAAAAAGCTCCGAGCGGAGCGTTGAAGAAATCAGGACGCGGCCTTCGCCATGGCGGATCGGGAGCTCCAGAGTCCCGATCCCCTTCAGCCAGAGACAGCGGGTGCCGGAACCGGGTGACAGCTTGACCCAGGAGTTCAAAAACCTTCCCTGAGCGTTCGCGGTGATCGAAACTTCCTTTCCAAAAACACCCAGGCGAATCAATGCCTGGAATCCGTTGCAAATCCCAATGACCAATCCTCCGCGCGAAGCGTAGGTATTGAGATCCCACCGCAAAGCGTGCTTGATTTTGAGAGCCAATACTTTTCCCGAGGTCAGGTCATCGCCGAAGGAAAACCCCCCGGGCAACGCGAGCGCGGCGTAGCGCTTGCTGAGCTCGCTCAAACTCAGAGCGTCCCGGATCAAATCATTGATATGGCAGATTTGCGCTTCAAATCCTGCCATCCGAAAAGCGACCGCCGTTTCAAGCTCGCAGTTGATGCCATCCCCGCAAAGCACCAGCGCGGTAGGTTTGTTACTCATGGATCAAGACCAATACCCTTCTTTTTGCCATGCAGCCCTGAGTTCGGCCAAAGGAACGCTCCAGTTCGCGCCCATTCCCGTGGTGGGCTCCAGCAGCTTCACCGAAAGCCGCTCTGATGGAGTCACCGTTCCGAGGCGGATGAAAGGAATCCCGAAGGTTTTCCACTCCTGCTCCAGAAAGGAGCCATCCGTCTCTTGGCAGCTCGCGATGAAACTGTGGAAACCCTCTCCAAACAGAGTTTCCCATGCTTCGGCCATCTCCATTTTAAGTTCGACCTCCAAACCCAAAGAACGGGTGAACAGGCTTTCAACGGCGGCCACCAGCACGCCTCCCTCGGAGACGTCATGCAGTGAGCGCAGCCGCCCTTGCTCCTTGCCGTATGAAAACCCCAGCCAACGGTAAATCTTCCTCGCCGTGTCCCATTGGGGCATTCCCAATCGATGCGCGCCTCCCGCGCGAGGCTCGGGCAAAGCCTTCTGATCGAGCATGAACTCCGAGCCCAGGAGACCCAGCCCTTCGCCGCCCAGGAGATAAACATGATCTCCGGAAGCTTTGAATTCAGCCGTTCGGCATTGCTTGACGTTGGTGATCTTCCCGACGGCCGTCATCAAGAGCGTGGGCGGAACGGAAATCTCAACCGCGCGCCCCGATCTCTTGCCCCGAAAATCATTCTTCATGCTGTCTTTGCCTGAGACGATGGGCGCTGATAATTCCAATGCGGCTTCCTTCAAACCGAAGCATGCGCGCACGAGCGCGCCCATTTTTTTAGGGTCTTGAGTGGGATCGGGCCAGCAAAAATTATCGACCAAAGCGATTTGAGATTGCTGGCGGCCGAAATCCGCGCCGACGCAAAGCAAGTTCCTCACCGCTTCGTCCACGGCGGATTGAGCCATGAGGTAAGGATCCCAATCCGATAATTTAGGATTGATCCCGCACCCGATGGCGAGGCCGGCGTCCGAGGTCCACTTGGGCTTGATCACTCCCGCGTCATTGGGGCTCGAAACGCCGCCGAAATTTTGCATCGCCTGCTGAAAAGGCTTGATCACGGACATGGCCTGCACTTCATGATCATACTGACGGACGAGCCACTCTTTGGAGGCGATGTTGGGCCGGCCCAAAAGCTGGGTCAAAATCCGCGGAGCGTCGCGCTCGAAAGCGAATCGATCCTGGCCGATCTGCGCTCGCGGGGGTTGCCACTGAGCCTGAAGCTCCAAACGAGGAACGCCTTCGTGAAGGAAATCCAAGTCCAAACTCGCGACGAGTTCCCCCTCATAATGAACGTCAAAACGTCCGCTCGACAAAAACTCGCCCAGATCGCACGCATCAACACCGCGCCTCTCGGCGAGCGCCATGAACTCCTCTTTTTTGGCGGGATCCACCGCGACGGTCATCCGTTCCTGGGATTCGCTGATCACGAGCTCAAAGGGTTTCAACCCCGGGTATTTCGTGGAGGCGAGCGCCACGTCAATCGTGGCCCCCTTCGCGAGCAGCGCCATCTCCCCGACGGATGAGGAAAGTCCGCCCGCTCCATTATCCGTCACCGCCCGATACAGCCCCAAATCACGAGCCTCGAGCAAAAAGTCCGACATCCTCTTTTGCGTGATGGGGTCCCCCAACTGAACGACGGAGGCGGAAAAACTTTCGTCCAGGGCCAGCGATGAAAAAGTCGCCCCATGAATCCCGTCCTTCCCGATTCTCCCTCCGATCATGAAAACGCGATCGCCGGATTGCACCTCTTTGGTCTCGCAACGACGCCCCGCGATCACTCTGGGAAGCCATCCCCCGGTCCCGCAATAAACCAAGGGCTTGCCCAAATACCGCTCATCAAAAACCAGCGCTCCATTGAGGGTGGGGATCCCGCTCTGATTGCCCCCGTGCTCCACTCCGCGGCGCACTCCCTCCAAGATGCGCCGAGGATGCATGAGCCGATCGGGAAGCGTTTCGCTCCAATCCAAAGGCGCCACGCAAAACACATCAGTATTGAAGATGGGTCGAGCCCCGAGCCCGCAACCCAAAATATCGCGGTTCACTCCCCCGATCCCCGTGAGGGCCCCTCCGTAAGGATCCAGCGCCGAAGGGCTGTTATGAGTCTCCACCTTGATGCAAAACGCGTCTTCCTCATCGAAAGCCACGATGCCCGCGTTGTCATGAAACGCGGAAAGCACCCAAGGCGCGTTGAGCTGATGCGTGGGCTGGAGGATGGTCGTTTTGAAGAGCCCATCAATCCATTCCGGGGATTGCGGGATTTTCGCGGGAATCAAGCTTGGCGAAGCGCCGGGCTCCCCTTCCGAGGATTCGCTGTAACTCACGCGGGCCTTGAAGATCTTGTGCTTGCAGTGCTCCGACCAAGTTTGAGCCAGGATCTCAAGTTCAACGTCGGTAGGCGCTCCCAAACCCAAGGTCTGCCTTTTCTCCAGGACTTCGGGCTTCGCGAAATGCGATTGAATCGCGGTCATTTCGTCCCGGCTGAGCGCCCAGCCCTGCTTGCGGCTGAGGGCTTCGAGCTCCTCGCCCGCCAAACCGCTCAAATCGTGGATCCCCACTTGATTCGAGGCTTTCAGCGAAACGCGGGGGAAATCCGTTTTCACCCTTTCCTGGTGGAAGCGGTCGTTTCTTTTTAAATCTCCCTCATTCAATAAAGTCCAGGTCTCGACGAGGTCATTGCAGAAAAGGTCGCGCGCGATCACGGCCAGGGAATCCTCGTCGAGTTCCGGCCCCTCGAGCAGCAGCAACCCCCCCGTCGCGCAGCGAAACTCGGGAAGCTTGCGATGGGATACGATCTCAAAGGCTTCATGCACGGTTCGGCTGCAATGATCCGTCACACCGGGTCGGAACTTCCGCTCGATCGCCCAGAACATTCCCGGGCGATTCGGGGCGTGCTCCATGAGATCGAGCAAAGTCCCGTGCTTGCCCGTCGCCGAAGGGATCAGATTTCCGGTGAACATCCATTGAAGCGCCGGATCCCAGAACACTTCGTACAGCAGCGAGATCAGCTCCTCGCGCCCCACCGGCACGTCGATCCAATAAACGTCGAGCGCCCTCGCCCAACGCGTTTTTTTGCGGAGGAGCGGATGCGCGAGCTCCAAACGGCGCAAAAACCCCTGCCCAGAGGGATCTGAGAAATCCGGCCTCACCCCGACTTCAATTCGAGCGAACACGCAAAACTCCTTCTTTTCTTTCCACTTGAAACTGCTCACGCAGCATCCAATTCAAGGCCTTCGGATAGAGCTGATGCTCAAGCTTGAGCCCCCGCGCCTCGACTTCCTCGACGGATCCGCAATCCTCGATCGAGAACGCCTCCTGCGCGCAGATTGGCCCGGAATCCACCGCGCTTTCGACCCAATGCACCGTCGCGCCCGTCACCTTCACGCCGGCTGAAAACGCCTGAGAATAGGCGTTTTTTCCGGGGAATGCGGGCAACAGCGAGGGATGAATATTGGCGATTCTGGAGTAACCGCGCTCAGAACGAAACTGCTCGATCATCCAAGGGCTGAAGATCCTCATATAGCCGGCGAGGACGATGAAGCGGGGAGAAAACTCCTTGAGCCGCTCCGAAATCTCCCGTTCATGCTGCTCCCGATCGTTTTTCGGGGGAATCCCGAGCGCCTCGATGCCCGCGGCGCGCGCCTTCTCCAAGGCGGCAGCTCCGGGCTGATCGGAGACGACCGCGCAAAGCGTCGCCTGAAGGCTCCCCTGCCGGATCGCATCGATCAGCGCATGAAGATTGCTCCCGCGCCCCGACGCAAAAACCGCGATGCGAGGGGAAGAGGCGCTCACGATCGCGCCTCCCCGATGTCCTTTCGAAACTGCATCCCTTCAAACCGGATCCGCTCCAGACGCGCATAAGCTTGAGAACGCGCCTGTTTCAAATCAGCTCCCCTGCCCATCACGCCGAGCACTCGCCCACCCGAACACTGAAGCCGCGCCGAAGGCGAGGGATCCTCGCGCCGAACCCCGGCGAAAAAAAGATGAGGGGGGTGTTCAGGAACCTGAGCTAAATTCCATGGGAGCGAAGCGCCCAGCTGCGGGGACTCCGGATATCCCGCCGAAGCCGCGACGACGTAAACGGCGGCTTCAGGCGTGAAGCGAACTTCACTGGGCCTCTCCGCGAGCTTTCGTTGGGCTACTGCGGCTGCCCATCCAAAAAAATCATCTTCCATCCGAGCCAAGAGTACTTGCGCCTCGGGATCGCCGAATCGCGCGTTGAATTCAAGCACCCAGTACTGCCCGCTCGTCGAATCCACCATGAGCCCCGCGTACAAGATCCCGCGGTAAGGGCTCCCCCGCTTCACCATCTCCCGAAGCACGGGCAAAAAAACCTCTTCGCGCACGCGCTGGGCGAAACGAGCGTCGAACTCGCTCAAGGGGCTGTAAGCGCCCATCCCCCCCGTATTGGGCCCCTGTCCTTGGTCCTTAAGCTGCTTATAATCGCGGGCCGCATCGAGAAGCACGCACCTCTCCCCTTCGCAAAACGCGAACCAGGAGGACTCCTGTCCCCGCACTTCCTCTTCCACGATGATTTTTCCGGAGAGCGCGAGAAACTCCGAAGCGGCGCTTTCAGCTTCGCTCAACTCACGGCAAACGCGCACCCCTTTGCCGAGCGCCAACCCATCGGCCTTGATCACCCACCCTCGCGCTCCCCAGGGGACGGACTTCAATAAGCGCTTCGCCTCGGATGCATTTTCAAAAGCCCAAAAACGCGCCGTGGGCACTTGAGCCGCCTGCATGACTTCCTTCGAAAAAGCCTTGCTCCATTCCAGCTTCGAAGCTTCGCGCGAAGGCCCAAAACAGCTCAGACCCTGGGCCTCAAAGCAATCCACCAAGCCGTCCGCCAGCGGCTGATCCGGCCCAACGACGACGAGCGAAACCGACTGCTCCCGCGCGACGCGGGCCAATCTCTCGAATTCGACTTTTCCTTCGGCAAGCTTCGCGGGAATTCTATCCCACTCCGGCGACATCCCGTCGTTTCCCGGGACCACACCGATGGACACGACCTGAGGCGACTTCGAGAGCTTCCACGCGAGCGCGTGCTCCCGGGCTCCTGAGCCGATCACCCAGACGCGCGCTCCGCTCATGAGGCCGACTCCGCTTGCGCGTGAATCCGTTCCACCAATTCCTTGAGGCTCCAAGCTCGGGGAAACCAGCGCTGCCCGGTGAGGACGTTCGTCAGAACCCAGTAAAGCTGCGTCGCCAATTCTCGCTCGCGATCGGGAAGAAGCGGCGGAAGCGCGATATTTTTTTTCCAATCCAAAGCCGAAGCCGAGCCCTGGGTTTTATTCTTCACGGATTCCAGCTGCTCGTACCAGGGCGTTTTGCGGTAATGAATGCGGAGGAACTCCTTGGAGAGCGCGGCTCGGGAAGCGCCCGTCGTCGAAAGCCTGAGTTCATCCGGCCCAATCGCATCGACGAGGAAAGGCTCCCCCGTCTCCGAAAGCGCCCACTCGAGCTTCCCGTCAGCGAGCTCAAGCCCCCGCTGACCGCACATCCACTTCAAGAAGCCCGCCACCCAAGTGCTTTGCACGAGGAGCGCTTGAAGCGTCGTGGCTGAGATCCCCGAAATCGCCAAAGCTTCCGACCAGCTCACGATTCGATCCGTGGGTTCCAGTTTCGTGAACGCCTCCAAAATCGGGAAATCCCAACCGTCCGGGCTCTCAAGCCGTCCCTCCAGCTCCGGATAACCCAGCATCGAGAGATAACGCGGATCCCGGGCGATTCGCGCCCGCAGGGAACTGCCCGGTGGAGCGCTGAAACGGAAAACGAGCTCAAGCGGAATGAGCCGCGGCGCGGGAGCGGTCCTCGTCACCTGGTAATCCGCCACGGGACTGCCCAGGATCGAGGTGAGATTCGGCTTCACCACTTGCACCCGCTCCACCACGAGCGAGCGAAAAAGCGCGGGTTCCAGCGCCACCGAATGATCCGGCAACTTTTCGCCGCGCACTTCAGAGGCCGAGAGCGTGCGCGCCTCGGCGGGCGTGCGAAGGACTCCCAGATAGTGCGTCTTCAACCCTTGCGCCTGGAACTCCTCGCCCTGCTCGTTGAAGCTGGCCCCGAAACGATTTGCCTTGCGCAGGCGGTGAGCTTCCGTGCTGCGGGAAAATTCCTTCCAACGCTCCGGATCCCCGAGCTGCTCGAACCAATACGCCGCTAAAATCGCGAGCGCCTCCCCTTTTTGAGGGAGCAGATCAGGCATCCTCCCCCAATCAAAAACGGAATACGCATCGGTGTACTGAAAAACAAGCGCGGACTTCCCCTTCCAACTCGCGGGTCCTACGACATCCTTTACTGAACCTCGATAAAGGGTTTCCATCGCCGATTACCTCTTCTCATGTCTGAAGCGTCTTTCACACGACGCGCTGAGTACTTCTACGATCCGCAATTCGGGACTTCGAAAAACTCCGCCCCGAGGCCCGGACATCGGTGGGATAATCCCCATCCAAGCACGCCATGCAGGGCTTGAAGCGACCGCCGCTGCTCGAGCGGATCGCCTCGAGCAATCCCGGAATGTCCTGATAAATCACCGCATCGGCGCCCAATTCCTGCTCGATGGATTCGATCTTGCGCCCGGATGCGATCAGCTCGCTCTCATCCGGGAAGTCGATCCCGTAGTAGCAGGGATGTTGAATCATGGGGCACGTGGAAACGAAGAACACTTGCTTCGCCCCCGCGCGGCGGACCAGCGAGATGATCTTGCGCGAAGTCGTCCCTCGCACGATCGAATCATCGACGAGCAGCACGCGTTTGCCCTCGATTTCCGAACGGACAGGGGAGAGCTTCAAATCCACCGCCTTTTGGCGCTTCTCCTGCGAGTCCAAAATGAAAGTGCGCTTGATGTAGCGATTCTTGATCAGCACTTCGCGATAAGGGATGTCCAGCTCCTCCGCGAGCGAAATCGCCGCGATTCGCGAAGTCTCCGGCACGGGCACGACGAGATCGGCCGTGATCCCCCGCTGCTCCAAAAGTGGCTTGATCCCGCGCGCGAGCTGCCGTCCCAGCTCGATGCGCGTGCGGTAGACGGCTCCGCCGTCAATCACCGACTCCGGCGAAGCGAAGTAAACCCATTCGAACATGCAGGGGCGGGCTTCGCGCGTCACGCCCGTCCGCGGTTGCAGCGTCTGGGAATGCACCTGCCCCTCACGATCGATGAACAGCACTTCACCGGGTTCCAAATCGCGGACGACCTCATAACCCAAAAACCCGAGCGCCACCGACTCAGAAGCCACTCCGTATGCCCAACCGCTCGGACTTCCCGGTTGGGGCTTTTTGCCGAAGATCAGCGGTCGAATCCCTTTGGGATCGCGGAAAGCGAGCAGCCCCTCTCCCGCGATCAGCGTCACGATGCTGTAGCTGCCGTTCACGCGGTCGAAGACATTTTGAACCGCTGAGCAAATCACGCTGAACGCGAGCGGGGCGGAATTCGCGGCGCCGGAAGCGGCCTCGCTTCGGCCCGCGGCGGTCAGCCCTTCGGCGAACACATGCAAAAGCACCTCGGAATCGGAGCGCGTCAGCATCTGACGCAGGCTCTGCTCTTTGAGCTCTTGGGCGAGCTCCGTCGAATTGATGATGTTGCCGTTATGGACCATGCCGAGCCCGTAGGGGTGGCTCAGTAAAAAGGGCTGCACATCGATGAGGTCTCCTCGACCGATGGTGCTGTAACGCGCATGCCCCACCGCCCAATCGCCCGTGAGCGTATCCATATGGGTGCGCTGAAAAACGTTTTCGACTAGTCCGGTATTTTTGACGCTGTGAAATCCTTGACGATCGTACGTCAAGATTCCGGCGGCATCTTGGCCGCGATGCTGCAGAGTCGTGAGTCCCAGAAAAACCTCTCGCGCCGCATCGGGAGCGCCGATCATTCCTACGATTCCGCACATAAGCGAGGGCGACCTTAGCATAAGAAACCCCAAATGCGACGGGAAATAGACGGGAATTGTTGAGCCCCCTCGAATCTTGAAACGGCAGGTGCATTTCAGATACACTCGAGGTAGAGAAGCCCACCAGAGTAGAGGATGGCTTTGAGCAACAGACTTACGGAGGCCCGTGAATGAGCGCGAACTTAAGCCCGGTGACTGGAATCATTGATGAACAGCTGGTGATCATTGATTTCGGGAAATATGAAGGAAAGAGCGTCCAGGAAGTGGCCGAGCTCGATCCCACCTTCTATGAGCGGCTCATCACCGAAAAAGAAAACGGCATCTACGCCATTCGCCGGCACCGCGACAAGACGTTTCGCCTCTACGTCAACCCACTTTCAGAGATGGATCACTGAGAGCCGTTTTCCGACTAGCTGATTACTGATATCCGATCCGTTTCAGTTTTTGCCCCTTTTTCAAACTTTCAGCATGTTTTAGAGTTCGTTTGACGTTTCAATTCACCGATCCTCCTCTTTTATTTTCCGGTCACCTGTTGGGTGAAACCGGAAAATAAAAGAGGAGGATTCAGTTCATGCTAAAACAATTTCGCACTTATCAACTCTCGATTCAATTCTATCGATCTTGCACAACCTTGCGGCTCCCTCGACATCTTAAAGATCAGCTCGTCAGGGCTGCCTCATCCATCACTTTGAATCTTGCTGAGGGTTCAGCAAAACCCACAAAACGCGATCAAATGAAGTTTTTTTTCATTGCCTTTGGCAGCTTGCGCGAATGCCAAGCGATCTTAAGTCTTTCTAACAGGATTTCTCCTCAACTTCTCGATCAGGCTGACCATATGGGCGCCTGCCTTTATCGACTGACGCGGTCATGATAGGAGACACGCGGAAGAAAGAGAACTGGCGATTGGAAAGATCGATTTGATTTTTTGTACCGCCATCATCATTCAGCGAGAGAACAGGATTCGTCTAATTTCATGCAGGAGATCCCGAGATGAGGAAAAAAAGATTTACCAGAAAAGAATCCACCCACGCCAAGAATCTTGAAGACCGTTTCGATGACGGCGCTGCCGTTTTAGACTACTTTGAAACCGAGAATAAACGGGTCGGGGTTGATCTGCCCCCCTGAGCGATTCAAGCGTTGGATCGAGAAGCAGGTCGGCGTGGAATCACTCGACAAGCGCTGATCAAAACATGGCTGGTCGATCGATTGGACGGATTAAAAAAGTCCCAGGCTTCTTGAGATGCGCATTTCGTGCCGCATTCCACGCCGGCACCGCGACAAAACGTTTTGCCTCTCTACATCAACCCGCATCTTAAAGATGGGTTTTTACTTTTTTGGGAACTGTGGTTGGCCCCCAGCCGATCCCGAAACTGAGCTGGCCGTCGTATCAGAGGAGATTGCGTTCAATTTCTGGGTGATGCCAGAAATTTGATTACACGCCGGACCTCCTCGAGGTCTTGGAGGCTCCCCGACCGCAAGAGGAGGTAGATCCTGACATTCTTGCAAACCGTCATTGAGAACGTTAGAGCTCGTTTGCAACTCTTGATATCCTTCCATACGCATAGCGATACTGATGGACTTGATGGCCTTAGTCAGCAGATCTACTGAGTTGGGCTTAGTGCAAATTGAATTCGTTCCCCCCTTAAAGCAATTCGCGGCTATTAAATTGGAGATGTCAGTATTGAGCAATCGAGCATCTCCTACTCGCTTGTCCTTCAAACACTTGTTCGCTTGCGTGTCGATAGACTGCTTAGTTTTGCCCGCCTCATCCGCCGCATCTTGAAGCTTCTTCTTCTTCTCATTCAAATTTGAAATCTCGCTCTTGAACTCCCCGTCCTTCAAATTATAAAGCACCCCTGAACCTACGAGCGCCAAGAACTTGCTCGAGCTCGTCGGAACCACGGGCAACCCCTTGTAAGAGCCCTTCTGCTCGGTCTGAAGATCGCTGCGATCCTGCATCGTATCGAGAGTCAACCCCGCGCTGAGAAGCCGGCTGCCATTGATCGCCTTCAAATCCTCGTCCATCACGCAGCCCTGGGCCACTTCGATGCTCGATTGAAAAGTCTTGATCTCGGCATCCATCTGATCATTCATTTTTTGTACGATCTGCTCCTCGATCTGCTTCAGCCGCGGGCGCTCTTGGTTTTGATATTGGGTAGAAAGGTTTTGCAGCGTGGTGATGCAGCCCGAGAGGCCTCTGCACTGAACAGGAAAGGCGCCGCTTTTCCCCTGAATCAAGATCGTGCTGCTCAAATTGTCCATGAGGTTGTCGAAGCTCGTTTTCATTTGATCCAGGCACTGCGCGCGAAGCTGATTGCTCGCCGTCGAGGTGTCCTTGTTGGGGTTCGCGCAGTTTTCGAGATCCTGCGCGGCGAAATAATCCCGCGTCGTGCCGTTCAAAGCGCCCCGCACTTTTGAATAGACCCGGTTGTAGTTTTTGAAAAGATCGCTCGATTTCGTGCTCACATTGCGGCGGACCTTATCGAGATTTCGGCTAAGCGATCGGAGGCTCGCCTCGGCCGCGGTATTCCCGCCTTGGGAGACGTTTCCACCAGAACCCGCGCTCAGATTCGCTTGAACCTGGCTTTGAGCTTTTTGATAGCAGTTTTGGTATTGCTGCTGGATGAAGCTCCCCAAGCCCTGTCCATTGGAGCTCACCCTCGGGTATTTGTTGTTCAAACTTTGAAAATAACTCCCGTATCTCTTTTGAATATCGTCGGGAGTCTTGAAAAGGCGATTGTTGGTCTGGATATTCTGCGCTGAGGTGGGAAGCACCGCGGAGTTTTGGTTGATATTCTCAAAAACCCCCTTCAAGGTGCTCACTTCCGTGTTTTTATTGCCTGAGACCAAGAAAGAATCGCGCTCCCCTTGCCCATTGGATCCGATATTGCCAATGCCCGCGCCCGCGACGCAGACGATGTAATCTTGAATATTAATGTCCTTCTGTTTCGTGCAAGATCCCCCGCTCCGGGTGAACTCCGCGGGCAGGGCCTCCGCGCTCATGCACCGCTTGGTGTAACCGATCGTGTAATCGGCTTTCATGACTTGAAAGGCGGATTCGGTTTCGGCGAGGTCTTCCTGAAGATTCTTAAACTGCTCGATCTCATTTGAGATCCCGGCGGTGCCGCTCGTCAGACCCGAAACATTGCCCCCTTGACCATTTCCCCTCAATACTTCGTTCATCAAGCTCACCAATCCGTTGGAGCGGTTATTGAGCCGGTCATCGAGGCTTTTGATCCGCGCTTCAAGCTCGAGCTGGGGATTGATGGCTTGAACCGTGAATTGATCGCGCTGGGATTGCGAAAACTTGGAAAAACAATCGCTCTGCGCGGTGACCGCGGCGTTGAACTCTTTCTGCTTCGCCGTCAAAGAGCGGACCCGGTCCTGGATCAACCCGACATTTCCCTTGTCGCATTTGTTCTTGGCGATCAGTTTGTCGAGCTCGTCTTTTTGTTTTTTGATGTAGCTCTGGTTGATTGATCCGCTGCCGCTGATCAAGTTATCACAGCTCCAAGTCTCGTGAACGAGGCTTTCGTCGGCCTCCTTACAGGCTTCCAGATCGGGGATTTTTGCTTCGTTCTTTTTTGCCTTCGCGAGATTTTTCTTGTCTTTGCCTTTTGCCGTTCCGCAAAACTTCTCTTGAAGCTCCTTTCCGCAGGAGCTCGGGGTTTGAAAAATCCCCCCCGTGATGTTTTTAGCGGTATCCGCAAATCCGCTCGCGCGTCCGAGGCCGGAGCTCACCTTATTCATCATCTCCGCCGCTTGAGCTTCCCCAGATCCGATGAAGATGAGAAAAACTCCTAGCCATTGTTTTTGATGATGTCCCATGAGTCCACTCCGGTTCATTGACTTCCCCTTAAGATTCGGCGCCTTCCATTATAATAGGAAAACGGGATTTCCCTGAAAAGGCTAAAGCCCCACCTTTTAGGATTGCTCTAATTGCTGAAAAGAACAACGTTTTTTAGAATTTAAAGGAATTTTCAAAAGGGCGAAAAGACCTCTTTCTTGCCAAACTTCCCCAGCTTGGGTAAAGGCCAGATGAAACAGGGAGTTTGCTCATGAAATTCATGGATTACCGACGATTCCGCCTTTTCAGCCTGATTCTTCTTTTGGGCTCGCAGATCGCGATGGCGCACAGTGACTCCCCCGCTTCAAGTTCGGTCGTGATCAAAATGGGGGACCGCTCGAGGGAAAGGATCACCGATTGCATCCAAGAATTTCAGAAGCGCAAAAATGAGGGCTTCTCCGATTGGACTCCCGAAAAAATCCAAGCGTTCTGCGATCGGATCTACTCCCCCACTGCCGATCTTTTATTGGTCGTGGAAAGCCCCCGAACCACCTCTCCTAAAGCCCCGCTGAAAAACTCCAAAGGCCGCACGAATCACGCGTGCACGATGCCGACTTGGCTCTCCTACCAATCCCTGATGATTGATCTCCCCGCCGATTGCTCCCAATATACGGCGGCGTACCTCATCGATCAGCTCAAGCAGGACCACGGAGCCCAATATCCTGAACTGCTCGAGGGACTCGACAATCCGGCATTGAGCAGGCTTTTGCTGGATGACGAGACTTTGGTGAAAACACCGACGGGCAAACTAAGCCTCGAGCGATTTTGCAAAAACGCCCAAAATCATCCCTACAATCAAGAGCGATTGAAAAAAGGGAAGCCGCTTCAAGTGAGCATCAACGTCGATCACCGAATCCTGGAAAACCAAGTTCAACTCGAGCCGATTCTCAGGGAAAAGCAAGTGTCTCCATCACCAGACGTCCCTGACTCCAAATGCATTTACCTTCATGAGGAAACGCTCAAAACGTTCCCGCGATCGGAAATTTTGGAGAACTCCGCGAATTCAACGATCCTCGAGCTGATTGAGACGCAACCTTCTGCGGAGGCGATCAAGCGCGCTCTTGAGCAAGCGCGCGAATCGCATCCAAAATCGAATTGAGCTGAGGAGCGCTTGCGGCCTCCAAAGGATCCGCGAGCCCAATCCCCGGAGTGAACGCCCCGGCAATCAGTTTCGGAGCGGCCTCCAGCTCATAAAAATGCTCTTCAATGGTTCGGCGAATCAAGTGCTCCCCGAAGTTGGTCACCTCGGTGTCCTCGTTCACGAAAAGCACGCGCCCGGTTTTTCGGATGGAAGCGGAGATCGTTTCCCAGTCATAGGGCCAGAGCGTCCTGAGATCGATGACTTCCACTGAAACTCCCTCGCCCTCGAGCTGCTCAGCGGCCTGAGCGCAGAGCGGAAGCGTACGCCCATAACTCACGACGCTCACTTGAGAGCCGTCGCGAACGAGCTTCGCTTTGCCGATTTCAACGGTGTACTCCTCCAAGCCTTCGGGCCAACGCGCTTTCCAGCGCGCGCGATCCCCGAGAGGGGCATCGATCATTTCTTTCAGCTGTTTTTCTCCTTCCGCGGTGAGCGGGGGCTCTCCCGGGATCGCTTCCTGCCCTCGAACGCGGAGGAGCGCTTTGGGCTTCAGGAACATCGTGGGATTCGGCTCCTTCAAGCAAGCCAGCATCAACCCATAGGCATCGAGCGGCGTGGAGGGCATGACGATCTTCCAACCCGGAATATGCGTCATCGTCGCGTCAAAGGAGTGCGAGTGGTAAATGGATCCTCGAATCCCGCTCCCCACCGGCGTCATCACCGTCATGGGCAAATTCCAATCCCCATTCGAAGACCAGCACTGCATGCCCGCGAGCTTGAGCAGATCGATCGTGTTGTAAATGTAGTCGCAGAATTGAATCTCAGCCACGCAGCGGCTGCCCGCGAGCCCGAGCCCGATCGCGGCCCCGATGATCCCCCGCTCATCGAGCGGCGAATTCCACGTCGTTTTCAACCCTTGGGTGACCGTGAACACCCCGCCGAGCGGAGGACCGACGTCTTCCCCGAAAATATCTTTCAGTCCCAGTTTCGCTTCACCGTAATGCAAGGCCATTCGAATGGCCTGGGCCATATTCGCCATTTTACCAGTACCGTCCCTTCTGCCCGTGATAAGTGTGGTCGTAAATCGTGGAACCCTCGGGCATCGGCTCTTGCTTCACGCGCTGGGACATTTCGAGCATTTCCTGCGTCATTCTTTCGCGCAATTCGGTCATCTGCTTGCGGGTCAAAACCTTCGCGGCTTCCAGTTTTTTCTCGAACTCGGCCAGGGAATCGAGCTCATTTCCCACGAAGTTCGCTCCGCTCGCCGAACTGTGGCCATAGAGCCTCGAGCAGCGCGCCTCGATGAAGTAAGGCTTGCGCTCGTTGCGGATGTAGCGAAAGGCTTCCGCGAGAGCCGCGTGCGACTCTTCGACGTCGTTGCCGTTGATGGTGGCCGCCTTGATGCCGAACGCCTTCGCCCGATCCGAAATTTTTTTCTCGCCATGCTGGGTGCTGGCGGCAGTTGAAATGCCCCACTCATTGTTGACCACGATGATGAGGATGGGCAGCTCATTTCCGGGTCGACTCGACCAAACGAGGCAAGAGGCGAATTCCCCCTCCGCCGTTCCCGCGTCCCCTCCATTGACGATCGTGACGCCAGTGCCCCCATGGCGCTTTTGCGCCAGCGCCGTCCCGATGGCCGTGGCATACTGCGTTTCAATGGTCGAGGAGACCGGCACGACGTTCCATTCGCGCTTGGAGTAATGATTGACGAAGTTGCGGCCCCCTGAATAAGGGTCGGCGGCCGTGTTTTTCATCTGGCGGATGGAATCCATTGGGTCCGCCCCCATCGCGAGAAGAATCGCGCTGGAGCGGTAGTGCAGGTGCAGGAAGTCATGATCCAGGCCCTGGCCTTTTTTCACCTGCATGCCGAGCGGTACGTTGAACGCTTCTTCACCGGGTCCACCGATCCAAAAATACCCGTCCGATTGCTTGTACATTCGGATCAAACGCTCTTCCAGCACGCGGGCTTTCACCATGCATTCATGGATCTGAACCAAGTGCTGAGGGCTGAGGGATTTTGACGCAGACGAACTTTGCGGGCGCACTGCCGCGGACGATTTCACAGGCTCTTTCACTCCAAGGCTCCTTAAAGGTCAGGATTGATAACGAAAGCTGAGTATATCTGAAAGCCCTTTCTGGCTCAAGGGGCACAGGGATCTTGCAGGTCCGCTTTAAACCGGCTAAATCTGAACCTCATGAATCTCGCACTTGACTCATTTCGTTCCTTAATCCGTGGAAAAACCCGAATCGCACTGGCCTGGGGGTTCGCGGGATTACTTATTCTCGCGGCGCAAACTCCCCCCAAGTGGCCGGGGCTTCTGCTCTGCCTGCTCGGGGCTTGCTTGCGCGTCTGGGCGAGCGGGCACCTACGCAAAGATCAACGCCCTGCGGTGGGAGGGCCTTACGCCCACGTGCGAAATCCCCTTTATCTGGGGACCTATTTGATGGCGCTGGGCATTCTTCTGGCCATCGAAAGCTGGGCGCTTTTAGCGGCCACGACGGTCCTCTTTGCCGTCATTTATCATTATATTATTTTGGATGAAGAAATTAAGCTGCGTTCCATTTTTGGCGCCCCTTATGAACTTTATTGCGCGTCAGTTCCTCGTTTTTTTCCGCGGTTTTCCGCGCCGCCCGCGGAGCAGCTCGGAAAAGTCAACGCCACCGCTCATTCCCAGCCCTATGATTGGGAGCTCGCGAAAAAAAACAAAGCCTACGAACCGCTCCTCGCTTTTGCCGGGCTTTGGCTCATCGTTTGGTTGATTGCCACCTTCCGACATTTTGTCAGTCTTTGAAGGTCGTTCGAGATGCGCTTCTGACATCTTGTCATTTTCATTTGATTCTGACCGTCTTGCGAGCGAGCCTCATTTTTTTAAGGGCCTGAGATTGCTCAATAAAAAATTTTTTTAACCCCATCTTTTTATTGGCACTGCTCTTGCGTTGGTTTGAATTCCGGACGCATGACTGACGACCCGACTTCTGAAACACCGCCGCCGCTTGAGCCTTCGCTGACTCAAGAGCCTTCATTAGGGCTGGAACCCGCTCAACCCGCGCCGGCTCCCACCGAAGTCCATCTTTCTCCGCAGCCCGAAGAAGGCCCCATCCCTGGCTTTTTAACGCGCCCCGAAGAAGGGGGGGAGCCTCTCCTCGCCCCCGATTGGAAACAACGCGTAATCTCCTGGGCTCAAGAGAGCAAAACGCAGCTCTCCCGGCTTTTTGCGCGGGCGGGTGGTTACGACGGAGTTCGCGGCTCGGGGACCGCTTTCCCAAAAATTGAACCCACCGTGGTCGGGGAATGGATCCAGCGCAAGCTCAAGAACCAAGGAACTCCGTTTTACATCAAACTTGGAACCGTCGTCCTTTGCACTTATTCCTTATCGGATCTCACGGGACTCTGGATGGAACGCTTCATTCCCACCCCTCCCCCGCCCCGGCCATTGGTGCGGGCGCTCAACGGCCGCTCGAACCTCCCGTCATTCGAGGATTACCAAATCATCTTCACACGAAACTTGTTTAACAGTCAGGGCATCATTCCCGACGAGGATGCAGGTCCCGTGGATCCAGGCGGGCCGCCCATCCGAACCACCCTTCCCTTTTCCTTGATCGGGACTCTCATCCTTCAGGATGAGGCGCGCTCCGTCGCGACGATTGAGGATAAATCCGCCAGCACCGTTTACCCCGTCCGCGTGGATGACGAAATCCCCTCCAAGGCGCGCATTTTGAAGGTGGAAGCCCGACGGGTGATCTTCCTGAACTTGGGCTCAGGGAGGCGCGAGTTCGTGGATCTTCCGGAGGAGCAGGATTCTTCCGCTCCGAAGATCACTCTGGGCGCTGCTCCTGGGGGGTCAGCGCCGGCTGGCGCAGGCGTGGAGCGCGTCTCCTCCACCCAATTCAACATCTCCCGCAGCGAGGTCGACCGGACTCTTTCGGACCTCAACAACATCCTCACTCAAGCGCGCGCCGTGCCGAACTTAAAAAACGGCGTGCCCAACGGCTATAAACTTTTCCAAATCGTACCAGGGAGCATTTATGACAAGCTCGGGCTCAAAAACAACGACACGATCCTGGGGCTGGATGGGCAACCCATCAATGACCCCGGAAAAGCCTTTGAGCTGCTCTCGACGCTCAAAACGGCGAGCCATTTGGATTTGCAAATCGAACGCAATGGAAGAACTCAGAGCTTCAGTTATGATTTTAGATGAACTCTCAGGTTTGAAGGAGCACGCTTTATGAGGAAGGATACTTCACCGATCCAAAACGACTATCCCGTTCAGCTCATCCGCCTCATCGCGACGCTGAGCGCTCTCATGACGTTTGCCCTTCTCATCGCGTCCTTCACCACCGAGCTGTGGGCAGACACGCCGCATGGCGGAGGATTTCGCCCCAGCACGAGAAATGCCTACCCAGGAGGCCCTCCGGGCGGCAACACGATTTACCCGGACGACGAGGAGATGGATGAGTTCGATGAATACATCGACGACGATTTCCCGCCCCCAAGTTATCCGCCCGCCTATTCGAACGCTCAACCCCCAGCGGCTCCAGCGCGCAATACCCCGGCGCCCCCGGCGACAAGCCCTCCTCCTCCCTCCGCGGTGGCTCCGCCCTCCTTGGAAGGATTTTCTGCGGGCGGGACCACTCCGGGCGGCGTGATCTCAAACTCCGCGATCAGCCCAATCAAGATCGATTCGGAGAGCGGGGAAGGCGGCGGCAAGCAGGTCGTGACCGACTTCAACTTTCCCGACGCGGACATCCTCGACATCGCCAAAGCGCTCGGAAAATTGACGGGCAAAAACTTCATCTACGACAAGGACGTCAAAGGCCGGGTCAGCGTGATTTCCAATTCGCCGATCACCGTTTCGGATGCGTGGAACGCGTTTTTGACAGCCCTGGACATGAACGGCTTCGCGCTCATTCCCCCCGCCAAGCCGGGGCAGCATATCCGCATCGCGCGCAACCGCGATGCCCGTGACAAGCAATTGAAAACGTACACCGGCAAGTACTCCCCGAATACGGACGCGCTGATCACGCGCGTATTCCAGCTCAAGTACATCAGCTCCGAGGAAGTGGCGCGCACGTTCCGAAGCTTCATGCCCGCGAACTCGAGGATCATCCCCTATGAACAGACGAACACGGTCATCGTCACTGACACCGGCTCCAACATCGCCAAGCTCAATCAAATGCTGCAGATCCTCGACGTCGAGGGCTTTGACGCCGGCATCGAGCTCATCCCCGTCAAGTATGCGTCGGCCTCCGAACTCTCTACTCTGATCGACAAACTGATCCCCGGCTCTGGAGCCTCCACGGGAGGCCCCGGAGGCGCCCCCGCGGCGCCCCGTTTCGGGGGTTCAGGCGGGCGCTTCACCGCGCGCCGGACCAAGGAAGGCGGCATCATCAACACCATCATCTCGGACGAGCGCACCAATACGCTCATCGTGCACGCGAACTCCAAAGGCGCCGAGCAAGTGCGTGAAGTGGTGGTTAAGCTCGACCAAAAGGTCCCTCTTCAAGCGGGGGGCGGAAAAGTTCACGTGATCTATCTCCAATTCGCGGACTCCGAAGCGATCGCGACGACGCTCAACAGCATCACGCAGGGCTCAAGCCGCGCGACGGCTCCCCCTCCCGCCGCTCCCGGCGGGGCTCCTGGGTCGGGAACGGGGACGAATCCTGTGGCCACCGCGCCGCTTTTTGAGGGCAACATCAAGATCTCAGCCGACAAGTCGACGAACTCGCTCGTCGTGACGGCGTCGCCTTCTGATTTCGCCACGATTCAACGCGTGGTCAACCGCATCGATATCCCCCGGGATGAAGTCTACGTCGAAGTGGTGATCATGGAGATCAACCTCTCGAAGACCTTCCAGTTTTCATCCAACATCATCAACCCCTCATCGGGGCTTGCTTCGATCACCAACGGGGATCTCTTCTCCTTCCTTGCAAATCCCGCTTCGCAAAAAGGCGCTCTCTTGGGCTTCAGCTCGGGCCAATCGCAATCCGTTACCCTGGGACCCGGCACTACCCCGATTACGGTATCAAGCGTCCAAGGCTTGATCCGGGCGATCCAAACCAACTCGAATGCCAACATCCTGGCCACGCCCCAGATCATCGCGCTCGACAACACCGAGTCGACGTTCGAATCCACGGATAAAATTCCCGTGGAAAAAGTCACGATCGCGGCCAATAGCGGCGTCCCGAGCAGAAGCATCGAAAATCAGCCCGTGACTTTGAGCATCAAGATCAAGCCGCAGATCAACAAGCTCTCCAACTTCGTCAAACTCGACGTTCAAACGAAGATCGCCGATCTCACCTCCAAAGGTGTCCCAAAAAGCTTGGAAAACTCGGCCTTCTCCATCACCGAGAGAAGCGCGCAAACTTCGGTGGTCGTGGGCGACTCAGACACCATCGTGATGGGGGGGTTGGTTCGGGACAAAGTTTCCGAGACGGTGAGCAAGATCCCGATCCTGGGGGATATTCCCCTGCTCGGCTGGCTCTTCAGGAGCAAAGAGTCGGAATCCGGAAAAAGCAATCTCGTCATTTTCATCACCCCTCACATCGTCCGTCAGTACGAGAAAGTCCGCGCGATCCTGGATAAAAAGCTCAAGGAACGCGATGAATTCCTGGAAACCAACGCCGGCGGCGAAGATCCCTTCCGCAAAACGCGGGATGACATGATCCGAAGCCTGCCGGACCTGAAACAGCTTTCAAACACCAAACCCAAGACGACGTTCACCATCGATGAGGACGAAGTCCCCATTCCATTGGAGGAGAAGCCGAAGCCCCAGGCCAATAGCAATGCCGCGAAACCCCCCGTTCAGCCTCAGGGTTATTATTATGGGCCGGGCCCCGAGATGCCTTACATCGCGCCTCCGCCCGCGGGAACGCCGGAATTCATCCCCTATGTGCCCGCGGCCCCGGTGCCTTATCCCTGAGTGATCCATTATGAACTTCTCGGCTAAAGCCTTTCATACTTCCGCTCCCCGCCTCGGAGAAATTCTCCTCCAGCACACTTCGCTCAAACCGGAGCAGCTGCAGGAGGCTCTCACCATCCAAGAGCGCGACGGAGGATTGCTCGGGGAGATCCTGATCAAGAGGAATCTGATCACCGCGCAGGAAATCCTGCGCGCGCTGTGCATTCAAATCGGGATGCCTTTCATCGATGATTTGAAACCCAATGACATCGACCCCAAACTCGTCACGCCCATTCCCATCAACTACGCCAAATCCAAGGAGGTCATCCCGCTTTTTCTCGAGGATGCGCCAGCCGGAACGCAGCTGGTGGTGGCCGTCTCGGATCCCTTCAATGAATCGCTGCTCGATGACTTGCGGGTCCTCGTGAGCCTGCCGATTCGAATGGTCGTGAGCAGCGGCATCCGGATCCAAGACGCGATCAACCGGGTCTATGAGCGAAACACCGCGAACTTGGTCGAGCAGATCGAGGGGGATTTCGATGAGAACTACGATCTCGAAGGTCCCATCGATATCTTGGAGGCCACTGAGGACGACGCGCCGGTCATCAAGTTCGTCAATTCGCTGATTTTCAGGGCGGTGAAAGAGAAAGCCTCCGATATCCATATCGAGCCCTTTGAAAAAGAATTCGTGGTCCGCTTTCGCATTGATGGCGTCCTCTACGACATCATTCGGCAGCCCAAGCGCGCCCATGCGGCGATCTCCTCGCGCATCAAGGTGATGGGGACGCTCGACATCGCCGAAAAAAGGCTTCCCCAGGATGGTCGCATCAAAATCAAGATCGCCGGCAAGGACATCGACATCCGTCTTTCCACGGTCCCCACGATTTACGGGGAGCGCATCGTCATGCGTATTCTCGAGCAGACAGGCACCATTCTTCAACTCGAACAGCTGGGTTTTTCGCCCAAGAGCTGCGAGCAGATCGAAAAGCTCATTCAGAGGAAATACGGTATCATCCTCGTGACGGGGCCCACCGGAAGCGGGAAATCCACGACGCTCTCGGCTTGCCTGGTGAAGCTCAACAACCCTGAGCGCAACATCCTGACCGTTGAGGATCCGATCGAGTATCAAATCCCCGGCATCAACCAGGTGCAGGTGAACGCGAAAATCGAGCTCACTTTCGCGCGCGCTCTTCGCGCTTTTTTGCGTCAAAACCCGGATGTCATCATGGTCGGCGAAATCCGCGACAAGGAAACCGCGGAGATCGCCATCAACGCTTCGTTGACGGGTCACTTGGTGCTCTCCACGCTTCATACCAACGACTCGTCAGGCGCGGCCACTCGGTTGATCGACATGGGCGTGGAGCCCTTCCTGGTCGCGAGCTCGCTCCTCGGCATCGTCGCTCAGAGGCTGATCCGAAAAGTCTGCGTGAAATGCCGCCAGCCCCATCAACCCAGCGACTTCGAGATGCAGGAGATGGGGCTTGCCCGCTTGCCCGCGGGAAGCGTCATTTACTCGGCCAAGGGGTGCCCCAGCTGCGCCCACAGCGGTTACTCAGGGAGAACCGTGATCCACGAACTGCTGCTCATCGATGATCAGATGCGCTCGCTCATCGTCAAGAACACGGACTCCGGGACGCTCAAAAAAGCGGCGACCGAAAAAGGGATGACCACGCTCCGCGAGGACGGCGTGAACAAGGTTCTGCAGGGTTTGACGACGGTGGATGAATTGATGCGTGCGACCCACGCGGAGGTCTGATCCCATGGCCCCGATCTTCGAATACAAGGCTGTCCACTCCAGCGGCAAGCCGAGCCGCGGGCTCATCGAGGCCGAAAGCCAGCGCGCCGCCCGGCAGAAGCTCAAGAAGCAGGGGCTGATGGTCACCGACATCGATGAGCGCAATTCCTTGAAGTCCCGCTCCTCCGGCAAGGGTGGCGGAGGCGGGCTCCCCTTCATCGGCAACCGCGTGGGCATCAAGGACATCGCCATGATGACCCGCCAGCTCGCGAGCCTCATCAAGGCCAATATCCCCCTCGTCGAGGCCCTCACCGCGCTCGTCGAGCAAACCGACAACGAGAAACTCAAGGTCGCGCTCTCCCAGGTGAGGCAGGACGTCAACGAGGGATCCAGCCTCGCGCGCGCGACCACGTCGCACCCCAAGCTTTTTGACACGGTTTACATCAACATGATTGAAGCCGGTGAAAGCTCAGGCACCCTAGGTCTCGTGCTGATCCGGCTCGCCGAGCTCAAGGAATCGCAGATGCGCCTGCGCAGCAAGGTGCTGAGCGCGATGACGTACCCCATTCTGATGATCGCCGTCGCGACGTTCCTCATGCTCGCGATCTTCACGTTCGTCATCCCGAAGCTCGCGCAGGTCTTTGAATCGCTCAACAAGCCCATGCCCGAACTCACGCGCTTTCTCATTTGGATGAGCGACATCATCGTCAATTACTGGTTCTTGATTTTGGGGGCGGTGCTTTTTCTCGCTTCAGCATTCAGGAAATGGATCAATTCCCCCAAGGGCCGCCCCAAATGGGACGCCTTCAAGCTCAGCATCCCCGTTTTGGGCTCGCTGATCAGGACCATCGCGGTCACGCGATTTTCGAGCACCATGGCCACGCTCCTGGCAAGCGGCGTTCCGATCCTCACGAGCATGAACATCGCCCGGAATCTCGTGGGCAACATCCCCATCGCAAACGCCATCTCCAATGCCAGGGAAAACATCACTGAAGGCCAATCCATCGCCGATCCCCTCAGAAAAAGCGGGGAGTTTCCCCCGATGATGATCCACATGATCTCGATCGGGGAGCGCACCGGTGAGCTCCCTCAGATGCTGAAAAACGTTGCGGAAACTTACGAAGAGCAGATTAATAGTAAGATCGATTCACTCACCTCCCTCGTCGAGCCCATCATGATCATCGGAATGGGAGTCGCGGTGGGAGTCATCGTGTTCTCAGTTTTCATGCCCCTCATGGAAATTACGAACATCAACACACGCTAAGAAAGGAAGCACACATGCAAAACCGCAAACCCGTTCAACTTCCCCGGCAAGCCGGGTTCACCCTGATGGAAATGGTCATCGTCGTGGCTTTGATCGGATTGGTCGCATCGCTGGTCGGCACGAACGTCATCCGAAAATTCAGCGAGGCGAAGGTCGATTCCACCAAAATCCAAATGAAGCAAATCATGGTGATCCTCCAGGACTTCAAGCGCACCTGCGGCAATTACCCCGGCACGGACCAGGGGCTGGACGCCTTGGTGCATCCGCCGCAGGATTGCAAAAACGCCGATCCGAGCGGCTTCGTCAAGAAAATGCCC
This sequence comes from uncultured Bacteriovoracaceae bacterium, assembly GCA_964563795.1. Taxonomy (GTDB): domain Bacteria; phylum Bdellovibrionota; class UBA1018; order UBA1018; family UBA1018; genus CAZLYB01. Next base: position 27,923 of record CAZLYB010000014.1, on the reverse strand, counting down.
ACCGATTCCTGGAGCACTCCTTTCGCGTATGAGCTCCGGGACAGCGAGAAGTTCGTGATCACTTCCTATGGCGCGGATAAAAAACCCGGAGGCGATGGATTCAACAAAGACATCACTTCCGAAGAACTCGAATAAATCGGCTGAGGCGATGGAAGAGCGGGGATTCACCCTCATTGAGATCATCGTCGTCCTGGCGCTGATCACCTTGATGACGGTGATTGCCTTGCCTTCCCTCACCAGCTATTTTCGAATCTCGCTGAAGACCACGGCGCGCGAGCTCGCTTCGACGATCAAGCAGACATATCACGCGACGACCCTAACGGGCCGCGTCCATCGAATCGTTTACGACTTGAAAAGCCAGGAATACTGGTCCGAGCAGGGACCGGCGACGGTGCTTCTGGATACCGCGGAGTCGCGCGAACGCGAGGAACGGCGCAAGCGGTTCCAAAAGCTCAGCGAAGCGGAGCAAGCTCCCCCCACTTTTTTCAGCCTCAACCGCAATGTCACGCGCAAGCGGGTCGCATTGCCCCGGGGCGTGCGCTTCAAGGACATCATCGTACGCCAAGGAGCCGAGCCCGTGAAACAGGGCCAGGCTTACACCCACTTTTTCCCCCATGGCGTCATCGAGCCCACGCTGATCCATTTCGTCGATGAGGCCCAGCACTCCTTCTCACTCGTCATTTCTTCCACGGTCGGGAAAACCGATTTTTATGAGCGCAATGTTGAGCCTACCGAAGCTTTCGGGAAATAAAGGGGGGTTCACCCTTTTGGAGACCGTGATCGCGCTGGCGATCATGGTGGTCTCGCTTGCCGCGATCTTGGCCGTGGAATCCAGCAGCATTCAGGCCTCCAATCGGGCCAAGCAGATGAGCGTGGTCGCGATGCTCGCGAAGAATCTAATGATCGACGTTGAGTACCAGCTGGAGGGGAAAAGTTTCACCGAGATCAAGCCCGAGGAATCCGGATCGTTTGATCCTCCTTTCCAGGACTACCGATGGACTTGGAAGATCAAGGAGATTCAGCTCCCGGAACTCTCCGTCGCGAGCGGAGGCGGCGAATCTGCGTCAAGCGGCGGGTCACCGAGCTCGCAGAATGATAGCATCGGGCTGCTCACCAAATTGCTCACCAAATTTCTTTCTCAATCCATACGCGAAGTCAAAGTGAGCGTCCTCTGGAAAAAAGGCTCCCTGAACCAGGATTTTTCCGTAACAACATATTGGGTGGATCTGAATCATGAATTCAGCACGGCGCCCTGACTCAGGCTTCACGCTCCTTGAGATGGTGATCTCGATGGCCATCTTGGTCTTCATCAGCTTTGGCACCTACCAGGCGATCACCCAGACTTACAAGCTGCGGGATTCCCTCTCCAATGAGGAGGAGTTTCATAGCGCCATCCGAATGTCGATGAATGTCCTGGAGCGCGATGTCTCCTTGATTTACAGCCCCACCCTGATTTTTCAAAATACGAATCCACAGCCCACCGCCGGAGCGCCCCCTCAGTTGGATGCCCGCCAACAAGCCATCTTGAGCGTCACCGACGCGTCGACGGTTTCAGCATTTTGGGGCCCAGCGGGGGATCGAATGGGGCTGCGTTTTGCGCGATTCCAGGGCGACGATCGAAAACTGAGCTTCATCTCAACCTCAAACATCCGAGTTTACAAGGATACCCAGGAATCAGACTTCGTGAAGGTTTCCTATCAAATCAACCGTGATGAGGTGAACAAAGACCTTCCTGGAACCTCGGTGCTCACGAAGACTGAAAGCCCGAACGCTTTTGAGATCGATGATTCCCGCGACCGCTCGATGCGCAGCTACGCGCTCTTGCGGGGAATCAAAAGCTGGAGGTTCCGTTATTACCGGAAGGATACGGGCCGATGGGAAACAGCCTGGGACTCCGAGAGGATTGACACGAAAAATCTGTATCCCGACAAAATTGAAATTACGCTCGAAGCGATCGGCCCTCAGCGTTTGGCTTGGAACGGGCTTTACATTTTGAGGCCGGAGGTGCCCTGGCGTGGCTTATCTCCCACCCTCTGAGCTTAAACCCCGGCAGTCCCCGGGGATCGCGCTTTTCATGGTCATTGGCGCGATCACGGTGCTTGCTCTCTTAGTGAGCGAATTCACTTACATCGCGCAAGTTCATCAAAAGGTCGCCTACGATACGGCGGATCAATTGAAGGCCCATTACCTGGCGAAAAGCGCGCTCAAGCTCTCGCTTTTGAGATTGAAAGCCTACGTGAATGTCAAAAATCTCCTAGGCGCTGTTTCCGGCAATCAAAAGAACCCAGCGCCCGGGGCGCCCTCCCTTCCGAAAGCCATCCTGGAAAAAATCTGGTCCTTTCCCTTTTTTTTCCCGATCCCTTCGCAAGCTCCCGGCCTTACGATGACGGAGCGGGATGCCATCGTGAAATTCCAGAAGGACTCGGCTCTTGAAGGGCGCTTTTCAGCCATCATCGAATCCGAATCCTCGAAATTCAATTTGAACCTGATCTCCTCCTCGTTCGCCAATTTCTCCACAGCCCCCAGCCCTTCTCCCAGCCCCTCCAATAATCCCGCGAATCCCAATCCTGATGGGACCACCGCGCCTCAGCCCGCCACCCCCAATGCTCCCGGCAACGCCCAGGCCCCTCAGGTGGACACGAAAGAATCGCAAAAAGCCCTTTCGGAGTACCTCGATAAAATCCTCAGGAATCGCCTTGAAAATGACCCGGACTTCTCAAGCGAGTACCGCGATGTTCGCATCGATGATTTGACCGACAATCTCATCGCGTGGGCTGATCGGAACTACGAGCGGGTCGGCCCCGCAGGAAGGGAGTCCGTAGCTCTCAAGCGCATGCCCTTCAATTCCATCTCCGAACTCCATATGGTCAATGGATTGGATGACCGCCTCTATGAGCTCTTTGCGCCCAATTTCTCGGCGGGCACCATCCCGATGATCAACGTCAATACGATTCAAGAAGGGGCGTTGGGCGCGTTGGTTCCCTCGATTTCGAAGGATGAGATCAAGGAATTCTTCAAGTACCGCGATGGCGGCGAGGAACAGAGCGAAGATCACAGTTTCAGGACCGAAGATGAATTCTTCGACTATCTGCAGAAAAATATTTCCGTGTTTCATAATGACAAGGCCGAAGTGGATCGCTTCAAGCAAACGCTCGCCAAGCGTGGAATCCGAATCAGCGTGGATGAAGCTTATTTTAAAATTACCGTTCAGGCGACCGTGCAGCAATCCAGCAAGACCCTCGAAGCTTGGGTGATTTTCAGCCCCGAGAAAAAAAATCAATCCCCCAATCAGCCGCCCCCCCCTGTCCCGGTCCAACCCAGCGCGATTCCCGTTCAAGGGGCGCAAGCCCCCCCTGAGACTGGATTAAGGGTGCTTTATATGAGAATTTTATGATGACGAGACGATTGCTCAAAAAAAGGAGCCTTTAACGCATGCGGATCCTAGGCCTCGATATTGGTACTTATGCGATCAAGGCGGTAGAATTGGATTGCGCCTTCAGGCGCTATGAAATTCGGGATTATTGGGAACGCAAGTACGATCCGGGGGCTGATCCTCGGGTCGCGCTCGCTCAGCTCCTTCAAGATCTCCCCCGCAAACCGGATCGGACCTCCGTTGCGATTCGCGCCAGCCTTTCCACCTTCAGGAACCTTGAACTCCCCACGCGCGATAAAAAGGCGATTCGGGCAGGCGTCGGTTTTGAGCTGGAAGACGATTTGCCGTTTCCTTCCGAGGAGAGCCTCTTTGATTATCGGCTCCTTTCCCAAACCAAGCAGCACAGTTCCATCCACATCGGCGCCACCTTGAAAAGGCATGTTGCTGGATTTTTGGAGCTCCTCAAGTTCGGTGGAGTCGACCCTGAGCTCATTACGACGGAAGCCTGGGCCTATCGTACTTTTTTTCAGCACACTCTCAGCGAACGGGAGCGGAAAAGTTCCTTTTTGCTGATCCACATCGGCTATGAACGCACCGTTTTATACGGGCAATCCGACACGATCCCGCTGCTTTGCCGCGAAATCTCCTGGGGCGGCAGGGACCTCACCTCCACCATCACCACTCACTATCAGATTCCCCTCTATGAAGCGGAACGGAGCAAGATCGAAAACGGCTTCGTCGTCCCTTATTCCCAAAAAGACACGGTCACCCACGAGCAGTTGGAATTCTCAAACACCCTCCTCGCGAGCCTGCAGACCTTGATCTTCGAGGCCAGGCAAGCGCTCTTCACATTGAAGAACGCCCACAGCGAGACCCCCTCGCGCATTTCGCTTTCCGGGCCGAGTTCTCTTCTTCCCGGATTGGCCGCGGTCATCGAGGAGTCGCTGCAGATGCCCGTGTCCAGCCAGCGCTCGCTGAGTCTTTTAGGAAATGCGGGCGTCAGTTATTCAGAAGCCACGGACCTCTCTTTTCTGACCGCCGCTTCAGTGGCGCTCGCCCAAGTGAACCCCGCCAAAGAGCCGCCCATCAACCTCAGAAAAGCGGAGTACGCTAAGCGGGGCTCTTCCCAGATTTTGCCGTGGAACCAGCTCAAAGCCCCCTTGATCGCGGCAGGGTTGGTGTTCCTCTGCTTCTTCGCAAGTTTCTCGATCCAAAACTCCATGTATCAATCCCGCATCGCGGAAATCGACATTCAACTCGAAAAATCGGTGAGATCCTTTTTCAACCAGCTATCACCCAGCGCCGCGCGGACCAGCCTGAGCAACCCCGCCCAACTGAAGACTTCAATCAACCAGGAGTTGGACAAGCAACGCAGCCTCAATCGTCTCTTCAGCCAGAACTCAGGTTCTCCGCTGAATTTCCTGAAAAATCTTTCGGCCACGATTCCACGGGAGACCGTCGTGGATTTGATTGAGTTTCAAGAAGGGGCTTCGCCCAAGTCGTCCTTCCTTAAACCCGCCGAATCCTCAGCCAGTTTGACTTTTGTGATTCAGAACCCTCGATTGGCGGATAAGTTGAGCCAAGAAGTCGCGCGTGCCCTGGATCAATCTCAGAAGTCGCCTCTTTCAGAAATGCCGCCCGCCCCGGATTCGCCCAAGCGATGGAAGATCCAATTCACAGGAAAGCCCAAGGAGTTCGCTCATGGAAAGTGAGAAGTCCGCCCTTTCTCTCAAATGGAACGCGTTTCAGGACTGGCTCCTGGAGCAGGAATGGTTCCAAACGCTTAAGGTCAAATGGGATGCCCTGGATTCTCAAAGCCAGCTCTACGCCAAGGTCGGAGGAATTTCGCTCATCAGCCTCATAGCGCTGATCTTACTGATCAGCTCGGGATGGAGTGCTCGATCGCTTCGAGAGGAGTATTTAGAAAAACTCTCCCTCATCTCTACCCTCCAATCCGCCAATGATGAGCTCAAAAGCCTCCGGGATTCCAATCAGGGCTTGGCCGCCGCTTCCTCAGGGGGACCGTGGCCGGAATACTTTGAATCCACCGCGGCTCAAGCGGGGCTGGCTCCGGGGTCCGTCGAAGTCTCCCCCCCCACTTCTTCGCCAGCGATTCCCGGTGAATCGCTCCAAGAAACGCTTTTTGAGCTCAAACTGAAGCAAGTGAGCATCAAAAAAGTGGTCAAATACGCTTTTCAACTCGAAACCGGCTCCAGGCCCGTTAAACTGCGCCATCTCACCATCGATACGGGAGGCGACCCGAGCGGCCACATGGATGCCATTCTTTCCGTATCAGGATTCACTCATGGAAAATGAAGCTTCCGCGATTCAGTCGATTCCCCTCTCCAAAGCGGCTAAAGCGGTAAAAATCTCGGCATGGGCTTTGTTTGCCGCCTTTTGCCTCGTTCTTTTCACGCTCTTCAAGATCCCCAATGTTCGCATCAAAAATACGATTCAAGGGCACTTGATCAATATCCTCGCGGAGCAGGGGATTGGCCTCAAATTCAAAGACTCCGATCTTTCGATCGGGTTGCTGGGGATCCATTATCGAATGGACGATGCGGAACTTTCTTTTCCCAGCTCCCCAGTCCCGCTCAGGCTGCAGAGCGTGGAGTTCACCCCTTCGGTCCTTGATCTCGCCCGGGGCCGAGCGGGGGGCCGATTCAACATAAATTCCCAAGGAGGCACGCTCAGCGGGTCCTTTTCTGGGGGCGCTCAGCAATTCAACGCCAGTTTCAAACTCAAGAACCTCGATGCCGGGAAAACTGGACTTTCTAAAATCCTTTCAGGTATTCAGTTCGCAGCTCTGATGGATGGATCGGGTGAATTCTCCTCGGAGACCGGGCAACTCAACGGACTCAATGGGGAGACCGAACTCACCTTGAAGAGGATCATCATGGAGCCGCAAATGATCCAGGGATTTTCGATCCCCAGGATCCAGATTTCCGAGGGAACCTTGAACCTTAAAGCTCAGCAGGGGAAAATCTCCCTTCAGACCGTCAAACTCGGCAAAACCGGCGATGATCTTCAAGCCGTCCTTCAAGGAGACGTCACGCTGGCTTCCCAGCTGCCGCAGAGCCGGCTTAACTTAAAATCCCGCTTTACTTTTTCGCCCGTGATTCTCAAATCTTTCGTCTTTCTTGATGCGCTCTTATCCGCCGGCAAACAGAGTGAGAACACCTACGCCTTCGCGCTCAATGGCACCTTTTCTTTTCTCACTCCTACTCCCATTTCTCCCGGAGGTTTTTGAGTTTGAATTTTTTTGAGAATGAGCATTTCGAGCGCGCTCTTGAGGAGGCTCTCACTCATTTTGAGGAAGACTCGGAGATCGAAAGCAAAGATCCGCTTTTTGCTTCCATCCGCTACAGCTTGCTCGCGCCGGGCAAAAGAATCCGGCCCCGCCTCTCCCTTTGCGTTTCGCAGCTGCTCAATATCCCTGGACCTGCGGCGCTCGCCACGGCGATTTCCATCGAAATGCTTCATTGCTTCACCTTGATTCATGATGATCTGCCCTGCTTGGATAATGATGATTTCAGGCGGGGACAGCCCTCCAACCATCGCCGCTTCAGCGAAGCGACAGCCCTCCTCGCCGGGGATGCCTTGATTTTCCTTGCGTTCGAGGTCTTTCAAAACTCAGCTCAGACGATCCCCTCAGAGCTTTGGATAAAGGGACTGCGCCGCCTTTGCCAGACGATGGGTCCTCGGGGCGTGATTGGAGGCCAAACTCGGGAACTCTTCCTGAATGCCGATAGCGCGACCCTCCCCCAGCTCCTCAAAGTTCATGCGCTCAAAACGGGCGCTCTTTTCGAAGCGGCGCTCCTCATTCCCCTCGATTTCTCGGGGATCCCCCCTTCATCTCCCCCAGGTGAGGCTTTAACGCGATTTGCTCGCAACCTGGGAAGTGCTTTTCAAATTGCGGATGATTTGGAAGATCAAGAAGAAGCCCAGTCCCCGACGAGCCTTCTTTTTTACCCGGATCATCTCCGGGTGATCGACCGTGTTTTGACTGAAGCTCGGAGCTCGCATCAGGACCTGAAAAGCCACTGGGGCTCAGCTACTGAACCCCTGATCACGATGCATCAGGAAGTCCTCAACTCTATCCGTTCGCGAAAGGCCTCTTGAGCACCCGCCGCAAACATCAGCCTCTTTCTTTTCTCTGGGTGACCGACCCCTGGGACACCTTGGAGCATGCGCGTGACACCACGCTCCGACTCGCTCATGAAGCGATTCTTTTGGGGCATCGAAGCTTTTGGTGCGACGTCCGATCCCTTCAAATCTCGACGGGGAGGCTCCATGCGGAAGTTTTCGAGCTCGGCCTTGAATCCGATTCTTTTCACGCGCGAAGCCTATCCCCAAAAAGAATCGCGCCAGGCGCGGCTTTTTGGAAGCTGCTCCATCAGATCCACTATCGAGTGGATCCTCCCGTCAACTCGGGCTACTGGCACCCCCTGCAAATGCTCTGCGGGAGCGTGAATCAGGCCCGCATCGTGAACCCTCCTCAAGCGCTCTTTCAAGTGAATGAAAAGATGGCCCCTCTTTTTGAAAAAGGACTCTCCGCTCCGAGCCTCATTTCAAGCCACTGGAAAAGCTTATCCGCCTTTGGGATGAAAGAGGGAAAAACGGTGTTAAAGCCCCTGGACGAAGCCCAAAGCCGGGGCGTCAGCCTCCTGGATTGGAAGACTTCCACCCTTCCTCAAAATAAGCGGATCCTCTCGCAGCTGACTTCGCGCTTTGAGCGTCCCGTTCTTCTGCAACGCTATCTTCCCCGCATTCAGGATGGGGAAAGGCGCTTCTGGTTTATCGATGGCAAACCGCTCGCTCATGCCATTAAAATGCCGCTGAAGGGAGACTTCCGAGTCAATATCGATGGAGGCAGCCGTTTGATGGAGCGCTCCCTCACCGCATGGGAAAAAAATCAGGCCCAGAAAATTTCACGGTTGCTCAGGCGGCTTGGGATTCGGCTCGCCGCGGTGGACTTGATCCAAGGCTGGGTAAGTGATTTCAACGTCACGAGCCCAGGCCTCATCGTGGAGATGGAGTCGCTCCTGGGAGAAAATCTCGCCCGCCCGATCCTCAACGGACTCGTTTCAAATCCTGATTGATCACTGCGAGGCGATCACGAAAAGGCTCGCCAAACCCGCGAACCCGACAGAATAGACCAAGAAAAACACCTTCAAAGCTTTCGCAAACGGCATACGTTCAGCCTCACTTCCCGCGCGCCATTGTGCAAGGGTCAGACCATGACAAAACCCCCGTAAAATCAGCTTGGATTAGAAGTGCTTTCGGGATTGAGGCGATCGATCAATTAATCAAGTGTAAAAAAGATAGCCATCATCCATGCATTGGATAATGGAAGAGCTCACCGATGGAAACTTCGCCCAGGTCTTTGAGCTCCTGGGTCAGAATCATGAGCTGTTCCCGCTTCGATTCGAAACGTCGCGAGCCTTGAAGCTGCCCTTGCCGCCTGAGCTGCTGGATTTTTTTGCGCGCGCCCTCAATCGAATACCCTTCAACATGGACCAGCCTCTTGATCAAAAACATCAGCTCAAGATCCGTTCTTCGATAGACTCTCTGTCCAGTCTGGGACTTTTGGGGTGAAATCATGGGGAACTCAGTTTCCCAATACCGCAGTACATGAGGCTTCACCCCGAGGAGGCGCGCCACGTCCCCGATGCGGAAAAAGAGCCGCTCTGCTTGAACTAATGATGAAGAAGAGGCTTCCATCTCATTCAAAATTCATCATCCTCATCATCTTCAGATTCGGAAAGCTTGCGAAGCGCTTCCGGATCAATGGGCTTGCCCTGAAGACTCGCATTCACCTCGGCTCTCAAAACTTGCGAAGGGCGGAACGTGAGAACTCTGCGGGCGCTGATTTCAATCGTCTCGCCCGTCTGGGGGTTCCTCCCCACGCGAGAGCGCTTTTCACGAACCACGAAATTTCCAAAGCCCGAAATCTTGATTTTTTGACCCTGCGAGAGGGTCGCCTTGATCGTGTCAAAAACCAATTCCACGAGATCAGCGGCTTCCTTCTTGGAAAATCCCACTTTTTCGTAAAGGGTCTCGACGATGTCCGCTTTAGTCATTGCCACAGATGGTTCTCCTTTAATACCCGGCGGCAAGCCGCCGGCGCATTCGCTAGTGCTTACGCACGTCACCCAACTCATCAAGCATCAGCGCGTTCGCTAACGCCTTACGGCGCGTACCCGATGCCAAGCCGCCGGCACAATTCGCTCACACCTCACAGCGTCCGCTCAACTCATGCTCCGCGGAGCTCGGCGCCCAGTTCCTTGGACCAAACGCTCACCATGCGCTGAGAAGATTCTTCGATCTCTTCTTCTCGCAAGCTTCGTTTTTCATCATAAAAGATAACCCTTACCGCGACGCTTGTCATCCCTTCCGGAACGGAGGACCCTCGATAGACATCAAAAACTTTGACTTGCTTGGCCAAAGGCTGGGCCGCTTTCAATCCCAATTGAACGATCTTCTCCGCCGCCACTTCAGTGCGAACCAAAAGCGCGAAATCCCGCTCAATGGGCGGAAACTCCGGCCAAGCCCGAAAAACCGCGGACCGCGAAACCGGCCGGGAAAGCGCGGCGATTGCCTCCCAAGAGAATTCAGCGATCCAAAGTGGGGACTTCTCTTTGGGAATCTGCTTTTCGGGGTGCACTCTCCCGAGACATCCCGCGAAAGTAGAGCCAATCCACAGCTCGGCGCTTTGCCCGGGATGGAACAAGGGCAGGAGCTGAGCAAGAGGGCTTTTCAGCGCGCCGGGACTGCCTAAGGCCTGAAAACGCGCGCCTTGAGTCCCAAGATGACGCAGCAACTCAATGACGACCGCCTTGAGATCATGGAAATCAAGAGCGCGACGATCGGAGCGCAGCGGCGCCGCATCCCGGTCCCCGCTCATGACCAGTGAAAGCATCCAATGCTCTTGGACGCCGGTTTCAAACGGCTTCCCTTGCACGTAGCCTTGAGGCAGCCTAAACGTCGGGCGAATCCCAAACAGACGGACGGCGGGGGTTTCCGACCCAAAGTGATGCCGCCAGTTCCGCTCGACTTGCTCAAAAAGACCGGGGAGCAAGGATGGCGCGAGAAACCGCTCCTCTTCATTCAAAGGATTCAAGACCGAGACTTGAGCCTCGAGTCCCAGGCGCTTCAATAAATTCTCCTGCGTAAACGCGAGCGCGATGGTTTCGTGAAGCCCTTGTTCGCTGAGGCAGCGCTTCGCTTTTTGAATCAATTCAAAAGAAGCCCAGGAAGGCACGTCGACCAAAGCTCGGGGAGCATCGCTCAAGGGCGGGAGCGTTTCAGGGATTTTGTCATAGCTCAAGATGCGCGCGACTTCCTCGGCCAGATCTTCGGCCCGATTCAGATCCAAACGGTAACTGGGGGGTAAAACATCATACCCAGCCTCTCCATGCCGCACTTCGCATCCGATGCGGCGCAGGCAATGAAAACACTCCTCATCAGTCGCTTGCATGCCCAAAAAACCTTGGAAAAAACCGGGGCGCACTTGAATGCGAGGAACGGTTTTTTTCTCAGTTTCGTGAACCTCACGCGAAAAACCTAAGATGTTTCCACCGGCCAATTGCACGATGAGCTGGCTCAGGGTGATCAACGCTTCCTCTTGCGCTTCAGGATCAACCCCTTTTTCAAAGCGTAGCGCGGCTTCCGTGCGGAGCTGATGCCGGGTCGAAGCCTTGCGGATCAAGACCGGGTCAAAAAGCGCGCATTCAAGCAAAATTCGAGTCGTCTCCGGACGCACTTCGCTCCATTGCCCGCCCATCACGCCGGCCAATCCGACCGCGCGAGCCGAGTCCGCGATCACCAACTCGCTCCCGTGAAGCGCGATCTCCTTCCCGTCGAGCAGAACGATCTTTTCACCTGCGCGAGCCATGCGGGCTTCCAACCACTCCCCTTGCAGGCGGTCGGCGTCGTAGGCGTGAGTGGGTTGCCCCAATTCGTGCAAGATTAAGTTCGTGGCATCTACGACCCCATTGATTGAGCGCAGACCCAACGTCTCAAGGCGATTGACGAGCCAAGCCGGCGAAGGCTGAATCTTGGCCCCTTCGATGAGGCAAGTGAGAAATTTAGGGGAAGCTGGCCCGGCGCTGACTTTAGGCCGGATGGAGAGGGATTTTGCATTCCAAGCGGCTGACGCAAGCGCTTTTTTCCGGGTTGTTTTCCTACCCAGGAGCGCCGCGGTTTCGCGAGCAACCCCCCAGTGACTCATGCAATCCCCGCGATTCGCGGTTAATTTCAAGGAGAGGAGCGTATCGCTTTTCCCTAAATACTCCGCGAGCGGAAGACCTAGCGGCGCATCGCTCGGAAGGATGAGAATCCCTTCGTGCGAGGGGCCTGGCAAACCAAGTTCCTCGGTGGAGCAGAGCATCCCATGGGAAACTACGCCTCGGATTTTGCTTTTCTGGATGGACTGCCCCCCCGGCAAAGTCGCGCCAACTTGAGCGAGCGCGACCCGATCCCCGGATTTCATATTTTGGGCGCCGCAAACAATCTCCAAAGGCGGCTTCCCTTCACCCATGACGACCTCACAAAGGCTCAAACGATCGGCTTGGGGATGCGGCTTTTTGGAAACGATCTGAACGATGACCACCTGCTCCAAACCTCGAGCTTGCGGGTCTACTGACTCCACCTCCAAACCATGATGAGTCAAAAGCGTCGCCAGGGATTCGGGACTCATCCCCGCGGGAAAATCCACCATCTCCGAAATCCATTTCCAGGAAATTTTCATAAAGAGGACCCTTAGAATTGCGATAAAAAGCGCGTATCACCGCCGTACATGAGCCGAAGATCGGGGATTTCATGCAAAAGCATCGCGATCCGCTCTACCCCTAACCCAAAAGCGAACCCCGTGGGAAGGGCGCTTTCTTTTCGGTCATACCCCGCGATCTTGAAGAGCTCAGGGTGAACCATCCCTGCACCCAGAATCTCAAGCCAACCACTGCCCTTGCAGATTCGGCAAGAGGAAGAGGGCGTTTTTTTCCCGCAAGCGAAACAGCTCACGTCCATTTCCGCCCCAGGCTCAACGAAGGGAAAATAACTGGGCCTCAGGCGAATTTTGGTTTCTGAGCCGAAAAGCTCTCGGGCGAAAAAACCGAGAACGCCCTTGAGATCGCTCATTTTCACGCCTTGATCCACCCACAAGCCCTCGATTTGGTGAAACATCGGGGAATGAGTGGCGTCATTGTCGCATCGGTAAACGGCTCCCGGGCAAAGAATGCGGATCGGCCAGCTCCCGGCGAACATCGAGCGCATTTGAACCGACGAAGTATGGGTGCGCAGCACGACTCCCGGCGCGAGAAAAAAAGTATCCTGCATATCGCGGGCTGGATGATCGGCGGGGATATTCACCGCCTCGAAATTCAAAAATTCCGTTTCAGCCTCAGGCCCCGTCACCACGTCAAAACCCAACCTCAAAAAGACGTCCAGGATCTTTTGCGTCGTCTGCGTGATCACGTGAAGTGAACCCGTGTGCGCGGTACGCGCGGGAAGAGTGAGGTCAATCCGCTCATTTTGAAGCTTTTGCTGAATGGATTTTTGCTGAAAGAGAAGCGCTCGCTTTTCGAGAGCTGCTTCAATCTGAAGTCGCCAGGAATTGGCTACCGCCCCGATCCGAGGCCGTTCCTCCGCGGAAAGTGCCCCGAGCCCCTTGAGAATTTGGCTCAAAGCCCCTTTTTTCCCAAGTAGTTTCAGACGCAGAAGCTCCAGCTCATCAGCCGATTTGCACGACTCAATATCGTGGAGCGCTTCTTTCCCTAAGCCTTCAATTTGTTCAATCATTGCCGAGGAGACAACGACGACTCATCGTCTAGTGAGCAGGAGCTAATGAGCGAACCTGGCTCACGATCCAGGAGAAGGTGGAAGGATCAGTGATCGAAATTTCGGAAAGGACTTTTCGATCCAGGCGAATTTCCGCTTTTTTCATCGCTGCCACCAACCGGCTATAGCTGATCTCATTTTGCTGAGCCGCTGCCGAAAGACGCGCGATCCAGAGCTGTCTGAACTCCCGCTTTTTCACGCGGCGATCACGATAGGCGTATACGCCTGCCCGATCCACGGCTTCAGCCGCGCGCTTATATAAATTTTTTCTTCCTAAAACGAACCCTTCAGCCCGCTTAAGAACCTTGTTGTGCCTTCTTCGACGTTTAAAACCGCGTTTTGCACGAGCCATGACTTCTCCTCATCGACAGACGCTGAAACTTAATTTGATCCGTAAGGCAAGCTGCGCTCCACGTGGCGCTGATCTCCAGCGAATACGTAGGCGCCTTTGCGTTTTTTCAGTTTTCTTGCGGCGCTTTTATTGCCGAGATTGTGTCTTTTTCCGGCTTTTTTGAACTTCACAAGTCCAGTCGCCGTGAAAGAAAACCGCTTTGCTGCCGCTTTTTTTGTCTTCATTTTCATGATTCTAATAACCTCAACGGTCTTAAAGACTTAGGAGGGCAATACGTACTCGATCTTGAGCGAACGCGCAAGCTCAATTTTGAGCGACCCCTTACACAAATCTTACTTAATTCTTGCTCGGCTTTCCCCCGGCAATCCTCACGGCGCTCGATCGTTGATCCGACTCGGAAGACGAGGGCTCTTCGGATGAAGCGGCTGGAGAAATCTTAATCGGGCTTTTTTTGACAATCGGTGAAATGGCGGAAGTCGGCGATTTCGTGGATTTATGGCTCATTGGCGCAAGCACCATGATGAGCTTTTTTCCTTCTAATTTCGCGGGAGCCTCCACGATCGAGACGTCCTGAACTTGTTCCAGGAGCTGTTTCATCATCTTATAGCCCTGTTCCAAGTAGGTGATTTCCCGGCCTCTGAATAAAATGCTGATCTTGGCCTTGTCACCATCCTCCAAGAACTGGCGGACATTCCTGAATTTATACTCCAGGTCATGCTCCTCGGTTTGAGGCCTGAGTTGAATTTCTTTGACCTTAATGATGGTTTGCTTCTTCTTCGCCTGCTGGTCTTTTTTCTTTTTTTCGTACTTAAATTTGCCGTAATCGCAGATTTTACATACCGGCGGCTGAGAGTTAGGTGAAACTTCCATGAGATCCAAACCGCGGTCGCGGGCCATTTGAAGGGCCTGCTGAGTCGGGACGATCCCTACTTGACCGCCTTTTTCATCAATAAGGCGGACCTGAGGAACTCGAATTCTCTCATTAATACGATGTTCATCTTTATTGTGCTGGAAGGTAATTCCGCGTGAAAATCGTTGTTTTGGAAACGGGGGACTTGCTGGATTTGAAGGTATAAAAGCCATTCTGAGTTTAGTTCAATAACCTCCTTACTTAATCAGGAATAACGGAGTTACTCTTGACTGTCAAGTAGGGAGACGAACGTGCTGATCTCCTAGGATTTGGATTTAGATGAGGTCTTTTTTTTAGCTTTACTCGCCGAAGCAGTTCGAGAGGACCGAACCGAAGCGGGTCCAGACGCACTCGCCTTGCGAACGCGAGCCACGAGCTTCTCAAGTTCTTTGCGTTGAGAAATGACGAACTTCTTGATCTTGCGAACTTCGCCTGGGAGCTGCTTTTGAAGGCGGGAAAGTTCAACTTTTTCTCGTTCCAAAAAGTCTTTCACACGGTCAAGATCCGCCGAAAAAAGTTTTTTCACTTCTTTCCCTTGGCGTTCAGCATAGTGGCGAGCGTCGTCAATCCAACCTTGGTTTTGAATTGCGTCTTTAACCTTGGAAACGACTTTTTTAATTTCTGAATTGACGATGTCCATCATGTCCGTTTTCCTCACTTTTTTGACCTCGCCTCCCTTCTATCACTGATCCAGGGGAATACAAGGTAAACTCTTGGAAATTTTTAGATCTTCTTGGCGATCGGAACCCTTCGACCGATTCCAAATGCCCTGCGGCTCACTCTCAGAACAGGCGGCGCTTGGCGGCGCTTGTACTCATTGCGCGCGACATTGACAAGCAGCCCCCTCACCCAGTCTTGAGGAACTTTCGTTTCAATCTCCGCAATTGAAAGGTTCCCTTCGAAATAAAGTTCGAGCACGCGATCCAAAAGATCATAGGGCGGCAGCGAATCCTGGTCTTTTTGATTCGCCCTCAGTTCCGCAGTCGGGCAACGCTCCACGCTTCGCGCGGGGATGGCATTTCCCGTGGCGTTCATCCAATGGGCGAGCTCGTAAACCTGCGTCTTGTACAAATCCCCCAAGGGCGAGAGGGCCCCGATCAAATCCCCATGAACGGTGCAGTAACCCGTCGCCAGCTCGGACTTATTGCCAGTATTGATGACGAGCGCCCCCAAACGATTGGCAAGCGTCATCAAGGTCATCCCCCGCAACCGTGACTGGAGATTCTCGCGAGCCAATTCATCCCCGGCTAAGCTCGCCCCTTCGATCCATTCGCGATCGAGAACCGAGAAACTGAATTTGATCGGCTTGATCTCAAAAATGATCCCCCATTTTTTCGCGAGAAACTCAGCGTCCTCCAAGCTCTGCGGCGAAGAAAAAGGCCCCGGCATGGCCACTGCATGGACGTTTTTCGCCCCGAGCGCTTTCGCGCAAAGCACTGCGACGACGGCGGAATCGATCCCCCCGCTCAGGCCTAAAACCGCTTTTTTAAATCCAGTTCGCTTAAAATATTCCTGGATCCCGAGGATGAGCCCTTTTTCGAGAGCTCCGCCTCTCTCTCCTTCTGAATGTACCGTAGAATGAAGCTCCTCTCCTTGATCATCGCTTACTCGGAGCGCTTCTTCAAAACGGGGTAGCTCGGCGATCAGCCCTCCTTGGGCATTCATCATGAAGGATTCCCCGTCAAAAAGGAGCTCATCCGTGGCGCCGACCGCATTCACATAGGTCACTGGCGCATTGAGTGCTCGCGCCACGTCCCCATGAACGCGATGCCGAAGCGCGCGCTTCTCCCGGTCATAAGGACTGGCCGAAAGCGAGAAGACCGCCTGCGCGCCCTGTTTGCGATACGACTCCTGGGGATCGCACCGATGATAAAATCGCTTTTGGAATGCCTCATGCCTCCCCCACAAATCCTCGCAAATCGCGATCGCGATTCGGCGGCCCTCGCACTCCCAGAGCTGAATTTTTTCGGCTGGATCAAAGTAGCGGCTCTCGTCAAAGACGTCATAATCGGGCAATAAGGTTTTTGCCTGCTGAAAAACGATTTTACCTCCCTCTAAAATCGTCGCCATGTTTTGGGGCCGTCTCGAGAGATCTTGAAGGTGGGGAGCAGCCCTGCCGACGATGAGGGCGCACGTCTGCCATTGCGTTTCACGCCGTAGATCCTCAAGCGCTCGCGCTCCCGCCTCAAAAACCTCGGGGCGCTCGATCCAATCCAGCAGTGGATAGCCGCAAAGAGCCATCTCCGGAGTGATCAAAACGCGGGCCCCTTGCCGGCAAGCCGCTCGATACGCTTCTTTGATTTTAAGGGCATTCCCCGTTTCATCGCCGACGATCGGCGAAACTTGAGCGAGCGCGATTTTCATGACGCCTCCCTCAGGAAGGGATGAAAATTAAAATCGTTTTTGAATCTCTGATTTATCGAAAAAATAAGCCAGCTCGCGCTCAGCGGACTTCAAGCTGTCCGAGCCATGCACGGCATTGGCTTCGATATTATCTGCGAAATCTTTGCGGATGGTTCCCGCAGCTGCTTTCGCCGGATCAGTCGCCCCCATGATGTCGCGGCAGGACACCACGGCGTTTTCCCCCTCGAGACAAAGCAAAAGGACGGGACCGCTCGTCATAAAACGGATGAGGCTTTGGAAAAATGGACGATCTTTGTGCTCTATGTAGAATCCTTCGGCCTTTTCGCGCGAAAGCCGAGTGAACTTCGCTGAAGCGACGCGGAGACCGCGACTTTCAAAGCGGCTCAAAACTTCACCCATGACATTTTTTTCAACTGCGTTGGGTTTGATAATCGAAAAAGTACGTTCTAGTGCCATTACTGCATCTCCTTTGATATCCGACGCCAGGGCGTCGGCGCATTCGCTAGCACCTTACGGTGCAATCACTTTTGCCATGGCGGAAGCTCATTCACTCGCGCCTACCGGCGTATCTGTTCATCTCTAACGGCGGATGGCACCCGCAAGGGTCGATCCCAGATCCGCGGGGCTTCTGGCGATCTTAGCGCCAGCCGCTTGCAGAGCCTGGAACTTTTCCTCGGCAGTGCCCTTCCCCCCTGAAATAATCGCACCGGCATGCCCCATCCTCTTCCCGGGAGGCGCAGTCGCGCCTCCGATAAAGGAGACCAAGGGCTTTCGAAACGCTTTTTTCACATACTCCGCTGTTTCTTCTTCAGCTGTCCCGCCGATCTCACCGATCATGATGACAGCCTCGGTCTGAGGATCTGCCTGGAAAGCCTCCAGGACGTCAATGAAATTCGTCCCATTAATGGGATCTCCCCCAATGCCAACGCAGGTACTTTGGCCGATCCCCAGTTTCGTGAGTTGATGAACGGCCTCATAAGTCAGTGTCCCGGAGCGCGATACCACGCCAACCGAGCCCGCTTTATGAATGGGCCCCGGCATGATGCCGATCTTGCACTGGCCAGGGGTGATGATCCCGGGGCAGTTGGGACCGATCAATCGTGAACGGGATTGGCTGAGGGAGCGCTTGACGGCGAGCATGTCCTTCACGGGAATCCCTTCCGTGATGCAAATGATGAGGGGAATCTGCGCGTCGGCCGCTTCTAAAATCGCATCCGCCGCAAAAGGAGGGGGAACGAAAATCATGGTCGCGTTGGCGCCTGTCTTTTGAACGGCTTCTTCAACCGTGTCAAAAACCTTGAACCCTTCATGCGTTTGCCCGCCACGTCCCGGCGTCACTCCCCCCACGACCTGCGTCCCATAGTCGCGACAACCCATGGCGTGAAAAGATCCCTGCGAGCCTGTGATCCCTTGAACTAGAAGCTTCGTATTCCGATCGACCCAAATCGACATTCGTATCTCCTCGCCTATTGGCTCGAACGCGCCGCCGCGACGGCTTTTTTCGCTGCATCAGTCAAGTCTTCAGCCGGGATCACTTTCAACCCCGAACTGGAAAGAATCTGCTTGCCCTTCTCGACGTTCGTTCCTTCGAGCCGAACCACCAGGGGCACGCGAAGTTGCAGCTCCTTGGCCGCGGCGATGATCCCTTCGGCGATCACGTCGCATTTCATGATGCCGCCGAAGATGTTGACGAGAATCGCCTTCACCCGTGGATCCTTCAAAATGATCTTGAAGGCGTGCGAGACTTTTTCTTGGTTCGCCCCGCCGCCCACATCCAGAAAATTGGCGGGTTCGCCCCCGTGCAGCTTGATGATGTCCATCGTCGCCATGGCGAGGCCCGCGCCATTCACCAAGCAGCCGATATTGCCGTCGAGCGCGATGTACGCGAGCTCATATTTAGAGGCTTCGACATCCTGTGCGTTTTCTTCGCGGATGTCGCGCATCTCAACCGTCTTGGGATGGCGAAAAAGCGCGTTGTCATCCAAGTTGAATTTCGCGTCCAACGCGAGCAAGTCTCCCTGCTGCGTGAGCACCAGGGGATTGATCTCCACGAGCGAGCAATCCTCCTGCATGAAGCAGCGGTATACACCTTCGAAGAAAGACACCGCTTTTTTGGAAAGCTCTGGGCTCAACCCCAGCGCTTGAGCCAGCTTGCGCGCGTGAAACGGCTGAAACCCCGTCGCCGGATCCACCGCGATGCGATGGATTTTTTCGGGCGTGTGCGCCGCCACTTCCTCGATATCCATCCCGCCTTCGGTCGAGACCATGAGCACGGGTCTCCCGATGGAACGATCGATCACCGCGGCGAGATAAAACTCCTTTTGAATGTCCGAACCCTGCTCGATCCAAATGCGATGAACTTTCTTGCCTTCCGCCCCAGTTTGCGGCGTCACGAGCACCTTGCCCATCATGGCTTGGGTTTTTTCGACGACTTCGGCGGAATCCCTACAAAGCTGGACTCCGCCCGCCTTGCCACGCCCACCCGCGTGGATCTGCGCCTTCACCACCCAACGCGCGGGCAGTTTGATATTCTTAGATTTCAATTCCGCTTCCAGCTCACTGAAGGCCTGAGCCGTCCGTTTCGGGAGATCGGCTCCTTCTTCAACCGCGCGGCCGAGCGGAACTCGAACCCCGTATTGCCCCAAAAGCTGCTTGGCTTGGTACTCGTGAATATTCATGAATTAAAATCCTAACCGGCCCATGGCATCGACGAGCTCTTTCACCGCTCCCGCCGATTTCTCGAACATCGCCTTCTCCTCGGCGTTGAGTTCAAGCGTGGGAATGCTCTCGAGCCCTTTGGCGCCGACCCTGGCGATCACGCCGCAGAACAGATCGCGCACGCCGTACTCCCCTTTGAGGAGGACCGCACAAGGAAGCATGCGTTTTTTGTCGCGAACGATGGCTTCCGCCATCTGCACAGCGCTTGCCGCGGGCGCATAGTAAGCGGAACCCGTCTTCAACAAATTCACGATCTCTGCGCCGCCTTTGCGCGTGCGATCCACGAGCGCCGCGATGCGCTCAGCGCTTAAAAGCTGCTGAAGGGGGATCCCGCCTACGCTCACGTAGCGCGGCATCGGCACCATGGTGTCGCCATGGCCACCGAACACGAAGGCCTGCACGTCCTCGACGCTCACGCCGAGTTCCATCGCGATGAAGCTCCTAAATCTCGCGCCGTCCAAGACGCCCGCCATCCCGAGCACGCGCTCGCGTGGAAAGCCCGAGGCCTTCATCGCGACGTGGCACATGGCATCGAGGGGGTTGCTCACGATGATGATCACGGATTGCGGCGAGTGCTGCGCGACTTTCTCGGAGCATTCCTTGACGATCTTCGCGTTGGTGGCGAGCAGGTCGTCGCGGCTCATCCCCGGCTTGCGCGGGAGGCCCGCCGTGATGATCACGACGTCCGAGCCCGCCGTCAGGGCGTAATCGCTCCCACCCGTGATCGTTGAATCAAATCCTTCGACCGGAGAGGCCTCGAAAAGATCAAGCGCCTTGCCTTGAGCGGCTTCTCCGTTGATGTCGATCAGGACGACATCACCCAGCTCCTTGGAGGCTGCCCAATGAGCGCAAGTGGAACCGACAAATCCCGCGCCGATCACCGAAATCTTTGGTCGTCGTTGAGCCATCTTATTTGCTTTCCTTTCGTTGCATCCATTGAATGATTTCATCCCCAAAACCAGAACACTTCACCTCTTTCACGTCCCGAGCCCCTTCTTGCTGCATGAGGCGCGCGAAGTCGTAGGTCACGTGCTTGGCTTCAATCGCTTTTTCAAGGCCATAGATGATGAGGTCCGCGGCTTCGTTCCATCCCAGATAGCGGAGCATCATCTCCCCGGACAAAATCACGGAACCGGGGTTCACCTTGTCTTGGTTCGCGTACTTGGGAGCAGTCCCATGGGTGGCTTCAAAAACAGCGTGCCCGGTGACGTAATTAATATTACCCCCAGGCGCGATCCCGATGCCGCCCACTTGAGCCGCGAGCGCGTCGGAAAGATAATCTCCGTTCAGATTGAGCGTCGCAATGACGTCAAACTCATCCGGGCGCGTCAGCACTTGCTGAAGTGCGATGTCCGCAATCGCGTCTTTCACGATGATTTTCCCGGCGGCTTGCTGCGCCTTCATCTCCTCCTGAGCGGCAGCTTCTCCTTTGACTTTTTTCGTCTCTTCCCACTGTTCCCATGTGTACGTTGAAGATCCAAACTCCTTGCGAGCCAGAGCATATGCCCAGTTCCTGAAGCCCCCTTCAGTGAACTTCATGATGTTGCCCTTGTGGACGATCGTGAGCGACTTGCGCTTCTCACGAATCGTGTACTCCAAGGCCGCGCGCACGAGTCGTTCCGTGCCTTCGGACGAGACCGGCTTCACACCGATGCTCGAGGTCTCCGGGAAGCGAATTTTGGAATATTCCTTGGGAAAAGTCGCTTTCAAAAATTGAATCATCTTTTGAGCGGGTTCGGATCCGCGATCAAACTCGATACCAGCGTAGATGTCCTCCGTATTTTCGCGAAAGATCACCATATTGACCTTCTCCGGGTGCTTCACGGGCGACGGGACCCCCTTGAACCACTGCACGGGGCGCAAACAGACGTAAAGATCGAGCATTTGGCGCAAAGCCACGTTGAGGGAGCGAATACCACCGCCAACCGGCGTAGTGAGCGGTCCTTTGATCGAAACCAGATAGTGGCGGAGCGCAGTCAAAGTATCTTCAGGGAGCCAATCCTGAAACTGTGTGAAGGATTTCTCCCCCGCGAAAACCTCGAACCATTCAATTTTTCGCTTTCCTCCATAAGCCTTCTGAACGGCTGCATCGAACACTTTTTGAGAAGCTTTCCAGATATCCGGTCCCGTTCCATCCCCTTCAATGTATGGAATGATCGGTTGATCGGGAACAGTCAGTTGACCCTTTGAAATCTGAATCCGCTCGCCACGTTGGGGCGCTTTCAACCGCGTGAACATCAAGCCTCCTCAAAAAAATCTTTTTAATCTCAGAGTTGCTTCTCATGAATAGTGAAGTTCAGTGCGTTTGGTCAATATGAAATCCGATGGATCCTCCGTTTGACATCGATTTCAACCTGCATCTGGGTATGGGCGAAACGTTTCACTTCCGTCGCGTCATGAGTCACCAATAAAACCGGGACTTTCCAAACTTCGTGAATCTTGAGAAAAGCCTCCACTAAATCTTTCTTTGAATCCACGTCTAAAGCGGAAAAAGGTTCATCTAAAAGCAAAATTCTCGGCTTCCAAACCAAAGCACGAACCCACGCCACCTTTTGCCGCTCTCCTCCGGAGAGACCGCTGACGGCACGACGCAGCAAAGAGCTGAGCGCGAGGGCTTCAACCCAGGGTTTCAGTGACTCGTCCATTTCTTTTTTGGATGCGCCGCGCATTCTCAACCCATAAACCAGGTTATCTTTTACCGTTAAAGAAGGGAAAAGAGTGTTCTCCTGGGTCACAAATCCCACTCCTCGTTTTTCGATCGGAAAAGCGCCTAAACACCGGCTTCCCGAAAAAATCTTCCCTTCATCCTGCTCATCAAAGCCGGCAATCATGCGAAGGAGCGAGGTTTTTCCGCTCCCTGTTTTTCCGATCAGTGCGCGGCGTTCCCCCGGTTGAATCTCAAAATCCGCGCGAAGCTCAAACCCAAGCCACCTTTTTAAAAGACCGCGTACGAAAAAAACTTCTTCCTGCGAATCAAAATGAACCATCTGACCTCCGGCCCCTCGCCTTGGAGGCGAAAAGAATGATCGCAATCAACAGCATCAAGGCCAAGCAAATCCACTTGCCCTCGCGAAATTGATAGCGGGAAAAATGGCGGAAAATGAACAAAGGCAGCGGCAAGGTCCCAGCGGGCTGAAAAAAACTGAAAAAAGTGAATTCCCCCAAACCCAAGGCGATCAATAAGCCCCACGTTGAACGGACTGGAATTCTCCACTGAGGCCACTCTGAAACTCGAAACGCCTGAAAGCGGCGCGCGCCCAAGCTCCTGGCCACCAAAAACCTCGCGGATGGCTGAGGCAACCTCAAGGGTGACAACGCCCTCCAGGCGATTGGCGTGAGGACCAGCGACTGCAAGCCGAACCATGCGATGAAAGGATGGCGCTGAAGATTCAGCAGCTCCCGATAGGACCACCCAAAGCCCAGGGCGAGCAGCATCCCAGAGAGCCCTAAAGGGAGCTGAAAAACGATTTCCAAAAATGCCTTCCATTTTTTTCGCGCGAAAATCAGCCCCAAAGCGCAAACGCCCAATGCGAGCGACGCGGAACCCAAAGCAAGCGTGAGCGAAAACAATGCGCTCCTTGAGAGATCGGCAAAATCAAGGCCCCCCCAAAAGGAGAAGGGCATCAAAACTCCATACGGAAGCAGAAAAACAAAGGCGCTTCCCCGTCCCCAGACTTTGTCTTTTTTCATGATTTCAGGTGAAGAATCCCTGAAAATGACCGTAGGTCGGGCTTGCCTTGACTTGATCAGGATGAGGACGAGGCTGGCTAAAGATAAAATGAAAAGCTGCCACGCGGTAAAAGCCCAGACCCCTGAATCCCATTCCGAGTTTCGAACTCGTAGATAAAGTTCGGCTTCGAGCGTCGTTCGCGAAGGCCCCCCTCCGAGCAAGAGCACGATGCTCAAGCTGGTCATGCAAAAGCAAAACGCCTGCACCACGGCGTGCGCGACGCTGAACCGGATCTCAGGCCAAATGAAGCGGCGAAAGTGCCTCCAACCCGAAGATCCTAATGAATGAGCGACTTCCTCGAGACCCTCTGGGATCGACTGCCGCGCAAGCGCGGTGAACCATGCCAGACCAGGCGCGTTCAAGAATAGGTGAGCGCAGAGGATCGCTCCCCATCCAAAGCTCCAATTCAAGCTTCCCCACACCAATGCCCAAGCAAAAGCGGAGACCACCGAAGGAATGACAAATCCAATGGCCCAAAAAGGGGCGACAAAACCCCGCGAAACGACCACCCCCAGAGGCACGCCGATGATTCCCGCAAGCAACGCGCTCGCTGCCGCCTGAAGCACGGTGCGCTGGACCAAAGTGAGGACCCAAGGATCAAACAAAGCGAGCGAGGAACGGAATTGAAAAACATGAACCGCGATCGAACTGAAGGGAATGACCAAAAAAATCAAAAAATACAGGATTAAGGCGAGGCCGGCGGCGATCATAAATTTTTATCGCCGTTCACCGCACGATGCTCTCCCATTTCTCGCGAATTCTCCGGATCTCCGCACGATCCTCAATCAATGGCACCCAGCGCTTCACGACGGGCAACTTCCTGTAGCTCTCCGGAAGGCTCACGCCCTGAAGGACGGGATGCATCCAATTCTTCAATGGAACGAGCGATTGGACTTCCGTGCTCAGCAGATAGGCGAGAAACTCCTGGCCCCACCGCGCGCTTTCGAGATTGAAATCCGTTTTGCGGCGGAATTCGCCGCGTATCGAAACCGCCGTTTCAATTTGAAGGGGCTGCCCTTCCTCGAACAACAATGCCCGAAAAGAGGTTTGCGTCCCTTCATTTTCCAGATGATAAGCTTCGCTGCTCACATAACTCCAGGTCGCCACTGCCTGCCCCTCGGTGAACAGCCCATAAGCCAGGTCCCAGCCAGGAGCCAACAACTTCCATTGATCTTTTGCGGCTTTCCAAAAATCCCAAACCCCTTCCTTCAAGACCGCGGCGGTATAGAGAAGAAAATCCAAGCCCGGAGAAGAGCTCCGGGGATCCAAAAGGAGGAGGTTTTTTTTCCAAGAAGGGCTGAGAAGCGCGCTCAAAGGAATCGGCTTTAAGGCCTGATGCCCCGGATCCTTCTTGAGGTTGATCATCAAAGACTGCGCTCCATAATCGAAGGGCAGGAATCCGCCATGCGCTTTCACGGCGCGAGCTACATCAGGGACCAGTCGCTCATAGCCTTTTGGGGCACTCCCACCCCAGCCTTCAACCCACTGCTGCGCTTCATTCCACATGGTCTGATCCAAGCCGATGACGATTTGTGCGGGCGTTCCCCCCGCGCGAATCTCGTTGTTGAGCTGTTGAATCAGCCCCGCCCCATCCCCGAAGCTCAAAGCCCGAATTTCGCAGCGGCATCGTTTTTCAAAAACGGGAAAAATGGCCTCTCCAAGCCCTCCTTTCGCAAGGAAGCTATCGTAGGCGTACACCACCAGCTCAGAGGGGGGAGCGGAATTTTTTTTACAGGAGGAGAGGAATAAAATGGAAAAAGCAACCAGTCCTAAAAATCGCAACATGCCATTCAACCTTTTTCTCGGCTCAAGAGGCGTCCTTCACCCCGAGCGAACCCTGTCGCTCTCTGAATACTTCGCTTGAGATGAGATTTAACCCTATTCGGCGGGCTTGAGAAGCTTTAGCTTTCCACGGACGTCTTCAGGATCGACGTTGAAGTTCCAGAGAATCTCGCAATTTTGCAGATGCGTCATGGTTTCTTCCTGATTGGACTCGATGTGAATGATGCCATTGCGGTAAAGAGTGACGTATGCGTGATCGAGGTAAGTGCCTTCCTCCCCCGGGTAGAAAAACACAACGCGCCGGGCGGGCCCGGACTTAAGCACGCCCCATCCTCGAATGCGGCCTGGGATCAGTTTTGAGAGAAGAGAGGTGCTTTGCATTGAAATCCTCGCGACAACGCGCCAGCCCTATTACCTTAGCGATTCTTCAAAGTAAATTGCTTTGTTTTTTTAAACGAGTTAAATGGAGGGTTGAATGGGCCAATCCCGGAACGATGATCTCTTCGCTCAAATTGAAGCTCTGAAGAAGAGCAAAAATGCCGTGATCTTAGCCCATTATTACCAAGATCCTGACATTCAAGACATTGCGGACGTCATCGGGGATAGCCTCGATCTTTCACGAGCGGCGCAAAGATCCTCCGCGGATCTCATCGTGTTTGCCGGTGTTCACTTCATGGCGGAAGTGGCTAAGATCCTGAACCCGACCCGCAAAGTCCTCATCCCCGATCCTCGCGCGGGCTGCTCACTTTCGGACAGCTGCCCTCCCGAAGCCTTCGCACGTTTCCGCGCAGCTCATCCCGGTCACCGGGTCGTGAGTTACATCAACTGCAGCGCCGCGATCAAAGCTCAAAGCGATGTCATCTGCACCAGCACGAATGCGGCGCGGATCCTCCAGAAGTTCCCCCTCGATGAGAAGATCATCTTCGCACCCGATCGAAACCTGGGGGCTTGGCTGGCGAAAAAGACAGGGCGTTCCCTGGTTCTTTGGCAAGGCGCCTGCATCGTGCACGAAACCTTCTCAGAAAGAAAAATCGATCAACTCCTCCTTGAGCACCCCGAGGCCCAACTCATCGCGCACCCGGAGTGCGAGCCCTCCCTGCTCGCGAAGGCTCATTTTGTCGGGAGTACTTCAGCGCTCTTGAGGTACACCCAAGAAAATCCCGCTGAAGTTTTTATCGTGGCGACGGAAGAAGGCATCCTTCACCAGATGCGAAAAAAATCCCCGGGCAAGACTTTTCTCCCTGCACCTCCCAATCACGCTTGCGCCTGCAATGAATGCCCCTTCATGAAGCTCAACACCCTGGAAAAGGTTCACGCCGCGCTCCGGGATGAAACCCATGAGATTGAGCTTTCCCAGGAATTGCTCGAAAAGGCGCGCGCGCCGCTTCTCCGGATGCTGGAATGGTCGAATTGATTCCTCGGGAGCCCCTCTTTCAGGTGGAAGTGGGTGATTATCGAAACTTTGTTTATGCCCTCTTGGACTGGGACTCCAAAAAGGCCGCCATCTTCGATCCGCACTTGGGGATTAAAGAAATCTTAGGGGCACTACGCGACCACCAGTTCTCGCTCGAATGCATTCTCCTGACCCACAGCCATTGGGATCACATTTCGGGCCTCAACGAAATTTTCGTTCCAGGCGTGAACATTCCGCTCTATGCCCATGCCGATGATCACCATCGAATCGCGCCAGAATTTCGGGATTTCTTAAGGCCGCTAGCCGATCAAGAGCGATTGCGCGTGGGTGACATGGAGATCGAGGTCCTTTGGACTCCTGGGCATAGCGCAGGAGGCGTTTGCTTCTATCTTCATTCCTTGAGTCCGCCCGCTCTCTTAAGCGGGGACACCGTTTTTATCGGTGACTGCGGAAGAACGGATTTGGACACAGGGAGCGTGGCCGCCCTTTTTTCATCGCTCCAAAGACTCAAAAAACTTTCTCCTTTGACCCGGCTCTTTCCCGGGCATCATTACGCCCAAGCTCTTTCGAGCACGCTCGGGGAAGAGTTCCTGAAAAGCCCCCCTTTTCTCTGCCGATCCATTGAAGAGTTGGAGGCCTTGCCATGAATCTGCTGCGTTGGAGCTTTCTTTCCCTGCTTTTCCATATTTTTTTGCTGAAAGGCCTGTCCTTGGGGCGAGGACCCATGCGAATCCCCGCCCCCTTGCCTTCAGCTCTATTAAGTTGGGTTTCAGCTCCTATCGTGAGCTCCGAAAAAAACTCTTCTCCCCGCACGCCAAAAACTCCCGCTCCCGCTCGATTCCAGGAGACGCCTCCGCCCCATTCCCTATTAAATGCATCGGGCTCGCCTGAGGCACCGTCGGGCCCTTTGCTTTTAGATTCCATTCGTTCCCGCATTTTAGCGTCGCTTGAATTCCCGGATGAGCTCAGAAAAAAACAGATTCAAGGTTCCGTCGACTTGATTCTAGCGCTTTCAGAGGATGGCTCCCTGGAATCGGTTCGTATCTCCAAAAGCAGCGGTTCTTCGGAGCTCGATCAGCTCGCCCGAAGTGCGGTGATTCATGCTCAGCCCTACCCTGTTCAAACCAAACTCACTTTGGCGGTGCCGATCCGCTTTCAGCTACTCTGATGAAACGCGCACTGGCTTCCTTCACTTACGGAGCGGTTGCACCCATTCGATGCTTCAAAACGATTTTAACCCATCCTCGCCTGATTTTTTGGAGTGCGCTGCCCACTCTCTTGGCGCTTCTTCTCTATGGCTTGCTCATCCAGAAAATTCGCGCACTAATTCATCGGGTCGTCGTGGCGGAGTTTGCCCGCTGGGGGTGGGATTCAACGGGGTGGGCAGCATGGGGAGCGACTTCCTCTATTGAGCTCATCCTGATTTTCGCGGCTGCGCTC
>CAZLYB010000013.1:0-69936 GCA_964563795.1 uncultured Bacteriovoracaceae bacterium | reverse complement strand
TGTGCGCTTCCGGGGAGCGGGTGGGCCGGGGACAGGGCTATTTTGACCGGTTTTTAGCGCGCTGTCCCGAGGTTTTGCGAGTCGGAACCGCTTTTGACCTGCAGCTTCTCGAAGAACTTGATTCTCAGCCTTGGGATGAGCCCATGGACTGGGTCATCACCGATCAAAGAGCGTTTCCCACCCATCGGCGTTCTGGATAAAAATCGTTTTTTCACGGAAAACGCGATACTTACAGAAAATGAAAATTCTTTACTTTGGCGATGTTTTCGCTCGCCCCGGCCGCGAAGCGGTGAAATTGGCAATTTCGCGATTAGTGCCGCAGCATCGGATCGATTTTTTGATCGTCAACGCTGAAAATTTCGCCCATGGCAATGGTTTGCTCCCGGAAATGGCGGATGAGTTTTTTAAGCTGGGAGTGGATGTCTTGACGACGGGAAATCATGTGTGGGATCAAAAACCGATCTTGGCTTATTTGGACCGGAGCAGCCGGGTCATTCGACCTGCCAATTACCCAGAGGACTCGCGGTTTCCGGCACCAGGCCGAGGTTCAACGGTCGTTTCCTGCAAAAATCGCCCCGAGATCCAATTGGGAGTCGTTCAGGTGATGGGACGAGTCTTCATGGATTCGCTCGATTGCCCGTTTCGAAGGGCGGATGAAGAGATCAGCGCCTTGAAGAAAGAAGGAGTGAGATCCATCCTCATCGATTTCCATGGAGAAGCCTCTTCTGAAAAACAAGCTTTCGCCCATTATATGGACGGGAGAGTGAGCGCGGTGGTGGGGAGCCACTCCCATGTCCAGACCGCCGACGAGAGGATCTTGCCCGGGGGCACGGCGGCGATTACCGATGTCGGGATGTCAGGATGCTTTGACTCCGTGATCGGCGTGAAAAAAGAGGTCTCCATCCAAAAGTTCCTCACGAAGCGTCCCGTAAAATTTGAGCCCGCGGAGGGTTTGGGGGGGTACGGGGCCGTGATCATCGAAGTGGATGATCACACGGGCAGAGCAAAAGGGATTTTGAGGTTGAGGGAACCGATCATTCGAGTCGAGGATGTCTAATGCAGAGAAAAAGCCTGGCTGAGACCTACGATTCCTTCATCGAGTTCGTGCGCAAAGACGCTCAGCTCGAGCGCCGCCGCACGAATCGCAGGATGTTCCATGTCTTGCTCTGGTGTTTCGTGGCTCCGATCGGAATCTCTGTTTTGACGCTCATCCTCATTCGGCTTGGGATTTTAAATCGTTCTTTTCGGACTTACGTGGATTGGTCCATTTTGATCTTCCCCATTTTCTATTCCACTTACGTTTTCAGCTCGGAAGTCCTGGTGGAGATTCCCGGCGCGTTTCGTCAGGGAACTTTGGCGACGGCGCTCAGCTTCGCTCAAAAGGAAAGCCAATGGAGGCAACGAGTCAGTGAAAGTCTCCGGGGAAACCTCGATTTCACAAGCGCGGAATGGGATTGGGTGATTTGCAACTTCGATATGGACTTGCGAAGCTTGAGATACCGCACTCAATTTTTGACGGCTTTGGCCGGGGTCGCTTTTTTTCTCCTGACGCAGGGGTTGGATTTTTTGGGGGAACCGGAGACGAACCCCCTCCCTGAGCACGGCGTGATGTGGAAGCAGCTGCCCTGGCCTTACTTTTGGAGCCTCATCAACCCTGGGCAAAGCCCGGACCTCTCGCAGATTCTGGCGCTGCTTTTCTTTTTAGTGATGTTCTATCTCTCGGGGATTCAGACGTACACTTCGTTGAAACGGTATCTGCAGTGCGCGAAGCTCAGGCGTCTTGAAAGCGCGTCAGCCGCATCCCGACCCTGAGCAAAGACTTGCACAGCTTTCTGCTGAAGAGCAGGCGCTGGTAGTGGAATCCCCTTTTTTGCCGCAGCTTCCGCCTCCGCAGCTTTTTGAGGACTCAAAGCGCCAAGCCCGCGGGATGGCATTGACCGATTGAAGCGCAGCGGACAGTTCAGGAAACGCTCGATACCCCAGATATTCACCCGTGGTGTGACGAATCACGAATGCGATGAAGATGGGTTGGGCGTCGCTGCTCAGCGATTCGGTGATTCCGGCCATGAGCTCATCATCCAGGAGAAAACCGTTCTTGTAGTTGCTTTGAGAAAGTTCCACCCAAGGTCGATAGCTGACTTGGAACATGGATTCAGCTTAGCAAGGGATATTTTTTTTTGCGAGGAATAATGGTCTTTCTAGCGGGTACGTGCCAAAAAGAACGAAGCAAAGGGCATGGAATGAGCTCATTTTCCGTTTCAATGAAGTGTTTTTTTTGTCCTCGCTGGATCGCTTTGGTTTTGGCGGCGGCCGGGGCTTCATGCTCTTCCGTGCCGAGCCCGCGATCCCCGTTCCCCAAAGAGGTGGAAATCGGATTTACCTCGGGAGATGGGCGAGTGGGAACCTATGTTTCGAGTTGGAAGGGGTTCAGGACTTCTTCGTATTGGATTGAAGGGCCGGAGGGATTGGTCTTCATCGATACCCAGTTCTTGCCCTCTGCTGCTGAAGAAATGATCGCGCTCGCTGAACAGGGGACCGGGAAAAAAGCCGTTCTCGCCATCGTGCTTCACCCCAACCCCGATAAGTTCAATGGAACCGCTGTTTTTCAAAAGCGGGGAATTCGCGTGATCACTTCAAGCGCCGTGCTTTCCCGCATTCCCGCGGTTCACCAACTGCGGCTGGGTTGGTTTTTTGATCAGTTCAAACCTGATTATCCCAGCGAAGAGCCCCGCCCTGAATCCTATGGCGACCAAAGC
Source organism: uncultured Bacteriovoracaceae bacterium (assembly GCA_964563795.1). Classification (GTDB taxonomy): domain Bacteria; phylum Bdellovibrionota; class UBA1018; order UBA1018; family UBA1018; genus CAZLYB01. The sequence continues at coordinate 67,180 of CAZLYB010000013.1, read as the reverse complement.
GTCGCTGAAATCAAGGCCGCTGGGCTGACTTTGAAGGCCCGCTCCCTGGGACCAGGCTGCAGCGCGGCCCATGTGGTGATTGAGTTCGAGGGACACGCTTTCGTGGGGGATCTCGTCACGCAGGGGTTTCATAGCTGGCTTGAGCTGGGACTTTTGGATCCATGGCTCAGCCGTCTAAGCGAGATCAAGGCCTTGCGACCCAGGTTCGTTCATACGGGACGAGGGGGATCAGGGGGGCCGGAACTCCTGGATGCTGAAGAGCTTTATTTGAAATCCGTTCAAAAAATAATCGCGGAACAACGGCGGATCTCGAAGGGGGTTTACAGCGAGCAAGTCGCGGATCAAATCCTGGGCCGAATCACGGGCCTGTATCCGTCATATTTTTATCCAAAATTTGTAGAGAACGGAATTGAGGAGAGCTGGAAAAATTTCAAGCGATGAGCCCTCCCCCATGGATCATCTAATAGAAGGCGGGGGTTCGCGCCGGCATCCTGGGCCGTTTGCTCCGCTTGATGTTTTTTCTCAGGGCGCGGGTGGTGAGCTGGACTGAGTCCAAGAAGGAGCCCGCGATCTTCTTCACGACGATGTGGAGATTTTTCGAGAAGATCTTCACGTCGACCTCGGAAACATAGCGGGATTCCCGGGCTGAGGGCTCCCGCTTCTCCACGTTGAGGCGCGCTTTCAGGCGGTAATCCCCCGGTTTGAAAAAATGCCGAAGCACCGATTCCATCCTTTGAAAGAAGATCCAGTCGAGGGTTTGGTGCGCGGAATGCTTTTTCCGCGTGGTCCAATGGATCATGCCCCCTGGCATCGGGTCGAGTTCGAGGAAACGAAAATGAGCGGATTTAGTCGAGTTCATAACTTAAGCATGCGGCTTTTCAAGAGAGTAAAAAAATACAAAAATCTTATTGAACGGATTGGATTTTTGAATATTGACAAGCCTTTGAGGTGCGGATAGCTCCAAAGGATGATGCTACGATTCATTGGGATGATGGGGTTCGCTTTTTTGCTTTCAGGCGAGGTTTCCCGCGCCGCGGTTCCTTGCTCGGGCTCCGCGCAAGCGATCGCGGTCTGCGCGGGAGTGGATTCGGGGGAGGAGGCGAAGATCGTAAATTCCAAGAAAGCCAAATTTAAAGTCGTGGATGCGAACCTCTGCTTGGAGACGGGTCCCTCCGCCTTCAAAGCGGATGGGACTCCCGCCGACTCCAGCGAAGCGATCCGATTGACGGGCCAGCTTGCGACTCATTTGACGCCAGATTCCCCGATGACGACGACGATCACCGGTTACCTCCATCCTCGAGGCAGTTCTTCCAAGAAGCAAATCGCTCAAGAGACGGCGTCGCAGGTGAGGATTCAATCCCAAGTCTCGATCGATTTTAGCGAGCATCGATTCACAGTCACCCTGGAAAAACAAAGTTTGAAGCTTCGCGTGATCGAAAAAACTACTGGCTGGCTTTTTGGATTGGGGGCGAAGACCTTGATGGATTTCGTCATGGAATGCCAAACGCCTCCTCCTGCTCCCACTCCTTAGAGTGGGGCTATCTGAGGCTATTGCCGAAGGGATAACGCCACCCCTTGAATTCGTTTGAGCTGCGGGAATGGCTTGAAGAAAAACCGAAATAAAAGCGCATGGAACCCAAGACTTCATAAGTCGGCCACGGGCTGTTTCCGGCGGGTGAATGGACCCATTGGGTGGCTCCACTCAGGTTCAGCGAAAAAAGAGGAGTGAGCGCCCAGAGCAAGCCGATCTCGCCTAAGGCGGCGGTGGCGCCCGGGGCGCGATGAATATCGGAGGGTCCAAGGCTGGAGGAAAGCGTTTTCCAAACCCAGGGCGTGAAGCCTAACGAAAAATAAAGGACGCTCAACTGAATTCTTAGGCCCGGGTAGGCCGTGAGCAAGGATCCGCTGGCGCTGCTGACGGATCGGGTTTCAAGGCCAAAATGAAATTCAATCGGGCTTTTTCCCGAAGAGAAGTTATGAAAAAGCCCCAGAGCCAAGGCGAGATTCCAACTGCTCGTTGAAGTTCCCGTGGATCCGAAAAAAGATTGGGAGTGATTGAGGGTTCCGCTGCCAAAGCCGGTTTCCAGATAGTAGGAGCTCGCAAATGCCCGTGGAAGAATGGCCACGAACAGAATAATCACTATCACCAGCTTGAACCCCATGCTTTGAAATGTACCCCGCCCCATCTTTCTTTAGCATAGCGTTATTTTTAAACTTCTTCAAACAGGGCTGACACGGGGAGTAATCCCGTGTATTCAAAGAGTTCTATGGATTCTTTGACTTCTCATCAACGCGCTTTACAGGAACTGGACCGTCGAACTGCCCAAGCTCTTTTAGCCGGGGGAGCGGACCGCCTAGAAAAGCAAAAGCAGGCGGGAAAGCTCTCAGCGCGGTCGCGCATTGAACTTCTGGTCGATCCTGGGAGCTTCGTCGAGCTGGATCAGCTGGTCACCCACCGCTGCGAGGATTTTGGGATGGGGGATAAAAAAATCCCGGGCGACGGAGTGGTCACTGGGTATGCCCGGGTCGGGGGCCGAAAAGTTTATTTGTTTTCACAGGACTTCACGGTGTTTGGAGGAGCGCTTTCGGGCGCGCACGCCTCGAAGATCTGCAAAGTGATGGATCTCGCTTTGAAGGCTGGTGCGCCGCTGATCGGGATCAATGATTCCGGGGGGGCGAGAATTCAAGAGGGAGTGGAGAGCTTGGGCGGGTACGCGGAGATCTTCTGGAGGAACGTTCAATGCAGCGGCGTCATTCCCCAGATCAGCGTGATTTTGGGTCCTTGCGCGGGTGGGGCGGTTTATAGCCCGGCCATCACGGACTGGATCTTCATGACCGAGGAAAATTCATACCTTTTCGTCACGGGGCCGGATGTCGTGAAAACCGTGACTCATGAGGAGATCGACAAGGAGGGTCTGGGCGGGGCGGAGGCGCATGCCGCAAAGAGCGGGGTTTGCCATTTCGTCCACGCCGATGAGTCGAGCTGTTTGAAGGCGGTGAGGGATTGGGTGAGCAAATTACCCTCGAATCACTTGGATCCAGCGCCGGAGCGCATGACTCAAGACCCTTGGGATCGGCCCTGCTCCGCGATTCCAACCCTGCTCCCCGAAAGCTCCCAGCAGGCTTACGACATTCGCGGATTGATCCGCGAAGTGGTGGACGACGGGGAATTCTTTGAGGCGCATGAGCGATTCGCCCCCAACCTCGTGGTGGGGCTTTCGCATTTGCGTGGAAAATTGGTGGGGGTCGTGGCGAATCAACCCGTGCATTTGGCGGGGTGCTTGGATATCCGCGCTTCGCTGAAAGGCGCGCGCTTCGTGCGATTCTGCGACGCTTTCTCGATCCCCCTTTTGACGTTTGTGGATGTTCCCGGGTTTCTGCCCGGCGTTGAGCAAGAGCATGGGGGGATCATCAAGCACGGTGCGAAGTTGCTTTACGCCTATGCAGAGGCCACGGTGCCGAAGCTGGCGGTCATCGTTCGCAAGGCTTACGGAGGCGCATACGATGTGATGTCCTCGAAGCACATTCGGGCGGATTTCAATTTCGCATACCCTAACGCCGAAATCGCAGTGATGGGAGCGGAAGGGGCGATCAATATCCTGCATCGCGAAGAATTGACTCGCGCCGGAGGTCCCCAGAAAAATCCGGAAAAAATCCAGCAAGAGCGCACCCGGTTGACTGAATCGTACCGCCGCCGCTTCGCCAATCCCTATCAAGCGGCGGAGCTGGGTTACATCGATCAAGTGATCCGCCCCGAAGAGACGCGGAAAATCCTGATTCAATCGCTCGAGGCGATCTCCACCAAGCGGGAGCTCCCGCCTTCCCGCAAACATGGAAACATTCCCCTATGAATGAAGGACCTGTTCTGATCGCGAATCGCGGGGAAATCGCGATTCGCATCGCCCGCACCTGCAAGGCGTTGGGCTTTTCTACGATAGGAGTTTATTCCGAAGCGGATCGTTGGAGCGATCACGTTCGGCATTGCGATTTCGCTTTCGATATCGGAGGGGCGCTGCCTCAAGAAAGCTATTTGAACATCGAAAAAATCATCGGCGTCGCCAAACGCGCGAAAGCCCGCTACGTGCATCCGGGATATGGTTTTCTCAGCGAACGTCCCGCTTTCGCGGAGGCTTGCCAGGCGGCCGGATTGGTTTTCGTGGGGCCCACCGCGGAGAGCATGCGATGCATGGGAGATAAGGTTCAAGCTCGCCTGACCGCGGCCCAGCTGAAAGTCCCTTTGGTGCCGGGCAGCCCCGATGCGGCGAAAAACAGCGGAGAAGCGGCCCAAGCGGCGCGTTCGATCGGCTATCCGATTTTGTTGAAAGCGGCGGCGGGCGGCGGCGGCAAGGGAATGCGGCGGATCGATCGTGAGGCCGATCTCGCGAGCGGATTTGAGTCAGCCTCACGCGAAGCCCAGGCGGCGTTCGGGGATGGATCGCTTTACGTCGAGAAGCTGATCTTGGAGCCTCATCACGTGGAGATTCAAGTGTTCGGGGATGGCAAAGGAGGGGCGATTCATCTGGGTGAAAGAGAGTGCTCCATTCAAAGACGCCATCAGAAAATCTGGGAAGAAACGCCCGCTCCCGCGCTCGGGAAGTTCCCCAAAACCCGTGAGGCGATGATTCAATCGGCGCTCACGATTGCTTCCCACGTGAAATACGCGGGGGCCGGGACGGTTGAGTTTTTGGCCGACGAAGCGGGGAAGTTTTACTTCCTGGAGATGAACACGAGGCTTCAAGTGGAGCATCCCGTGACGGAATGGGTCACGGGGTTGGACTTGGTGGCTTTGCAATTGGAATTGGCTTCGGGCAAGCCGCCTGAATTGACTCATCCGGAGCGAAAGGGACACGCCATCGAAGTGAGGCTTTGCGCCGAAGATCCTCGATCCTTCCTGCCCGCCCCTGGCAAAGTGAAGCGGGTTGAGTTTCCCCAAGGAGCTTTCGTCAGGGTGGATGCGGCTTTTCGAAGCGAAGGCGAAGTGAGCGCGCATTATGACTCGATGATCGCCAAGATTTCCACCTGGGGCCGCACGCGCGAGGAGGCGGTGAACCGACTTCGCGTGGCCTTGGACGAAACGCGGGTGTTGGGGGAGGGCAATTCCTTTCGAACCAATTTGGCGCTTTTGCAGCGCCTGAGCCGGCATCCCGCCGTCTTAGCGGGGCAAACGCCAACCGATTTAATCCCGCGGAATTCCGAGCTCACCTCAGCTTTGGGGCGAGAGGGGTCTTTTGAGGCGCAAGTCGCCGCTGCGATTCATACGATTCAGCGCCAGGGGAATTTGCCGTCGCCCCGGCTCTCGGGGAGCGGGCAAATGAGCACTTGGGAGCAATCCGCTCGGATTCGGGGGCAGCGATGAGCTTTGAAGGGAAGTCCGGCTCGCAATCCCTCAAGTTTTCGCAGGCGCCAGTGGCTTCGCAAGGTCGAGCTCAGCTCTGGAAAGAAGATTCCGAGCTTGAAATCCACTGGCAAGTTGATGCTCAAGGCATTCGGTTAGTGCTCCCCCAAGGAGCCTTTGATTTTGATTGGGAACCGAATGATGCGGACGATGCTGAAGGGGTTCCGGTGATGCGTTTGCGCGGGACTTCGTTTCGCTTCAAAACCCCTCCTTGGATCCGCAAGGGGGAGGAGTCTTCAATCGCGAGTTCGAGCAGATCCAAAAAGCCCACTCGAGTCCGAGCTCAAATGCCGGGGAAAGTCATTCGCGTGCTCATTCAAGCGGGGCAGGAAGTCGAGAAAAACCAACCGCTCGCGGTGATCGAAGCCATGAAGATGGAAAACGAGATTCGCTCGCCGATGAGCGGAAAAGTCGAGCAAGTTTTCGTCCAAGCGGGCCAGGCGATCGAGAGCGGGGCAGAGCTTTTTCTCATCCAGTCAGGGACAGGTCATGGCTGAAACGCGCTCTGGAATTCCCCTCAAAGAAGTTTACGGTCAGGACGCAAAGCTCGGCGCTCCTGGGGAGTTTCCTTTCGTTCGTGGCGTCCAAAAGGACATGTACCGCGGTAAGCTCTGGACCATGCGCCAGTACGCGGGCTTCGGCAGCGCTGCCGAGTCCAACCGGCGCTACCGCTACCTGCTCGAGCAAGGCATCAGCGGCCTTTCGGTGGCCTTTGACCTTCCCACGCAGCTGGGATTGGATCCCGATCACCCGCGCTCGCTTGGTGAAGTGGGGCGAGTGGGAGTTTCGATCTCGACTCTCGATGAGATGCGAACCCTTTTTGATTCGATCGATCTGGCGCAAGTTTCGACCTCGATGACGATCAACGCGACGGCGGGGATCCTGCTCGCGCTTTACGCCGCGGTGGCCGAGGAACGCGGGACGGCGCTCTCCGCTTTGCGCGGCACGGTTCAAAACGACATTCTCAAGGAATACATCGCGCGTGGAAATTACATTTATCCGCCTGAGGGAGCGCTCCGGCTCACGACTGATCTGTTCTCCTGGTGCGCGAAGCGGACGCCCAAGTGGAATCCGATCAGCATCTCGGGCTACCACATCCGCGAAGCGGGCTCGACCGCCGTGCAGGAGCTGGCGTTCACTTTCGGCGATGCGATCGCCTACGTCGAGGCGGCCCTCAAGAGCGGGCTCGGCATCGACGAGTTCGCGGGCAGGCTCTCGTTTTTCTTCAACGTGCACAGCGATTTTTTTGAAGAGATCGCGAAATTCCGGGCCGCCCGAAAAATCTGGGCGCATCTGATGAAGGACCGCTTCAAGGCCAAAGACCCCAAGAGCCTCATGCTGCGGTTTCACTCGCAAACGGCGGGTTCGACCCTCACCGCGCAGCAGCCGGAGAACAACGTGGTGCGCGTGGCGATCCAAGCGCTTTCCGCAGTGCTCGGCGGTACTCAATCACTACACACCAATTCCTTGGATGAGGCATTGGGATTGCCGACCGAGCGTTCAGCGACGCTGGCCCTCCGGACTCAGCAAGTGATCGCGCACGAGACGGGCGTGCCTTCGGTCGTGGATCCGCTGGGCGGAAGCTGGTTCATCGAGGAGCTCACCGAGGAATTGGTGAAGCGGAGCCTGAGTGAGATCGCCGAGATCGAGCGGCGCGGCGGGATGATCGCTTGCATCGCAAGCGGCTACGTTCAAGGGGAGATCGCGAACGCTGCTTACCATGATCAGAAGGCGATGGATGCGGGAGCGCTGAAGGTCGTGGGGGTGAATGCGTTTCAGGAACAGGGCTCTTCATCGACGAGCAGCGCGCTCAAGCTCTCGGTGAATCAGGAGCGCGAGACGGTGGAACGGATCCGCGCTTTTCGTGCTCAGCGCTCGAAAACAGCGTGCGATCAAGCGCTGCGAGGGCTCGAAGAGGGGAGCGCGGGCGGCGCGAATCTCCAAGAATTGATTTTCGAGGCAGTCAAGCGCGAGGCGACGCTGGGGGAGATCGCGGATCGACTGAGGAAGGCGTTCGGGGAATATAAGGCCTTGAATTAAATAAGGATGAAACTCCTAAATTCATGATTCATCTAAGAATTGATAGCGGAAGTAAATAATCAGGGATTTATTTCTTCCCCACCCGCTCCACGATCGCTTGATTCTCCGGCGTTCCGACATGAGTGCGCACATCGGCGACCGGAACGGAGTGAAACGGCAGCAGTACTTCCTTCTTGAGGTCGATCGACCGGTCGGCGGCCTCTAAAACGATTTCAGGCTTGAGCTTGCCGGATTCCAAATCCCGGAGCAGGCTCTCGTACGCCTTGCGCGCGGCCATCTCGGTCCGATAAATCAGCAGATCGCAGCTCGCTTCAAGCGCCATCCGGGGGGCGTCCTCGGCGCCGAAGTGATCGGTGATGGCTTTCATCTCGAGGTCGTCGCTGATGATCACGCGCGAATAGCGCATCTCGCGGCGGAGCAGGTCGCGCAGGATCTTGGTCGAGAGCGTCGCGGGTAGCTGGGGATCGAGCTCGGTGACGAGGATGTGGGCGGTCATGACGAGATGGCAATGCGAGCGGAAGGCTTTCAAGAAAGGTTTGAATTCCCGCTCCTTGAGAACTTCAAGCGACGTGTCCACGCGAGGGAGCGCCAGGTGCGAGTCCACGCTCGTGTCGCCGTGGCCGGGAAAATGCTTCACGCAAGGCTGCACTCCCTGAACGAGATGCCCCCGCACCATCGCCGTGATCATTTTTGAAACGTCTTCCTCGTTGTTCCCGAAGGCGCGATTTCCGATGATGGGGTTTTTGGGGTTGGTCGCAATGTCCGCCACCGGGCAAAAGTTCATGTTGATTCCAACCGCTTTGAGCTCCTTGGCCATGAGCTCGGAAATCTCAAAGACAAGCTTCGGGGATTGAGTCGCGCCGATGGATGCGGCGTCGGGGATGAGGGTGAATCCTTTTTTGAAGCGCTGGACGCGGCCTCCCTCGTGATCCACGCTGATCCAAAGCGGAAACTCCGTGCGGCATTCCTGCACTTGATTGCAGAGCTCCGCCACTTGCGCCGGACTCTCGTAGTTCGGCGCGAAAAGCACCACGCCCCCGATTTTCGCCTGGGAGATGAAGGCGGAAGTCTCATTGGAAAGCTCGAGCCCGTCGAACCCAATGATGAAAAGCTGGCCGAGACGCTCCTTCGCTTGATTCAATTTTGAGGAGCTCATGAGGTCGGCTTTTTCGGGGGGTTGATTTTTTGATCGAAGAAACGGAGCGCCTTCTCCTTGGGAACGCGCTCGGCGATGGAGTTCTTCGAGGGGTTTTCGATTTTAAGCGCGTGTCCATCCGAGTCCACCCACCAAACCGTTGGGATGCTGCGGAGATTGACGGTGATCTTCTTGGCGTTGTTCTTCTTCGCGTAGTCGTCCGAAGCGTCGAGCCTCACCATGCCGCGCTGACTTTTGAATTTACCTTCCAGGTCATCTTCGAAGATCGTGTCAAAGCCCACGGATTGGCCTTGGCGAAGGGACTTGAGCTCCCGACTGAGCCAAAGCGGGAAAAACACCTCGAGGAAAGTTCCTTTCTGGTGTTTTTGAATCTTGATCTCGGTCGCGTCCTGCGAGGCGCCGCGCTTGACGACGATCAAGGCGCTCTGATCCGGCTTGTAGTTGCCCGTGATGAAAAGCGAGAGGAGAGGGTCTTTTGAAGTTTGGATGAAATTGAAGGAATCCGGGCGAAGTTCGGGGGGAGCGCCCGCCACCGCCCCCAAATGCTGCTCGAACGTCTCGGCGCCTTCGCGCACGAAAACGTCATTTTGGACACGAAACTTGCCGTCGGTCCTGCGCTCGATTTTTTCGTTGTAGTACTGCAGAGGGATGAGAGCTCCCTTCTCCTGCTGAGAAACGGTGTACCAGAGATCGGAGAGGACGCTGCTTCCCGCGGCGGTGGCGAGGGAACTTCCCAGGCATAAGGCCAGGGGACCGCTCATAAACAGTAACCACTTGGTTTTTTTCATGATTTTAATTCTAATGGAAGCTCGCCGTAAATTGAACATGAATTAAAAGTAGATCTCTTTTTTTCCGATAGGACTGCAGAGGATCTATCTCAAAAATGTCAGCGATCTTGGAACGCGGTCAATTCGTCGTCTGGTTCGCCTATGGCTTGATCGCCGTGGCGGTCTACATCGTCGCGCGCGAGTTCCTCAAAGAAGGCGAAAGCCGCGCCGCGGCGGACAATCTGGGGGATCAACGTGACCGCAAGGCCTCGAACCCGCTCGTCAAATACACACGCCCTTTCTTCACCCAGTACGTTTCGCCGATCGTCCGAGGCAAGGCTTTCTGGGATTACTTCCGCGCTTATTACCAGCGCCGCCTCGTCTCGGCCGGGCTCAGCGAGGAGTTCGATCCCGATGATTTTATTGCATTTAAATTATTTAATATTGTTTTTTTCCCGATCATCGGGGGAATCCTCAAAGCGGGCGGGTTCCTCGATCTCTCGCTGTTTCTGATCTTGGTCTCCGGGGTCCTCGGTTGGTTCTATCCCGACTTGTGGATGCGCTCCCGGATTCAAAAGCGGCAGCGCCAAATCTTGAAGTCCATGCCGTTCATCGTCGATCTTTTGGCGCTTTCCACGGAAGCGGGCCTTGATTTCATCGGGGCGATCGGGAAGGTCGTCGAAAAGGCCAATCCCAGTCCCCTCGTGGACGAGTTCGCCCAGCTCCTCAAGGAAATCAAGGTGGGTTCTTCCCGGCAGGAAGCGCTGCGTGAAATGGGGACCCGGATTGGGATGACCGAGATCAATTCGTTCATCGCGATCCTGATTTCTGCGGATCAGATGGGGGCCTCGATCGGCCGCATCCTGCGTCAGCAATCCGATCAAATTCGGAGCCAAAGGATGCTCCGCGCAGAAAAAGCAGGTGCCGCAGCGTCCCAAAAGGTCATTTTGCCCTTGGTGCTTTTCATCCTGCCCGCCGTCATGTTGATGATTTTTGGGCCTTTTGTGCTCAGCATGATCTCTCCGGGCCAGTGATTTTCTTGGGAATTCAAGGGAGAATGGGCCGTATGAAGACCATCCAGCTGTATTCCCTAAAAAATCAATTGGTTATTGCCGATAAGTGTCATGTGGCAAAGTGTTTTTTCGACCGGCTCAAAGGCCTGATCGGGAGAACGAGCCTGAGGGAGGGTGAGGGAATGTGGTTTCCTCGCTGCAACGACATTCACATGTGGTTCATGAGCGTCTCGATCGACGTCGTTTTCGCACGCCGTGAACGTTCGTCGTCCGGCGCGCTGAAGTGGGTGGTGACTTCCGCGCATTCCGACGTGCGCCCTTGGAAAGTTCTCCCGCTTCGCGATCGCAAAGCGACGGATACTTTCGAGCTCCCGGTGGGTACTCTCGAGCGGTGCTCGATCCGGGATGGGGATGAGCTGTGTATAAACTAAGAGTCATCTCCGGACCGAAGCGCGGCACGAGCTGGGAAATCAGCGAGGGTGAGAATTCCATCGGCAGGGCCTCAGACAACGTCGTGGTCCTTCCGTCCGCTAAAGTTTCCAAGCGCCACTGCGTCCTGGTCGTAAACGGCGATGAAATCGAGATTCAAGATCAAAACAGCTCGAATGGAACCTTCATCAACGGCGCGTTGACCCGCAAAAAGCCGATTCAAGCGGGCGACCGTATCAGCGTCGGCGAGTACGTGCTTCAGCTGGTGCGACCGTCCGCCCCGAACTTCTCGAATCAGGGGTTTCAGGCGGGGCTTCCCCTCGCTCCGGTCATTCAGCATCCCTCCGCGCTTCTTGCGACCGGAGGGGAGTCTTCCTTGCCTTTGTCCGAGGTCCCGGCTGCTGAGGAAGTCCCCAAAGATCTCAAGGGGCGGCTGACGTGGTTTTTTGACCGAAAATTCATGCCATTTTTTTACCAGCTCAATTTCAAGACAGAATGGCGATTTTTAGTGGGCGCGATTTTCGGAATATTCGTCTTGCTGAATTTATTCGTCTCGGTTTACCCGCTCGTTCAGTCGAATCAAGATGCGATCTTGCGTGAAGTAGGGAAGCGCGCCCGCGCCATGGCGAAGCAGATCGCTGAACGCAACACGCAGGCCTTGTCGGCTCAAATGGAGACCAAAACGGAAATCGGGAGTGTGGGCTACGGCGAAGGCGTGCGGATGTCGCTCTTGGTTGACCTCGAGAACAGGATCTTGGCGCCGGGCTCGAAGTTCAATCAGTACCTCACCTCCGGAGTCGAGGCGGTTGAGGCCGTGAAGGCGCGGGAGCTTTTCCGCTCAGGGCGTGAAACCGGCATCGTGAAAATCGCGGGTTCCGACACCGTCGTCGCCATCGAGCCCGTCAAAGTGCTGAGCGCGATCACGGGAAGCAACGTCGTCGTGGCGATGGCCGTGGTGTCGATCGACAGCGCTTTGAGCGTTCCCTCGATGGGCGAAGTGGGGCTCGCTTACTCCGAGACATTCATCGTGGTGGGATTGTTTGCGGCCTTGCTTTTGCTGATTTTGTACCGCCTCACCCTCAAACCCATGACGGTGCTGGGTGAAGACCTCGACAAAGCCCTCAAGGGCGATCTGACTCAAGTGACGCGGGAGTTCCGGTTTGAGGAGATGAACGCGATTTACGATCGAGTGAATTCCGCCCTTCAAAGGATTCCCCGCTCAAACGGTTCAGGAGAGCTGAGCTCAGCGGCGGGAAACTCTGAGCCTTCACTGGAAGAGATCGTTGCGCCCGCAAAAATGCTCGGCGAGCTCGGTCTTTTCGCGCTCGTGATCTGCGACGGGGAGAGGAAGGTTTTTTACTCCAATTCAGTGATGGAGGAGATCAGCGGGATCCGGGCGGATGAAGCGGTGGGACAGGAGCTTTCTTCCGTGGCCCGTGACCAGGCGTTCGCTTCATTCGTGAAAGATCTTTTCGAGCGCGCCTCGGTGGGAGGGGATCCGATTGGCGAGGATTATGAGTTTTCCGGGGTGAGCTATCGAGTGTCCTGCGCCGCTTTCGGGCCGTGGGGCGGGGCCGCGAGGGCGTACTTGCTTGCCGCCTCCAAACGGACGGAAATGAGTTGAAGATGAAGGGGGCCTTGAAATTCAGGACGGCTCAGGTTCCTCGGCAAAACGGGGAACTTGCGCGCTTGAAGGTCGCCCAAGGTCCCGACCAGGGCGCGCTCTATGTCCTGACGTCTCCACGCGCGACCATTGGCCGCGGGGAAGAAAATGACGTCGTCCTTTTGGATTTGAAAGCTTCGCGGCAGCACGCCGAGCTCATTTCAACGGCTCAGGGAAGCTGGTCGGTGCGCGATGCGGGGAGCGCGAATGGAATTTTGCATAATGGGAAATCCGCCCGGGAAGCGGTCCTCAACCTGGGCGATACGATCCATTTGGGCGAAACGGTGCTCGAATTCCTCGTTTCAAACCAATCCGCGACCAGCCTTTTGACCGCCCCCTCCAGGGAAGTCTCGAAAATTCTTTTGGGGCATGCTCAGCTGGAGACCGCTCGAAAACACGTCCAGTCCTTGGGAAAAAACTCGGGGGCATCGGGTTCACGCTCCCGGCTTTTCAAATTAGGCGGTCTGGCCGCAGTCGCCTTGGTTTTTTACTTTGTCCTCTCCCCGGGAGGGCCCAAAAAATCGCGTTCCCGGCCGGAAAATCCGCCAATCCGGGATTTAGCCTCTTTCTTGCCCCCAAGCGTGGCCACGCCAGAAGCCACTCGTTCCGCTGAAATGTTCTTCAAAGGGGGGTTTCGCGAGTTTCGGGAAAAAAATTATCTGCGGGCCAAGACTCAGTTTGAAACGGTTCTTCAAGTTGCCCCGGGCCACCGGCTCGCCACTTTGTATCTTCAAAACTGCAATAAGATGATCGAGGACGAAGTGAAGTTCCACCTCGAGCGCGGGAAAAAAGGCCTCCAAAGCGGCAAATTGAAAGAAGCGAAAGGCCACTACGAGGCGGTGATGAGGCTGCTTTACCGCGAACCCGAGAGCACTCCTTTTCGTGAGGCGAAGGACCAGCTTCAAAAAACGGTGGAGCTGATGCAAGCGCCTGAAGGGACGGGCTGATGGGCGCGGCCGCGATTCTGACCATCTTAAAGGATGGCGAGCAGATCAAGAGCGTGCCGATTGAAGGCGATGTCCTGGTGGGCAGGGCCGAAGGCTGCGTGATCCGGCTGGATGATCGCGCGATCTCGCGGGAACACGCCCGCTTTAGCCGCGTCACTGGCGGAATTCAAGTGGAGCGCCAGAGCGAATTCGCGCCTCTGACCATCAATGGGCAGGAGTGCACGAAGGCCATTTTGAAGTCAGGCGATGTCATCGCGATCGGCCCCTATTTGGCGAGGCTTTCGCTCGAAGCCTCCCCGTTCTCCGAGCCGGCGCCGGAATCCGCCGTTGAATCAGCTGCTCCCGCGACGGATCATCCGGATTCCGGCGAGATCACTTCGCCTTTTCAGGAAGTCGCCGCCGAAGCCCCGCTGGAGACGCCCAGCGAGCCGTTGCCGTTTGAATCAGGACCGCTGAAATCCGAAGATCCCGAAGCGACGCAGCCGGTGGCCTTTTTTGAGGACTCCCCCGCGCCTCTGGAGAACGCCCCTGTTCAGGAGGAGATCACGGCTTCTCCCGAAAATTCCCAAGAAGATTCCCAAGAAGATTCCCAAGAAGATTCAAAGACGAATGAAGTCCCGGGTCTCACGCTTGAGGATCCCCCGCTCCTCGCCGAGGCTTCCGCCGACGCGCACGAGGAGGGAACGGGGATTGATTTGGAGGCGCCTGAAGTTCCAGCTCTGGATGCCCCCACGGGCGAGCATACCCAAGTCGTCTCAGTGGCGAGAGTCGATTCGAAGCTGCTTTTTGACCCAGGCACCGCGAACGTCACTGAGTATGAAATCATCAAGGATGAAGTGAGCCTGGGGCGTGGGAAGACGTGCGATATCGTATTGAACGATAAAAAGGCTTCCCGAAAAAATACGGTCATCCTCAGGAATCAGCACCGGTTTTTGATCAAGGATCTTGGTTCCTCCAACGGAACCTACGTGAATCAAGTCAAAATTCAGGAGCAGGAGCTCTCGGCCGGCGACCGCATCCGAATTGGAAACGTCGAGTTTGAATTCCAGGCCCATAGCAAGGATTACCTCAAGCAGGAGGCGGCGCTCGTCTCTTTGCCTCAGGAGGAGGAAATCCAGGCGGATTCGGCTTTTGAGAATTTCAATGCCGCGTACCATTCGCCGATGATGCCGCCGCCGTCCGCGCTGCCTTTTTCTTCAGCGGCGGTCGGTGATTCTTCGATCGCAGGGATCACCGGAGTGGGAGCCCCGCAAGAGCAGGCAAAACCCAAGGGATTGATCGAAAAATTCAGGAATCTTTCCAAGCCGAAGCAATATCTGGTGATCGCCCTGACTTGCGCCTTCATCTGGTATTTCGGACCGGGGGATGAGGATGTCATCGATGCGCCTCAAAAGAAGCCGTCCGCCGAGAACGCGGCTGATGCCGCGAAGCAAGCGACCTTTGAGTCGCTGACCGCAGAGCAAAAAAAATTCGTCCAGGAGCAGCATGATCGGGCGTTTGAATATTACAAGGCCGGTGATTTCGACCGAGCCCTCTATGAGATCGAGAAAATTTTCAAGCTCGTCCCCGACTACAAGGACTCCCGCGAGATCGAGCGATACGCCCAGGAAGGCCGTCAAAAAAGGGAGGCTCAGCTTGAAGAGGCTCGAAAGAAGGAAGAGGAAGAGCGCATCAAAGTCAAAGTGGGGCAATTAACCGAAGAAGCCTCATTGAAGATGTCCAAGCGGCAGTACGACATCGCCAAGGAGATTTTCGGCCAGATCCTGGCGCTTGATCCGGAGAACGCCTTGGTCGCTCAATGGCGGCAAGAAATCGAAGCGGATGAGACCAAGCGAAGACTGCTCGAGCAAGAGCGGGAAGTCCAAAGAGAAATCAACGCAAAGGGGTGGGCCTTGCTGAAGGAAGGCCTCAGCTTGAGGCGGCGGGGCAGATACCGCGACGCGATTTCGAGATTTTATAAAATTAAGGAAATCGGCGCAAGCGACGCGAAGCTACTGAGGCATTCCAAGGCGTTGATTCAAGCCTCCTTGCAGGCGATCCAGTCCAAGCGGGATCCGATCGTGCAAGCCGCGAAACAGAATGAGGACTCGGGAAACATCCCGCAAGCCTATCAGCTGTATCAGCGGGCCAGCATCATCGATCCCTCCTTCTCGGCGAGCCAACAGGGCGTGGAGCGAACCCGTTCTGCGCTTCATGAGAGGGCCAAGGGGGTTTACACGGAGGCGGTCCTGGCGGAGAGCTACAGTGATTTCTCGACGGCTCAGAAAAAATACAAGGAGATCCTGGCGCTCGTCCCCAAGGATGACCTTTATCATGAGCGCGCCTCGCGCAAGCTCTCGCGCTATCCCGCGAGCGCCGTCATTGAAGAAGGGGAGGCGGAATGAGCCGATTGATTTCCGAGATCGCCCATTGCTCGGCGGTTGGCCAGAGGCCCGCTCAGGAGGATTTCGGATGGGCTTCGGCCGAAAGAGGAGTTTTCGCGGTGGCTGATGGATTCGGAGGCCCATCTGCGGGATCGGCCGCTTCCAAGCTGGCGTGCGAGGCGGTGCAGGCGTTTCTTGTGAAGGAGGTAGGGGATCGCGAGGCGACGCTGCCTTTCGTGATTCGCCATTATTATTCACTCGCAGGGAACGTGCTTTTCAACGCGCTTGTTCACTCCAACCGCAAGCTTCTGTCGAAGAACAGGAATCGAAGCGTTCATGAAAAGGCGGGCGCATCCTTGGTGGCGGGCTTCTTGGACGGGGATCAGCTCTCCCTGGGTTCCATCGGCTCCTGCCAGGCTTGGATTTTCAGGCAGAGCGGGATGGCGGAGCTGACGACGCCCAGAAGCTATGGGCGATTACTCGATCCCTTCAAGAAAGAAGCGACGCTGTGCGAGGAGGGCGTCCCTTTGGCGGCCCTGGGCCTCAATGAAGATTTGGAGCCCGAGATCCTGGAGTGCCGGATCCATTCCGGGGATGGGTTGTTCCTCCACACGGACGGGCTTTTGGAGGGGGAGCGTCAGAAGCTTTGGGAAGCATTCTTCATGGGGCGAGGAGCGGCTTTGGAGGCTTTGAATGAGCTCCAGGGCGAGCAAGGCCGCGAGGATAACCTCTGGGCAACATTGATCTTTTTCTGAAGTTGGATTTATTTATATAAAATAAATATAATATAATGAAGGAAGAAATCATGTTTTTCGGCTTGGGTTCCGATACTTGGGTAGAGGCATGAATTCAGGGGTATCTATGGCGCTCGCAGCATGGAAAAAGCGACTCTCCGCGTTTTGGTCTGATGAAGAAGGCCAGACGACGACCGAGTACATCTTGATTTTGGCCATCGTCGTGATGGTCGCGCTGAAGTTCCGCGCGAAATTCGGCTCTTCCCTGAGCACGATCCTCGATCGAACCGAAAAAAATATGATTGATGCCACGAATCCGTTGGATCAATAAAACGAGGGAGCATCTTGCTGAAGGAATCGGCTCGCTCATTCTGGCGTGAATTCTGGTTGGAAGAAGACGGTCAGGGCACCGTTGAATATCTATTGATCCTCTCGGCCGTGGTCGTCAGCGCGGTCGCCATCTCCCGAACGATCATCAAGACGCTGGACCAAGGCATGCTGAAGCTCGGGGGCCAGCTTGAAAAGGACCTCAAAACCGGACGAGCGCCGCTCTATGTCTGGGACAGTTGAAATCCCGTTTTACTTCCTCATTCTCACTGCGGTTCTCGCCGCGATCACCGATCTTCTTTGGGGTAAAATCGTCAATGCGTTGACGATTCCTTCGCTCATGCTCGGTCTTTTGTTCCATTGGGGGCAGGGAGGATGGAGCGGCGCCGGATTTTCAGCATTGGGAATCTTGGCGGGTTTTCTTCTGTATGGGTGGATTTACGCCCTCCGGCACTTGGGAGCGGGCGACGTGAAACTGCTCATGGCGTTCGGAGCGTGGGGTGGTCCTCTTTACTGTGCTGAAGTGGCGGTGATGGGGGTTTTGTTCGGGGGAGCGCTCGCCGCCCTGTCATTGATTTGGCGAGGGAGAGCTTCGCAGTTTCTTATTAAATGCCGCGCCCTCATGCAGGCTGTCCTATGGCGCCTGCCCCCTTTAGTAAATTTTCAATTTGATCGATCCCTAAAGATACCCCTTGGAATCGCGATCGGGGCGGCGGCGCTGCTCGTTGCGGGGGGCGTGCATCCGCTCAAGGAAGGATTCGGGCATTTAGGGTGGGAAAAATGGATTTGGCCGTAAAAAATCAAAGCGGGCAGGCGATCACCGAGTACATCCTGCTCATTGCGATCATCGCTGGCTTCTTCGCGATGATCGCCGCGAGCCTCAGGAAGATGAATATCGAGGCCCGCCTCATGAAGCCCATCTCGAGCGATTTCGCGCGTACTTACCAATACGGGCATCCGAAGGCGGTGGGGTATGAGGAAGAGGGCGGCCAGGACGTCCAGTATCATCCGCGCGCGAGACCTCAGGCGGGAAGCGGCAATTTTCGCATGTTCATCAGTCCGACCCGGACGGGGGGGCGATGAACTCCAAAGGCCAGTCCACCGTGGAATTCGCGTTGACCTTGATGTTCCTGATGGGGTTCGTCTTTTTTTTCTATCAACTTTCTTTAGTTTTTGGGTTCGGGAACTACGCGCATTACGCCACTTTCATGTCGGCCCGCGCCTATCTTTCAGCTGGCCCTGGCAAAGACGATCAGCTCCAGCGCGCCGCTGACGTCATCAGCCGCACTTTGAAGCGAGGCCAGTCCCAGGCTTCCCAGGATCGATTCCCCTTCATCGCGAAGGGGGATGCGGCGTGGGGCAGCGATCAGGAGGTTTCGGGGCTGCGCATCAAGCCCCCTTCGCAGTACCAGGAAGACAACCAGTACTTCAGTTGGCTTCAGGGAGTCCGATACGCATTTAAGAGCAGGGTGTTTCTGATCCCTTTGGCCGGCGCGGGAAGGAAGTCCTCCGGTCAGGATTCAGTCAACACGCTGCGGCTCATTTCCGAGAGTTGGCTGCTTCGAGAGCCCACTGTCGAGGAATGCCGGCAGGAAATGGATCGCCTGAAGGGAGTGATCGATAATGGGTGTTAACCCGTCTGGAGCATTGATCTTGGATCAATCGGGCCAAAGCGTCATCGAATTTCTTTTGATGCTTCCGATGATGCTCACGCTCGCCTTGATTCTCATCCGCGTGAATACGGCGATTCAAGTGGGGATCGTGAATCAGCAGTACGCCCGCGCCCAGGCGCTCTGGCTCACCTACAATAGTCCCGTGTATCCCTATCTCTCCCTGCGGGAGGCCGAATTGACTGCAAAAAGTTACAATCAGATGGTGATCGGCGTTGCGGAGAACGCCAGCCCCAGTGAGCCCGGCGAACGGTACATCCCGAAAGCCCCCACCAAGAACGTCACTCGAAGGCGCGCGCCCGCGCAGGATGAGACCGGGCAAGAGCCAGCGGAACGCGCGCTCGTGCGCGTGAGGAACACGGTGACCCTGTGCACGCAGGCGAACGTCGTTCGAAACGGTTCCGGGGATGCCGCCATCTTGCCGCTCTCAGGTCCCCCTTACGGCCCGGATTCCAAAGCAACCGCGCTTTACCGCCTCGATGAGGCAAGCCAGTTCCAGATTTGCGGAGGCCCGCTCCAATATGAATAATCGCGCGCTCACCCTGTCGCTTTTGATGGCCGCTTTGGCGGTGTTCTTCGTCATGAGTTACGTTTCCAGCATCGAAGAAGAGGCCAGCCGGAAATTCGGCGCCGAAGTCCTCGTCATCAAGGCGAAGAAGGACATTCGCGAGCTTGAAACGATCAACGAAACCGTTTTGAGCATCGAGCGAATCCCAAAGCGGTTTTTGGAGCCGAACGCCATTTATTTTGAGAAGAAGGAAGAGGATAAGGAGACGACACGGGGCCTTAAGAGCATGGCCGGGACCGTCGCCCTGGTTCCCATCAAAAAAGGCGAGCAAGTCACCCAGAACAAAGTGACGGAGCCCAATATGCGCACGGGCCTCGCGCCTCAAATCACCCCGGGAAAACGCGCCTTCGCGATCCGCATCGATGAGATCAGCGGCGTTTCAAAATTGGTGAAGCCCGGCGATCGGGTCGATCTGATCGCTGTCCTGGATCTTGGCGGGGGAAAAGAAGGGAAAATCGCGAAAACCTTCCTGCAAGACGTGGTCGTCCTCTCCGTGGGAAAAAACGTCACCAACAACGTGCCTCGCTTGATCGAGCCGGATCTTTTCGGCGGCAAGGAGAGGATCAAGAATTTGAACGAGGATTCCTCTTTCGGCTCCATCACTCTTGAAGTGGATCCCAACCAAGCGCAAGCGCTCGCGCTCGTGATGGCCAATAGCGATCACGCGCTTACGCTTTCACTGCGCAATAATGATGACACCGAGAGGGTCAATTTGGGTTCGAGCTTGTTTTCCGATGTGCTGGGGGCGGATTACTCGCGCGCGCCGCGGGCTCCCGCCAATGGGCGTAGGTAAAGAATGAAACGATGGAATCTTCTCCCGATCTTCTTGCTGCTGATCGCCGCGCCGGGCGGCGAGCTCCACGCCGAGGATCCGCCATCCGGGGGGTCCTTAGTGACGGAGCCCGCGCCTCAAGTCCCGCCCGCTCCCATGCCGCAGTCGCAGCCTTTGCCCGAAGTTAAATCCGTTCCTGTTCAATCCCTGCCCCGATTCTCCCGCCGTGCGAGATCCGTGGGGCGATCCCGATTGACCAATGATGAGTCGGAGGCGAATGCGGATCGCAGGAGGCTGCTGCTGACTTCGGGGGAAGACAAAGCCGTCGATCTCAATTTTGACGTGAGTCCCGAAGTCAGCGGGATCACCATCGGAAATCCCACCCTGCTCGCGACTACGCTCGTAAAAATCGGTCAAAAGCGCCAGATCGTTTTCAAGCCCTTGAAACCGGGGGACACAAACATCACGGTACGTGACGCGGATGGGACGATTCGCCTGATTTTCAACGCCCGGATCACGGGTTCCAATCTGCTTCGAGTGGCTGGTGAAGTACGCTCTTTGCTTCGCGACGTGGAAGGTTTGGACATCCGCATCGTGGGGCCTAAAGTCATTTTGGAAGGGGAGATCCTCGTCCCCAATGACTACGCTCGCCTTCTGACCGTCGTGGGGGACAAGGCCTACGGGGATTTCATCATGAATCTCACGACGCTCTCGCCGCTGGCGCTTCAATTCCTGGCCAAAAAAATTCAAGAAGACATCAATGTGTTCGCCCCCGGCGTGAAGACGAGAGTGGTCAATGGACTGATCTTCTTGGAAGGGACCGTCGATACCATTGATCAAGCCAACCGTGCGAAGAACATCGCGCTGCTCTATCTCCCTGAAATCAAACCCGCCAATCCCTTGGGCCGGTTCGAGGCGGAGGGCCAGGCGACGCGGCTTCCCGGGCGGAATCTGGTGCAGACTTTCATCATCGTGAACGCGCCTCCCCCGAAAAAACAGGATAAGCTGGTTCGAATCACGGCTTACTTCGTGGAGCTTTCCAAGGATTACAACCGGCTCTTTGGCTTTAAATGGCAACCGGGGTTCACCTCCAGCGGTCCCGAGGTCACTTTCAGCAACGGCCAGACGGCCGGAGCAACGACCACCACAACCGGAAGCGGGGGAGTTTCGTTCAGCGCGACCATCTCAAGCTTATTGCCGAAGCTTCAAAGCGCCCAGGCCGCGGGCTATGCCAGGATTTTGAAAACCGGGACCTTGGTCGTCAGAAGCGGCCAAGCCGCGAGCCTGTTTGAGGGAACCCAATTCCCTTTCTTGATCCAGGGAGCCAATGGGCAGGTCTCGGCGGGCAAGCAGGACGTGGGGCTGGAGCTCGGCGTGACGCCCACGATCCTGGGGCAAAGCGAGGACATCCAAGTCGATATCAAGGTGAACCAAACCAACCTCGTGGGTCGGACTCCGGCGTCAGGGACGCAACCCATCACCGCGACTCACCGGGTGGATACCAAGCTTTACGTCAAATCAGCGGAAAGCGCCGCGATCGCCGGAGTGAGCGCGACCACGGTGGGCACGGACTTCAATAAGGATGATCCGAGCCCCGGGTCGTTCAGCGAAGGGACCGATCCGCTCTTCACGCTGCTGCGGTCCAAGAACTACAGGAAGTCGAAATCCCAATTCGTGATTTTCATCACTCCGCAAATCATCGAGAACGCCTCGGATGGGACGGAAGACCTCAAGCGGAATTTCCGGGTCAAGATGAAGTGATGGGGAGCAAGTAACCGATGCCTGGGCATATCATCGCAGTGGTCGGCGGAAAAGGCGGGGTCGGAAAAAGCGTGTTCGCCGCGAACCTGGCCATCGCTTATCTCCAAGAATTTAAACAAAGACCATTGATCGTTGATCTCGACCTTAATAGCCTCGGCGATCAAAACGTCATTTTGAATCAAAATCCCCCCAAGAGCATCATTGACGTGAGCAAGATGCCGCCGGGGCCGGTGGATCCCAAGACGCTCGCCCCCTTCATGGTGAACGCGCAGGCGGGTTACAGTTACATCGGCGCCCCCCGCGACGCGATCGTGGCGCGCGACCTGGATTTGGACGGGCTCGGACGATTCTTGAAGTCCGTCACCAACGTCTTCAGCTGGACCGTCGTGGATTGCGGGAGCGGGACGGATCCATGGGCTCTTAAGGCATTCGAGTTCGCGAGCGCCATCTACGTGGTGACCTCCGCCGACATCATCGTGATTAATCAGACGAAGCGCCTGCTGGGAAAAATTCAGGAGCTGCTTTTCCCCCCCGAGATGGTTCAAGTGGTCATGAACCGATATTCCCAAAACTCGATCATCAATCCCCAGCTGATTCAAAAAAACTTGGGCAAGTCGATTTTTGCCGCCATTCCCGAGGATGGCCCCACTTGCGAAAGCTCGCTCGCGAAGAGCATTCCGCTTTGCATCGCCGCGCCGAACACCGCCGTCGCGCGCGCTTATCACGATATCGTCCGAAAAATGCAGCAATCCAATCTGCTCGAGAGTTTGGCCAAGCTCAAGAAGCCGACCGGGGTGGCCGCCAAGATGCAATCGCAGGCCGCAGTCGCGAGCTCCAGCCCCGATGGATCTGGCCAAGCCCGATCCGACGGCAACCCGATCCATCGCAGCATGTCCGCGCCGCTGGACGCTTGGACGGCGATGAAGCTGAGGGTTCACAAGGCCTTGGTCGAGCAGATGGACCTCAAGCGGACCAATACTGACACGAACGATCCCAAGCAGAGGGCGGTTTTGCGCGAGAAAACGCAGAAAGCGATCCTCGACGTCCTTGGCGCCGAGGACACCGAGTCCCTCCTGAATAGCCGAGAGCTCAAATCTCAGATGGTGAAGGAAGTCCTCGATGAGGCGCTGGGACTCGGGCCGCTCGAGGATCTGCTTGCGGATGAGAGCGTGACTGAAATCATGGTCAATTCCCGGGATCAAATCTACATCGAGCGTCTCGGAAAACCCCAGCTTTCGAAAGTCACCTTCTCCAGCGAGCAGCAGATGATGACGGTGATCGAGCGAATCGTGACGCCGCTCGGGCGCCGCGTTGATGAAAAAGTGCCGTACGTCGACGCGCGTTTGCGCGATGGATCGCGTGTTCACATCATCATCCCCCCCTTGTCGCTCCGGGGCCCGACCATCACGATCCGAAAGTTCCCCAAAAAAAGAATGGAAGCCAAGGATCTGATCTCCTTTGGCTCGATGACTCCCGAGATCGCGGATTTCCTGAGATGCTGCGTCGAGGCGAAGTTGAATGTCCTGGTCTCCGGAGGAACGGGCTCCGGGAAAACGACCTTGCTCAACGTGCTTTCAAATTTCATCCCCGCCACTGAGCGAATCATCACGGTTGAGGATTCAGCCGAGCTTCAGCTTGGGCAAGAGCATGTGGTGCGCCTTGAGTCGCGGCCCAAGAACATCGAGGGCGAGGGCGAAGTGAGCATCCGGGATTTGGTGAAAAGCTGCCTGAGAATGCGTCCCGACCGAATCGTGGTTGGGGAGTGCCGCGGCCAGGAAGCCCTCGATATGTTGCAAGCGATGAACACCGGTCACTCGGGATCGCTCACCACGCTTCACGCGAACAATCCCCGCGAAGCCATCGCGCGTCTCGAGACGCTCGTGATGATGGCGGGGTTGGGCCTACCGGCCAAAGCGATCCGCGAGAACATCGCTTCAGCGGTGGGGATCATCATTCAGCAAAGCCGCCTCTCGGACGGAAGCCGAAAAATCACCCACATCACCGAGGTCGTGGGGATTCAGGGCGAGGTGGTGAGCCTTCAAGATATTTTCGTATTCAAGCAGGAAGGCCTCGATAAAAAGCGAAAAGTCATCGGGCGCGTGATCCCAACCGGTTTCGTTCCGAAGTTCGTGGAAGAGATGGAAGCCAAGGGAATGAAGATCTCGCGAAGCCTTTTCACGGCGAAGGCGGGGTGACGGGCGATGTTCTTCAAGGTGATCGGAATCCTGAGTATCGGAGCGGCGGTTTTCGGGATTTCCTACCACTACAACAAAAGGTTCCTGGATTGGCTGAAGTTTCAGTCGGTGGGGACCCGGGATTACGTGGTGGATCGCCTGAGCCTCATGTTCGTCGATATCCCCGCCCACAAGATCGCGCAGATCATGCTGGCGCTGAGCCTTGGGCCGGCTTTTTTAGTGATGATCGCCTTTCTTCCGAATTGGATCCCGGGCTTGGTCTTCTCGAGCTTGACCGTCATCGTGTTTTGGAAGGCCCCGAAGCCGATCGTGGATTGGCTTTATCGGAGGAGAATCCGAAAGTTCATCCTGCAAATGGTGGATGCCTTGAGCTTGATGTCCAACGGGCTGAAGTCGGGCCTTTCCATCGTGCAGTCCCTGGGATTGGTGACGCAAGAAATGAGCAATCCCATCCAGCAGGAGTTCAACTTGATCCTCAACCAGAACAAGCTCGGCGTTCCCCTCGAGGAGGCTTTCAGCAACCTGGGGAGGAGGATCAAGTCCGACGACGTCGAGATGTTCGTGACTTCGATCAACATCCTCAAGGAGACCGGTGGGAACTTGGCCGAGACTTTCGACACGATCGTGACCACGATCCGGGAAAGGATCAAGGTGGAGAGCAAGATCGCCGCCCTGACCGCGCAGGGCTTTTACCAGGGCGTTTTCGTGATGGCGATCCCCCCGGTCTTGGGAGTCATTTTTTACCAAACAGATCCGGAGTTTATGCAGCCTTTGTTTACCACGTTCCTGGGGTGGCTCATCATCCTCCTGATCATCGCCTTGGAGGCGGTCGGTTTTTTTGTCATCATGAAAATCATCAAAATTGACGTATAGTCTTATAGGAAGGCCATGTGAGGGGAGCAATCATGAGAACGAAAGCCGTCATTCTTTTGACGATGGGGACGATCGGTTTATATGCGCAAGCCGCGCGCGCGAACGTGAGCTTGAAGAACGGAAATTTTTTCATAGGTTATACGGATATTGTGTATCCAGGCGGGTTCGACCCCAAGATCGAACGGGTGTACAACGCCAAGGCCTCCACCTCCTTCAAGGGCATCTTCGGGTGGGGATGGGGCAATGAATTCGAGGTTTTCCTGAAAGTGGCGGCCGATGGGAGCGTCACCGTCCATGAGTACGGCGGCGGCGCCGAGAATCGATTCAGCCCCGGAAATTTCAACCAGGCGGATTTGGATCGCGCCGTGGAGGAGATTGCCAACGGGGCCAGGGCGGCGAACCTCATCAGCGGTTCGGCGGACCAATTCAAGAAATACAAGGTTCAGTTGAAAGCGGATGCTTCGTTCAGGGGCAGGGAATGGGAAAAACTCGTGCAAAGCGGGCGCCTGAAGCCGCGCGCCTTGGCCAATGGGGTTCAGCTCCAATCCATCCGGTTCAGCCCCCAGTACATCACCAAAGTCGCGGGCGGGTACATCCGCGTTTTTGAGAGCGGCAAAGTCGAGCGCTTCAATGAGCAGGGAAAACTGGTCAAAGTCTCCGATCGGAACAAGAATGCGATCGACCTGACTTACTCCAAGGACGGTCGTATCGCCAAGATCGTGGATAACTTCAACCGCAAGATGTTCCTTTCCTACAATAAGCAGGGTTTGCTTGAGAGGATCGAGGGAGAGAACAAAAAAGTGGCTTCCTTCCAATATTCGGCCGTGGGGGAGCTGACGTACAGCAAGGACGTTGACGGAAACGCCTATTCGTACAAATACGACAAGAATCGCAACATGAATGAGATCGGCTACGCGGACAAAACGACCCTGCAAATCTCCTACTACGGTGTGGATAAGAACGAGAACGTGAAAACCGTGAAGGAGCGGGATGGGACCTTGACCGAGTATTCCTATCAGTACGATTCTTCCGACAAGAATCATTACACCGTCGCCGTCAACGTGAAGAGCAAGGAGGGAGCCAAGCTCTCTTCCGCCCAGTACGAGTACTTCAACAAAAGGCGCGCGGACGGGGAGGAGTGGCAGTACAAGCTGATCGCCACGCTCGACGGGGAAAAGACCGAGACCACTTACAATGAAAGTCATGGCCTGCCGGTTTCGATCAAGAAAGAAGGCGAAGAAACCACGTTTGACTACGATGCGAAGGGCCATTTGACCCGCAAGACCACCCCGACTGAGCTCACCGAGCTTTCCTACGATGCCAAGGTGGGCAAGGTGAAGAGAGTCACGCGGCAGGATCGCGCCTCGAAGAGGCAGACCCAGTGGTCGAACTTCCAGTATGACGGCAGCGGGAACATGATTTTCGCTGAAAATTCCGAGAAAAAAGCGGTCCGGTTGCTTTACTTCCCCAATGGCCTCATCAAGACCATGGTCGACAATGCGAAGCGCCGCATGGATTTCAAGTACGACGAGAATTCCAAACCGACCCAGATCAAGTACGAGAACTTAGGCACGATCACCATGAGCTACACGAACAGCGGCGAAGTGAAGAAGATCGAGAGCTCCGCGGGCAGGAAAGTCGCCTCGCAAGTGTTCACGGCCTTTCAAAATCTCCTGGAGATCGTCCGGCCAGCCGGGGTCAGCCTGTCTTTTTAAGAATGATTTAACTTAAGAGGTGTTTATGAATCTGAAGAACAAGAAACTGATGCTAGGTTTAACCCTCTTCGCGGGTCTCGCTTTCTCGGCGGGTCGAGCCTCGGGATTTGAGAATTCGGGCAATCCGGATTGCCCGAGCCTGAACACGACCCTCAAAAGAGTGCCAGCGGGGCTGCCCGTCGTGGATGCGGAAAAAAGGGCTCTGAAACCCGTACCGGTTCCGATTGATCCCTCGAATATCAAGCCCCCTGCGCTGGATCTGACGCCCGGCGTGACAGATACGACCGTCCCGATCAAGTCAACGCCCTAATTGAAGTCCTCGTTGGAACGGGGCTCCCCGTTCCACACTTTGAGGCTGCAGCGTGGGGCGCCTGAATCCAAGTATTCAATCAGCGCGTAAGTGCGTAGGACGCGATGGCCCAGCGTCGACATCTCGAGGCTCGTGAGCGGCGTCCAAGTGCCCGTATTGATGTATTGCTTGCCACCCGGGAAAACGCGGACCATGGCTTGATGATTGTGCCCCATGATGAGCGTGTCATAACCCAGCGCGTCCG
The DNA here is from genome assembly GCA_964563795.1 of uncultured Bacteriovoracaceae bacterium. Classification (GTDB taxonomy): domain Bacteria; phylum Bdellovibrionota; class UBA1018; order UBA1018; family UBA1018; genus CAZLYB01. Next base: position 40,238 of record CAZLYB010000013.1, on the reverse strand, counting down.
CTTCCGGGGAACTGAAGATCTCCTCGGCGACCTTCTCGAGCGAGGGGCGGTGGAGCGCTTCAAGCAGCAGTAAGAATGTTTTTCTGATCCGGGAGAACCTCATGGGGTGCTTGATCAGGCGCATCTTGAAGAAGAACCAGGATACTTTAAATCCATTTACTATAAAAAATAAAGGATTCATGAAGATCGAGAGCTTGATGTAGCTGCGAAGCGGTTGGACGTAAGTGATAAAGGGTTTTTCGAGCTTGATGCGGCTGATGAAGCCGAAGACGAAGAAGCTCCCGAAGGGAAGGTTCAAGATCGTTTTCTTGGCCCCCTTGATCTTTCTCTCGATGAAGATGCGCTGAGTGTCAAATTGGTTGAAGATTTCGTGCTGATGCCCGTGATCGATGCAGATGCGGTCGAAGAGATACGGGTCTTTTTGGAAGGCCAATTGCTCAGCCCGCGGCGGATGGAGCAGTTCTCTTAGGAATATCTGAACGGCCGGCCAAAGAATCGCCGCGTCATGGTTTCCCCATCGAAAAGTGATGCTCTTGCCTCGCGCCAAAAAGGCCTCGAGTGCCCTGATGCTGATGGGGTGACCCGAGGCGATCAGCTTGAATTTGGTCACGGCGCTCGCTTCCTCGACTTCCTCAGGGTAATCGAGGATGACGACTTTCCCGTTCTCCGTCATGGGAAGAACCGCCAGGGGGTCAAAGAAATCGCCATTGATGACGAGCTCGACTTCCCAGTCCGCGTAAGATCCCGTGCTGTAATGCTCGAGCAGCTCCCGAAATCTCTCATCCTGATGAAAGTCCTCGAGGGGATTCCTTCGCCCATCCTTGAGCCACCGGCCGCACGAGAGGTGAAAGTCGCTGATGACGAGCTTGAGCTTTTTCATCACATCCTGAAAACGCCGAAGCGGGACTCCGGGAGCGGGGCGTTCAATGAAGCGCAGAGCGCGAGACAGAGCGTTCGGCGCGTCTCCGCAGGGTCGATGATCCCGTCGTCCCAGAGCCGCGCGGTGCTGAAATAAGCGCTGCCCTCGTGCTGGTATTTCTCGAGAATGGGCTTTTGGATTTTCTCGATCTCCTGGGATGAAAGTTGGTTGCCCTTCACTTGAGTGAGCACCGAAGCCGCCTGTTCGCCACCCATCACGGAGATCCTCGCCCCCGGCCACATCCACAAGAAACGGGGCTGATAGGCTCGGCCGCACATTCCGTAGTTTCCAGCCCCGAAGCTGCCCCCGAAGATCAGGGTAAACTTGGGAACTGGCGCTCCGGAAACCGCGGTAACGAGTTTTGCCCCGTCTTTCGCGATTCCGCCGGACTCATATTTTTTTCCCACCATGAATCCCGTGATGTTCTGCAGGAAGAACAGGGGGATCCTCCGTTGAGAGCAGAGTTCGATGAAATGGGCGCCTTTGAGCGAACTTTCGCTGAGCAGGATGCCGTTGTTGGCGAGGATGCCGACGGGAATCCCCCAGAGCCGCGCGAATCCGCAAACCAGGGTGGATCCATACAGCGCCTTGAATTCGTCAAAGCGGGATCCATCGACGAGCCGGGCGATGAGCTCTCGCGAATCAAATGGCTTTCGGTAATCGGGCGGGATGACGCCGTAGAGCTCTTCTGCGGGGTAGATCGGATCTTCGGGGGCAATCCGATCGATCGAAAGGGGAGCTTCTCGGTTGAGTCGCCCCAAAATTCCGCGGGCGAGCGAGAGCGCATGCTCGTCGTTTTCAGCCAAGTGATCGGCGACCCCTGAAGTTCGGCAATGGACATCGCCTCCGCCCAATTCCTCCGCCGTCACGATCTCCCCGGTGGCGGCCTGGACCAAAGGAGGTCCTCCCAGAAAAATGGTGCCTTGATTGCGCACGATGATGGTCTCATCGGACATCGCTGGGACGTAGGCCCCACCCGCGGTACAGGAACCCAGGACGACGGCGATTTGAGCGATTCCCTGCGAGGACATTCGGGCTTGATTGTAGAAGATTCGGCCGAAGTGGTCTCGATCGGGAAAAACTTCGCTCTGGAGGGGGAGGTAGGCTCCCCCCGAATCCACGAGATAGACGCAGGGGAGCCGATTTTCTAGGGCAATCTCCTGGGCGCGGAGGTGTTTTTTAACGGTCATGGGGAAGTAGGTCCCCCCTTTCACCGTGGCGTCATTCGCGACCACCATCACTTCGCGTCCATGGACGGACCCAATGCCCGTCACGATCCCAGCCCCAGGGGCGCTTCCTTCATACATGTCCCATGCGGCTAAGGACGAGAGCTCGAGAAAATGCGAGCCAGGATCCAATAACGCTTCAATCCGATCTCGGGCTAAAAGTTTATTCCGGGACTGGTGTTTAGCGCGCGCTTCCGTTCCGCCGCCGAGGCGGTTTTTTTCCACCCGCTCCTTCAATTCAGCGACGAGCTTTCGGTGATGGGCGGCGTTGGATTTAAATTCATCGGAGTTCGTTGAAATCTGGGATTTGATCAAAGCCATGATCTCCCTAGGAGATCAAAATTTTTTCTCAGTTGCAAGCGATCGGGGCGGACGTTACCTTCAACGGTGCATGGCTCAAAAAACGGATCAGACTCTTCAAGTCACTCTGTCAGGCGCAGGCGTCCTGCGGGTGGAGCTGAATCGGCCTCAGGTGCGCAACGCCTTCAATGGTCGAATGATCCAAGAACTCACCGAGGTTTTTTCCGAGCGGCTGAGGGATCCTCAAGTCAAAGTCACGGTGCTTTGCGGAGCGGGAGCGTCTTTTTGCGCAGGGGGAGATCTCAATTGGATGCGTGAATCGGTGGAGCTCAGCCGAGAGCAGAACCTTCAAGATACCCGGGAGCTCGCTCATCTTTTTTCGATCATCAATGAATGCCCCCGGCCCTTGATCGGCTTGGTTCATGGCGCGGTTTTAGGGGGAGGAGTCGGCTTGGTCAGCGTTTGCGACGTGGTGGTGGCCAGTCGAGAGACTCAGTTCAGTTTGAGCGAAGTGCGTTTGGGGATCATCCCGGCGTGCATCGGCCCTTTCGTCGTCGCGAAGATCGGCGCCTCTCATTCGCGCGCGCTTTTTATCAGCGCGGAGCGTTTCAGCGCGGAGCGGGCGCTCGCGATCGGCCTCATTCATGAAGTCGTGGAGCGTCCCGAAGAGCTGCAAAAATCGTTTGAACTCAAATTAGAAGCGCTTTTGCAGTGCGGCCCTCAAGCGGTCGCCGCGGCCAAGCGCCTGGTCTTGGATTTATCCTGGCCGGAGCGTCGGGCGCAGTTTCCAGATCCCCTGGAGTACGTCGCCAAGATCCTCGCGGATCTTCGTGTTTCGCCGGAGGGCCAAGAGGGCGTGCGCGCTTTCCTCGAAAAGCGCAAACCCTCGTGGCTTTCAAAGTGAACCGGCCGACCAAGCTGCTCGTCGCCAATCGCGCGGAGATCGCCTGCCGCGTTTTTCAAACCTGCCGCGAAATGGGGATTAAAACCGTGGGGATTTTGGCTCCCGGTGATGAAGAGGCTCGCCACCTCACCTATGCGGATGAAATCTGCGAAGTGCCCGCCTACTTGGATTCAGTCGCGATCATCGCGCAGGCCAAACGACTGGGAGCGAAGCTGGTGCACCCGGGGTATGGCTTTTTGTCGGAGCGCCCCGCTTTCGCGGCCGCGGTAGAAGCGGCGGGACTCACGTTCCTAGGCCCTCGCGCTGACTCCATGTCGCTTTTGGGGGAGAAGATCGCCGCTAAGCGCGCGGCCGAGCAAGCTGCCGTGCCGACGCTGCCCTGGGCGATCGTTGAAGCGGGGCAAAATCTCAAGGCCGCCGCGCTGAAAGTGGGATTTCCCCTGCTTCTGAAAGCCTCAGCCGGAGGGGGAGGAAAAGGAATGCGCAAGGTGCTCGAGCTCAAAGAGCTTGAGGATGCCGCCGAAAGCGCGAGCGCCGAGGCTCAGGCGGCTTTTGGCGACGGCACTCTTTTCCTGGAAAAACTCCTGTTGCAACCCCGTCACGTCGAAGTCCAGGTTTTCGGGGATGGAAAGGGGGGCGGCGTCCACCTTCATGAGCGCGAGTGCTCCCTCCAAAGGCGCCATCAAAAAGTTTGGGAAGAGGCGCCCGCCGCGCAGATCAGCGAAACCACGCGGAACGCCTTGCACGAAGCCGCTCTCTCGCTCCTGCGAGCCGTGAAGTACCGCAGCGCCGGCACGGTGGAGTTTCTCGTGGATGATGCGGGCGGCTTTTATTTTCTCGAGATGAATACCCGCCTTCAAGTGGAGCACCCTGTGACCGAGTGGGTAACTGGGACCGATCTGGTGAGAGCCCAGATTGAATTGGGCCTGAATGGAAACTCCCCTTGGACTGAGCCGCCCAGCGTTCGTGGCCACTCCATTGAGGTGAGGCTGTACGCGGAAGATCCCGCGCGAGGGTTCATGCCCTGGAGCGGAAAAGTGGAAGCTTTGCGATGGCCATTGGGCGCGGGAATCCGAGTTGATAGCGGCATCGAAGTGGGGCAGACGATCCACACTCAGTACGATGCGATGCTCGCCAAGCTCAGCGTTTACGGATCGGATCGCGCGTCCGCGCTCGCCCGTGTTCAAGAGGCTTTGAGGGAGACCGTGATCGCTGGAGTAGGCACGAATCAACCTTATCTTTTGGCGATCTCCGAACATCCTCAAGTGCAGGCGGGGCGCGTGTCCACGTCATTTTTGGAGGAGGCATTCGCTTCGTTTCAGCCCGAGTTCGATGCGGTGTCTCTTGAGCTTCTCGCTCATTCATCGCCTTCGTCCCTGGGGGGTTCCGGTGCTCAGGGTTCGCCGCAAAACTTTCCTTCCCCCTGGGTTTCACCATGAAGCGCCAGTGGAAAGTCTCCGGGAAAAGCTGGCCATTGGAGCGTCCGAGCTCTCCTCTTGTTTCACAGACTAGGCCAGGAGGTTGGCAGATCCTCGAGGATGCTTCCGGGGTCCGGCGAAGATTTTTCCTGCTGAAAGGCGCTCAAGGCAAAACCACTTTGCTTTGGAATGGCAAGCTTTGGCAGGGGGTACTGGAGAGCTCCGAGGATCCGTCCGCCGCTTCAGGGGGCCCGGGCTCGAATGCGGATTTGGATTTTCGGGCGCAGTTTCCGGGGAAAGTCAGGAAAATTCTCGTTCAGGCTGGGCAAAGCGTTCAATCCAATGAGGTCTTGATTCGAGTGGAAGCCATGAAGATGGAATTCGCCATCACCGCCCCTGTCGCCGGAAAGGTGACCGCAATCCGCGTTCAAGAGGGGCAGAGCCTGAGCCCCGGCGAGCTGCTTCTGGATTTTCAGGCGGACGAACCCTCCAAAAAGGAAAAATCGTGAACTCGCGCGAGCGGGCTTTTATTTTTGAAGTGGGGCCGCGGGACGGGCTCCAAAATGAAAAGCGCAAAGTTCCGCTCGCTGAAAAGACGCGGCTGGTGCGGGATTTATTCAAGACGGGGCTCCGGGAAGTCGAGCTCGGCGCGTTCGTGCGCCCGGATCGGGTCCCTCAGATGGCGGAGAGCGAAGCGGTCTTCAAGAGAACAAAAAAAGCCATTCCCCACTCCGCCAAGGCCTGGGGATTGGTTTTTAACCGAACGGGGCTGAAGCGCGCGCTTCAAGCGGGATGCCGTCATATCGCATTCGGCACGGCCGTAAGCGCTACTTTCCTGAAAAAAAACATTGGGATGACTTTTCAGGAATCCATGCAGGAATTCCAGTCCCTCATTCGGGAGGGGAAATCCTCCCAGGGGGATTCAATCCGGTTTCGCGCTTATCTTTCGACGGCTTTTGCCTGTCCTTTTGAGGGCAAAATCGCGCCCTCAGAAACGCTCCGCGTTTTGGAAAGTCTTTTGCGGCTTGAAGTCGATCAAGTTTCGATCGGGGATACGATCGGAGTGGCTACCCCCAACCAAGTGAGCGACGTGTTTCATCCGGCGATGAGGCTCGCTCAATCTCCCTCCCATATCGCAGCCCATTTTCACGATACGCGGGGAACGGCTCTCGCGAATGCTTTGCGAGCGCTGGATCTGGGCGTGCGAGTCTTCGATAGTTCGGTAGGAGGATTAGGCGGATGCCCCTTCGCTCCTGGCGCCAGCGGGAATTTGGCGACCGAGGATTTGGCGTATCTTCTGAATGGCTTGGGGCTCGAGACCGGCGTGAATTTGGATGCGCTTTGCCGCTTGAGCGCCCAGTTTTCCAAAAAGATCCGGCGCCCCGTCTCGAGCCGCGTGCTTCAGGCGTGGATCTCCACCCGGTTGAAATAATGCTCTTTTGGATCCGCCTGCTTTTATCCGGAACCTGGCTTTTGATCGTCTGCTCCGTGGGGCTGTTGCTCTGCGTGTTCCGCTGGAAAGATCCTTGGGTCATGCAAACCACGGCCCGGGCTTACGGTCGGGTGGCGCTCAGAATCCTCGGGCTGAAGCTTCAAGTTCAGGGGCTGGAGCACCTGAACGCTCCCGGGCCTTTCGTGGTGGTGGCCAATCATCAGAGCAACTGGGATTCGGTTCTGCTCGGCGCGATTTACCCGGAGCGGACTTTCATCATCGGAAAAAAAGAGCTCATTTGGCTGCCCGTCTTTGGTTTTCTTTTCGTGGGTTCAGGCAACGTGCTCGTCGATCGAAAAAATCGAGTCAGGGCCGCTCAAAGCCTGGAACGGGCGGCGAAAAAAATTCGCGATCACCGGCAATCCGTTTTGATTTTCCCGGAGGGAACCCGCAATCGATCCGGTGAACCGCTTTTGCCTTTCAAAAAAGGCGCCTTTCGCTTGGCGTTGGAGACGGGGGCGCCCCTTTTGATTTTGGTCGCCCCTCCATTGAAGGCTTGGTTTTCTTGGAAAGAAAAGCGGATTCGACCTGGGATTCTTCCTTTGGAAGTTTTGCCGCCCTTTTCAACACGGGGGTATTCGCTGGGAGAGGAAGAGCGGCTCTTAGACGAGGTCCGAGTCAAAATGCTGGAGGCCTACGAAAGACTTGCGAAATCCAGCGGGATTCGCTAGCAGTGAGGGCATTATGACATTTTGGATCATCCTCAGTTGGGTTTTGGTGGCCGCCTTCACCGGCGTGAACGTGGTTTTATTTCTGAAGCTCAAGCAAGCGAGCCAGCAGATGATGAAGATGGCTTTTCCCTCCGCTAAAAACATGAATGATGCGGTCGCTCAGATGCAGAGCATGATGCAAGGGCTCGGCAATCGTCGGCCCGGAGCAGGGATGGGAGGGATGCCCGGTGGGATGAATAATCCCCAGCTCAAAGCGGCGATGGATCTCCTCAAGGATTTCCAAAAGAAGAAGTAATCTCACTCCTCGGCATTGCGCGGACGCTGCTGCTGCGAAGGGGATTGAGCAATCCTCTGCTGATTCAAGAGGTGGCATCGGTAAGTTTCGCTCAAAATTTCATTCGCGACGAAAAAACGCTCCAGTTTGTTGATCGCTGAGAGATGAGCGAGCGGCACGCCCCATTCATCCAGTTCCTCCAGAGTGGCGATGTCACGAAATGATTTTCTGAACGTCTCGCTGTACTCGTTTTTGATTTTGTAATCGTTATAAAGCTCGTCAATCAGTTGATGAGCCCCTGAAAAGGTAGTAGGGACCTCGAATTGAGAGTCTTGGGTCGCCTTGAAGTTTCCGTAATGGAGCTTAAAAGCTTCTTGTTCCGAGTTATTGAACAGAGCCATCAAAGTTGCTTCGTCCAGTTGTATTTTTTTGAGGTAAGGGGCAGTCTCTTTTTTAAGCTGATTCAGTTTGTAGCGAATATGGGTCATCTCCTGAAAGCTCGCTCTGAGAGAACCTTCCAGGGAGATAACTTTGCTGCTTTCTTGGGGCACGCCCTTGCAGACCCCTTTCATCACTTCTTTAAAATATTCTAAAACTTGAAAATGATTCGCGGAGTCCGCTCGATTGAGAGCGAGCAGAACACTCTCCTTCTTATTGTTCGCGATCGTTTGAGAAAGCAATGTATTCAAGATCTCATCCGCGCCGACCGTTCTTCCGACTCGCTGCTGGGCGGATGCGTCAGCTGCAATAAAATAAAATAGGACGAATAGAAAAATCGAAATTGTTTTCTTCATGATGAATCTCTATTTTTTGTTAAACGTTAGAAGCCCCACACCTGCGATTCCATATACTGATCCGATTGTTTTTTGTCAAACCGGCGATGAAAGGAAATTCATGAAAGAAAAATTCAGAAAAATGGCCAACGCCATTTCTTACTGGGTGGGTTCACCCCTGGCGTTTGGCCTCTCTTTGCTGGGGATCGCGATCTGGGCCGGATTAGGCCCGATTTTTGGCTACTCCGACACGTGGCAACTGGTGATCAACACCTCAACCACCATCATCACTTTTCTCATGGTGTTTCTGATCCAAAACACCCAAAACCGCGACGCGCGCGCCATTCACCTCAAGCTCGATGAATTGATCCGGGCGCAAGTGGGCGCGCGCAATCAGCTGATTGACCTCGAAAATCTCTCGGATGAGGAGCTGGATCTCCTTCACAGCGAATTCTGCAAGATTCATGGCCATACGCAAAAACACATCGAAAAAATCGAGAGCACTCGCAAGAAAAGAAAGTCCTCAGGCGTTTAGGCAGCGCTCCCGTCGGCTCCGCTGGGAGAGGGAGGCTGCGAGGCGGGAAAGAGCGCCAGAAGCTTTTTCATCAGCTCTGGCTCGATGAACGCCTTGCTGGGGTCATTGATCATCAAGAGCGAGAGTTCTTGAGCGGCTTCAAAGGGCGTTTTCGCTTTTTTTCCTGGAGTCACCGCCAATAATTCGTCGAATCGATCAGCGAACGCAAGGATTTGGGACTCCACCAGCAAGCGCTTATCACGCAAGCCTTTGGGGAACCCCGAACCATTGAAGCATTCATGATGCTGAAGGATGATTTTTTGGGAAAGTTCCGGGATGATGAGCTTTCTTTCTCGGATGATTTCAAGCGAATATTCGGGGTGCTTTTCATAGGAATGTTTTTCGAGCTGGGTCATCTCTGAGATGGGTTTCGACTGCAGCTCCACGGGGATTTTAGCGAGCCCGATGTCATGGAGCAGGCCTGCGATCCCGATTTCCTCGACGTGCTCGTTCCCCAATCCCACCGCGAAGAGCGCCGCGTAAGTCGCGACGTTGGCCGAATGTGAGTAGTTTCCGGCACTGCTCCCGCTCAGGGTGAGGATCTTTTCATACCAGCCATCCTTGGAGGAGGAGGAGATGTAGGATCGGACGATGTTCTGACAGTCCTCGATCACGCCTTTTCCTCCCTCCATCCCCGTGACCGCGTCGCTGAAAAGATCGGAGATGAGGTCCCTGACGGCGGTTTGGAGTTTTTGGGATCGCTCCGTTTCACCCATCGACGCGCTAGATCCCAGCTTCTTCAGCGTCGCCGCGGTGTATTCGTAAACTTTCTGGAGGTCTTCGGAGGCCACGTGAATGCTCGAGGTCGGGTTCTGCTTGAGTCGGTTGAGGCGCTCGGTTTCGATGGGGTCGCCGGCCGAGGAATACTTGATGTGCTTGTGGTTCGCCGGCATGTAAAGAAACGTATCGAACTGCAGTGTGGTGTTAGGCTGCAAATCCACGAGCTTCACCGAACGATACGCTTTTTGGCCGTCTAAGTTGCTCAGCAGCCATTCCTTCAGGGATTGAGTGAAGAGATTCTGGTCGAAAGGGAAAAAAAACACATCGTTCAACCCGTTCTTCATCAACTCCTTACGGTCGATGTGAGCTCCTGATTCCAAGATCAGGTAGATCGGCGTGTTTTGGTAATTCATGCGCAAGAGCTGGGCGAGCTCCGCGATGGTGCCGCTCTGAGGGAGGGAGCCGCAAAGAATGAGCTTGGGCGGCGGCTGGATGGGCTCCATCAACTTTTCGAGATCGTAGGGGGAAAGAGCTAATTTGAGTTCAGGGAAGGAATTTTGAATTTGGGCCTCAAGTTCCTTGCTGAGAGCGATGGCGAGGCAGGGGACGGATTGAGCGGGGAGATTTCCTGGCATCAAGAGAGCTTTTTATGCGCCTGCTCAAGCTGGAGCTTGAGTGTCTCCGCGGTAAAGGGTTTCACGACATATCCGCTCACTGAAGCTTGGAGCGCTTCGAGGATTTGGCTTTTCTCCGCTTCGGCGGTTACCAGCAAAAAAGGCAGTTGCTTGAAGCGTTGATCCCCGCGAACCCGCTTCAAGAGGTCGAGCCCCGTGCAATTGGGCATGTTCCAATCCGAAATGATGAGGCCGACCGGGGGACTCGCTGAGTTCAGCGCTTCCCATCCCAGCGCCCCATCCGAAGCTTCAAGAAATTCGGTGAAGCCGATCTCTTTGCAGGCTTTGGTCACCAGCTTTCGCATTGTGCTCATGTCATCGATGATCAGAATTCGCGTTTTCAAGTCGAACATGCGTTTTTCTCCGTCGTTCAAATGGGTTCGATCCCGACTTCAATGGCAAAAGCGCCCAGCTCCGTTTCAAACGGTAGCACGACTGTGGGCGTCGTCGTCAAGTGACGGACTTTCAACCCGGATCCGCATACTACGCTGGGAAGCGCTTTCTGGATGGTGTGCCCCTTTTCGTTGAGCACCCTTTTTGCCGCGCCAAAGATGATGTTCGTGAGCTCTCCGGCGCCGTCCTCCACGTCTTTCGTGATGGCGGTGTAAGTCTCGCCCAACATTCGGCCCATGATCGCCAAAAAAGTTCTCTCAGGAAAGCAAAGTGAAATGGAACCCTTGAAGGAATCGCTGGTGATGCCGATGATGCCGGCAATATCCATTTTTGGGGAATCCCCAGGCTCCTGGCTTTTCATGTAGGGTTTTCCTACTTTAGCCTCCACTTGGCATTGAACTTTAAGAGTATGGATCGCCCCTTCGATAAAGGGTTTGATGAAATTGACATCCAAGAGTTGCCCCATCGCTGATTCTCCTTTTTGTCCTTTAACGATAAAAGGTTCTTTTCGGAGTGTCTTGTTTAAAAGAAATTAAAACTAAAATGGTTGGAGTGATAGGGATTGAACCTACGACCCTCCCCGTGTGAAGGGGATGCTCTCCCGCTGAGCTACACTCCAACAGATGAATGCAAACTCCAGCAGGAACTACCTGTTCTCTTCTGATTTTGCAAGTAGCACGCTGATTTCGCGCTCTACCAGCGGTGGTAAGCAGGGTGTCCCGGTGACACGGCGACAAAAACCCCTTCGCATCGGGCGCAGAGCTTTCCCTTGGCTGAAAGCGTAGCGTCAATCGTCGCTCGGTCGGAAGAAATTTCCTTTACCCAGGCTTCTAGGGTCAATTCTGTTTCACTGGGAGTGGGGCGCAGCAATTGAACGGAGTAACTCGCCGTGACGGTGCACGGTGGGCGAGGTTGTTTTTGCTCCACCATCAGTGCCCATGCCGCGGTCCAGTTGGAGTGGCAATCGAGCAAGGCGCCGATGATCCCGCCGTTAACGACTCCTGGAAAGGCTTGATGGTGAGGTTGAGCGCGCCAATGCGCGGCAATTTTTACGCCTTTTGAATGAGGCGCGTCTTGAGGGGCAAGACTCTGGATTTTCAGGCCCAGTTCATTGCCCGGACCGCACCCGAAGCAACGGCTTTGGGGGGAGTAATATTCTTGAAGGCAAATGAGCCCGCTCATCTCGTTTGCGAGGAGTGGGAAGACTCTGATGAAGCGCCTTGGGATTCGGTTCGGAGACCTAAAGGCTGGGAGGTTGTGGGGTCAATGGCATCCGCAAAAGCAGCAGCGGGCGAGGGAAGAGAAATCCCCTCAGTTCTCGCAATGACTGCCGTAGCCAAGCAATTGCCGAGCAGATTGACTCCGGTACGAGCCATGTCCATGAATTCATCAACGGCCAAAATGAGCGCAATCCCTTCCAATGGAAGCCCAAAGGTCGTCAGAGTCCCTGAGAGCACCACGATCGAGGCACGGGGAACCGCGGCTACGCCTTTCGTGGTGAGCATCAGCGTAAGCATGATGAGGATTTGCTGGGCCAAGGAAAGTTCCACTCCCGCCGCTTGCGCCACGAAAACTGATGCCAATGCGAGATACAGGGTGGAGCCGTCCAAGTTGAAGCTGTAGCCCATGGGGAGGACAAAGCTCGTAATGCGCCGCGGAACCCCGAATCGCTCCATTGCCGAAAGGGCGGCTGGGTATGCGGATTCGCTTGAAGTGGTTGCGAACGCCAGAATCACGGGGCTCTTAATCTGTTTCAAGAACGCAAAGACGGGGATTTTAAAGAGCCGGCAAACCGGGTAGAGCACCGCCACCAAAAATACCGCGAGAGCGAAGTAAAGGGTTCCCACTAATTTGAGCAGCGGGAAGATCACCTGCCATCCATGCTCCGCGACGCTTACGGCCAAAGCTGCCCCGACCCCGAAAGGAGCGAGCACCATGATGTAGCCCGTGAACCTGAACATGACTTCAGCCAAAGATTCGCAAAAGCTAAAGATGGGGCGGCCTCGCTCTCCGATGGCCAAGACGGCCATGGCGAACAGGGTGGAGAAGATCACGATTTGAAGCACATCCCCGCGAACGATGGCGTCAGCGATGTTGGTGGGGAGCAGGTGCTCGATGAATGCTCCGAAGGACATTTTGGTCGCGGCGGCTTTAGCTGCGGCATCGGGCAAATGAGCCGCCAAGTGCAATCCATCGCCTGGTCGAAAGACGTTGACCATGACCAAGCCCACGACCAGAGCAAGCGTGGTGACGACCTCAAAGTAAAGGAGCGCGCGGACGCCCATGAGACCCAGTTGCTTGAAGCTCCCGGCTGAGGCGATCCCCGTGACGATAGTGGAAAAAATCAGCGGGGCGATGATGCACTTGATCCCGTTCAAGAAAAGCCCTCGAAAGGGCTTCACCACGGGGATGAGGCTCGGGGCAAAAACGCCCACTAAAAAGCCGCCCACCAGGGCGACGAAAATCCATTGAGTGATCGTAGTTTTTTTCAATAAAATCAGAATCTTTTTCATGTGACATGCCCGTAACACGGGCATTTTGGGTTTGGAAAGGTTTTTCTCAGGTTCCCTCCCATTTTGCCGATCAGATCGAATATGAAAAAGCGGGCACTTAAAACCCTTTCCGTCGTCATCACGCTGCTCTTTTTGCTTTCAAGCGGAGGAGACGCTTTTGCTAAGTCCAAGAAGTCTAAAGGGATTCACGGCAAAAAGCACTCTTCGTCTCAGCACGTAAAAAAGAACTCCAAAAAATCAAAGCGTGCGAAAACGAAAACCAATCGTAAGACGGCGAGTCATAAGAAAAAGGGTAAAAAACACAAAAAAAACCGACATCGCTAGTCGGTCCTTCTTCAGTTAGACTGCACCCATGCGCTTCCGCGAAAGAGGGTGTGGGTTAAAAAACTGGGGATGGATCGTTCTGGGGATCGCCGGACTCAGCGCCCAAGCCCAGGCTTGGTCCCGTCATGACTTAATCACCCAAGCCGCGCTGAATTCGCTGCCTGTTACACTGAAAAATCGCCCGCTCCGAGTGACCTCATTGGATCAGCTGATTCATGACTTGGGGTTTGAAAGTTTAGACGCGCTCAAAAAGAATCTCAAGATCGCCCCTTCGCTCACATTTCCTTTTAAAATCCCGCAGGCTCAAGAGAGGGTCGGGAAAACCGTTCTCTGGGCGAAAGTGCTTTCCACCTATGCCGATGAACCGGATTGGGGAATGGATCAGGAGCTTTTTGATCCCTATCCGGAGCTCTGGGGGCCGGAGCTTTCGATGATGGGCGGAAAAACCGGCGCACCCTCGCAAGCATTCCGCCACATGTTCTGGCCTTTTCAGTTCCGCTCTTTCGTGACGGGAATGAAGCTTCCCTTGAGCAAGTTTTTCAAGAGCATGGGTCATGCCCCGGATCGAGCGGAGCTTTGGTTGCTCTGGTCCCGGCGCGCGGCAAAAAAAGGGCATCCCTATTGGGCGACTCGATTTTTGGCGAACGCGCTTCATTATCTCGAGGATGTGACTCAGCCGTTTCATACCGCCCAAACGCCTTCGAAGTGGTTCCTTATGCTGCCGGCTTTTCGCTTCCGTGAGTGGAGCACGGCGAGCGAGTGGGTAGTCAAAGTGACTCGAATCATCACTTACTATCATTTCGCCTATGAAGATGGCATTGGGAAGATCCTGGACGCCGGTGATCCGCTTTCCCAGCCCACGATTCGGATGAGCTTGATTCAGTCCCTTCAGGGCGGGAAGGCAAAAGCCCTGCGGCAAGACCCCGACGAAATTCAAAGCCGCGTGATCGCGCTCGCCGAAGAAGCGATGGGAAAAGCGTCGGAAGCCGCTTCGCTGAGCCTGCGCTTTTTTCCGCCGATCGTCGGGCCCTATTTGGACCTCATTCCGGAAAAGGCTCAAGATGCGGCTTGGTGGAAGGAAGTGGGGAGTCGCTTCCAATCCCAGGCCCGCGATCGAGAAGCTTATCTCGCCCATGTTGAAGGCCTCTTTCGAAATTTAGGTCAGGCGATCCGGGAAGTCAGTTCTTCCGAAGCTTCCCTGTTGCCGTCCATCCCTTAAACAGCTGTCTTTTTTTTGCTCAGGCCAGTCCTTCTTTTTCTACCCGTACCTCACTAACTCTTTTTCCGCTTTGGGGCGCATTCGCACCAGTCGTGTGGTGCGGGATTTGCTTTGGCGAACGCGGTTCATTGGAATTGTCAGTTCTTTGAAGGAGGAACTCATTTTATGTCAAAGCGTTATTCTTTAATTCTGGCGAGCGGACTGATCGCTTGCTCGTTCATGGCCTGTGGAAAGGCCCAAACCAAAAGCCCCGCCAAGAAGGCCGACGCTTCCGCCTCTGCTGGTGCGAATGCATCGGGTTTGAAAATTGCGGCGAAAGACATTGATCCGGCCTGCGCTCAGGCCGAGAAAGAAGCCCTGCAGCCTGCAGCTGCTGTTTTGGATCAAGCCGAAAAAACCGCCCTCGCCATCCTGAACGAAGGCATGCTCCCTTTGAATGACGGCCGAGCGGACAGCGCGACGGCGACGCATCAGAAAATCGCGGCCCGTTTTGAAAAAAACCTGGATCGGATGCGCGATAAAATGCGAGACACCTCGGACAGCATCATCGGTTACAATGAAAACGAGAAGAAGAACGTCGCTGATCGCGATAAAAATCTCGAGAAGCAATTGAACGAGCAGACTCAGCAGCTTTCAAAGGCCGCTCGTTCCGCGCTGAAGGATTTCTGCAAATCCGAGGGGCTTTCGATGGGCAAAGCCGAGATTCAAGCCCAGGATATCTTGAAGTCCGGCTGGAGCCTCTCCAAAACCAGCTGCATTTCCAAAAATCAAAAGGCCCGGATCAGCGTGAGCGTTCGCTATGAGATCCTTCGCAACCCTACTTACGTCAAAGGGACCCACGTGATTCTTGAGACGGCCCAGGCTTTAACCAGCGGAGCGACCGGCCTCAAAGCGGGTCAGGAAGAAATCTCGGTCGTGGTCCCGGTTCGGAGCACCTATCAGATTTCGAACCACGCTGAAACCGCTGACGTCACTCAAACGCGAATTCAGGGAGAAAGCCTCAATCGCGGGGATTTCACTTCCTATGAGCTCGAAATCAAAAATCGCGACTCCATCACTGTGATGAGAAAAGACACCACGAGCGCAGTTCAAGGATTGGCCTCCGTGTTGGCGAGCGCTCAACCCGCCTGCAACGCGAACAAGACCCTAGATCTCAACTCGGATTGATCTCCCTCCGATCTTTGCATCGGAATTCAACCCGGCCCTCTCATGCGAGGGGGCCGGGTTTTTTTTATTCTTTTTTTCGTTCAATTGAAATGCTCCTCGAATCCGGTTAGTCTGAAATCAAAGAAAGCAGGGGCATGTCCATGGCAGAGCAAAAGTCAGTGAGCTTCATGCGGTCATTGTGTATGGGTCAGATCGAAGAGGAAGTGATCCTCCCTTTCCCGGAGCTCAAGGAAGACGAGAAAGACAATCTCAAGGGCATGATCAGCGCGGTGGAGAGTTGGCTCAAAACGAAAGAGCCGGAGTTTCGCAAATGGGATCGCCAAGGGGAGCTTCCCGCGGAGCTCATCCAGGAAATGAAAGGTGTGGGTTTATTTGGTCTCGTGACCCCCGAGCAGTACGGTGGCGTGGGCTTCAAGAGCATCGCTTATTCTCGGTTCGTTCAGTGCATGGCGCAATTCGATGGGTCGGTCGCACTGACGGTGGGCGCGCATAACTCCATCGGGATGCGCGGCTTGGTTCTTTTTGGAACTGACGCGCAGAAAGAAAAATACTTCCCAAAACTCGCGACGGGGGAGCTGATCGCCGCGTTCTGCTTGACCGAACCCGGTGCGGGTTCTGATGCCGCCGCTCTCAAGACCAAGGCGGTTCGAGATGGCAAGGACTGGATTCTCTCCGGTCAAAAGATTTGGATCACCAACGGTGGGATCGCAGATTTCTTCACGGTGTTTGCCCGGACGGATGGGCCTGAAGGGCATATCACGGCCTTCATCGTGACGCGTGACATGAAGGGCGTCACTTCGGGCCCCCATGAGGATAAAATGGGGCTTCGGGCCAGCTCCACGACCACGATGAATTTTGACCAGGTGCGGGTTCCCGGGGAGAACGTCCTGGGAGAAGTCGGTAAGGGATTCAAGGTCGCGATGAAAATCCTCAACTCTGGGCGCACGGGGCTGGGCGGAGGATGCGTGGGAGCGATGAAGCATTGCATCGCGCTTTCGACGAAGCAATCCAAGGAGCGCTCACAGTTCGGGAAGCCCATCTCAGACTTCGGGCTCATCAAGCAGAAGATCGGACATATGGTGGTGGAGTGCTACGCGGCCGAATCGGTGGTGGCGATGGTGGCGGGGCTCGCGGATCAAGGCTACGAGGATTTTGCGGTGGAAGCCGCCATCAGCAAAGTATTCGCCACGGAATGCCTGTGGCGGACCGCGGATGAGGCGCTTCAGATCGCCGGTGGCAATGGGTACATGTGCGAGTTCCCTTACGAGCGAATCCTCAGGGATTGCCGGGTGAACCGCATTTTCGAGGGCACCAACGATATTCTGCGCCTCTTCATCGCGCTCACCGCGATGAATGACGTGGGAAAACAACTGAAAGAAATGGCGAGCTCCGTAGAAGGCATCTTCAATGACCCGATCAAGGGATTTGGGATCCTCTCAGAGTACACGATCAAGAGGGTGGCGCAATTGACGGGCGTGGGGGGCACGAAAACCTCGTTCACCAAACTTCATCCCGCGCTCAAGAATTACGCGAATATTTTTGAGGAAGGCACTCGGTCCTTGTCCGCGGCGGCGGATCGCATCCTGAGAAAGCATGGAAAAGCGATCATTGGGAAGCAATTCGCGACGAAGCGCCTTGCTGATATCATGATCGACCTTTTCGTCCTGGGGTGCGTGCTCAGCCGAGTCCATACCACGATCTCAAAAATGGGACTGGGCAAGTGCACCAAAGAGATCGAGATCCTCGAGGTCTTCGCGGGGCAAGTAAAACGCAGGACTCAATCGAACTTGAACAAGATCGATGACAATGATGATGAACTCATCAAGTCGCTTGCGGACCATGCCTTGGAGCTTGAGAATTTCGCCTGGGATACGTTGAGTTGAGGCGCGGTTCAGCCAGCGGGCTTTTCTTCTTGAGGGGAACGGGCATCGCGCTCTACGCCTTGTTCATTCAGCTCGCGAGCGCCGATGAGTCTTATCAACAGACCCTCATTCAAGAGGTTCAATCCCGCTCCCAGCTCAGCATGGATCCCCAGCCGCAGGGAAAAATCATCGAAAAGGTCATCATTGCCTCTCATGACGTGATTGATGAGCGGGATCCCTGGCCCTTGTTCCTGAACGCGGTGCACTCCACGACCCGCGAGGACGTGATTCGCCGGGAGCTCCTTTTTGCCGAAGGGGAACCTTGGTCGGATCGGCTGATTTTGGAAAGCGAACGGAATCTCAGGAAAAATCTCTTCGTCTCAATCGCTCGAGTGGTGGCTTGCCGATCCCAGGACGACGGTCATGTGGTGGTTCTAGTGGTGACGAAAGATCTCTGGAGCTTGAGAGTCAACACGGATTTTTCGTACGTGGGTTCTACGCTCGAAAGCCTGGAAGTTCAGCTGGAAGAGGCCAACGTCGCCGGCAGGACCAAGGATATCGCGCTCGACTATTCCTTGGATCTCGCCACTCACTCCGTCGGCGAAAATTTCACGGACCCCCGGGTCCTGGGGAGCCGCGTTGCGTTCGGACAGAGCGCGCGTTTCATCGTGAACCGCGATTCCAGGAAGCTTGAGGGTGGATCCGGCGGCTTGAGCATCGGTCAACCTCTCTATCGAATCGACGCGCCTTGGGGTTGGAGAATCGCCGCTACTTCGAGCAAAGATATCTATCGGTTGTTTTCAGGCCCAAAGCTCGCGCAATTCACTTCCACGAGCGGTCAGTTTTACCCCTATCGCTTTGGTCGCCGTCGATCCGATTTCCTCGCCCAGCTCACGCGTTCTTATGGAAGCGGCTGGAAGCACGATTTTTCGGGGGGATGGAAAGGATGGATCAAATCTTTCGAGCTTTTGGGGAGCGATGCAGCAGTGGCTGCAGCCGCGACCCGCTCTGAATTCAGCGCTCAAGCGCTGCCGAGGACCGAAAGCGCGGGGATGCTCTTCGCGGCTTATCAAACCTACAGCACGAGTTTTGACCGAAAGGTGGATGTCCAAACGTTTGCCCTCACCGAAGATTACCGCTTAGGACCGAGCCTTGGATTTGAGGTCCGCGCTGCCCGCCCGGGACTGGGGTTTTCATCTCAGTTTGAGGAGTTCGCCTTGAGCTTGGGGTGGACCGCATTCTACGAAGAAAACCTTTTTTTCGCCGGACTCACGGGATCCGTGCGCCATCAACGGGGCGTGCAATCCCGGACGGATTGGGTAAATCGAATCGGCGCGTTCAGCGTGAAAAACGTCTCTCCTCCGATCTTTGGATTTCGTTTGCACGCGGGCGCGCGCATTTCAAGGCGTGCTTATGATTTGGACCGGGGTTTTAGCGTGCTCGGCGGGGATAACGCGCTCCGGGGATTCCCTTCTCGTTATTTCTCGGGCACTCAAAGCTGGGGGGCGAACGCCGAGCTCCGCAGCCGTTCCATGGCCCTTCAGACGGTGCATTTGGGGTACGCCTTTTTCTACGACGCGGGTGACGCCCTGAACTCTTGGTCAGATCTGGGCGTGCATCAATCCGTGGGCGCGGGACTTCGGATCGTGTTCCCTCAATTCAATACGTCAGTACTTCGCTTGGACGTGGCGATGCCGCTTGAAAAAATAGCGGGGGCCGATCCCGCTTACTTTTCAGCTCAATTCGGACAGGCCTTTTGATCAATGGGGGTCAAGCAGGCTCAAGGCCTGTAGGCAGCTCAGCCCAAAATGCTGTCGATGCCAGTTTTCCACAAAGGCGGGGTATTGAGGCAGCGGTTGCTGTATGCAGCGCAGAACCCGGTTCCCCTGAGCAGAGGGGAGGTTCGGGTCCCCTGAAGCGTTTGACGCGTCGTCGCGGCAGTAGCGGTCCTTCCAGATTTGGATGAGCTGATCCTCGAATTTTTTGGAAAAACCCTCTGACTGAGAATTGAACCAAGGACCGATCTCCTGAAGCTGGGCTCGCGAGGGGTAAAGCTCCAGTTTAGGGTGGTTTTCTTGATGCTCCATTCCGCCCGTTTCGGATTTCTCGCTTAAAGTGATTGAAAGCGGCTGAGAGCCCAGCTCCAGCTCCAAGAGGAGCTCCAGCTCGAGGGTTTGATTGACTTGCTGGGCCCAGTAGGTGAACGTTTTTTCGACGCTCTTGAATTCTTTTTGATTCACTTGCTCCCTGACCCAGTAACGATGATTTTGGAGGCGCGGTTCGCGCGTCAATCGCTCCAAATAGCGTCCCGTTAATTTTGCGGGAAGAGCAGCCTGCGACTGAGGATTGTACCAAGCGGTCTTTTTGAATCGATCAAAAAGCGCTTGCGTGAAGCCGCCGAGGCGTTCGGGCGAAAGGCTCACGATCGAAGCGTTCCATTGCATCCGCTGAAAAGAGGGGGCGATGTCCGGGTCAGCCGCCGCGCGCGCGGTCGAAAGGCCGCTTTCACCCCAATAACGGCAATGTTGGGAGGCGAACTGAGAAAGGTAAAACTTTCCGGGAGGAACCGACTTCGCAAAGGTTTTACAGCTCTGTTTGCCTTGTTGAAACGTTTTCTGGGCCAAGGGTGCATAGGTCGCCGAGAATCGCTCCTCAAACAAAATTCGGTAATGCTTCAAAAAATACTCGGCCCTTAGGGGGCGCTGCTGGGCGAGCGCTTCTTGAGCCGCCTTGCGCGCGAAAGCCCAAGCGAATTCGACTTCCTCGGTTTGCGTGAATCCCACTTTTCCGCCAGCGGTCAAAGACCAGGCGTTTTGGCGTTGGAAGGCTTCGAGCAGCAAATCGAGGGCCTGCTCCAAGTTGCTCGCCATTCGAGCGCGCCTGACTTCGATCAGACGCTGGTCAATCCATCCTTCACGGGCTTGCTGCAAACCCAGTCGTAATTCAGCGTCATTGGGATCGGATTTCAACAGGACTTCGTATTGATCGATGGCCTGTTGGTATTGATTGTTCTCAAGGGCCTCTTGGGCGCGCTTGCGCGCCGTCGAACAACCATTCAGGAAAAGCAGCAGCAATAAGATCAAAGGCGCGCGAGATCGAATCATTTTCTCTTATTTAAGATCATACGGCACCACTGCTGATTTTCAAGGTACCATTGGATCGTTTTTTCGAGACCCGACTCAAAATCGTAGTTTCTTTTGAAGCCGAGTTCTTTTTCGGCCTTGGAGTCATCAATGGCGTATCTTCGGTCGTGCCCCAGGCGGTCTTCCACCATGCGGATGGAGGATTCATGCGGCTTGGAGTCAGCGCGGGCCTTTTGCCGATCAAGGCTTCGGCAAATGCGCTGAACGAGCGAGAGATTATCCATCTCCGCCCGCCCCCCGAAGCCATAAGTGCCCCCGATGGCTCCGCGATCCAACGCCAGCAGAATGCCGTCGCAGTGATCCTCCACGTGAATCCAATCACGGACTTGCCTGCCATCGCCATAGACGGGAAGTTCGCGATGGGAGAGGGCTTGGGTGATCATATGGGGGATCAGTTTTTCGGGATTTTGCCGAGGGCCGTAGTTATTCGTGCAGTAAGTGGTGATGACCGGGAGGCCATAAGTGGAGTGCCAGGCTCGAGCCAAGTGATCCGCCGCGGCCTTCGTGGCGGAGTAGGGGGAATTAGGGCGATAGGGACTTTCTTCATTGAAGAAGCCATCCTCGCCGAGTGAGCCAAAAACTTCGTCCGTTGAGATCTGCAAATAACGGAATGCTCCTCGCGAAGAGGCGGGAAGCGATTTCCAATGCGTGAGAGCGGATTGGAGCATCTGGTAAGTGCCCATCACGTTGGTTTCCAAAAAATTCACGGGCGATCCAATGGATCGGTCCACATGGGATTCCGCGGCGCAATGGATGACGCTTTCGATGCGATGCTCCCGCAGAAGGCGCGAGGTCAGCTCCCCTTGGCGGATATCGCCCTCAACGAGCTCCCAAGTCCCTGGTCCCGAGATATTTTCCAGATTTTCGCGGTGACCTGCGTAGGTCAGCGCATCGAGAATGATCACGCGGTCCCCGCGCCCGACTAAGCGGCGGAGCAAGCTGCTTCCGATGAAGCCCGCTCCTCCCGTCAAGAGCACGTTAGGCATGCGGGGCGTCTTTCTTCAGATCGTGGAAAGCCTTTTCGTCGGAGACGAAGTAATTGAAGTAAACGAGATGAAAAAGCGCGGCTACGCCGTCTTTCCAATTGATCTTCTTGCCCTGAAGGCGGGTGCGCGGGAAGTAGCTGATGGGCAATTCATAAATACGCGCCCGGCTTTTCGCGAGGTAGGCGGTGAGTTCCACTTCGATCCCAAAGCGCCTGGAGCGAAGCTTCATGGATTTCAGGAGCCGCGCATCGAAAACTTTGTAACAAGTTTCCATATCCGTCAGATAAATTCCGGAGAAAAGATTGCTGAGCATCGTGAGAAACCGATTGACGAAGTAATGATAGGTTCGATGAACCTGGGCCGCGTTCTTCTTGAATCGGCTCCCATAGACGACATCCGCTTTTCCGGACAAAAGAGGCTCCAGCAATTGCGGGATATCCTCCGGGCTGTATTCGAAATCAGCGTCCTGAATGAGGATATAATCGCCCCGGGCTTGGCCAATGCCCCTGATGATCGCCGCGCCTTTGCCTTGATTCTTGGTTTGCTCGATGATCTGAAAGGGCCATCGCTTGGCGCATTCCTTCAGAATTTCAAGGCTTCGGTCTTTCGAGCAATCATCGACGAAAATCCATTCGCGCTCGACCGGTAAATCCACTTGCATGAGACGCTCGATGACGCGAGCGAGCTGGGCTTCTTCGTTGTAAACGGGGACGATGAGGGAAAGTCGCTTCATGACTGAGGAGAGATGTCCCAAAGTTTTGGGTTTTTTTCCACCCATTTCAGGACTTCACTCAGCCGGGGGAGCTTGGAGTCCCTGTCGGAAACTCGGGGCGAAGTGATCCCCCACTTCTTCCACGGAATTTCGAGGCCCGGATCAGCCCAAAATACCCCCGTTTCACCTTGCGGATGATAAATTTTATCCACTTTGTAATAAACATCGGCGGGCTGATCCCCTAGAACTGCGAATCCATGCGCGAAACCTTGAGGGACCCAGAGCAGCTGCGGCCGCTGATCCCCCAGTTCAATCTGAAAAGATTTGAGGAAGGTCGAGGAAGAGGGTCTGAGGTCAACCACGACATCGAGAATGCGCCCCTGAATCACTCCCACCAGTTTTTGCTGGGGCGGGGTATGCTGAAAGTGCAACCCTCGAAGGACTCCCGGCATCGAGCGTGAATGGTTGTCCTGGGGAAAATGCGAGGGAAGCCCCATCGCTTGAAAATGCTTCTCCTGGAATCGCTCCATGAAGGATCCGCGCTCGTCCTCATAGCGATCCAATTCCACGACGGATAATCCCTCAAATCCGGTGCTCACGAGCTTCATGATACGAGTTTCCTCAGCAATTTTTTCATTCCTTCCTCCCACGGGGGCATTTGCACTCCCAAAGTCCTTTGAATTTTATCCATGGAGAGTCGGCTATCCAGCGGGCGTTGTGCCGCGAGGGGAAACTGCTCCCGGAACTGAGCGGTGAGAATGGGTTTGAGTTCGGGTTTGATGAAGCTGGGTTGAGCGGCTTGAAGAGACTCAAAAAAAAAGGCCGCCCATTCGAATCGGCTGACCGCGCCGCCATGGCAGAGGTGATAAATCCCGGAAGGGAAGGCGGGCATTTGAGCCGCTTGCTCCATGGCCTGAATTGAGCAGCGCGCCAAGTCCTCAGCGTAAGTGGGAGCCCCCTTTTGGTCCGTAACGATGGGGATCGTTTTTTTTTGTTGAGCTAAATGGAGCAGCGTTTTGATGAAGTTTTTCCGAATGTCGGAATAAACCCAGGAAGTCCGAAAAATGAGGGCCTTGGAGGAGGGGATCGCCTGAATCGCCCGCTCGCCTTCGAGCTTGGTCGCTCCGTAAACTCCGAGAGGAGCGGGCGCATCGTCCTCGCTCCAGCCTCGGGACGAGGGAGGGGTTCCAGAAAATACGTAATCCGTCGAATAATGGATCCAAGGAACCTCATTCTCGCTGCACCATCGGGCGATGAGACGTGGGGTTTCCGCGTTGATCGTTTGAGCCGCGAGGGCATCCCGCTCCGCGCCGTCAACATCCGTGTAAGCGGACGCGTTGTAGATTTGGGTCGGGCGGATCTGTTTTAAAAGGGAGTGGATCTGATCGGGCTTTGAAAAGTCGCTTTCATGCCGGTCCGGGCAAATGGCTTTTGAACCGAGCTGCTTTTTCAATTCGTGGCCGACCTGCCCCGTCGAACCAAAAATGAGGATCACTTTTTCTCCGCGGCGAGATGGGAGCGAAGCAGTTTTTGCAAATAGAGCCCGTAAGGGCTGTTGCCATAGGATTCAGCGGTCTTTCCCAGCTGATGAGAGGAAATCCAGCCCCGGGTCCATGCGATTTCTTCGAGGCAAGCGACTTTCAATCCTTGCCTTTGCTCAAGCGTTTGAACGAAGAGGGATGCGCTGAGAAGGGAGTCAAAAGTTCCGCAGTCCAGCCAGGCCGTCCCTACGCTGAGCCGGTGCGCCTCGAGCTGGCCTTTCTCAAGATAGATCCGATTCAGGTCCGAAATCTCAAGCTCACCCCGGGCGGAAGGGGCGAGGGTTTTTGCGTAACGGGGGGCGTTTTGGTCGTAAAAGTAAAGTCCGGTCACCGCCCACGGAGAAGGCGCGGGATTGGGCTTTTCGATGATGCTCGAGGGCTTGCCCTCCGCGGAAAAAACGAGCACTCCATAGCGCTCGGGATCCTGCACTTGGTAAGCGTAGATTTGAGCGCCATTGGTCAATTGAGCCGAGCGCTCCAATTGCGCAGGGAGGTTCTGGCCGTAAAAGATGTTATCTCCCAAGATCAGGCAGCTGGGCTGATGATTGAGGAACGCCTCCCCTAAGATCAAGGCCTGTGCAATCCCATTGGGTTTGGGCTGCGGGAGATAAGAGAGGTTCACGCCCAAGTTCGACCCATCACCGAGCAATTCCTGAATTTTCGGCAAATCGCGGGGGGTGCTGATGATCAAAATTTCCCGAATCCCCGCTTGCATTAGAGCCGACAGGGGATAGTAGAGAACGGGCTTGTCGTAGACCGGGAGCAATTGCTTGCTCACGGTTTGAGTCAAGGGGTGAAGCCTGCTTCCACTTCCGCCTGCGAGAAGAATGCCCTTCATGCCTTGGAAGTACTTGATTTGACCCCAGAGTTCAATGGAGTGTAGAACGGTGGCATGAAGATTTTAGTGACCGGGGGCGCGGGCTACATTGGCTCCCATACTTCCCGACAGCTCTTGGATGCCGGTTATTCCGTGCTCGTGATGGATGACCTGAGCACGGGGAGGCGCGCGTCGATTGATCCGAGAACGCAGTGGATCGAGGGTGACGTAGGGAATGCCGCCCTGGTTCGTCAGGCGCTGGAAGACCATGAGATTGAAAGCGTGATTCACTTCGCCGGATCCATCCGGGTGGATGAGTCGGTCGTTGATCCCTTGAAGTATTTCAAGAACAACACCGTGGCCTCTCAAACTTTGATCGCCGAGTGCGCACGGGCAAAAAAAGTGCGTTCGTTCGTTTTTTCATCGACCGCCGCGGTGTATGGGCATCCTCAGTCGGTTCTGATCCCTGAATCCGCCCCGGTGCAGCCCCTCAATCCCTATGGCGCCTCAAAGCTCATGACGGAATGGATGCTTCGCTCGGTCACCGAAAGCATCCAGGGAAGTCATTTCAAGGGATTGAGTTTGAGGTATTTCAACGTGGCAGGAGCGAGTTTTGACGGGAGATTGGGGCAGTCGGGGGAGGTCGCGACTCATTTGATTCGAGTCGCCTGCCAGGCAGCGCTCGGATTGCGGCCGCGCGTGGAGATTTACGGGACTGATTATCCCACCCCGGATGGGACGGGGATTCGGGATTACATTCACGTTGAAGATTTGGCTCGAGCCCATTTGGATGCTTTGAATTATCTCGATCGGGGAGGGAATCCCGGGATTTTCAATTGCGGCTATGGCGAGGGATTTAGCGTCCGGCAAGTGATCCGAACGGTTCAAGAAGTGAGCGGAGTTTCATTTCCGGTTCGGGAAGCGCCCCGCCGTCCGGGCGATTCCGCCCAGTTGATCGCTGATAACAGGAAAATTCGGGATTTGCTGGGATGGGAACCTCGTTACGCGGACCTCAAATTGATCTGCGAAAGCGCGTTGAACTGGGAAAAAAGACTCCGCGAAGAAAAGAAAGCTTAGAGAAGAACTCATGAAGCCAAATCCAAATCCCCTTACTAAAACTTATGAGCCCGCAGCTTTTGAATCCCTCCTGTACTCCTATTGGGAGAAAAACGGGTATTTTGAGGCGAATGACGCCAATCAGCCCGGCCAGAACGCCTTCTGCATGGTCATTCCCCCTCCCAACGTCACGGGCGCTTTGCACATGGGTCACGCGCTCACGAATACGATCCAAGACATCCTTATTCGATGGCGCAGGATGAAAGGCGACAACACGCTCTGGCTGCCTGGAACCGACCATGCGGGAATCGCGACTCAGGCCCAGGTCGAAAAATCGCTCGCGCGGGAGAAAAAATCCCGCCATTCGCTGGGACGATCCGCTTTCGTGGAGAAAGTTTGGGAATGGAAAGAGAAGCATGGCGGCATCATTCAATCCCAGCTCAAGCGCCTGGGTTCTTCGCTGGATTGGAAAAGGGAGCGCTTTACCCTCGATGAGGGGCTTTCTCATGCGGTCAGGGAAGTATTCGTCCGCCTTTATGAGGAGGGCCTCATTTATCGGGGCGAGAGGATCATTCACTGGTGCACCCGTTGTCAAACCGCCCTCTCCGATTTGGAAGTCATTCCCACGGAACGCAAGGCGACCCTTTGGAAGATCGCTTATTCCCTTGAGGAAAACCCCGAAAAAAAAGTGATCATCGCCACGACTCGGCCGGAGACGCTGCTTGGCGATACGGCGGTGGCCGTGCACCCGGAGGATGAGCGCTATCAATTCGCTGTCGGAAAGAAGGTCGTGCTTCCGGTGATCCGTCGGCCGATCCCAGTCATCGCCGATTCGTACGTCGACCGGGAGTTTGGGACCGGCGCCCTGAAAGTGACGCCAGCTCACGACTTCAACGACTATGAGCTTGGCAGAAAGCACCGACTCCCTTCCCTCAGCGTGATGGGCAAGGATGGGAAGATCACGGCAGAAGGAGGGCCTTACGCCGGCCTGAAATTCTCGGAGGCCCGCGAGAAAATTTTATCCGAGCTTCAGGCGAGCGGTGAGCTCATCGGCTCCGAGGATTATACCCATCAAGTGGGGCTCTGCCAGCGGTGCGATTCCATCGTGGAACCCCTGGTTTCAAAGCAGTGGTTCGTGCAAATGGAGCCGCTTGCGAAACCGGCCATCGAAGCGGTACGCGAACGCCGGATTACCTTTCATCCCGAGGCGTGGAGCAAAACCTATTTCGAATGGATGCTGAATATTCGGGATTGGTGCATTTCAAGGCAGCTTTGGTGGGGACATCAAATTCCCGCCTGGCATTGCGAGGAGTGCGCTGGGATCACCGTTTCGAGGGAGACTCCCCAGCGGTGCTCGCAGTGCTCGAGCGTCCGGGTGGTTCAGGACGAGGATGTGCTGGATACGTGGTTTAGTTCTGCGCTTTGGCCTTTTTCAACCTTAGGCTGGCCGGAGCGGACCGCGGCGCTTCAGACGTTTTATCCGACCGCCATATTGGAAACGGGTTTCGATATCTTATTTTTCTGGGTCGCCCGGATGATCATGATGGGATTGCATTTCATGGGCGAGGTGCCTTTTAGGCGGGTCTACCTTCACGCCATGGTTCGCGATGAGAAAGGCGAGAAGATGTCAAAGACCAAGGGGAACGTGATCGATCCCCTCGAGGTCATCGATCGCCTGGGAGCTGATCCGCTCCGTTTTCACCTGGCCTCCATGGCGGGGCAAGGCCGTGACATCAAGCTCTCCGTGGAGCGAGTCGAGGGCACCAAGGCTTTTTGCAACAAAATTTGGAACGCCACAAAATTCTGCCTCATGCATTGGGAGAATTTTCAAGAACCCGGATTTAAGATTCCCGCCGAAGGATGGGAGCGTTTTATTTCCAAGAACGCGGACCGGCTTTCGCTGCCGGACCGATGGATCTTATCCCGCTTGCAAGTGGCGGTGGAGGAAGTGGAAGGCGGCTTTGAGAACTTTGAATTGAACCGAGCGACCCAAGGCATTCAGCGCTTCGCATGGAACGAGTACTGTGATTGGTACTTGGAGTTTTCAAAGTTGAATCTCAAGGAGCAGAATGAGGCTTCTTTCCTCACTTTGGGGGTGATGACGCATGTTTTGGAGTCTCTGCTCAAACTCGCTCATCCCGTGATGCCCTTCGTTACCGAGGAGCTATGGCAAAGGGTTCCCGGCCAGCAGGGCGAAACGCTCATGCTGCAATCCTTCCCGAAAAGAAACGCCCAGTGGATCGCGTCCCGTGTGGAGTCAGAGATTGCGGCGCTTCAAGCGGCCGTGGATGCGGTTCGAAATTTCAAAGGGGAGAACAACATCAGTCCGAAACAGGAATTCCCAGTGCAGCTTTTTTGCTCCTCCGAGGAGTCCCTGAAGCTGTTTGAAGCTGAACGCCCCCTAATCTTGAATTTGGCCAGGATTTCCGGGCTTGAGATCAAGCGCGCCGGCGCCGATCCCGTGAAAAAGGGCGAAGTGGCGATTCCCATCACGGGACAGGGCTTGGAACTTCGGATCCCGATCGGGCAGTGGCTGAACCTCGATGAGGAGAAGAAACGGCTGAAAAAGGAAATGGAGAAGATCGCAGCTGACATCGAGTTCATTTCGAGGAAGCTTTCAAACCAGGATTTTATCGCCAAGGCGCCGGAGGCTTTGGTGGCCAAGGAGAAAGCGCGCCTTGAAGAGCTGCGAAGCAAAGAGCGTCAGTTGCAAGGAACCCTCACTCAATTCAGTTCATGAAACGGAGGCGTGGTAGGAGGCGCATTCTTTTAATCGGTCCCCTTTGGAATTACCGTTCCAGGGCATTCTCCCGGGAGCTTCGTGAGGATGATTTCGTAGTTGCCGTGGATGGGGGAGTGGATCGAGCGGATCAAGCGGGAGTCAACATTCATTTCGCCATCGGCGACTGGGACAGTTTGGCTTCCCGGAGCTTGCTTAAGCGCGTAGAACATGTGAGCCTAGTTCCGGAGAAAAACATCAGCGATTTGGGCGCGGCTCTCCGGTTCGCGCTTGCGATGAGTCCCGAGTCGATCGAGGCCTGGGGATTCACGGGGGGCCGCGCGGATCAGCATCTTGCGATGATTTATGAGTGCTCTGAAGCGGCCCGTAAAAGCGGGGATTCGCTGCATTCATTGATGAGCCGCGGCGAGGATGCTGATTACCATTTTCTCTCCTCGGGACTCCCCCGTTGGTCAGGGGAACTCGGTGCGGGAAGGGTTTTTTCACTTTTCCCCATCGGTGGAAGCGCAAAGCTTCATCTTCGAGGAGCGCGCTATCCTTTGAAAAAGGGTCGGATTCGCTGTGACTCGAGAGGGTTGAGCAATGTCAGTCAGGCAAAGAGGGTATGGGTAAAAGTCGAAACCGGGAACTTAGTCCTGATTATCCCAAGGCCGCTCTGACGAGCGTCGAAGCCGGGGAGGTGCCTTATCCTCTCGCCTTGCTCGAGCGGGATCGCTCCCGGATCATTCGGGATGTCCTGGAGCAGACCCGCGCGGATTTCGAGGGGGCCGCGGTTGAGCCGCTTTTGACGGAAGCGCTCTATCTCGAGAAGCAGCGTTTACGTCGTGAGCATCCTGGGTTTTTCACTAAGGGGCGTTTCAAGCGCGATCAAATGTTATGGGGCCAGATTCACCGCGGCCTCGTCAAAACCGCGGTTGAAGTCGATCGAAATCCCCTTTTGGACTCCGTTCTGAATCATTACGCCGAGGAAATTTGCGGTTCTTTTGACCCCAAAATTTATCGGTTCGCCACGAACGCCGTTCCCTGGGGATTCAATTGGCTCTTGAACGCGGCGAGCGTCAGGCATTTCATGCCATGGAAAATGACCCAGTCCCTGCAGTCTCGGCTGGAGATTCAGGGTGAAGTCGCTCTTCTGAGGAAACTCGCCGAGCGCGGGACCGTCCTCCTCGTCCCCACGCACCAGAGCAACATCGACAGCATCCTCATCGGCTACGTGATCTACCTCATGGGGCTGCCCCCATTCGCCTATGGGGCCGGTTTGAACTTGTTTTCAAACCCGGTTCTCAGTTTTTTCATGGGCAGACTGGGGGCTTACACGGTGGACCGCGCCAAATCCGCGAAGCTTTATAAACAAACCTTAAAGAACTATAGCGTCCGGATTTTGAGCGAAGGGATCCATTCCATTTTTTTCCCGGGCGGGGGCCGTTCGCGCAGCGGGGCGATTGAATCCAAACTCAAATTGGGCCTTCTCGGCACTGGACTCGAGGCTCAGCTGAGGAATCACATGCAGGGCGTGGCGAAGCCCAATATTTACGTGGTGCCCATGGTGACGAGTTATCACTTCGTTCTGGAAGCGAGCTCGCTCATCGAAGATCACCTCGCCGAAGCGGGAAAGCATCGATTCCTCGCCGTCGAGGATGACTCATGGCAGTACCGCAAAGTCCTGCATTTTTTTTGGAAGCTGTTCTCCTCGCGCAGCGGGATTACCGTGCGCATCGGGCGTCCCTTAGATGTCTTTGGCAATTTCGTGGACGATGAGGGCCGTTCCGTGGGTCCGCATGGACGAGTGATCGATCCCATCCGGTGGTTGACGACCGATGGGGAGCTGAAGGCGGAGTCGCTGAGGGATCAGGAGTACACGCGGGAGCTGGGGGACCGTCTCGTAAGCCGATTTTATCATGAAAATACCTTGCTCACGTCCCATCTCGCGGCGTTCGCATTTTTTGAATTCCTGAGGCGCAAATACCCCGACTTGGATCTTTACCGCTTTCTCAGGCTCTCCATGGCTCAGCGCTCAGTCCCGCTGCCCGAGTTCCTCGCTTTCACCGAGCAACTTTACGAGCTGATCCAAGAGCGGGCGGCGGGTGGAGATTTCAGGCTTTCGCGCGAGTTTCACGGAAAAACGGTGGAGCAGTGGCTCATGGAAGGCGCGGAGCAACTGGGTCTTTTCCATGAAGCGGCGGTTTTGAAAATTAAGGAAGGTGAGGTCTGGACCGAGGATCTCCCGCTCCTCTATTACTACCGCAACCGGTTAAGCGGTTATGGCCTCTCGCTTTTAGCCGAGCGGGAAGGGCCGTGGAAAGGGCCAGGCAAGTATGACGAAAAAGGATTTTTGGCCTAACGCGAGCATCGCGGTCATCGGAGCGGGGAGTTGGGGGACGTGCGTCGCGCAGTTGGCAGCGCCCCATTGCCGGGATGTGCGTCTATGGCTGCGGGATGATGAGGCGGCCCGCTCGATCAATGCGACTCGCATTCATTCGCGCTACCTGCCTGAGATGAAGCTCCATTCCCAGATCATCGCCTCCAGCGATCCGTCGCGGGTCTTCGAAGGAGGGGTTCGCCTGGTGTTTTGGGTGCTTCCCTCGGCCGCTACCCGGGAGGCTGCCCGGAAATTCAGCTCATTCTTCCAGGGCGATGAAATCGTCATTCATGCCACGAAGGGGATTGAGCAAAAGTCGATGAAACGCATTTCGGAGGTCTTATTGGAGGAGCTTCCAGTGCGCCGGATCGGCGTCTTGAGCGGCCCCAACCTCGCCCACGAGATCTCGCGCGGAGAGCCCGCCGCGACGGTCGTCGCGTCGAACTTCGAAGAAGTGATTGAAGCGGGGAGCGCGCTTTTGACTTCCCCCCTTTTTCGGGCTTACCCCTCCCCTGATGTGATTGGCGTGGAGTGGGCGGGAACGTTGAAAAACATTCTGGCCATCGCTTCAGGAGCGTTGGATGCGTTGAAGCTCGGATGGAACGCCCGAGCGATGTTGATCACGCGCGGTCTTGCCGAGATGGTGCGCTTCGGTAAGGCGCTCGGCGCCGATGTGGAGACATTTTTGAGCCTGGCGGGGGTGGGGGATCTGCTCGCCACGTGCGGGAGTTCGCAGAGTAGAAATTACCGCGTGGGATTTCAAATCGCCCAAGGGCAGAGGCTGGAGCAAGTGCTCGCTACATTGGGAAGCACGGCCGAAGGAGTGCGCACGACCGAAATCGTCTGGGAGTACGCGGAAGCGCACGGCATTCCGATGCCCATCACGCAAGGCGTTCATCGCATGCTGCGGGGTGAGCAACCCGCATCCGAAGTGCTCAAGCAGCTCATGGTGAGCGACATGATCGTCGAGGGATAAGAGCAGCGCCTTTTCTAAGGAGTCATTCAATCTACTCATTCATCTCCTCTTAATCACCCCTTTGGTGCGGGTTGAAAGAGCTTGCCACGACGGCAAGCTCAAGGAGCAGGGATGCTCACCACCCGCCAACCCAAAGGGGTGATTAAGAGGAGATGAATCAATTCGGATACTTCAGATAATAGATATCCGGCATATTGCGGCAGCGCTCTTCGAGGTCAAGCCCGTAACCCACGAGAAACTGATCCTCGATGGTGCGGCCGATGTATTTCACCGGGACCTCCACGACGCGTTTCGCAGACTTATCAAGCAGGGTCACGATTTCGACGGAGGCGGGTTTTGAGGCCTTCAGCCGATCATAGAGAAAGCGCAGCGTTCGGCCGCTATCGATGATTTCCTCGATGATGAGAACATGCTGATCGCGGATATCCGCTTGAATGTCCTTGAGGATGGTCACGGTCCCGCTTGAAGTTCGCGCCTTGCCGTAACTCGAGAGCCGAACAAATTCCACTTCATTCTCAATCTTGAGGTGCCTGACCAAATCCGCGAGAAAAACGATCGCTCCCTTCAAAACGCAGACCAGGAGGACTTTCTTCCCCTCATAGTCGGCATTCAGTCGATTTGCGACAGATTGGACTGCGGCGTCGATTTCGTAGCGATTGAGGTACTTCGTGAAGTTTTTATTATCGAATGAAAGCGTGCTCATGCGGAGGGGGAAGGTGTTTCAGAAGAAGCGGGGTTCGCGGCGGAGGAAGCTGCGGCGGTTTGCGCCGCCTGCGCTTTTTTCTTCTCTGCAGCTGCTTCATCAATCCTTCTAAATTGAGCGTCTTCAACTCCAGCTAAGGAATCCTTGAAGTTGCGGATGGCTTTCCCCAGAGTATTTCCCAGCTCAGGAAGCCTGCGGGGACCAAAAATGACGAGAATTATCCCCAGGACTAAAAGATGCTCACCTGATATTCCAAACATAGTCTTACGATATACTGTGAAGAGGGTCGACCTGTCAATTCACCAGGAAATGGGGAATGCTCGAGATTTTTAAGTCTTTTTTCATATTAGGCTGCACTGGATTCGGGGGGCCAGTGGCGACCATGGCGATGATGGAGCGGGAGTTTTGCGCTCGAAGGCGTTGGGTGAGCCCCGGGCGATTTCAAGAGCTCTACGCGATTTGCAAAATCTTGCCCGGCCCCGTGGCCACTCAACTCGCTTTGGCGATCGGCCGTGAACGCCGGGGAATCAAAGGAGGGGCCGTGGCAGGGATCGCATTCATTCTTCCGTGCTTCGCCCTTTTGTTGATTTTTGCCCATGCTTATCAGGCCTGGGGATGGGCACAGTCTTTTTCGGCTTGGTTTCATGGGATGCAGATCGGTGCATTGGTCGTGATGGTGATTTCTTTGCTGCGTTTCGCGCAAGGCCAGCCGAAGCGCGCGATCTTTTGGATGGCAATGTTGAGCAGCGCAGGGGCCGTGATTTGGAATCCCGCCTTGGAGCCGGCGTTGATCATCGGTTGGGGAGTAGTTTACGCTTATCGTTTTTCCCTTTATCAGTGGATTCAGGGACGCCTCTCGCAAAGAAAGCTTCGCAGCGTGGGGTTTTGGGGAACGGGCCTCGAGCAGCCCGCTCTCGCTTTATTTTGGCTTTGTTTCAAGGCGGGTGCTGTAATTTTTGGGAGTGGCTTGGCGATTATTCCACTCCTTGAGGGGGAGGTGGTGAGTCGCAGGCATTGGTTGACTCATGCTCAATTCATGGATGGGCTTGCTCTAGGGCAAGTGACGCCGGGTCCCGTCGTGATGACGGTGACTTTCATTGGATACTTAGTGATGGGGTGGGGAGGCGCGATCTTGGCTACTTTAGGGGTTTTCATCCCCTCTTTCATCAATGTGCTTATTCTGCTCCCTCGGCTTTGGGAGCGCTTGGGGAAAAGTCCTCGATTCCGCTCTTTCATCGAGGCCGCCATTCCCGCGGTGATCGGAGGAATCTTGGGGAGTCTTCTGAGATTGGCGGGCCCAGTATTGAATGCTCCCTTTGCTCCAGGTTGGCCCGTGTGGGTAGCCTGGGTTGGGTTCGGTTTGCTTTTATTTTCAATTCGGATCCGTGAGTTTCCGCTTTGGTCCTATATCATCGTTGTGGCTGTGATCAGCCAGATCGCAAATGGGTGAATTCATGAAGAACAGGAAAAATGCCGGTTTTTGGGTTCGATTTTTCGCATGCCTCATCGATACGATCTTACTGACCCTCGTCAGTCTGCTCCTGGAGTGGATGATTCTGGGGATTCTATTCTGGGTGGGTATCCTTCGGGGTGCGGGCGAGGCGGGGGTGGCGGTTGATTCCCTCCTGTTTCAAATCATCAATCTCATTTTATATACGGTTTCAGCGACTTTTTATTATGTTTACGGTCACGCCCATTATCAGACGACTTTTGGCAAATCCCTTTTTAAACTTGAGGTTTTGGATCTCAAGACCTTCGCGCCCATCACGCTCAAGCAATCCACCCTTCGATACGTCGGTTATGGAATCTCAGCTCTTCCGTTCGCAACGGGATATCTCATGGCCTTGATTCATCCTGATAAACGGGCGCTTCATGATTTAATTTCCGGGTCCGGAGTGTTTCAAAAAGAACGTGATCAGATGACAAACTCTGAAAACTGAAGCATACTTGAAATCCATCATATGGGTGTCTATAGCCGCTTTAAGCGCAGTCCTGAGGGGTTCCGATCGCTGGTGGAGTTAGTGGAGACCACGCCCTCGGCGAGAAGAAAAAAAATGATTGAGGTGGGGCAGCAGGAAGACCCCGAATTTACCTCTCTCGTTCTTGAATATGTGATCACGTTTGAAACGATTTTGAGTCTTCCGGAGATGGAACTCGCTGAGCTCCTCAGCAAAGCTCCTGCCCGAGTGATCGCGCTGGCCACTAAAAATGCGGATGATGCGGTTAAGACATCCTGGCTTCGGTGCGCGCCCGCGAGAATCGCGGCTGAAGTCAAAGATCTTTGGAATATGAATGTAGGTCTTGCCGAGGTGGGCGGCGCCCAGCTGAAGCTGATTGAAGCTACTCGTCAGCTTGAGAAAAAAGGGCTTATCCGGACGAAGAAGATCCCTGATTCAATGCCGACTTCCACAAATCCCTCGAAAAGACCCTGAGCTCATCAATTTGGCGGAGTAGATCGGGGTCGTACCCTCCTGGGCCTTCAAAAGCTTCAATTTCCAATAAATTCAAGTCTCGGTGGAGAGCGGTCAAGGCGGGCTCCACGCCACGGTCTTTGAGGATTTGCAGGTATTTTTGCTGGTCAATGTGGGACATGATGCTGAATTGAGCCTATCTTGAAGCGGGCTGGAGCGGCAAGCAGGATTTATTTTTAGGCGACTCGGCGTCGGGCTTGTGCTTCAGGAGGAGATTGGCTACAGTGCAACCTCTTTTTCGTCGGGGCATAGCGCAGCCTGGCTAGCGCACCTGCTTTGGGAGCAGGGGGTCGCAGGTTCGAATCCTGCTGCCCCGACCAAATTTTTTGCGTCACGCGAAAAAATTCCGAGCGAGAGGTTCTCCCGTTGCCAAGGCAACGGCGCCGTTCGGCTGGCGCTTCGCGCTGCTCACTTGTTGCAGCGAGGGCAGGTCCGAGTTTTCTTTCGAATCGCCAGGGGAATTCCCGCCAAGAAGGTTGCCAGGAGTACCCCCCAGCGACCCTTTTCCTTTACTTGAAGTGGATCGCCGCACCGGGGGCAAGTTGAGAGATCCTCATTTAAAGATTCCGCTGTCGGCTCCCTAATGAGAAGAATCCGCGCTTGCTCGAGATCCCGTGCCGCGACTTGAATCTTCACACCGCCCAGCGCATTGGAGTAGAGCGGGTTCACCGAGATCGTGTGCGCATCCGCCACAAACGCCTCAATGCCTTCGGCCTGGAGCATCGTTTTCGCCAATTCCGCTTCCATGACCGTATTGAAAGTCGCCACAGTGACAACGGTGCAAGAATGTTCCATGATGAAGTCTATCGCACGAAATTAAGTTATTTTATAGTATTTATTTAAAAAAATTTAATCGCTTTCTCTTAATAAAGATTTTGACCGGATTCGTGGATTTCCCGCCGCTTCCATCCTTCCCTGGAAAAATTAAATGGAACACGCTATGGTCGCGGCTCGCTCCATGATCAAACTAGAAAAAATCTCAAAAAGTTTTGGGCGGAGAAAAGTCCTTGATCAGTTTTCCCTGAAGTTGGATCGAGGAAAAACTCATGTCCTACTGGGTGAAAGCGGGTGTGGGAAATCCACTTTGCTTCGCTTGATATTGGGTCTCGTCCAGCCTGATTCAGGGAGCATTTTCCTAGGGGAGACGCAGATGGATCGGTCTCATCAGCTTGAGCTCGCCCAGCAAGTGGGTTATGTCATTCAGGATGGCGGGCTTTTTCCGCATTTAACAGCGGGAGAGAACGTGACCTTGGCGGCGCGGGTCGCGAAATGGGAGAGCGCCCGAGTGATGAGCCGGCTCAGCGAGCTTTCGAGCCTCATTGGTTTGGAGCCAAGTCTATTAATGCGTTATCCCAAACAGCTGAGCGGTGGGCAACGTCAGCGAGTGGGAGTCATGCGAGCCCTCATGCTGGATCCCGCTTATTTGCTTTTGGATGAACCTTTGGAAGCCTTGGACCCGATTGCCCGTTCAAATTTGCAGGGGGAGCTCAAGCGCATTTTCGGCATTTTGGGAAAAACCGTGGTTTTGGTGACTCACAACATCAATGAGGCCGCTTTCTTTGGGCATACGGTAACGTTGATTCATCGTGGAAAAATCGAGCAGCATGGGGATTTTTCGGATTTAGCGAGAAATCCAGCGACTCCGTTCATCACTGAATTCCTCAATGCTCAAAAACCTTCTCAGTGGTTGATCGAGGCTTTTTTATGAGGGGGGCAGTCATTGGATTTGGATTGATTTTCAGCGTTCTATGCCGGGCTGAAAAACCCCACGCGATCGTGGGTTCAAAGATTTTCACCGAGAGTTACGTGTTGGCCGAGATTTTTGCGCAGCGTGTGGATGCGGCTGGAGAAGCTCAAGCGGATCGCAAGCTGGGAATGGGCGCCACGGGAATTTTAGTCCAATCCTTATTGAGCGGAGCGGTGGATTTTTACCCCGAATACACCGGTACGATCGCCGAAGCGATTTTAAAGGATCCGACGATTCGAAGCTTCGACGAGATTTCAGCCCGCTTGAAGCCGATGGATCTCGTGATGAGCCGACCCTTGGGGTTCAATAACACTTACGCGCTGGCTGTTCGGCGCGAATACGCGGAGCGAAAAAAGCTCAGACGCATCAGCGATCTTTCAACGGTCCCGGAGATCAAGACGGGTTTCAGCCATGAGTTCATGACTCGGCCCGATGGCCTCCCGGGGTTGAGGAAGCGTTATCGCTTGGAGTTCGACTCCGCGCGCTCCTTGGAGCATAGTTTGGCTTACGAAGCTTTGAGCGCGGGTGAGATCGAGCTCACCGATATTTATTCCACGGACGCAAAAATAAAAAAGTTGGATCTTTACGTGCTTGAGGATGACCGAGGTTTTTTCCCTCGTTACGACGCCGTCATTTTAGCCCGCAAACGCTTCGTCGAAAGATTTCCGCAAACCTGGCAGGCTTTGCAGCGTCTTGAAGGAGTTTTCAATGAAACGGAGGTCATTCGCCTCAATGGGCTCGTAGATCTCGAGAAGAAGAGTTTCGCCCAGGCCGCGGGTGATTTTCTGGAGTCCCGTTTCGGCGGAGAAACGATCGTCAATTCGAAGGGCTTTCGAATTTGGCGCTCCACACGCGAGCACGTCAAGCTCGTTTTCGTGTCGCTTCTGTTCGCGGTGGGTTTGGGGTTCCCGCTCGGCGTGCTCACCGCGCGGTATCAGTGGATGGGGCAGATGATCGTAGCGATCAGCGGTCTTCTGCAGACCATCCCCTCCCTGGCGCTGCTTTGTTTTTTGATTCCTCTTTTTGGAATCGGAACCCAGCCCTCGCTCGTGGCCCTTTTTCTCTACGGCCTGTTCCCGATCATCGTAGGCACGGCCACGGGATTGAGGTCGATTGATTCGAGGCTGATTGAATCCGCTCGCGCGTTGGGGCTCCGGCCTTTTCAGCTCCTGAGGTGGATTGAGCTCCCCTTGGCCGCTCCCAATATCCTGGCTGGGATTCGAACCTCCGCGATCATCAGCATCGGGACGGCGACGCTCGCGGCGTTGATTGGCGCCGGCGGGTACGGGGTTCCGATCGTCACCGGGCTCGCAATCAATGATCACGCGACGATTTTGATGGGGGCCATTCCAGCCGCGGTTCTGGCGCTTCTCGTTCATCTGCTTTTTGAGTGGCTGGGCAAAAGAGTGATTTCAAAGGGGCTTCAAGTTTGACGTAAAAATTCCCTCATGGCATTCTCAGGCCTGGGGAGGATGAGGGATGAATCAAGAGATCGAGCGTTATGTCCAGAGCTCGGGCAAACTCGAGACCTCGGATCTGGATTGGGAGCAGGCGAAAAACGCGGGTTTGACGCCAGACGAAGTCTTCGTGCTCACTTACTTTTCGGATATCGAAACCCAGACCGTGCGCTACTTGAAGATGCTTCTCCAGATGAAGATCGCGTTTCAGCCCACGATTTCTGCTTTTCTCACCATTTGGAATTACGAAGAGTTTTTTCATGGGCATGTTTTGGAGCGCCTTCTGGAGGTTTGCGGGCATCGGTTGGAAGAGGGCCGCCTCGAGAAAGTCAAGAATCAGGCTAAGTTCAACGAGCTTTTGGAGGCGTGGTTGGGGCCCTTGGTTTCGAGGATTTTCTCGAATCAGTTTCCCGCGGTGTACATGGCTTTTGGGGCGATCCAAGAGATGACGACTTTGAGGGGGTATGAGCGGCTTTCTGAAATCACGTCTAACCCCGTTCTTAAGACTCTGTGCGAACGGATCGCTAAGCAGGAGCGTCGGCATTTCGCCTGGTACTTCAGCAACGCGCAAAAGCAGCTCGCTCAGTCCCGGAGCGCGCGCTGGCTCGCGCGCCGCATTTTAAAGCTCAATTGGGTTCCGGTCGGCGCGGGGGTGAAGAGCCAGGCTGAAGTCTTTCGGCTCTTCTCGATTCTGTTTCCCGGCGAACAGGGCGAGAAGCTAGTTCGTGAAATCGACGCGAAGATGGGGTCGCTGACGGGCCTGGAGGGGATTCGCCTGATGCAGCCTTATTTTTCCCGGCTCGTGAATTCCCATTGAGGGTGCCGGATTCGGTTTTTAAGATCTTCATGAATTTGTGGCCGCCGTATTTGGGGGCGGGGGTGCGCATCAAGCGAATCGGGGAAAACTTTTCCACGGTTGAAGTGAAAATGAAGCTTCGATGGTGGAATCGAAATTACGTCAAAACCCATTTCGGCGGATCCATCTATTCCATGACCGATCCCTTCTACATGCTGATCCTCATTCGTCAGCTGGGAAGGGAATACATCGTCTGGGACAAGGCCGCTTCCATTAACTTTAAAAAACCCGGGAAAAGCGAGCTTTCAGCTTTTTTTCGATTTTCACCCGATGAAATCCAGGAAATCAAAAAGCGCGTGGATGAGTCCGGCAAGCTGGTTTTTGACCGCCCGGTTGAAGTGAAAGATGAGTCCGGCGCCGTCGTGGCTCAGGTGATCAAGACGCTTTACGTCCGAAAAAAAACTTAATCCCGAGTCTCGGAATCCGCGATGGGAATGACGGAGAGGTGCTTCTTGCGAAGTTTTTTCAGGGACTCGGGGAGATGGGAGAGGATCGATTCCGCGAGAGCTTCGATGACCTGCAGTTTGTAGTGATGCCTGCGATAGACGATTCCTATTTCGCGGGAAGGAATGGGGATCGAGAAGCTTTTGACTTCCGCCCGTGAAGATCGATCTTTCTCAGGGAGGGCGAGCGCGGGGACGAGGGTGTAGCCGCCCGCGGTTTGCACCAAACGTTTAAGGGTCTCTAGGTTACCGCTCTGAAATTCAACGTTTTCAAGTCCACGCGCCTGTTTGGCGAGCGAGCAGAGTTCGGCGATTTGCCCTCGAAGGCAGTGCCCCTCTTCCAGAAGCCAAAGATCGCGGGAAGAGGCGGCCTTCAAGTCTTCGACGCGAAGCTTCTTGAGGAGGGCCAGGGGGTGGTCCTTCGAGGCGTACAGGGAAAAAGGCTCATAAAAGAGGGCGTGTTCCGTGATTCTGGGGCGGTCCAAGGGGGTTGCTAGCAAGCCAGCGTCGATCTCGTCGCGATCCAGGGCATCGATGATCCGTTCCGTTTGCATTTCCCTGATCTTCAATTCCAGCCGTGGGTGGGCGCGAGCGAAGGACTGCAGGAAAAGAGGAAGGAGATAGGGGCCAAGAGTCGGGATGATCGCCAAAGTGAAGGGGCCAGCAATGGATCCCTGGGATTGCGCTGCCACGGATTCCAATTTTTTGGCCTCCTCAATGACTCTTTGAGCTTGCTCAAGGATGAGAACCCCGGCATCCGTGGGCAGGATCGGTTTTTTGGATCGATCGAAGACCTTTGTTCCCAGCG
>CAZLYB010000012.1:59223-74577 GCA_964563795.1 uncultured Bacteriovoracaceae bacterium | reverse complement strand
GCTCCGAGGTGCGCGCGCAATCTTCGGCGCCCACGATGGTTTTGATTTCTGAGGAGATGCCGAGCTTTTTGAGGGAAAACTCGATATCCGCCCTCCACGAGCCGGAAACCACGCCCAGCGCAAAGCCTTTTTGAGCGAGAAGCCTGACCGCCTGAACGGCCCCGGGCACTTCGGCGCAATCCGTCTCGAGCGCTTCTTGATAACGGGACAAGATTTTTTGCGTGGCCTCTTCCGTGCGGATGGGCGGGCGATGTTTTTTGAAGAGCAGCGCCAGGGCCTCGGCCCAAGTGCGCCCGGTGACAAGCGAAGCGTCTTCGTGGGTGAGGGGAATCTTCCAGTCCGAAAAAATTTCTTTCACCACGCGCGCCGCCAGCGGCTCAGTGTCCACCAAGGTTCCGTCGAGATCAAAAAGCACGGTGGTGATCATGGGAGTTGCTTGATCCTTTCGAGGATTTCCTTCAGGAGGTTCAAAAAACCCGCGCGATTCAGCTCGTCGAGTTTTGAGAATCGAATTCCCAGGTACCGAATCATATTTCCGCTCTGGGGGTCAAGGTCATCCACGATCCGGCAAGCCGTTCCTTCGGCCTGGATGGGCATGGGAAACCACCCGCGCGGCTCGATGAGGAGTTTGAGCTTGGTTCCCGGCTGGACGATGAAGCCGAGTTGGTTCTCGGTTGAAAGCAGGATGCCGCCTGGGCTGAGGTTGGCGACGTCAAATCCGATGGGCCAGCGCTCAGGATGATTGCTCTGTTCTTGAATCTCGGGGCACCAGACTTGCGCTCGGCTCGGAAAAACTTGGATCAGCGGATTGGAGGGAATCCGGGGGTATTTTCGAATGGCCTCGGTCGGGTAGTAGCCGTACTTCTGGATGGCGGATTCGAGGCGGATTTTTAAATCGGGTTCGAGGAGGAATCGGACGCCCATTCTCTCGAACTGGGGCGTGGACTCCCGGAGAAGATGCGCGGCGGTTTGAAATTGAAGTTTTCCGCCCTCGACCGAAAGCGTGATCTGAGCCTGAACTTGTTTGCCGAAGTCTTTGTCGGGGTGGAGCGGTTCCCAGGGGAGGCCCGTGACCCCGAACGAAGAGATCTTCTGGCAGAGGAATTCCAGCGGGTTCCCATTGGCGATCAAGCTCAGATCGCCTTGGATGAAGACAGGGGTCAGCAGCGCCATGGCTCCCATCATCGATGATTTCTGGCCTTGAGAAAAGACGTTTCGTTGACTACTTTGCGAATATGACTCCGAACACCACGCTTTGGGCTTCCATCTGGGCCGGCGGTTTTGCGATGATTCCGCTGGTCATTTGCTCGGTTTTGACTTGGCTCATCGTTTTTGAGCGGATTTGGTATTACCGAAAATTGCCGGAGCGGATGCGGGCATTTCATCTCGAGGCGATGAATTCGCTTTTACGGGGCGAATGGGACAGCCTTCGTTCCCTCTGCGCGAAGAATGCGCTTTTGCCGACCGCGAATCTGCTGCAAGTCGCATTGGAGCGACTGGCTTCCAAGGAGCCCAAGATCCGCGCGAATTGGGTGGATGCGGTCCAGCGCCGACGTCAGCTCGTCAATCAGGAAATGCGGCGTTACTTTTGGGTTCTGGGGACGATTGGGAGCGCCTCCCCGTTCATTGGGTTGTTCGGGACCGTCGTCGGGATTCTTCGATCTTTTCAAGAAATGGCCCGTACCGGTTCGGGGGGATTCACCGTGGTGGCCGCGGGAATTTCAGAGTCGCTGATCGCCACAGCGGCGGGGATCATCGTCGCCGTGGTCGCGGTGATGGCTTACAACGCGTTTCAAACCCACTGGGGCAAGCTCGTGCTTCAAGTGAGGATCCAAATCGAGGAGCTCACGGAGCTCCTTTCTTCGCGAGTTCAGGACGATGGCGTTTAAACCCCTCGGATCCTCCGACGGAGGGGATGAGTCTTCGGCGGATGAGATCGTCGCCGAAATCAACATTACGCCTTTGACGGATATTTTCCTGGTCCTCCTGATTATTTTCATGGTCACGAGCTCAGCGATGTCGCAGCTCGGGGTGAGCGTGAATCTTCCGCAGTCGAGCCCCAATTCAGCGGACTCACAGCCTGAGGGAGCGATTGTCACTTTGCTGCCCCGGGGAGAAGTGAGGGTGAATCAAAAGCCCATCGGGGCGGGGGATTGGGCGGGGTTTGA
Source organism: uncultured Bacteriovoracaceae bacterium (assembly GCA_964563795.1). Lineage (GTDB taxonomy): Bacteria > Bdellovibrionota > UBA1018 > UBA1018 > UBA1018 > CAZLYB01. The sequence goes on along the minus strand of CAZLYB010000012.1, from coordinate 72,409 downwards.
AGCGGCTCTGAAGACTGATCTCAGTCGTTCAAAATCCAAAACGGTGATTTTGGAAGGGGATCGTCAGTCTCTTTTGGGTTCAGCGATCGAGGTGATGGATCATGCTCGACGAGCGGGCGCAGAACGCTTTGCGATTGCGACGACTCCGCAAGCTGGCGGATCCAATCAGGAATGATCTCCCGGTGCTAAAAAATCCAATCATTACAATAAATTAATAATCCCTGCCGGTGGATCGAAATTGACACGGACCATCGAGTTGTGATAAACCTCTGCGGTCGAAAAGATCGGTTTTTGCAGACATTTGATCTTATTCCTCAGGAGGTACTTCTAGATGTTTGAAGTCGGAGATAACGCGGTTTATCCCGCTCATGGTGTTGCTGTCATCAAGCGCATAGAGGAAAAAGACGTAGGGGGCAAGAAAAAGCGTTTTTACGTGCTCCAGGTGGTCGATAATCAAATGACGATCATGGTGCCGACCGATAACGTTGAGTCCGTGGGGCTCCGAAGAATCATCTCCACCCGAGAAGTCAAGGCGGTCTACCAAATCCTCAAGGATCGCGACGTGAAGATCGACCAGACCACCTGGAATCGCCGATACCGCGAGTACATGGAAAAAATCAAGACGGGTTCCATTTTTGAGATCGCGGAAGTGCTCCGCAATTTGTTCCTGCTCCGGCATAGCAAGGACCTCTCGTTTGGCGAGCGCAAAATGCTGGATCAAGCCAAGCATTTGCTCGTGAAAGAAATTTCTTTGGCCAAAAAATCCAAGGAAGAGTCGATCGAACAGGAAATTCAAACGATTTTTGCCTCCTAAGAAAAGCAGGTTTCTCGCCGTGAATGACCGACCCATCCGGGTCCGATACGCCCCGAGCCCCACTGGTTACTTGCATGTCGGGGGCGCTCGCACGCTTTTATTCAATTGGCTTTACGCGAAAAAAATGAAGGGGACCCTCGTCCTGCGGGTTGAGGACACGGATCAAGCCCGCAGCACTCCAGAAAACGAAAAGATGATTCTGGAAGACGTGAAACGCCTAGGGCTTCATTATGACGAAGGTCCGGGTCGAGAAGGCGAGTACGGGCCCTATCGGCAGTCGGAACGGCTCCCCATTTACGCAAAGTACGCTCAGGAGCTTCTCCAAAAAGATCTCGTCTACCCCTGTTTTTGCACGGATGAGGAGCTGACGCGAAAGCGCGAACTCGCGATGAAGCTCAAGCGGCCTCCTCATTACGATGGCACGTGCGCGAAGCTTTCCGCCGAGGAAGTCGCACGCCGTTATCAGCAAGGGCAGCGCGCAGGTCTCCGCTTCCGGGTCCCGCATCGCTCCGTGATCCTCCGCGATCATGTGAGAGGGCAAGTGGAATTCAAGGCGGGGATGGTGGGCGATTTTTTCATCACGCGCTCTCCCACCGACGAGGAGCTGAAAGCCGCGCAAAAAACGTCAGGGCGATCAGAACCACCTCCGCTCACCGCAGTGGGAATGCCCGTCTATAATTTCTGCTGCGTGATTGATGATCACCTCATGGAGATGTCCCATGTGATCCGGGGGGAGGATCATCTTTCGAACACTTCACGCCAGCTTTTGATTTATGAGGCGCTGGGATGGGCGCCGCCCGAGTTCGCGCACACCGCGATGGTGCTCGGCGGGGATCGGCAGAAGCTCTCGAAGCGCAACGGGGACGTCGCGGTTTTTGATTATTTGGAGAAGGGGTACTGCCCCGAAACGCTTTTGAACTTCCTGGCGCTTTTGGGATGGTGGCCGCCCGCGGGCACTCAGCCGCGCTCAGGGCATCCCGAAGTGCTGTCGATGGATGAGCTGATCGAATGCTTCGATTTGGGGGGGCTGCAGAAGGCCCCCGCGATTTTTGACTTGCAGAAACTCCAGTGGATGAATGGGTTTTATTTAAAAAACATGCCGCTCGGCGAAACTGAGAAGCGCGCGCTGCCATTTTACGAGAAGGCGGGTCTCTCGCGCGAGAAAATCGCCTCGCATCCCGCAGGCTGGTTTTCCTCCCTGATTCAAGCCTCGATCGGCGAAGCCCACCTGCTCAGCGAGCTCCCGACGCTTTCCGAGGCGGTGTGGAGCGATCGCCCCCCCTTTGAGCCGGAAGCTCAGGCCGTGCTGAAGGAGGGCTCTTCCCAGCCGGTGATCCAGTCTCTCATCGAAGTGTTGAATGGGATGAGCAGTGAGACCCTTTCACAGGAAGACGTCGTTCAGATTCAGAAGGCCGTCGCCGCAAAGACCGGGGCGAAGGGGAAGGCTCTTTTCATGCCGATTCGCGCTGCGATCACGGGAAAAACGCATGGGGCTGAGATGAAGCTCATACTGCCACTTTTGGGTAAAACAGCGGCCTTGGGGAGAGTTTCGCAATTCATGGGGCGGCTTCAAGAGCCGGGGAAGGGCAGTTCATGAGTTCGATTAAAAATTCCATTCGTCCGATTCGAGTCACCAACACGCTCACCAAGAAGAAAGAGACGCTGGTGACCCGGGAGCCAGGCAGGTTGACGTTCTATTCCTGCGGACCCACGGTTTACGGATTAGTGCATCTGGGGAACCTCCGTAGCGCGCTCGTGGCGGATCTTTTCTTCCGCTACTTCGAGCGCGTCGGTTACCAGGTCAGTTACGTCCGGAATTACACGGATGTCGATGACAAGATCATCCAAAAGGGCCACGAGGAGGGAATTTCCGCCGCCGATGTCGCCAAAAAATACACGGATGAAGTAGAGAAAGATTTCGCTGCCGTCTCCATCCGCGAGCCCCACCATAAAACGAAGGTCACTGAGCATATCGCCGAGATCATCGCGTTGATCGGAAAAATCCTGGATGGAGGCGCCGCCTACGTCGAATCGGGCGAGGTCATCTTCTCGATCGATCAATTCAAGGCCTACGGGAAGCTTTCTCACCGCAATCTCGACGATCTCATCGCCGGGATCCGCGTCGAGGTGAGCCAGAAGAAGCGCAATCCCCTGGATTTTACCCTCTGGAAGCCCGCGAAGCCGGGGGAGCCTTCCTGGGAAAGCCCGTGGGGAGCTGGTCGCCCGGGTTGGCACATCGAGTGCTCCGCCATGGCGATGAAATGGCTGGGGAATCAAATCGACATCCACCATGGGGGAGAGGATTTGATCTTTCCCCATCACGAGAATGAGATCGCCCAGAGTGAGGCGGGTTCCCACGAAGCCCCCTACGTCCGTTATTGGCTTCACCACGCGTTTTTGACGTTTTCCAAGGAGAAAATGTCAAAAAGCGTGGGGAACGTCTTCATCGCGCGGGATTTTTTGCGGGAGCATTCCCCGGAGCTCGCTCGCGCGCTTTTGCTCTCCTCTCATTACCGATCCATCATCGATTTCAGCCCGGACACGATTTCCCAGGCCGTGAGCGCGCTGGAACGGCTCTACGAAGCGAAGCAAGAGGCGCTCAAGATTTCGCGGCAATCCAGAGCCAGGCCGGATCTCAGGGCCGAAGGCATTTGGGGGGAGTTCGTCGCGGATTGTGAAAAGGCGAAACAGGAGATCGATGAGCAATTCGCGAATGACTTCAATACGCCGGGAGCGATGGCCGCTCTGTTCACCTTGATTCGTCAATTCAACAAGGCCTTGGCCGAACCTTTGGCACGCGCCACCCCGTCGGCGGTTCTCGGAGCGCAGGCCCTGATTGAAGTCATTGAAAAGGATATTGGCGGGATTTTGGGGATCGGCCTCTTGGAGCCAGCGCAAGCGCTTTCAGATTTGATGCGTTCGCGTCCGCAGGCTTCCGGAGCCGCGGGTAGCCGCCCTCAGGAAGCGGAGATCCTCGCGCTCATTCAAGATCGGGAGCAGGCGAGGCGATTGAAGGATTTTCAGAAGGCCGATGAGATTCGAAAATCCTTGGAGAGCCGTGGCGTGCTGATCAAAGACACCCCGCAAGGAACGACCTGGAAGTATCAATGAGCGCTCCTCCCGCAAATCCCGTTCGAAAGTTGGGCTGGATCCAAGGCACTGCGCTCGCGGTGAGCTTGGTGGTGGGATCGGGATTGCTTGGTTTGCCCGGGCTCACGCTTCAGGCGGGTTCGGCTCAAGTGTCGGCGGCGGGATGGCTTTTGGCGTGTTTGGGAGCCATTCCCTTGATCGGGGTCTTCTCCATTTTGGGGAAAGCGTTTCCGAAGGCGGGAGGGCTCGCGGAATACGCGAGAGCTGGTCTCGGAGAGTGGGCTTACTCGGGAATTGTCGCGGTTTTGATGGGGACTCAGCTCGTGGGGTTCCCGGCGCTCGCGCTCATCGGCGGGGAGTACATTCAGAGGCTCCTGGGAGTGGAAGCGAGCTGGCTGCCCTTGCTGGCCGTGGGCATGCTGGGTTTGGCGGTGGGAATGAATATCATCTCGCTGCGGCTCATCAGCGCCCTGAACTTGATTTCGATCGTGCTCCTCATTCTGCTCATGATCGTCGTGGTGATGACCAATTTGGAGCAAGCGCGGCTGGGCGTGGATCTTTTTAAATCCCTCCCTTCCCACTGGGGACAGCTTCACTACGCCGATCTCTGGAAGGTGAGCGCGCTTTTGTTTTGGGCTTTCCTCGGTTGGGAGCACCTCTCTTTCACTTTGGGCGAAGTGCGCAATCCCCGCCATGAGATTCCCCTCATCTACGGGTTGAGTTACCTCTTTGTCTGTCTGCTCTATCTGAGTTTGGCCGTGACGAGCATCGGAGCCTTGATTCAGGGGGTGGACGTCGCCCGCGTTTCGGGCATCGCGAGCTTGGTGCAAAAAAGCCCGCTTCGAGGGGCGCTGGTGGGGGGCATGGTTTTTTGCATTTGCGCGAACGCCTGTTCCTGGGTGTTTGGGGTGAGCCGCCTGCTGAGGGCGGCCGCGGTGGAAAGAATTTTGCCCCGGAAATTGGCTCTTCTCTCCCCGGGCGGACTTCCGAGAAACGCGTTGGTTTTCGTTTTTTTCTCGAATGCGGGCGTGGTCCTGCTCGTGAGCTTTTTTAAGGTCTCCGTTTCACAACTGATCATCTTGGCCAATCAGAACTACCTTCTCATGTACGCGGTGAGCATCCTCGCTTTTTTCAAGGTCGCGCCATTCACGGCAAAATGGACTCTAGGCCCGTTGGCCCTGCTTTGCTTGGGGTTCTTGTTTTCTGGGGTGCGTTGGGAAGCGGTTTACCCGCTGTTATGGCTTTTCTTAGGGTGGGCTCGGTATCATGCCGATCTTCGAAAAGCGCCCGTTTAAGCTCAAGCTTCCTTTTGAGCCCACTGGGGATCAGCCCCAAGCCATTGAGAAGCTGTCAGAGGGGTTGAATGCCGGCAAGAAATCCCAAGTCCTTCTCGGGGTGACGGGGTCCGGAAAAACCTTCACGATGGCGAACGTCATCGCCAAGACGGGCCTTCCGACGCTCGTGTTGAGTCACAATAAGACATTGGCGGCCCAGCTTTTCAGCGAGTTTCGTGAGTTTTTCCCTGAAAACGCGGTCGAATACTTCGTCAGCTATTACGATTACTACCAGCCTGAAGCCTATATTCCCCAGACGGACACTTATATTGAGAAGGATTCCCAGATCAACGACGAGATCGACAAGCTTCGTCACTCCGCGACGCGCTCCCTGCTGGATCGAAACGACGTCATCATCGTTTCCTCGATTTCCTGCATCTACGGCTTGGGGTCCCCCGAGGCCTATGAGGGGATGCTGCTTTATCTGGAGGCCGGGCGGGAGCATAAGCGCCAGGACGTGCTCAGGAAGCTCGTTGAGATCCAGTACAAGCGCAACGACGTGGATTTTCACCGCGGGACGTTCCGAGTGCGAGGGGATGTCGTTGAAATTTTCCCCGCTTACGAGGAGGACCGCGCGATTCGCGTGGAGTTCTTCGGGGACGAAGTCGAATCCATCTCCGAGATGGATCCCCTGCGCGGGGTGCGGCTGCAAAAAATTCCCCGAATCACGATTTATCCCGGCAGCCACTACGTGACGAGCTTTGAGAATCGCAGGCGCGCGATCGAATCAGTCCGCATCGAGCTCCGCGAGCGGCTGCAGCAGCTCAAATCGCTCGAGAAAATGGTGGAATCCCAGCGCCTCTCCCAGAGGACGCTCTACGACCTCGAAATGATCGAGGAGCTGGGGTTCTGCCAGGGCATCGAGAATTATTCGCGCCACCTCACTGGCCGTTCAACGGGCGACGCCCCGCCCACGCTGCTGGAGTATTTCCCGAAAAACTGGCTTCTCATCGTGGACGAGAGTCATGTCACCGTTCCTCAGATTGGGGGAATGTACCGGGGCGATCGCTCCCGAAAACAGACGCTGGTGGAGCATGGCTTTCGCCTCCCGTCGGCGCTTGACAATCGTCCCCTCAATTTTGAGGAGTGGGAAAAATCGCTCCATCAAACGATCTATGTTTCGGCGACGCCCGGGGAGTATGAGCTTCGCCAAGCGGGGGGCGAGATCGTTGAGCAGGTGATTCGGCCGACTGGGCTCGTGGATCCCCTCGTTGAAGTGCGGCCCGCGGGCACGCAGGTGGATAACCTGCTTCAGGAGATCCGCGTCCGCGTCGAGCGCAAAGAGCGGGTGCTCATCACCACGCTCACGAAGAAGCTCGCCGAGGATTTGACCCGTTACTATCAGGAGCAGGGGGTCCGCGTGAAATACCTCCACTCGGATATCGACACTTTGGAGCGGATCGAAATTTTGCGGGATTTGCGTTTGGGGAGCTTCGACGTCCTGGTGGGGATCAATCTCTTGCGGGAAGGCTTGGATATCCCCGAGGTCTCGCTCGTGGGCATCTTGGACGCCGACAAAGAGGGCTTTCTGAGGAGCCATCGCTCCTTGATTCAGACGATGGGAAGAGCCGCGCGAAACGTCAACGGCCAAGTCATCCTCTATGCGGATAAAATCACCGAGAGCATGCGCAAAGCGATCGATGAGACGGAGCGCAGGCGTCAGATTCAATCCGATTACAACCGCGCGCAGGGCATCGAGCCCAAAAGCATTCAGAAGGCGATCGCTGCCCCGATCACCGATGGCTTGAGCGATGACGATGCGCCGGAGCGTGTGGAGTTCGGCAGCGCCAAGGTGCGTTCATTGCTCGCCAAGAAGGCCCTCCGCACCGGTCCCGGGGAGCAAGGGCGCCAAGCCAATCTCTGGACGGCGGCGGAATCGACGTGGTTGAGCGAAGAGGATCGACTGAAGGAAATTCAAGAGCTCGCTGGGGATTTCTTCACTTCGCTGGAAGCATTGACCCAGTCCATTCGGTCCATGGAAGAGGAAATGAAGAAGTCGGCCAAGAACATGCAGTTTGAGCAGGCGGCTGAGCTGCGGGACCGTATCAAGCGTCTCCGATGGCTGAATTTGACCGCGCTGAAATGATCTAAATCACGCCCGTGAACTGCCCGCGGAGCCGCGCTCCGTGGACATTGCCGCCGCCATCGCGCGGGATGAAGTCCGTGAAGACGATGGCCGTGGGAATGAGCTCCGGTTCCATTTTTCCGCGGCACGCGTCTTGGATCTGCTTTTCTTGGAGGGGAAACCCCGGGGCTTTGACCACCGCGCAGGCGACAACGGTTTTTCCGAGCTGGTTTTTGACCACGAAAAGCGCCGCGTCCTGAACGCCCTTCATGGCTCGGACGACGCCGTCGCGGGTTCGGGGCACGTAGAAAAAGCCGCTTTCCAAAAACAGATCCTCCTTGCGCCCCAGGAAAGTGAGTTTGACGGGTTGGTCAGCTCCTTCCTGATCTTCGAGCTGGGCGATGTCGCCCGTATAGAGCCAGCTGCCTCGCAGGGCGTTCTTCGTCTCCTTTTCCAGCCCCAGATACCCCTGCATGAGGGTTTTTCCGGTGACCGCGAGCAAACCGGTGCGAGAACCCGTGCCTTCAATGAGGTCCCCATTTTCATCCAGCACCTTATACTGCAGGCCTGGAAGCCCCAGCGCGCAAAAATAGGGCGGTTCAGCGGGACTGGACTCCGTGATGGCCGGGTCCTCGATGGCGATGGACCAAAGATTTTCAGCCTGGCCATAGCAGTGCGAGACGGAAACGCCTTGAGCACGAAGGGACTCCGCGCTTTTGGGCGGGAGAGAGCCCCATCCCACCAGCGCCATTTTGAGCGTGGGGGGAAGCTTTGCCTGAGCGTTCAGGAGACCCTCAAAAAGCTGGGGAGAGCCCGCCAGGCGTGAAGTCTTGGATTGAAGCAAAAAAGCGAGGCTCTCCTTGCCTTGAAGCCCATGGTCAATCACGCAGGTCGATCCGTTCAAAAGGGGGAGCAGCAAAGATTGCGAAAAAGAAAAAGGATGCGCCCAGCTCATCGGGCTGCAGATCCGGTCCGCGGGCGAGAGCCGATAGGCTCCGCGCAGCGAAATGCCGGCTTGAATGAGTTGCGCGTGCGTGAAGCTCACGAGGCGCGCTTTGCCGTTATAGCCAGCGGTCTTGATCAACAAGATGGGGTCGGTGTTCTTGGGCTGATGATCGGCCGGGGCGGTGAAGGAAACATCGTATTCACCGCCCACTTTTTTCTCGATTTCAATCAGCGGAATGGAGGGGTGAAGATCCTTCAAAAGATCCCGCGCGGGTTCCACCAAATCGGAAGTCACCGCGAGATGGGTCGCCTCGGTCTCTTTGAGGAGGGATAAAATTTCTTCGCGGGGAGCCTCGGGGTTCAGGGGAATCGTGACGGCCCGGACATGGGTGAGCGCGAAAAAGGTGGAAATCCAAGCGGGGCTGTTTCTCGCAAAAAGCGCAACTCGTTTTTTGGGGCCGAGTTCATTTTGGTAGAGATAGCTGAGCCGGGAGACCGATTTTTTGAGTTCCTGATACGTGATGTCCTTGCCGAGGTAATGAAGCGCCGGGCGGGAGGGATTTTTCAGGACTTGAGCGTGAAATTGCTCGGTGATCAGCATTCCGCTCTACCGGTAGACCTCAAAAAAACGCTCAAAAGCCTCATTGGAGAGCTTCTCCAGGAAGCGCAATCTCGGGGGGAGCCGAATTCCGCGGGTCTTCGCTTCGGCGACGACCCGGTCCTCTTTTTCGGCGATCGCCACGCGCGTGTCGGGATCCCCCTTCATCGCGTGAAGGTCCGTGAATTCAAGCTGTACTTTTACCCGGCCCTCCAGGGATTTCACTTTGTAAAGCCGTTTGGTCTTGGCCTCGTTTGAGCCCCGCTCTTCAGCGAGCTGCGAGTCTTCTTCTTCGACCGCCGAATAACCTTCGCGCTCCGTCGTGTCGAACTCCAGGACGCGAGCCTTCAAGGCGTAATCCGCCCCTACGGCGTTGGCGATGGCTCTCCAGTCCGTGGGATCCAGGGCGGGATCTTGTCGGGCTTTTTCGAGATCTGGTTTGGAGATCAAGATGAACGTGCCTCGACGGACGAGTTGATTGATCAAAGCGACTTCGACGACCGAGCGCGAGGTGGCTTCGCCTTGAATCTCGAGGAGAGCCACTTTCTTGCCCTCGAGCTGAGCGAGCTCGGGAGTGGATTTTTTCGGGGCGCTGGAGCACCCTGAAAACACTAAAAGAAGGGAAAGTGAACTGAACGCGACTCGAACGGCGGTAGTTTTCATCGTACCTTTGATCTTACGAAGGATGCCCTCCGGAAATCAAGATTTTGATGTCCGTTTTGAAAATGACTTCGAGCTTATTGGGGTAGATCAGTTTTCCGACGATGCCATCCCCGAACGTGGGGTGCTTGAGCTTGTCTCCCAAGCCATAGATCGCCTTCATGTCGTAATTCTTAAAAGGGGAATCCGCGTGGGCCAGCATCAGCTTTTCCCATTCCACTTCAACGGGATGGCTTTGGGATTCCGCTGCCGCGTCTTTTTTCTTGGATTTGGATTTCGCCTTGGCTTTTCCCGGCTCAGTAGCCCCCTTGGGCGCCTTGAATGCGTGCTCTTTCTTGCAAGTGAGGCATTGGACCTTGGCGATGCGATCCCCCTTCATCGCTACGACCACGTGATTGAGATCCATCTTGCAGCTGGTGCAATAGGCTAGGGTTTCCTGCGCTGCAGCGGTCGATTTCGCCATTCTTTTTTTCTCCTCGCTTTGGTTTATAGTGAACGCCTATGGAAAAGCAAGGGTCAAGGCAAAATCCTCTGCGGGAACTCCTGCTTACCAAAGCTCGGGAAATGACCCATCAGGCCGGCGTTTACCTCATGAAAGACGAGCAGGGCGGGATCCTCTACGTCGGAAAAGCGAAGAATTTAAAGAATCGCGTGACGAGCTATTTTCAGCCCATCCGCCACGAGATTCCCCGAACCGAGCTCCTCGTCAGCCAGATCATCGATTTTGAGGTGATTTTGACCGAAACGGAGGCCGAGGCCTTGATTTTAGAGGCCACTCTGATCAAAAAGCACCGTCCCCGCTGGAACATCCGCCTCAAGGACGACAAGGCTTACCCTTACCTCAAAATTCAGGTCGAAAAGCCTTTTCCACGCATTGAATGGACGCGGCGGACTTTGCGCGACGGGGCCCGGTATTTTGGGCCGTTTCCCTCGGCCTGGGCGGCTCGCCAAGTGCTCAAGCTCCTCAATGAGACGTTCCAGCTGAGGGATTGCTCGGACAACACTTTTTCGCATCGGAGCCGGCCCTGCATTTTGCATCAGATCGGCAAGTGCTCGGCGCCCTGCGTGCTCAAGGTGAATGAAGAGCAATATCGCGCCCAAATCGACCATGCGGTCTCCGCGCTGGAAGGCAAGACGGATGCCTTGATCGCGGATCTGCGCGCGCGGATGGAAGCGGCCGCCGAGCAGGAGGATTTTGAGTCAGCGGCGGAAGTTCGCGATCAAATCCGCAACCTCGAGATCGTGACCGCGACGCAGGGGATGCTCGATCCCGAATCAAGGGTCAATGTGGACGTCGTGGGACTCGCGAGAAAAGAAGGCGAGATCCAGCTCTGCTTGCTGCAGATTCGATTGGGGAAAGTGCTCTCGGTGCAGCATTACGCGTTTCAGAATGGGGATGCGGAAATCCCCGATCCCGAGATTCTCAAGCAATTCCTCGCTCAGCATTACGGGCCTCTTCGGACGGAAATGGCGGGGCTCGATGCGCCCCCTGACGTGCTCTTGCCCTTGGAGCTCGAAGATCGCAGCGTTTTGGAGGACGCCTTGGGGGTCTCCATCCGCGTGCCTGAGGCGGAGTCACCGAGCTCCAAGACGGCGCAGTTCCTGAACGTGGCGCGGCTGAACGCCGAGCACGCGCTGGAGCAAAGCCGCAAGCGGCAGCTGTCGCACGGGATTCAGGCGCTCGAGGAAGTGCAGGAAAAGCTCCAGCTCGATCGCCTCCCGCGCCGCATCGAGTGCTATGACATCTCGAATATCCAAGGAGAGGACGCGGTCGCCTCCCGCGTGGTTTTCCTGGAGGGCGCCCCCGAGAAATCGCTTTATCGCCGTTATAAAATCCGCACCGTGGAGGGGGCAAACGACTTCGCGATGATGAAGGAGACGCTCGGCCGCCGCTTTTCGCACGCCGAGGAGCCACTGCCCGATCTCGTGGTGGTGGACGGGGGCAAAGGACAGCTCGCGCAAGCCGTGGCGATCTTCCTGGAGTTCGGGATTCGTGACGTCGCGGTGGTCGGTCTCGCCAAAGCGCGCGTGGAGCGGGACTTTGAGTCGACCGAGGTGCGCTCGAGCTCGGAGCGCGTGTTTTTGCCGGGGCGAAAGAATCCCGTGATGCTGCTTCCTCATCAAGGGTCCTACAAGCTCCTCACGCACGTGCGCGATGAGGCGCACCGCTTCGCGGTGAGTTACCACCGCGTCGTCAGATCGAAGCGGATCTTGGGCGAGTAAACATTAATTTATTTATAAGATATTAAATAATATTGTCTAAAAACTTCAATGGGACTAAGCCTGGCCCATGAAGACCTTTTTCGGCGTATCGCTGGTGGTGGCATCCCTTTCTTTGTTCCCTCATCCCGCTGCGGTCGCGGCCTCGGGAATGGCGGATGAGTGCAAGATGGTCTCCTCGCTCTCACAGGGCAAGGCCGGCTCAGTGCCGGTCAAGCTCGAGAAAGTCGTGGATGGCCTGATCATCCCTTGGGCGATCGGATTCATCTCAAAAAGCGAGATGCTGGTCACCGAACGGCCCGGCCGGGTCCGAATCGTCCGTGGTGGCGTGCTTCAAAAAGAGCCGGTAGTGACCGTGACCACGGGTGAAAGCGATGAGGGCGGCCTCATGGGCTTGGCGCTTCACCCCGATTTCAAGCGTAATCGATTTTTCTATATTTATTACACCACAGTTAAGCCTTTGAATGCGCCGGAAATCCCAAAGCCGTGGTGGGCCTATCTCCGCTTCTGGAAAAAATGGAATGGAACGCCCACGGAAACCGTCAATCGCTTGGTTCGATACCAGCTTTCAGCGGATGGAAGCTCTGCAAAGGAGAATAAAATCCTTCTCGATGATATTCCCTCGGGTCGTTATCACAACGGAGGCCGAATTAAATTCGGTCCGGATGGCTACCTCTACTTAGGCACGGGCGATGGCCGGGATTCCCGCAACGCGCAGGATTTGAGCGTGATTCCCGGGAAAATTTTGCGGATGACGGATGAAGGCGAGGTCCCCCCTTCGAATCCTTACCCGGGGAGCCTGATCTATGTCTCCGGCGTGCGCAATACTCAGGGCTTTGATTGGCTGGATGAGCAAACGCTTCTCGTCGCTGATCACGGGCCGAGCTTCCCTGAGCCGCAGCATCCTGAAAGAATCGGGAGCGATGAGCTCAGCGTTGCTGGCCCCGGCGCCAATCTCGGATGGCCGAACATTTATCAGTGTCAAACAGACCAGACTCAATCGGGAATGATCACTCCATCCTTGGTCTGGAAGAACGCGTTGCCCCCGGGCGACGTTGTGATCTACCGCGGCGATCGAATTCCCGAATGGAAGGGCAGTCTTTTGATCGGGGTTTTGGGTCTGATCAGCGGTCAAGGCCGTCACCTTCATCGAGTGATGTTTAATCAAGAGGGATCATCGATCCAAGTGACGGGGACTGAAAAATATTTCTCGGGCAGCGACAGCGTCGGCCGAATTCGGGAAGTGACCGTGAGCCCGGAGGGGGAGCTTTACCTCAGCACGAGCAACTGCGAGCCGCGGGGCGCTGAAAGTCAATGCAAACCTGCGAACAGGGATCACTCCAAGAAATCGCGCGATACTGTGATCCAGGACGCGATTTACCGCGTGGTGCGGGGCGATTAAAAAGCATTGCCAAGTTCTTCTTTTCTTGATGAGTGAAAATGAAACGAATCAAGAAAAG
>CAZLYB010000012.1:0-59123 GCA_964563795.1 uncultured Bacteriovoracaceae bacterium | reverse complement strand
GCATTGCCAAGTTCTTCTTTTCTTGATGAGTGAAAATGAAACGAATCAAGAAAAGGAGTCACTCGCATGGGAAATAAAAAACAGGTTCTGTCGGGCTTGCTTTTGACGGCGGGAATTTTAGGCGCTGGTCTCGCGGAAGCAAAGACGCTCTCAACTCTGTCGCCGGCTTCAAACGTGATGGGGTGTTACGTGGAAGTGACCAATACCCAGCTTGCCGGCTATGCCGGCTTTGAAAGCTGCGTGCTGCTTCAAAATAAAGCGGTGATTTACAGCAAGCATCGATCTTGGGAGGGCGCTGCGACATCGGTTGTGGTTAAAACCGTAGATGCAAAATTCCAGGATCAGTTCAACGGGGTGAAATTTTCAGGGAACGCCAGTTTTTACAGAAACGACATCCCTTGCTTCCCATTCAATAATCAGAAGGATTCCACTCAGAGCGTACCCCTGCCCATAGAGTATCGATCCTTTAATGGGCCGGATTATCCGACTAAAGATCGTTCTACACCGGTGCTTCGATCAACGATCAAATCCTATTTTTTCTTCAATAATGTCGTTAAAGGGATCACGAGCTCCATGTTGCCGAATCAGGATGACCCTTCATCCGCGGACAAAGCCATTGCTTTGATCAAAAAAGAATGCGGATTCACTACGATCGGGTTTCCGAAGAATTAAGACGCTTTTTTATGGCCGTGCTCTTCGCTGTCTTGCACGGGGCTGCCTGAGCCTGGGTTCTTCTGCACGCTCTCGATGGCGGAGTTGAACAGCGCGGGCAGCTCGGAGCTGAAGTCGTGCTTGCGGAAGCTGAGCGGGCGGATGGGGCGCTCACCTCGGACGATCGAGGTGAGGTGATTGGTCAAGCGCACCAGCGGGCCCGCCAATCGGTGTGACACGAAAAGCGTGATGAGTGCGGAGAGAAAAAAACCCGCCGCGATCGCGATGCCCAAGTTGTAATAGAGCGTGCTCGCGTGAAAATCCAAGAATAAATAGTAGGCGTGGGACTCGGGAAGGCCGACGTTGATCCCCATCTGCTTGAGCTTGGAGAACGACCGGGCGACCTGAACGCCGATGAACGCGAAAGCGAGCGACATCATGACGGTGTTCGCGATGATGAGCGTGAGTTGGAAGCGGGGGTAAATCAAAAGTCTCAGTCGGAACGATTTTTTGCGTGAGCTCATAACGTGGCTATCCCCCATGGATCTCTTATAGGCTCTTCGGCGGAGTGGTCGGGAAACTTAAGAAAAATTCGCTTTTAATCCTGCGCCCTTGAAAAACCTTTTGATTTCAAACGAACTATTCTATTCGGAAAAAATGCAAAGGATGGTTTGGATCGCGGCTCTGGGTTCCCTCTGGTTTGGCTTAGGGATCGGGTCGAATGCTCGGGAAGACTCACACCTCACGCTTTCCAAAGCGGAAGCTTGCCACGCGGGATTTACCCGCCTACAGCGCATCAACCTGACTTTCGGCAAGCATTTCGCACTCGTTCCGCTCGTTCAAGAAAACGTCACTCTCCATGTCGGTTATTTCAAAGCTGGGATTTTTTCCAAGGAGGACCCCAACGGCTGGCTGACCCGCACTCGAAAGCTCTGCCGTTTTGAATCCACGAATCCCTCTCTGGGCACCTACTTATTGCCGATCGAGGGGGAGTGTCGGCAAATCAAAACTTCCGGACGGATTGAGCAAGTGAGCTGGAAGATGAATTTATTCGGTCCCCATCATGAGCCCTTGGGGATCGCGAGATTGACTTGTCAGGGTAGTGGAATGCTGATTCCCCAAGATTGGACTCCTGGGGATGTGAAGTACCACTTGGGGGAATACTTCACGCCCATTTTTCAGGATAAAATTCAGCCCGCGGAGAGCGCGCCTCAGGGAGCGGGCAAAATAGCGGAATAGAAGTTACTACTCCGGTTTGCGATCCACGGGGCGGATGGGGCTCGGTCCTGACGCCTGAGGTTTGGCTTCAGTCTGAGGTCGGGTTCCCGAGGCCGGCTTTCCGCCGCGTCCTCCGCGCCGCTTTCGTCTCGGGCCATCTTGCGCCGAGGGGGGGCGAGGGCTGGCGTGCCCTCGGTGCGGAGCGCGAGCGCCGTTTGCGGGAGTGGGCGCTGGGGTGGACTGGCCGCCGATCGTTTCCCCCAAAAGCCGCTCAATCTGCCCGAGCACCAGCTTATCTCGCGGAGTGACGAAGCTCGTTGCCTTGCCGGTGGCATCCGCACGTCCCGTTCGGCCGATGCGGTGCACGTAATCGGAAGCATCCCGCGGCAGGTCGTAGTTCACGACGTGAGCTACTCCGTCCACGTGGATTCCTCGCCCGATCACGTCGGTGGCGATCATCACGCGGTACTTGCCTGCCTTGAAATCCTCAAGCGATTGCTCGCGGTCGCATTGCCTGAGATCCGAGTGCAGGTGAGTGGCGTCGTAAAAGCCACGGCTTCGGAGCGATCGCCAGAGGCGGCTTGCCCCGTCTTTGGAGCGCGTGAAGATGAAGATCGTGCCGGGTTCCTCGCGGATGATTTTTTGAAGCTCCCGCATTTTGAGCGCCTCATCCGTGAAGATGAAGTGCTGATCCACCGTTTTTGCGGCGGAGACGGGCTTTCCGATCTGCACGCGCTCGGGGTTTTGGAGGATCTTGTGCGCGAGCTTGGCGACGGGATCTGGGATCGTCGCCGAGAACAACAGCGTCTGCCGCGTGGAAGGCGTATCTTGAAGGATGCGATTGAGCTGATCGGAAAAACCCATGTCGAGCATGCGGTCCGCTTCGTCGAGGACGACGAATTCCAGGTAGCTCAGCCAGATGTTGCCGCGATCCAGATGATCGCAGAGGCGTCCCGGTGTGGCGACCAGGATCTGAGGGTAGGTGGCGAGCGCCTTTTCGTCGTGGCGGATGTCGATGCCGCCGATGAGCACCGCGGAGCGGATGCCGAGCGGTAGCCCGAACTGATCCAAAACCGCCTGAGTTTGAAGCGCGATCTCGCGGCTCGGGGCGAGCACCAGACCATAAGTCCCTTCGCGGCCCCGGAGCTTTTCAATCATGGGGAAGCAAAAAGCGGCGGTCTTGCCCGTCCCGGTTTGGGCCGAGACCATGAGGTCCTTGCCTTCAAGGGCCAGGGGAATGGATTTGGCCTGCACGGGGGTGGGCTGCTCGAAGCCTGCTTTTTGAACTAAGGAAAGAAGATCGGAGTGTAATCCTAGGGAGTTCCAGGGGTTTTCCTGGGTTGGCGTCGCGCCGCTGTCATTCAAATTCATTGGGGTCCATCAATCGGTTTTAAAGTTGATCCTAATCATTATTGCAGGATCCAGCCGCCTGATTCGGGGCTTATGAAAGAGATACATACCTAGAATATGAAAAAAAGGCAAAGTGTTGACATATTGAGTCGGAAAACGTAGTGAAGAGGCAGAAAGTGTGTGGAGGTAATCATGTTTAAAAAATCGTTCAATCAGTGGGAGATGAAACGTATGAAGTCTAAATATTTGATGTTTGTTTTGGCAGTCGTAGGGCTTTCAAATGCTACGCCTTCTTTGGCATTTGAATTTTTACAATCATGTCCAAATACATGCAACGTGTCCTATGATGGAGCAGACGATTCGGGGCGAGTCGTAGTCAAGCATATCTACACTGCTTGTTGTGGTGCAGCTCGTTATGATCGAGAAAACTGTGGAAGCACAACCACAAGCACATATTCTAAATCTGGGATGGTTGCTTGGGCCGCGAAATTTTGTGAAGCTCAAGAATCAGATGTTCAAGTGATCAGAGAAAAGAGCAATTACTAAAATAGCTGAGAATAAAATATATTCAGCGATCGAATCCAAGCCACACTGCATTTTGTCGTGTGGCTTTTTTATTTCCCACTGCCCCCGAACATCCGCAGCATCTCGATCGGAAATGGAACGATCGTATGCGAGTTCTGCTTGTTCGGCATTTCTTGGGTGATTGGCGAATGGGGAGTTATGAGGGCTATTTAAAAGGAATTTGATAAAGGTTTTCATCTATGAAAATTAAAACCATCCTGCGCGTAATGAAATCTTCGGTGTTTTTGTTGGTCGCTTTTTTGATTATCTTAGTGAGCTATTCTTTTCCAGCTTTTGCGCAGCAAGAGTGCAGTAAATGGTTTAATAACGAAGCGAATCCTGATTTTACTGTTTGTGTGTCTCGTGTGAAAGACAGCGATCACATCCATTACACGGCTAGGAGAGCAGGCAGCGATCAAGCTCAGGCGGTAACGGTGTCATTGCCTGGAGTCATTGACTCGTTGGTGGTTTTAAAAAATCACCAACGAGCGTTGGAAAGCTTGAATCAATATCTTGAGGCAGAGCGACGCTTCAAGGCTCCACCGACTGGAATTCGCATTGATGGTTCAGATGCTCCAATGCCGCCCAAGGCGATTCAATCTTCGGTCGAGAAAAAAAGAAATAAAACGGATGATTTTTGCGAAAGAATTTTTCCGGGACTGCAAAGCGAAATCAAGTATGGCCGAAAAATCACCTTTTTTCAGCTGTGCTTGAGTGAAGTAGTGAGTGATCAGGCCCGTATTGCTGTTTTTGGATTTGAGGCGGGTGCCGCAATTGATTTTCACGTCTCCCCATTCTTCAATGTCAGAGTCAAAAACGTGAATCAGGCGAAAGTCGTCATCCGTGAATATCAGAATGCAAGAAACTGCATTCTGGATCCGAAAAAATGCTCAAGGCCTTAAGGAGGCGAAAGCCGTTTAGTTTTGCTTTCCCCCGAACATCCTGAGCATCTCGATCGGGAACGGCACGATCGTATGCGAGTTCTGTTCGCTCGCCATCTCACGAATCGTCTGTAAGTAACGCAGCTGAAGCGACATCGGTTGCTTTTCCATGACGGCGGCGGCCTCTGAGAGTTTCTGAGAAGCCTGGAGCTCGCCCTCAGCCGCGATCACTTTCGCGCGGCGTTCGCGCTCGGCTTCAGCCTGGCGGGCCATCGCGCGCTGCATTTCAGCCGGTAGGTCGATCTGCTTCACTTCCACGTTGGCGACCTTCACGCCCCAAGGCTCGGTCTGCGAATCCAAAATGGCCTGCAGCCGGTGATTGATCGCGTCGCGTGAGGCGAGGAGCTCATCGAGCTCGACTTGACCGAGCACTGAGCGAAGGGTCGTTTGAGCGAGCTTTGAGGTCGCGAGCAGGTAGTTCTCCACCTCCACGACCGCGCGGTTGGGATCCACCACCCGAAAATACACTACTGCGTTCACCTTGATCGTCACGTTGTCGCGGCTGATCGCATCTTGCGGCGGGACATCGAGCGTCACTGTGCGCAGATCCACGCGCATCATGCGATCGATCCCGGGGATCAAAAAAATCAGCCCGGGCCCCTTGGCGCCGATGATTCGGCCGAGCCGGAAGATCACGCCGCGTTCGTATTCGTTGAGAATCTTGATGCTGAGGGTGGCGATAATCCCGGCCGCGACGAGAAAAAAACTGAGCAGGGTGCCTGAAAAAACTTCCATGATTAAATTCCTTTTTGGGGTCGAGGGGGTTGCGGAAGGGTGAGGCCGAGTTCTTGAGCGACCAGTTTGAGATCCGCCCAAGCCTCGCGCTTGGCATCGGGATTTCTCAGCAGATAGGAGGGGTGGAACGTCGGCATGAGCTTCGTTCCGCGGTAAGGGTGGAATTTCCCGCGAAGTGAGGAGATGCGTTCCTCGGTCATGAGCAGCGTCTGGGCGGCGAACTTGCCGAGCGCGACGACGACTTCGGGTTGAATGACCGCGAGCTGGCGGTACAGAAAGGGGCTGCACGCCGCGATCTCATCGGGCTCGGGGTTGCGATTGCCCGGCGGACGGCATTTGATGACGTTGCAGATGTAGACCTCTGAGCGCTTGAGACCGATGGCTTCAATCATTTTTTCGAGCAGTTGGCCTGCGCGCCCGACGAAAGGGCGACCTTGCAGATCCTCGTTCTCGCCGGGGCCTTCGCCCACGAAGACGAGGCGCGCCTTGGGGTGGCCTTCGCCCACGACGACGTTCGTGCGCGTTTTGCAGAGCTTGCAGCGCGGGCAATCGACGAGCTCGGCTGCGATCTGGGGGAGGGAGTCATTTTTAGGGGAAGGGATTTCCACTGGATCGCTGGGCATGGGGTGGGGTCCCTGAGCGTGAGCGGGCTGATCTCGGAGCGCGTGCACTTTTTCGGAAGTCGACGCACGCGGCGTTTTCTTAGCCATCACCAGCGTGCGTTTGGGCAAAAATCCTTCCCACGTTTTTTGAAAGCGATCGTTCGGGGTCATGACGCAGTAGTTATCGATGATGGAGCAGGCGAAGTCAAAAGGAGAGATTCAGATGATAATGCGGAGAGTCGATGATCAACGAGCATGAATTCTTAACGCCCTCACTCCGTTGAGACGATGAGAGTTCAGGGCCAGAAGATCATCATATGATGTCCAAGAGTTTTCGCTTATTTGGTGTTTTGCTGATGTTGATGAACGCTCCTTTGGCGTTTTCAGGGGAAAAGCTTTCTTCTGTTCGTGCTCGAGTACGATGTGCGATTTCTAAGCTCGCTCTTCTATCTCGAACGAACATTGGCGACTTAGGGAAGGTTCTTCGCGGGATTCCGGTTGAGGAAACTCATGGGGATCCGAATTTTGATCCGGGTAGCATTGTGAGCATTTATCAGCTTGGGTCAAGGATTACGGTGATCCGAAGAAATGGCTTGGGAGTCTCAACGGAAGCCACCTACATTTTGAGTGATAATGACTTGAATCTCGTGCGCTCGCATTATCCTGCGCACAAGCTGAGCGCACCCGCTTTGAAAGGGAAGACAATCCTTGATGCAGGGTGCGGGGGAGGCTCCGCAATTGGGGCACTGAGAAAGGAGCTCGGTATCCCGGATCACGATCTTTCTGTCCGAGGATTCGATATCTACTTCCCAAAAAACTTCAATCGGCCATCTTATCTGTTTGAGGGGGATTTGAAGGAAATTCATGAGAAAGTTGCGCCTAATTCCATTGATTTAGTATTGGCCACTCGATAGGCTTTTTCCTATGAGGGAATCTATGGGCGCTTAGGTCTGTTGAGGCAGGAATTATTCAGCTTGAAGAAAATCTTGAAAACTGGGGGAAAAATCCTTATTTCGCCTGTCGATTTAAGTTTGATGAAAGAGATGGTTTCATCAATTCCAGGATTGGAGATAGTTGATTCTGGCGGTAGCGGCCGGGTTTCCGACGGGGTCAGAGCGGATTGGGTAGAAATTCAAAAGATCAATTAATGCGCTGAGTCTGAGTTAGCGCAGGCTCAAGAGCGCGCGCATTTTTTCCCGAACGTCTTCCAGCGCGTTTTCGAGAACCTGCTCGTAGATCGTATAAAACTCTTGCTCGCCCTGCGTCGCCGATTTGAGTTTTCTCAGATTCGATTGAGCGACGAGGTAGCGGCTCTCGTAGAATTTGAAGTTTGCCTCGAGATCCGTGTAACGCGGCGTTTGCCAGATTCGGCTCATTTTTTCTTGCCGCGCCCAGCGGAAGGGAAGCCCGTGCCAGAGATGACGGAAGGAGGGAAGCGGATAATCCAACGCGTAAATATGATCCGTGGTGGGCTCAAAGAGCTGATTCTCATGGGCATGCATGGGGTAGAGAACGGCGAGGGCTCCATGTTCGGAGGGGAGTTTTCCGAACTTTAGGATCATCTCGCGCATTCGCTTGCTGGCGAAAAGCTTGCGGGGATTTTCAATGGGCGCTTCATTGGCGGCTTCCACCGTGGAGAGCCATTCATTGCTCGGCAAAGGGAACGTGAGCATGGAGAGGGGTAAAGGGCGGTGGATCTTTCGAGAGTTTTGATAGCCGAGCGCGGCCGTGACGTTATGGACGATGTGCGCGCAGTTGTTGCCGAACATCTGCCATCGGTTGGGCTGATGATTCCCCTCATACTTGGCGTTCTCTTGATTGAGAAAATGGATGGCTTCCAGAAGTTGAGCCGGGTTGAGGGGGATTCGCTCGCATTTCACGTTTCTTCCCCAAGCCGCGGCGAAGTCGCTCGCCACGGACTGACGGATGAGGTAGGCCGTATCGCTCTCCCGGGATTGCTGCGGGTGAAGGCGATCTTGGATGGGATAAAATTCAACCCCGTCAAAGGCGCCGCTTCGCAGCACTCTTTCGATGAGTTTTTCGCGGTTTGACTCATCCACGGAGTCCGTGGGCTTGAGCCCCCCGTAGAGGAAGAGGCTTTTGCCTTCGATCGCGACCCAATTCACGTTCTTAAAAGGAATATTCGCGCTGATGCCGACGCCTGAATCCGGGTCCTTGAGGTCAGTACCAGCCTCACAAGGCTTGATTCGCGGAAGAGCCTGCGAAGTGTCGCGGCAGGCGCCCTTCAAATAAAAAAAGGCGTGCCCCGTCCCCGACCACGCTTTTTGCCCTTTCGGGCGGGCTTCGGTGAGTTGGCAGGACTCCAGGAAGTAGGGGAATAAAGAGTCGTAAGCGCTCGCGGGAAAGGGGGAAAGAGTGGCTTCACCTCCCCAGCACTGCAGCGGGATCAGCGTCAATAAATAGATGGGAAACCGTTTTTTCCGGAAAAACATTCGGCTGCAATAGCTATCGCAGGGAAGGAAAAATGTCTAATTAAAATTAAACTATTTTTATTTATTAAAACTAAGAGCTTTGGCCGTCACGGTTGGCTGCGCTTATTGCAGGATGTGCTCCACGACTTGCCCGCGGTTCCCGCACTCGGGGCAGCGCGTGGTTTCCTGCGTGATGTTGCGCGCGAAGTCGGTCAAATGGCTGAAGTGGAGATTCGAGCCGCAGAGCACGCAGCTGTTGTAGCGTTGAACGACTTCCTTCAGGGTTCCGATGCAGGATGAAGCCATGGATCCCGAATCCGCTTTTTCCGTGTTCCTCGGTCCTTTTCGAGTATCCATGGTTCCCCCTTGAGAATTCCGTTTCTTTCTTCGTTTCGTCTTGCGGGCGTGTGTGAATGACCCAAGGAACTTCTCGGATCCCGGCGGGGATCCCTGTAGGGGGAAAAAAATGCCGGCTTCCTCATTTTAAAAACTGGGTCATCCTTTTATGAAAGCGCATGAAATTCAAAGGGAGAGCCTCCTGGGGCGTGCACGTCGCTGTCGGTGTTTTGATCGGAGCGGGCGTCGCTTCGCCTGAAGCGAGAGCCTCTGTGGGGAGCGATCCCCCCCGGATCCGGGTGCGGCTCCTTCAGGACCGGGGGAGCGTCTCCTTGCGCGGCTTCAACCTGCGCTTTTATGACGGGCCCTTGGATCGGCCGCGTGCCGCGGCCATCCCGGAAGGGGTCACGCAGTGGGAGTTCCGCTGCGCTTATCGCGAAGGAGGGGGGATCGAAGCTTCCTCTTTTTCGAAGACGATCCAGTTACAAAGCCCGCTCAGCGTGGAGAGCCTCGCCGGGATTCTGAGCTTAGGGGAGCGCAAGTACCGCGAGAAGATCTGGATCCACGCGACTTCAAAAGGATGTGAAGTCGTCAACGAAGTGGACCTCGAGAAATATCTCTACGGCCTGGTGAACGCGGAATTCTCCTCCCGGTGGAGCAGGGAGGCGGTGCTCGCTCAAGTGATCGCGGCGCGCACCTATGCGCTTCACCGACTTCAAGAAGGCAATCCCAGGGCGCGTCGATTTGACGTGGATTCGACCACTCGGGATCAAGTTTTTGACGGCGTCGTTCGCGAGGACTTTCAGGCTTCTCGGCTCGTGCAGGATTCGGCGGGATTAGTGCTGCTCGCTTCTCAGGGCGAATCTCTGCGTCCGATCAAAGCATTTTACCATTCAACGTGCGGCGGGCATACCGAGCTACCGGAGCGGATTTGGGGAAAAACGCACGCCGGATTCAAGCGCGGGGTGAGTTGCCCCTTTTGCGTGAATTCCCCCCGTTTCGCCTGGAAGGCCGAGCTCAGCCGCGCCGAGATGGAGTCGGCTTTGATCTCGGGATTGATCCGAGAAGGCTCGCAAGCCTTCGCGGCTTTTCAGGGCCAACATTTATTGGAACTTAAAATCGAGAAGCGCTCAGAGCCCACGGGCCGGGTCTCTGAATTGGTCGCGACCTGGGGCGGCCCTTTGAGCCGCAGGGAGGTCCGCTTCTCCGGAGAGCGGTTCCGTTCATGGCTCGGAGTGGAGCGAATTCGGAGCACGGGGTTTCGCTTCCAGGAGACAGTCCTGGGATGGAGCATCCTCGGTCAGGGCAACGGCCATGGAGTGGGGCTTTGCCAGTGGGGTGCCAAAGTGATGGGAGAGCGCGGCTACAGTGCTCAGTCGATCCTGAGCTTTTATTATCCAGGCGCGGTCCTCAAGAAATTATGGTAGCACCTCAAACGCAATGTCGTTTGCCCTGGATGATTACGACTACGCATTGCCCGAAGGATTGATCGCTCAGTTTCCGCAGGAGCCCCGAGATCGATGCCGTCTCATGGTTTTGGATTGCTCGGCTCGACGATGGGAGCATCGGCGCTTCGGAGACCTTCGGGATGTGCTTCGTCCGACCGATATTTTAGTGGCCAATAATTCCAAAGTCATTCGCGCCCGTCTTCTGGGGCGCAGAATCTTGGGAGATCGAACCGGTACGCCTGCTGGCCCAGGGGATGGAAGTCTCAGGCGCGGCGGGAGCGTCGAGTTTTTGATGCTCAAAGAAATTTCGCCCCTGGTTTGGGAAGGGCTTTTCCATGCGAGCGCTCGCCCCGTGGTCGGCTTCCGATTTGAAGCGGGTGGGGTGATCGGGGAAGTGATCCGGTCCCGCGAGGAATCCTCGGAAGGATTGATCGTGGCCCGCTTTGATCGAGATCCGCTCGAAGCGCAGGCGGGGCAGTTGCCTCTGCCCAAATACATCCAAGCCTGGCAAAAGGAACGCCCGCAGGAAGAATCTTTTTACCAAACCGTTTACGCTAAGAATCCAGGTTCCTCAGCCGCTCCCACGGCGGGGTTGCATTTCACCGAAGCGCTGGTGCAGAGCCTTTTAGCCCAAGGCGTTGGGTGGAAGGAATTAACGCTTCATGTGGGGTTGGGGACGTTCAGGCCCGTGAAAGCCCCTGACGTCAGGAATCATTCCATGCATGAGGAGACTTACACCTTGGAGGAGAGCGTGGCGCAAGATCTGACGCGCGCGAAGCGCGAAGGCAAGCGCCTGATCGCCGTGGGCACGACGAGCGTCCGCGCGCTCGAGGACGCCTGGGATCCGGAGGAAAAGATGTTTCGCCCGGGAACGCGCTCCACTCAGCGATTCATTTATCCCGGTTCGGGCTGGAACTTCGTGATTGATGGGCTCATCACTAATTTCCACCTTCCGCGCTCTACGCTGCTGATGCTCATCAGCGCGTTCGCGGGTCGCGAGTTCGTGCTTTCGGCGTATCGCGAGGCGATCGCGCAGCAGTACCGATTTTTCAGCTACGGGGACGCGATGTTTTTGAGCTCCAATCCGGGAAAAACATGAAGATCGAAAAAACTTGGGTCGTTGGCCCTTTCCAATGCAACTGCCGATTGATCGTCTGCCCCCGTACGGGCGAAGCGGCGCTCGTGGATCCAGGCGATTCAGCTTCGGATATCCTTAAAGGTCTTGAAGGGATGCATGTGGGGGAGCGCGCGGTGCGCGTGAAGCTCCTGATTCACACCCACGGGCATCTGGATCATATCGGAGCCACGCGGGGAGTGAAAGAAGGGTTGGCGGAGCGCCCGACCATCGCTTTGCATCGCGGGGATGAGTGGCTTTACAAAAATCTCAAGATGCAGGGGCAGTTGTTCGGGCTTTCCTACGATGAGCCCCTGCCCATCGATCATTATCTGGAGGAAGGGGAGCAGCTTCGCGTGGGAATGCTGAAGCTCTCCGTCCTACATACGCCGGGGCATAGCCCGGGAAGCGTCTGCCTTCGATTGCATGAAGACTCAGGATTGGGCGCGAGCGAAGCGATTTATTCTGGCGACACGCTTTTTCAAGGAAGCGTGGGCAGAACGGATCTCTGGGGAGGGGATACGGATCTGATGATGAAGAACATCCGGGATCGGATTCTCACTTTGGATGACGACACCCGCGTTTGCCCCGGGCACGGGGCGGATACGAAGATCGGGATTGAGCGCCGAAGCAATCCTTTCTTGAGTTGAGCATGTCACGACTGCGATTCAACCTGGAGCAGACGACGGAATCAGGCGGAGTGAGCCGGGCCCGCGCGGCTCGGATGACGCTGCCTGGGCACGCGGGCAAAGAGCATGAAATTCTCACTCCCTGCTTCATGCCGGTGGGAACTTCAGCAAGCGTAAAAGCGATGACTCCCGCTGAACTCAAAGGGGCGAACGCTCAGATCATTCTTTCCAATACCTACCATCTCTACCTCAGGCCGGGCCACAAACGGATCGAGAAGCTGGGAGGACTCCATCGATTCATGAATTGGGATGGTCCCATTTTGACCGATAGCGGGGGGTTCCAAGTTTTCTCGCTCGCATCCCTCAATCGCATCGACGATGAAGGAGCGACTTTTCAGTCCCATCTCGATGGCAGTTCTCATCGATTCACTCCCGAGCTTTCCATGGAAGTGCAACGATCGCTCGGCAGCGATATCGTCATGGCGTTTGACCAATGCCCACCGTACCCCGCGTCACGTGAAATGGTGCTGTTGGCGATGAAGCGCACGCTGGCTTGGGCGAAGCGAGGCCTGGAGGTTCCGCTGCAATCTCACCAGATGCGTTTTGGAATCGCGCAAGGCGGTCTCTATGAGGATTTGCGCCGCGAATCCGTCGAGCAGATCACGAGCTTGCCCTGGGACGGATTCGCGATCGGTGGACTCTCCATCGGGGAGTCCCCTGAATTGATGCAAGCGATGACGCGGCATACGGCGCCCCTTTTGCCGCGCGATCGCCCCCGCTATTTAATGGGAGTCGGAAGGCCTGAAGATCTCGTGGAAGGCGTACGCGCGGGAGTGGATCTCTTTGACTGCGTGATGCCGACCCGGAACGCGCGGAATGGGCAGCTTTTCACGAGCCGGGGGAAAGTGAATATTAAAAACACCCGGTACTCCGAAGATGACTCGCCGTTGGATCCGGATTGTCCGTGCGAAACCTGCCGGAATTATTCGCGCGCTTACCTCCGCCATCTTTTCGTGGGGAAGGAGCTGCTTTCAGCGCGGCTCAATACGCTGCATAATCTGACCTATTACTTGAATTTGATGAGCCAGATGCGGCAAGCCATCCTTGAGAATCGGTTTGACGATTGGGTGAAAACTTTCTATACCCAGACAGGAACCTTAAAATCATGAATAAAAAATCTATGAAGCAAAGCGTTATTTTTAAAGTTTTTGGAATCGTTTCACTCGCTCTTTTGAATCTGAGCGCCGCTTGGGCGGAGGTGGGTCTGCCTCCCGCGGTTCCAGCGGGTTCCGTTCCTACGGCCGGAGCCGCTGCTCCTGTGGCCGCAGCTCCTCAGCCTCCGGGGTTGATGGGAATGCTGCTCCCGATCGTGCTCATGATCGGAGTGTTTTATTTCCTTTCCATTCGCCCCCAGCAGAAAAAGATGAAGCTTCAACAGGAGATGCTCGGCGCCTTGAAGCATGGGGATGAAGTGCTGACGTCCTCAGGGATGCTGGGAAAAGTCACCGGCATCACGGAGCAAGTGGTGACTTTGGAAGTGGCTGATAATGTTCGAGTGAAGATGCTCAAGAGCCAGGTTTCCCAGGTCGTCAAAGGCCAAATCAAGGAATTGGCTTAGAGTCATGGGCCGGAACTGGTGGGGTAAGTTCTCTCTTTTCATCATCATCACCCTTTTGTCGGTCGTTTACGTCTATCCGACCGTCGGGAACATCGACCTCGAAAAAACGAAGTTTCCCTTTAAGCAAAAAGTAAATTTGGGATTGGACCTGCAGGGCGGGCTTTACCTCGTACTGGGAGTGGACTTCAATAAAGTCTATCAGGACGTCATTGAGCGGCAGTCGGTCGCTTTGAGCTCGCGATTCAAGGAAAAGGGCGTTCCATTCACCTCGACTCAAACCGTGAAAACCCCCTCGGATGACCCGCGGGTCATCGTGGGCTTCGGCAGCGCCGCGGAACGTGAAGCGATTTATTCGCTCGTGAAGAAGGAATTTTCGCAGCTGCGTTTGGTGTCGGAGACGGCGAGCCAGTTGGAACTCGGGTTGACGCGGGAATTCAAGGCCGACGTCAAAGATCGAACGATCGGCCAGAGCATCGAAGTGATCCGCAATCGAATCGATGAGTTCGGGGTGTCTGAGCCCACGATCGCGAGCCAAGGCGTGGATCGAGTCGTCGTGGAGCTGCCCGGCGTCCGTGAAATCGAGCGCGCGAAGGAGCTGATCGGCAGGACGGCGAGACTGGAGTTCCGCATCGTGGATGACCAGTCCATGAATCCCCAGCAGCTTGCGACGTTGATCGCCGAGATCGAAAAGCAAAACGACGCCTCTTATAAAGACGGCCAAAAATTTTCGGAATACATCCGCAAACTGAATGAATTGGCGAAGGGAAAAATCCCCGCCAATACCGAGATCGCCTTTGAGCGGACGCGCGGGGAGACGGGCGCTTTCGTCGGGAGAATGCCTTATTTGCTCCGCTCGACGGCGGAGGTGACGGGAGATGACCTCCAAGACGCTTCCGTGCAGTTTGATCCCGAAAGCCGCGCTCCCAACGTCGGATTCACCCTGAGCCCGAAAGGGGCCACTACGTTTGATCGCCTCACCAACGAGAATTTGCACAAGCGTCTGGCGATCGTGCTCGACAGCATCGTTCACTCCGCGCCGGTGATTCAAAGCAGGATCCCGGGAGGGCGCGGGCAAATCACTCTGGGGCGCGGCGGCGGCGATCAGCTTTTGAAAGAGGCGAAAGACCTCGCCATCGTGTTGAGGGCCGGCGCGCTCCCTGCGCAGCTTGAGTTCCTCGAACAGCGGGTCGTGGGACCTTCGCTGGGGCAGGATTCGATCCACAAAGGGGCGGTGGCGAGCCTGATCGGCTGCCTCGCGGTTTTTCTCTTCGTGTCGATCTATTACCGCGTGAGCGGGTTGATCGCGGTCGTTTCCCTGCTTCTGAACGTGCTCTATGTTTTGGCCTGTCTTGTGGGCCTGGAGGCGACGTTGACGCTCCCGGGGATCGCTGGGATCGCGCTGACGGTGGGGATCGCCGTGGATTCCAACGTCGTGATCTATGAGCGCATCCGCGAGGAATTGCGGCACGGCAAGCGCGCCTTCGCGGCGGTTGAGGCCGGCTTTCAGAAGGCGTTTCACACGATTTTGGACGCGAACGTCACCAATGCGGCGGCGGCCGTGGTGCTGCTCCTCTACGGAACTGGGCCGATCAAGGGATTCGCGGTCACTTTGCTCATCGGCATCATCACCACGCTGTTTTCGGCGGTTTTCGTCTGCCGGCTGATTTTTGATCTCTACATTCGTTATATAGAGCGGAAAGGCGCGCGGGGTCAAACGGCCCCTGCGCTGAGCATTTAAGGGTAAGGCCATGTTTGAACTCATTCGCCCAGGAACGCAGTTTGATTTCGTCGGAAAGATCCGGATCTGGCTCGGGCTCTCGGTGGTAGCGGTCGCGCTGACATTCGTGCTGCTCTTCACGAAAGGCCTGAACTACGGGATTGACTTCGTCGGCGGCGCGGAAATTCAAGTTCATGTGCCGGCGGGTTGGGATATCGGCAAGGTTCGCGGTTCCTTGGAGGAAGGGGGCCTGGCGAATTTCAAGGTTCAGCAGATCGGCGAGGAGCGGGAACATCAGTTTTTGATCAAGGCGCAAGGCGATGAAGGGTCCTTGAACCGCGTTTCACATCAAGTTCAGGAGATCATCGGGAAGTCGCTGAAGCCCGGGGAATTCGAGATTCAACGCGCCGACGTGGTAGGCCCCGCCGCCGGGAGTTCCTTGCGGATGAGCGGCTTTCTCTCCATGCTTTACGCGCTAATTTGCATCTTGCTCTACGTGACGCTTCGGTTCGATTCGCGTTATTCGCCCGGCGCGGTCCTCGCCTTGTTCCATGACACGGTGATTACATTGGGCGTTTTCGTTTTGACTCAGAAGCAGTTTGATTTGCAGATTTTAGCCGCGCTTTTGGCGTTGATCGGATACTCCAACAACGACACCATCATCGTTTTTGACCGGGTCAGGGAGACGATTCACCTCAATCCCAAGTTGTCCATCGAGCAAGCCGTCAATCGCGCGATCAATGAGACGTTGGGACGCACCATTCTCACCTCGCTTTCCACTTTTCTGACGGTCTTCGCGCTGTGGGCTTTTGGAGGCAAAGTCATCGAAGATTTCGCCTTCACCCTCATGGTGGGAATCGTCGTGGGGACGTATTCCTCGATCTTCATCGCGAGTTCGCTGGTGATTTTCATGACCCGCCTCCAACAAAGGCGCCAAGCCCAGGTGGGGAATCGCCCCGCCCGCGCCCGGGTGACCGTTCGACCCGAGCCTAAGCTCGAGGGCTGATGGCCGGCGAATCGGCGAAAATCAGGTCTCGCCCCTGGAAGTTCAAGCCCCAGGATCATGCGGCTTTGATTGATTCGCTTCGCCAGCAAACCCATCTATCCCCTCTGACCCTTCAAGTCTGCGTGAGCCGAGGATTGACGGATACTTCCCAAATTGAGCGGTTTTTAAATCCCAAGCTTGAAAACATCCAAAATCCTTTTTCCATTCAAGATATGGAAAAAGCGGTGGTGAGGCTGGCGCAGGCGCGCGAGTCCGCTGATTCCGTCCTGATTTACGGGGATTACGACGTGGATGGAACGACGGGAGCGGCGCTGCTCAGCTGGGTTTTCAGGGAAATGGGGTTTCGAGCCGAAGCGACTCAGCCGGATCGTTTCAAGGATGGGTATGGGTTGAATCCGGGCGCGGTCAGGCAGGCGCACGAACGGGGATTCAAAGTCCTCGTCACCGTGGATTGCGGGATCACGAGCTTCGAGGCCGCCCGGCTGGCGCAAGAATTGGGAATCGATCTCATCATCGTGGATCACCATCAAATCGACGCGGTTCAGGGGCTGCCCATCGCGCACGCGATTCTGGACCCGCAGCGGGCTGACTGCCCGAGCGGTCTGAAGCAACTCTGCGGGTGCGGGTTGGCGTTTTATTTGTCCATGGCGCTTCGGTCCAGGGGACGGGAGCGAGGTTGGTTCGAATCGGGACAAGAACCGAATTTGAAGCGGCACCTGGATTTGGTGGTGATGGCGACGTCGGCGGATATGGTGCCTTTGACGGGAGATAATCACATTCTCGTTCGACAGGGGTTGCAGGTTTTGAAAGCGAGCCAAAAGCCAGGCGTTCGAGCTCTTTTGCAGGCGGCGGGAGTGGGGCAAGGGGAGCTCAGTCCTGGGCACTTGGGTTTCGTCATTGGGCCTCGAATCAACGCTTCGGGGCGGCTCTCATCGGCGAGCCTGGCGCTTGAGCTTTTGAGCACGACGGATGAAGAGCGCGCTGCGGAACTTGCGGGCCAACTCGAGGCGCTCAATCAGGAGCGAATGGAAATTCAAAATCGCATTTGGGATGAAGTGAAGCAGAGGGTGGAAACCGCTTTGGCCCAAGGGCGCTTTAAAAATGGGATTGTGGTCGCGGATGCCGGCTGGCATGAGGGAGTGGTGGGAATCGTCGCCTCGCGGGTGACCGAAACTTTTCAGAGGCCCGCGGCGGTCATCGCCCTTCGGGAGGACTTTGGCAAAGGGAGCGTGCGGAGTTACGCGGGCAAGGATGTGCTTCAGGCGCTCAGGGAGGCTAGTGGCACGCTGCTGGGGTTCGGGGGGCATCGCCACGCGGCGGGGCTGTCGTTGGATCCCGGCAATCTGGAGGCCTTCAGTCAAGCCTTTGATGAAGCTTTAGGGAAGAGCGAGACCCAGGAAAATCCCCTGTGGATCGAAGCGGAGTGCCGCATTGAAGATCTCGACTTCAAGACGCTCCAAGAGCTCGAATGTCTGGGCCCCTTTGGGCCAGGCAACCCTGAGCCCGTGTTTTCGCTGCAAGCGGGATTGCATGCGCCTCGCGTCCTGAAAGGCAGGCACCTCAAGTTTTCTTTGCTCTCTGCCTCTCAGTCGAGCTTGGATGCGATTTGGTTTCATGCCGCCTCTGAATTGGATCAGATTCAAGGCAACAGTGAGTGGGCCGGCGTCCCGGAATTGAATCGCTTCCGAGGGAAAGTGACGCCGACCTTCCGTGTTCGGGATCGCAAGCCCTCCGCGGCTCGCCCTGAGGAAAGGACGCTTTAAAGTGAGGAATTCAGGGAGCTGGTTTCTTTTATTCTTCCTATTTCAAGTTCATTGGAGTGCGGCGGACGATCTTCCCGCGCTTTCCCCGAATCCCAGCCCTTCCCCTGCCGCTGAAAAAAAACTATCGCCCGCGGAATCGAGGAATCAGCTGCGGGAATTCACGGCGGCTCAAAGCGCCGCTCTAAGGCGTTTGAAACGCCAGAAACGAACGGAACTTCAGACTCTACGGCGATCCCATAAGCTCGAATATAAAGAATGGAAGTTGAAGGAGCAAAGCGAGCGGAAAAAATTCTTCGAAGCCCACATTCAAGGCCCTGAGCGGCGCGCTTACATCGAGGAATTCATGCGGAGGAGGGAGTCGTTTCTTCAGTCCCAATCCCAGAAGCTTTCGCAGCTGGAGCAGTCCCAGGGAACCGAGCAAAAGAAGGCGGTCGAGGATCAAGCGGAGAAGCGGCGGAAGTTTCAGGAGGCGATCCGCAAAGGGGAGAAGCCGCCCCAGGAGCTTTGGCCTTAAGACTGCGTTCGTTCCACGTTGATCACGCCTTTTTTGCCTTCCAGCGCGCTCGTGACTTTTTGCAACTGGGAGATATCCGTCACTTCCACGTCAAAAAAGGCGATGGCCTTTTTGTCCTTGGTGGTGCGGATCTGAGCTGAGGCGATGTTGACGCCGCACGAGGCGATCGTCTGGGACATGAGGGCCAGGAGACCGGGCTCATCCAGCGAAAGAACCCGAATGCGAACGTGGCGCTTGATGACGCTTTGCCCGGGTTTGTTCCAGTGGACGGCCACCCGGCGCTCGGCGTCGCTGTCAATGGCCTTGGGGCATTTGACCGTGTGAACCGTCACTCCTCGCCCGCGCGTGATGAAGCCCAGGATGCTGTCGCCGGGCAAAGGGTTGCAGCAGCGCCCGAAACGAATCAGCACATCCTCGAGGTTATCCACGGTGATCGCGTTGCGCGTCTCATTTCTGCGTTTCGCGGAGGAGAACATCCGCTTGAGGAATCCCTGGTCTTCCTCGCGCGCGGCATTGAGCCTTTTCTCGAGCGCCTCTTGGGGAATCAATTTGACGACGACGTCCTCGGTCGTGAGGCGCCCGTAGCCCAGGGCGACGAAGAACTCGTCGATATTCTTGTAACTCAAAGCGAGCGCAGCTTTCGCCAATTCGCCCGACTTTTCGGCCCTGCTCAACGAAAGAGGGAAGGGGCGGAGCGCTTTATCGAGGAGTTCCCTCCCCAGCTCCAGCGCCCGTTTGCGTTCTTGGAGCTTGATGTAGGCGCGGATCTTGGCTTTGGCCCGGGAACTCTTGACAATCTTGAGCCAATCCTTCGAAGGGGTTTGAGAGGCTGAAGTGATGACTTCGACCGTATCGCCCGATTTGAGGCGGTGTTTCAGCGGCACGATCTTGCCGTTGACCTTGGCGCCGACGCATTTGTTGCCGACGTCGGTATGCACGGCGTAGGCGAAGTCCAGCGGAGTCGCGCCGTGAGAGAGCTGCTTCACTTCCCCGCGCGGCGTGAAAACGAACACGTCCTCGGCGAAGAGGTCGATTTTGACCGTTTCAAGGAATTCATTGGGGTCGGAGAGGTCCTTGTGCCATTCCAAAAGGCGGTTCACCCATTCGACGTTTTCTCGGGATCGCGCGGCGAAACGGCCTTCCTTGTATTTCCAGTGGGCGGCGATCCCGGACTCGGCGACTTGGTGCATGTCGCCGGTGCGGATTTGAATCTCGATGCGCTCCCCTTGCGGGCCGATGACCGTCGTATGCAGGGACTGGTAGGCATTGGCCTTGGGCATGGCGATGTAATCTTTGAAGCGCCCGGGGACGGGCTTGTAGGTCGCGTGGATCACGCCGAGCGCTTTGTAGCACTCGGTGATGTTATCCACGATGATGCGGAACGCGGTGACGTCGAACACTTGCTCGAAGTCGAGGTCATCTTTCTCCATTTTTTTGTAGATGGAAAAGAAATGCTTCGCCCTGCCCGTTACCATCGCCTGAATGTCGTATTCCTTGAGCTTCTCGTTCAGGATGTCGATGACTTCCTCATTGTACTTTTCGCGCTCCTTACGGGTCTTTGAGACCTTTTGCGCCAGGCGGTAATAAACCTCGGAGTGCAGGTAGCGGAGGCTCAGGTCCTCGAGCTCGATGCGGATCCAGCCGATCCCCAGGCGGTTCGCAATCGGAGCGTAAATATCGAGAGTTTCCTGCGCGATCGCCTGCTGCTTTTGGGGGGCGAGGTGCTCCAAGGTGTGCATGTTGTTGAGGCGGTCGGCGAGTTTGATGATGATCACGCGGATGTCCTTGGCCATCGCGACGATCATCTTGCGAAAATTCTCCGCCTGCTTTTCCTCGGAAGTGCGGAAAGTCATCTGGGAAAGCTTGGTGACGCCGTCCACCAGTTCACCGATGTCCGGGCCAAAGTGATCGCGAATTTGCGGTAGCGTGGCGTGAGTGTCCTCCACGGTGTCATGGAGCAATCCCGCCGCGATGCTGGGAATGTCAAGCTTGAGGTTGGCGAGGGTGAGAGCGACCGCCGCGGGATGGATCATGTAGGGTTCTCCGCTGGAGCGGAGCTGCCCGCGGTGGGCGTCTTCGGCGAACTGATAGGCTTTTTGAACGGGCTCAAGTTTCGCGTCCGGGTAATAACTGAGGATTGTGTCGCAGATGCTTTGAAGGGTGACCACTTCGGTTTTAGCCACGAAGTCCCCCAGTTCGCAGGATCAGGGGTTCGACGAGCTGATGCAGCTGCCGGTAAGCGTCGTCCAAGTCATCATTCACGATTCGGTGATCAAAAAGAGGGGCGCTTTTCAGTTCCTGGGCGGCGTTGGAGATTCTCACCTGAATGACCTCAGGGGAATCCGTGGCGCGGCTCTCAAGCCGTTTTTGGAGGGCTGCGAGACTGGGTGGTTCAATGAAAATGAGCGCGGTTTGCTGGGGGTACGCTTTCCGCAGTTGCATCGCTCCTTGAACGTCGATGTCCAAGAGCAGGGAATGCCCTTTTTGAAACGCGTCCTGGATGAACGCCTTGGAGGTGCCGTAATGAAACCCATGGACCTCAGCCCACTCCGCGAACTGATGACTTTGAATGCCCTCGAGAAACTCCGGGGTCGACACGAAGAAATAATCCTTGCCGTGCGCCTCTTGGGAGCGCCGGGGCCGGGTGGTGCTTGAAATCGAGGGTTTCAAGGCGGGGAAATCGCGAAGGAGCTTTTGGCAAAGCGTGGTTTTTCCCGTGCCGGAAGGAGCCGAGAGGATGATGAGCTTGGGTTCAGGCATGAGCTGAGGATTCAGTCCAGGTCGTTGCATCGAGCTTTCGGAAGCGTTTCATGCGGGTTTGAAGCAGTTTTTGAGGGGATTTTTCGAAGTTTGCGAGCAGGGCGTCCAGATGAGCGCTGAGCTTTTTGCCGAGGAGTTGAGTGGCTGTCTCCCAGTTCCGATGAGCCCCCCCTTTGGGTTCTTCAATGATTTCCTCAATCACCCCGAAGGGCAGGAGGTCCGTGGGGCTGATCTTCAGTTTTTCGCTCGCTTTTTCAGCGAGACTGGAATTACTCCAGAGAATGGAGGCGCAGCTCTCCGGGGAAATCACCGAATAAGTACTGTACTCCTGCATCAGGACCCGGTCAGCGACCCCGATGGCGAGCGCCCCTCCCGAGCCCCCTTCGCCAATGACCACCGATAGAATGGGGACGGCGAGCTTGAACATCAGTTCAATGCTCTCAGCGATGGCCTGGGCTTGCCCCCGTTCTTCCGCCTCAATGCCAGGATAAGCTCCCGGAGTATCGATGAAAGTCAAAATCGGCATTTGAAAGCGCTCCGCCATTTTCATCAGCCGCATGGCTTTGCGATAGCCCTCGGGTTTGGCCATCCCGAAGTTTCGTTCCATTTTTTGCTTCGTGGTCCGGCCTTTCTGATGAGCCACGATGAGGACCGATCGTTTTTGCGGTAGAGCGCCGCGTTTTGCTTTTTTCTTTGCGGGGGAGCAATAGGTGGCGACTCCGCAAAGGACCGCGGGATCATCCGCGAAACAGCGATCCCCCGAAAGCTCCATGAAATCCGGGAAAAGCGCGTCGATGTAATCTTTCGCATAAGGGCGATTCGGATGCCGGGAGAGTTGGACCTTTTGCCAGGGCGTCAACTTAGCGAAGGTTTCATCAATGAGCGCCGCGACTTTCGCTTCCAGGGCGGGAATCTCCGAAGAGAAGTCGACGCCGCCTTGCTGCGCAAGCTCCCTCAAGTCTTGAAGCTTTTTTTCGAGGAGAAAGATGGGTTTTTCGAATTCAAGATAGGTTTCCATGAGCAAAACCCGAGGCTAACATGGATCAGGGCGTTCGTCACCCCGTGTCGGGCCACCCCGCGGCTCGATTCTCAATTGAAAATTGAGGATTCCCGCGGGTCAGGCTATCCTAAGAAAATCGTGGGATTTCTTGAGACCTATCACTATCTCTCCCGGGGTCTTTCTTCAAAAGACCCCGCGACTCGCCGAATGACGATGCTTTTTTGGCTGGCGATCCTGGGTTTCGGGACGTGCATTGCGTTTGGGGGCTTTCACCTCTATCAAAAAAGCCGCGCGAAAAAAGCGGCCGAAGTGGATGCCATGTCCGCTTTCATCGAGAAGCAGTCCGAAGAAGCCCGTCTCAAAGTCACTCAGGTGACCCTGGGGAGTTTCTTCGTCGATTTAAAGCCGATTCTCAATGGCAAGAAAAAAGCCCCGCCCGGAGTCGCGCACCTCGCTGAAATTGAAATGGTGGTTCACTGCGACGTCAAAGCCAGCTGCGATTGGGTCGA
Source organism: uncultured Bacteriovoracaceae bacterium (assembly GCA_964563795.1). Lineage (GTDB taxonomy): Bacteria > Bdellovibrionota > UBA1018 > UBA1018 > UBA1018 > CAZLYB01. Next base: position 36,216 of record CAZLYB010000012.1, on the reverse strand, counting down.
GGATCACCTCACTCAGGCCCGCAATGAGGTGGTGACCACGCTTTCCACCTTGGATCGCGACGATTTGCTCTCCGTGGAGGGAAAAGCCAGGATTAAAGCCAGAATCTTGGAGCAGCTGAATCATTGGCTCCCTCAAGGCAAGATTTTGGATGTGTATTTTTCAAAGTTAGTGGCGAGTTGAAATCTTTTTTTATGGAAGGAAGCCTGAGTTCAAACCCAGGCCTCCTTCGTCCTTCATTCCGGAATCAAGCGGCTCGATCGTAAAGGGCTTGATGCATTCTTGGGCCTTGTACGCGGTGACGCTTCAGCATCTCAAAAAGCGTGCTCCGCGCGACTCCTAAGATTTTTGCGGCGGAAGCTCGATTCCCCCTCGAGAGCCGAAGCGCCTTGAGCAGCATCACGCGCTCCATTTCAGCGAGCGTGAGCACTGGTTGCTTGAGCTCCAGTTCAGGCCGGGATTCGATGTGTTCCGGCGTTAGCAGGAACTCGAAAGCGTCTTCCCCGAGAATTTGGGAAAATGGCCCCGAGAGGCCGCAAGCGCGCTCAACCGCATGCCGAAGCTCACGCACATTTCCGGGCCAGCTATGGGCCTGGAGTCGAAGCACGGCCTGCGAAGAAAGCCCGTAACCCATCGCTTGAGCGAATTTTCGCGCGAGCATCGCGATGTCATCCACCCGACTGCGCAAGGGAGGGATTTCCAAGGTGACCGAGGCGAGGCGGTAATAAAGGTCGCGCCTGAATTTTCCCTCATGGATCAGCTCCAGCAAGGGCCGATGAGTGGCGCAAAGCAGCCTGACATTGGCTCGAGAGGGTCGATCCGCTCCGATCGGGCGGATCTCCCCGTTCTCCAGGAACCGGAGCAATTTGACCTGAATGTCGAGGGGCAGATCCGCCACCTCATCGAGAAAGAGCGTGCCCCCGTGAGCTTGCATCAGCGCGCCGGGGCGCTGATGAATCGCTCCGGTGAACGCCCCTTTGACGTGGCCGAAAAGCTCGCTCTCCGCCAAGGAGAGCGGAAGAGCGGCGCAATTGATCGGGACGAAGGGCCCGCTGGACCGCTCGCTCCAAGCATGGATGAGGTGAGCGAGGACTTCTTTTCCTGTCCCTGTTTCGCCCGCCAGGTAAATGGAGAGCTGCGTTTTCGCGGATTTTTTGGCCATCCAGAGAATTTTTTCACCGCTCGATTCGCAAGTGAGCCAGTGGGGAATTCCGGAGGGCTGTTCGGGCAAGAGAGCGGTGTGATCCCGAGGCTGGATGATCAACCGGGTTTCTCCCATCCAAAACGGCAATTCAGCGGGGAGCAATCCCTCACGAAGCTGCAAGTCTCCGAGTCGAATCGGGGGAGCTGCGGGAGTCGTTTTAATCCAGTAGGGGGCGATCCCGGTTTGAGTTTGATCCGTCAGGCTGAGGATCCCCGCCTCCGGCGCGATGGTAGGATCCCTGAGGCAAATGCTATTGTTCTCAGCACGGCCGAGAGTGGCTGCACCAGAAAGGGTTTGAAAGCGGATTTCACCGGAAGGTTCTTGGATTTTAAGTTGCCAGTGCATAGACTAGGGTTCTCCTTTTTTTGATGGAACAGTCTGAAAGCAAGGCGCATTCCAAAAAAAGGATTTTAAAAGAGAGTTGAATTCATGATGATTTTTCGATTCAACCCCTACGTAGAACGGGTTGAGGAATGAACCAGAGAATGAAAACGAACCCCCTGGAAGGATCCTCTGAATCCAGCGCTCGCTACATTATCACTGTTGCGACGCATCCTCAGCTCGCCCAGGCCGTGAAAGGCCCCTTCGTCTGCGGGCAGGCCGGCAGACGAATCGCATTGGTGGGAAGGTCCAATGTGGGAAAAAGCTCATTGATCAACGCGCTCTTGAAGTCCAGGCTCGCGCACGTGAGCAAGAGTCCCGGAAAAACAAAAACGGTGAATTTTTTCACTTGGCCGGATGCGGGGCGAATCTTGGTGGATCTTCCCGGCTATGGGTTCGCCCGAACCATGAAGCAGGAGAGGGAGCGTTGGGCGGGAATGGTGCGTTCTTATCTGCGGATAGACGAATACTTGGAAGGTGTTCTTCTGATCTTGGATGCGAGAAGGGGCGTGACCCCCTTGGACCAAGAAGCGATTGAGTTTTTTTTGTCGGAAGGCCAGCGCCTCGCATTGGTTCTCAACAAAAGCGATGCGATCCGCAACCAATCGGAGCGAGCGAAGTGTCAAAAAAACGTGGATCTCGCGATGGAAAAAATGGGTTATGATCAAGCGGAGCTGTTTTGGATCTCTTGCCGTACTGGAGAGGGCCTTTTACGACTCAAGCAGACCTTTCAACAGGGGGAATGATGCCCAGGCCGGTTGCTTTCGCTTTTTTTGTTGAAGTGATTTTAGTTTTGGTCACTTTGGTTTTGACGACTCAACCTCGTTTTCTCATCCACCCGCGCTCCGAGAAAATCAAAGGAATCGTGCTGGGGCTCGGGCTCGCCTTTCTTTGCGCCACTTTCTGTTGGTCGTTCATCTTAGGGTGCGTCATGGCTCTCCACCATACTTTCTGGTTTGAAACTTGAAACCTCGAATCGGTGTTTTGGCGCCCGCTTCACCGCTCTCAGCCATTGAGCTTCGATTGGGCCTGGATCAAATTCGCTCAGCCGGATTCGAAGTGCAGGTGCATCCTCAGTGCACGAAGAAAGAATTTTTATTCGCCGGTTCCGATGAGGCGAGAGCCCAGGCTTTCTACGGGTGGGCGAAGGACCCGGCGCTTGACGTCCTCTGGTGCGCGCGAGGCGGGTACGGAGGGGTGAGAATTCTTCCTCTCTTGGAGAAACTCTGTTCCGCGAAAGGCGCCCCTCCTCCCGGGAAACTGCTCGTGGGATACTCGGATAGCACCGCGCTTTTTGATTTCGTGCGGAAACGCTGGGGTTGGAGCGCCCTCCACGCGCCCATGCCGGGAATGCGGGAATTCTTGACGCTGAAGGCCTCGGAGAGGGATCAGCTTTGGAAATGGATTCGGCGGGACGCCTCGGTTTTGAGTCTCGCGACCCGGTCTCTCTTCAGTTCGGCGCGGATTTTAAACGGATTGAACTTCAATTCTTCGGGCAGCATTGAGAAGGAAATGGTGGGAGGCAACCTCAGCGTCCTGAGTTCATTGGCGGGGACGGCTTATTTTCCTGATCTGAAGGGGAAGTTCCTTTTCATCGAGGACGTAGCTGAGCCGCTCTATCGCATTGATCGCATGGTGATGCAGCTTCGGCTGGCGAAGCAGGCCGAAGGGATCGCAGCCGTTTTTTTGGGGAATTTTTTGGAATGCGGGGATCGAGTGAGCCAAGTGCTCAAAGTGAATCCCAAAAATCCAAGATCCCCACGCCCTCAAGAACTCGGTCCGCTCCGTAAGTCAGTCGGGGCAAAAGCCGGGCTCATTCGGATTTTTTCGGAGTGGACGCAAGCCTTGGGAGTCCCTTTGCTGGGATTTTTGCCGGTGGGTCATGGATCCGGCAAATTTGCTCTGCCGATCGGGGCGAGGTGCCAAGTCCAGGCCTCAGGCGCTCTTCAGTGGGTCTCTTGGCCCTGGATGCCCCAAAAACCCTGATCTAACCCATGGACAAGCTTCTTGGGTTCGGCTAGATTTCGGTCGTTCTTCCTTGCGGCTCTGTGGCGGAATTGGTAGACGCGCACGACTCAAAATCGTGTATCCTTACGGGTGTGAGAGTTCGATTCTCTCCGGAGCCACCACTTTCATCTTTAGTTTCTATGAAATCTTGGCTGCTCACGGGGTTATCGTTTGGAGCGTTCTTTCTTTCTTCGCTCGGTCTTGCGAAGACGGTTCGTTACCGCCTCGTGGTGGAGCAAAAATCCGTCAACTTGAGCGGGAAAAAAACAATCGATTTCGCCTTGGTTGTGAATGGGGGGATTCCCGCTCCTGTCCTGGAGTTCACTGAGGGCGACGACGCTGAGATCACCGTGGAAAACCGAGTGCCCGGGAGGGAGGACGTCTCGATCCACTGGCACGGGATTCTTTTGCCTCCCGGGGAAGATGGAGTTCCTTTCGTCAATACTCCTCCGATCTACTTCGGGGAATCGCGAACGTTCAAATTCAAGCTGCGGCAAAGCGGGACTTATTGGTACCATTCCCACACGATGCTCCAAGAGCAAAAAGGGGTTTACGGGGCGATCGTGATTCATCCGAAAAAAAATCAAGTCCATGCCGATCGCGAGGCGGTGGTGGTCTTGAGCGACTGGTCGGACGAGGATGCGGATCAAATCCTCCGCAATCTGAAAAAAGACGGGGATTATTATCTTTATAAAAAAGGGACTCTCCGTTCTTACTGGGGCGCGCTGGAAAACAAGAAGTTGGGCAACCAATTCAAAAACGAGTGGACGCGAATGGGGGGGATGGATCTCTCCGACGTCGGCTATGACGCATTTTTGATCAATGGTCAGCGTGACTCCCAGCTTCTGAAGCTGGGCGTGGGCGAAACGGTGCGACTGCGGATCATCAATGCCGCGTCTTCCACGTATTTTCACGTTTCATTGGGAGGGCTCCCGCTCAAGGTCATCGCAGCCGATGGAGTCGATATTCAACCGATCAGGGCTCATGAGCTTCTAATGGGCATGGCGGAGACTTACGATGTTCTTTTTACGCTTCCTGATAAGAAAAATTATGAGCTTCGCGCGACTGCGCAAGATGGGACGGGGCAGGCTTCGGCTTGGTTGGGGGAGGGCGAAAAAGTCCCTGCAAAGCCCGTCCCCGCCCCTGATCTCTATGCGGCGATGGATCACTCTGACGGGGGCCATGGGCATGGATCCCATTCCTCTCATGGAGCGGATCTCGCTTCGCACTCCGAGCATTCCTCGCTTGAACTCTTGACGGTCGATCACCTCAAGGCTTTAACCCCGATGTCCTCTCCGCCTCAGGGAGCTCCAATCCATGATCTCAAACTCGTGCTCAATGGCGATATGAGGCGCTATGTGTGGCACATCAACGGTAAGCTCATCAGCGAGGATCGCTTCATCACGGTGAATCCGGGCGAAGTGATGCGGATCACCTACCAGAATGAGAGCATGATGCATCATCCGATGCATCTGCATGGGCATTTCTTTCGGGTGTTAAATGGGAATCGGGAGTTCTCCCCTGTAAAGCACACAGTGGATGTCCAGCCGATGAGCTCAAGGACCATCGAGGTCGTCATGGACGAAGTGGGTCAGTGGATGCTCCATTGCCATAATCTTTTTCACATGGACAGCGGGATGGCCCGGGTCGTAAAATATTCGAATTATTCATTGAGCCCCGAAATGGCCTCGCATGAAAAGCATGATCATCATCTGCATGACCCTTGGTACACTTATGGAAAAGCGGAAATCGCGTCCAATCATGCCGAAGGGAATTTTCGGGTTTCGCAGAGCTGGAACGAGTTTCAAGCTCGAATCGAGAGCGCCAACATTCGGGGCAAGAACTTCTCCTTCAACGACGCATGGGATTACGAGGGGGATCTTTTTTACAAACGTTGGCTGAATAATTGGACGCACTTGATCGCCGGGGGAACCGCTTACGGGAAGGCATTTCATGGCATGGGAGGAATCGGCTACACGCTCCCTCTGCTCCTGGAATCAGCCGTGCTTGTCGATCATTCGGGGAATTTTCGGGTGGATCTGGAGCGAAAATTTCAGTGGACGAAGCTCCTCTTCACGGAAGTGGAATTGACCTGGCGACCCGGTCAACCCGGAGGGGCCCATCGCGCGGAATTTGAGATCTCCCTGATGGCTGCGCCGACCTGGGCTTGGGCCGCGGGTTTGATGCTGACCAATGACAGCTTAGGAGGCGGGATTGAATTCCAGTTTTAGTGAAATCAAAGACACCCGCCCTCACCGCGAGTTCGTGAAGCGCGCATCGGAAGAGCTGAAGAAAGATGACCGCATTTTGGGGCTGGCGATCGGGGGCTCTTGGATTGAGCAGGCAATGGATGAATATTCTGACCTGGATTTGATCGTCGTGGGGGATGACGCTTCTTATGCTGAGTTGTTCCGAGACCGCTTTGAACTCACCGAGAGTTTGGGATCTTGCTTAGCCTGTTTTACCGGGGAGCACGTTGGTGAGCCGCGGCTTTTGATCGCTCTTTACGGGAACCCGCTGCTTCATGTGGATTTAAAGTGGGTATCGCTTCAAGACTTTGGGAGTCGCGTTGAGGATCCCCACGTTTTTTGGGAGAGAGAAAGTTTTTTAAGCCGTCGCATCGCGGAGACGACGCCCCAGTGGCCAATGCCCGACCTCCAGTGGATGGAGGATCGTTTTTGGATTTGGATCCATTACGCAGCCTTGAAAATCGGTCGGGGGGAATTTTTTGAGGTCATTGGGTTCCTTGGATTTTTGAGAGAGCAGGTCTTGGGGCCGCTCGCTTGGATCAAGCAAGGAAGCCGGCCTCGGGGCGTTCGAAGAGTGGAATCCCGTTTGCCGCAGGAGGCGGTTTTTCTGAGGAAAACCCTGGCGCAAGAATCGCGCTCTTCCTGCATCTCCGCCGTTGAGGCTTGCGCTCAGCATTACCTCAAGCTTCGGGAGCAACTCGCGCCAGCTGGGCTGATTCGCAAGGAGCACGCCCAAAATGCGGCCCTCGATTTTTTGAGACAGCTCGCATGAGGCGGTTCAGGAGGAGGTCAGTGATTTTTTCGATTTTTATTTTAGCCCTGGCACGCGCTGCCCCGCTCAGCCCTCATTCTTCAACGATCCAAGCATTTTCCAAGGCCTTGATGGATGCGGGAAATAAAAGTCTTGAGGAAGGGCTCTCGCTGGAGTGTTTGAGCACTCCGGGCAATGAGACCTACATCGGAGTCGTTCAGCGCATGGTGATTGCGGCTCCTCTTGAGAAAGTGGAATCCATTTTGGATGAAGTTGGGAAGTACCCGGAGATCTTCGAGGATATGATCCGGGCTGAAAGAAAGCAGCTGAAGGGTGATTCCTTCACCGTCGTTTCCGAGCAAAAAATCGGAATTCCTTTCGTTCCCAATGAAGTCAACGAACTCCGCTATGAGAAATCAAAGCTGAAAGGAGGGGAGATTCAATATGTGTACGACCTCCTCTCAAGCAAGCATCTCAAGTTCAATGATGGGCTGATTCGCCTGGGTCGGATCTCTCCCCAAAAAACTTCCTATATCGAACTTGATTTTTGGGATGCGGATTGGGGGATCGCCAAGAGCTTTGGGGTTGAACGCCTCTGGAAGAGCAATCTCGGAGGAGTGGTTCAGGCGGATTTAGCGGTCAAGCTCCGAGCCGAGAATCCAGATTGGGCAACCTCCGAAGTGAAGAAGGAAAGCTTAAAGCGGCGGGATGATTTTGATAAAAAGATCGAACAATGCGTGAAAAGTCGCAGCGTGTTTTCGGAGTTTCTAGCGAGAAATTCGCGCTCAAGGGAGAATAATGGGGTTCCTTGAGGCGGCGCGGGTTTTTCCCCGGTTTTTGACGCAAGCCACGAATTCCAGCCACTTCATTTGGTTTCTCGCGAAACTGGAGTTTTTCGAGACGCCTTCTGATCGCTGGGTTTTCGCATTTTTGAAGGTGGGGAGCGTAGTCCTCGTTCCTTTGGAGCCTTTGACTGCTGAGGGTTTCCGGGATTGGAATGCCGAGGCTTTTTTAAGGAACTGGGGCGAGTTCAAGAATGCCCTTTCTTCTTCTTCTCAAATTTTTCTCTTCGTAGCGGTGACGGACCCCTTCAGGGAAATGCTGGCTGATTCCGGATTCCAAACGGTTCAAGTGGGCCAAGAGCCTTGGGTGGATCTCAAGGATTGCATTCCTCATGGAAATTCCACGAAAGGCGTGCGGGCCGCGAAAAATCAAGCATTGCGCGCGGGCGTGAGCGTCGAGGAATGGGGTTCTTCATCGCTTTCGGATGACCCAACACGCAAAGAGCGGATTTCGGAATTATTCCAATTCTGGAAGAATAAACGCTGGCTCTTGTTGGAGCACTTCCTGAACGCGACGGATCCCCTCGCTCATCTCGAGGTTCGCCGCATTTTCGTTGCGAAGTCGTCCCAAGGGCGGCTCGAGGGATTCTTGATCGCAACGCCGATCGCTGGGATTAAAAGTTATTTTTTGGAGGATTTGATCTTAAGGCCGGATGCCGCCCGAGGATGCGGGGAGCTCCTGACTCTGGAGGCATTGGTCAGGCTCAGGGATTTGGGGGGAATTGAAGCGAGCCTGGGAGTGGTTTCGATGACTTCGGTGACCGCGCCCGCATCGTCCCATCTTCCCTCTTCTATTCAAAAGCTCTTGGTTTCTTTTCCGAGGTTTTTGAGGAAGCTTTACAATTTTGACGGGCTTGAGGTTTTCAGGAAGCGTTTCAAGCCCCACCGCTGGGGGGGAGTGCATCTCGCTTTTCAGAACACGGGCGAGTTGACGGATGCGCGGGCTTGGCTTTTGGCTCTTTTCGCGCTGGCGCGGGCCTTCCGGCCGCGGTTCAATTTTTCAGTGGGATTCTTCAAAGGTAAACTTTCACGGGCATGGGCGCATCATCGCGTCTCGTGGGTTTTCGCTCTCTTGTCTCTTTTTTCGTTCGGAGCCGTGAATCGCTGGGGGGAGCTGCCCGAATGGGCCTTGGTTTACTTTGGGTTTTCGGGAAGCGCTCCGCTGCATGAATGGTTTTACCGCACGCTCAGCAGCGATTTTTTGTATTTCGACCCTTACCACTTTTGGATCTGGGCGACGCTTTATTGGCTGCTGCTTCGAAAGGTCGAGAACACGCAAAAAATCGGGTTCGTCGCGATTCTCTTCATCCTGGTTTCTTACCTGGATGACTTCTTGAATTACTCCCTCGTCATGATGCCTTTTTCCTTCTTGCACCCCAAGCTCTTCCATAAGCTCACCGAGTTCAAGGACGTGGGGAGCTCGCTGGGTTTCATGACTTTCGTGGGGTTCCATGTCGCGCAATTCAAGAAGAACAAGGAAATCCTCTTTTCAATTGTTTTGCTGGGCACGGTTTTCGGGTTCGTGTTCAATTCTTTTCAGCATTATTTGCTGATCATCAATCTGAATCACTTCCTCTTTTTGATCGTGGGGTTCGTGATCGGGACGGTGAAGCTGGAGCTTCAAAGGCGGAGAAGCAGAGAGGCCTCAAAAGGCAAGAGCCCGAAGGGATTGCTCACTTCCTCGAGTAAATCGATTTTACATAAAAAATTAGGGCGATGAATGCAGCCCCTGAGAGCAGAAGAAGAAATCCAGCGTAGCCGTTCTTCTCCACCACCCAGCCGCCCAGAAACGGGCCCAAAAGCGAACCTAATCCATACGCTCGCGTGAATGCGCCAGAGGCCGACCCGTATTCGGCCACTGGGCTTTTTTCCAGGAGCCAGCTGAATGCGGAAGGATATAGACCGCCCGCGATCACGCCGAAGCTGATGCAGGAGCCCCAGCTGAGCAGCGCGTGATTTTCTTTCGCGACCGACAAAAGAAGGGGAGCGGCGCAAGCGATCAGCAGCAAAGTTCCGACCGTTTTTGAGGGATGGAAGCGGTCCGAGCACATTCCCCAGGGCACTGAGCTCGCGGCGGCGCACAAGATGATGGCGACCAAGGTGATTTCGGCGGAGAGATGAAATTCAGAAAGAGCCAGGACGGGGAGGATGGCGACCAGGGCTGCTTCAAAAAAGCCGTAGAGCATCCCTGCGGAGAGTGGGCCTAGTCCTGTTCTTAGAAAAGAAAGGGGAGGGAGGAGAGAAGGGAGCGTGTTTTGGGGAACCTTGATTTTTTGGAGAGCGAATGGGGCGAGGATGCAGGCGATCAGCGCTGCGCTTAGGAAAGGCCCGTGGATCGCGGCATTTTCCGGCGCCCATCGCCAAATCAGCGAAACCAAAGGCCCCGCCAAAAGGCCGAGCGAAAGCGCGACTCCATAGTAGGAGAGCCATCGGCCGCGTTCATGGGCAGCGGAAAGGCGCCCGAGAAGGAAATCGCTGCTCACGAAGACGGCGCTGATCGCGACTCCCTCGACCCAACGCAGCCCATAGAACCCAATCGAGCCGGAAACCCACGAAAGGCCGACCAAGGTCGCCCCATAGATGAGAAGCCCCCAGCAAAGCAGCCGATGCACTTGCCCTCGATCGGCAAGGCGCCCGAATCCAAAGGTGCTCACAAAGATCCCCAGGTACATGAGCGTCGCGCTGATTCCTGACTCCCATGCCAGGCGAGTGGAGGCGCCGAGGAGCTCAGGGGTCCTCGGCGCCACGATTCCTTGGCCGAGCCCGCCAAGCGCGGTGCAGAGTAGGGCGAAAATCCGGCTAACGAAAGGTGAGAAAGAGCTGGAAAAAATCACGGGCGACATCCCCTCCCATCATCAGTTCAAGCCAGGTGAAGGCATGATAAGAAATTCCGGCGGTGAAGTGCAAGCGTCCCGGAAGATTCTGCCATCGAGAAGGCTCATAATAGATTCCTCCCATGAGGTTCCCTGAATCGAAGTTTTTCCCCCAGGGAGTGCGATAACCCAGGTGAGGCTCCACCGTCAAAGACCGGCCTTTTTCGCGCAAGTGGCCCTGACCCAGTGAGCTCGCGAGCGTATCACCGCTGAAAAGATAGCCGTGCGGGGTGGTTCCGACCCAGTTGAGATCCAGAAAAAAAGTACGGGCGTCCTCCCAGGGCATCCACGATCCTCCCCAGGCCCAAATCCAAGGAAGATGAAGCGCGACATTCTCTTGAAAGTGAAGCGTTTGGTTGAAGACCGTTTCTGAAAATTGGACTTCCGCCTCTTGCGTCACCGGGGTGCTCCACCAAGAACCGACTCGAAAATGACTGCTTAAGGGAACGATCACGCCCGCGGTGAGCCTCCATCGGAGCGAATCTCCCGCGTCCTGCGTGGATGCCGTCGCTCCTTCTTGGATCCTGATCGACTGAGAGAGGGCGATGGCCGAGATTTTGAGCCCGATTGAGATGCCGGAGTCGAGTTGAATGCCGACTGGTAAATTGAGCTCCAGTTCATGAAGGCGGGTGGTAAGGGGGAGTTTCTGGGGCTGATTTTGAGCGTCGGTGACGTCGATGGTGGATTGAATGCGGTCTCTTCGCCCCGTGACGCTGAAGCCGATGCCGAAGCGCCCATCGCTCCATCCGATGCCTCCCATGAATTGGCGCTCGATCACTTGGTTCTCGCCGCGCATCCCGGGCTCAAGGCTGGGAGACCGTTGATAATCGCCGTCAAAGTTCCAAGTCGGGCCTCCCGCGGTGAGTGCCGCGGGGTTCTGGAAAAAAGCGTTCTCCAAGTCGATGTCAGAAGCGCAGGCACCGCCGATCGCGGAGCAAAAAGCGCCCTTGAAGTAATCCGCTCGGTAGACGTCGTAGGTGCTCGCTTGAGCGGGAGGCGAGGCTAAGGCCGTGGCGAAAAACGCAACGAGCGGAATGAGGGCGATTTCACGGCGACGATTCATTTGCGTCCCTTGAGTAAACCAGGTAGATACCGCATTTCAATGATGAAAAAGGCAGCTCTCCAGCCGGGTTACGCCAGCGCATTCGCTGCTTATTTCATTTGGGGCGTCATGCCGGGCTACTGGAAGTTTTTAGCCCAGGTGCCGACGCCCTTGATTCTCGCTCACCGGATCATTTGGGCGTTTTTTTTCTACGCGGGAATTCTTTTCGCGCGAAAAGAACTGACGCTTCTTTTGGGGCCATTGCGTGATCGCCGAAAAATGGCGTGGCTCTTCCTCACTTCCTGTTTGATCAGCTTCAACTGGTTGATCTTCATCTACGCGGTCAACTCAGGGCACATCCTTCAATCCAGCCTGGGTTACTTCATTACGCCGCTGATTAATATCCTATTGGGATTGATTTTTTTGCAGGAGCGGTTGACCCGCATCCAATGGATTTCGTTGGGGCTCGCGGCGAGCGGTGTGGTTTTGATGGGGGTGCAATCCCAGGGGTTTCCATGGATCGCGCTGGGGCTGGCGTTCACTTTCGGGTTTTACGGGTATTTCCGCAAGAAGATCGCGGTTACCCCTTTGGTTGGATCCACGGTGGAAGTGATTTGGATGGGGATTCCCGCTTTTGTCGTCCTCGCGAAGATCCCTTTTCCGGGAGGGCAGGGGCTTCCCTGGGGGACCTTCGCCTCGCTCATGCTGGGAGGCGCATTGACGGGGCTGCCCCTGCTGCTTTTCGCGCAAGCCGCCCGGCTCTTGCCTTTGAGCACCCTGGGATTCATCCATTACGTGGGCCCGAGCTTGCAGTTTTTCCTCGCCGTCTGGGTCTATCATGAGTATTTCCCCGCCGAGATCGCGCGCGGTTTTTTCTGCATCTGGACGGCGCTCGCGATCTTTTCGGGGGAGCTGGCGTGGCGGCGCTTTGACAAAAGGCTCCAAAAGCCGCTATCCTAAAAGGCAATGGATTTTCAACTGCCCAAGCTCCTTGAGAACCTGCTTCAAAACACAGAGGTCTTGAAGGATGCGAGCAAAACGCAGAATCTCCAAGTTCTGAGTTCTTTGCTGGGGCCGGCGCTGCGGGGATTCATCCTCCAAAAAGGCAAGAGCTCCACTTCCACAGACATGAACTCGGAGTTCTCGACCCATTTCAACTGGAGCTACAAGCACGAGCAGCCGGAGTTCGGCAAGCTCTACCAGGCCGCCAAGCAGTCCCAATGGGACGGAGCGACGGCGCTTGATTGGTCGATCAATGTGGATCCCTATCATCCCGAGTTTGATCTTTTTCCCGATGAGCTCTTGCCGCTCAAAGATCTTCCGGCGTACCGAAAGCTCACGACCAAGGAGCAGCAGCTTCAGCGCCACGCGCTGCTTTCGTGGATGCTGAGCCAGTTTCTTCACGGGGAGCAGGGGGCGCTCTTCGCCGCCTGCCAGGTCACGCAATCCGTGAACTGGATGGACGGAAAGCTCTTCGCTTCGACGCAAGTGGCGGATGAAGGTCGGCACGTCGAGGTGTTTCACCGCTACCTCACCGAGAAGCTCGGGCGCCTTTATCAGATCAACGACAACCTTTACGTGATCATCGACGCGCTCATCACCGATGCGCGCTGGGATCTGAAGTTCCTGGGCATGCAGATCATGATCGAGGGGCTCGCGCTCGGGGCGTTCGGGACGATGCGGGAATCCACCAAGGAGCCCCTTCTCAAGCAGCTCCTCAAGCAAGTGATCCTCGATGAGGCCCGCCACGTGCACTTCGGCGTGGTGGCGCTCCGTAAATATTACACGGAGGACATCACGCCGGCGCTCCGCAAGGAGCGCGAGGATTGGGCGTACGAGATCTCGCTTCTGCTTCGCAACCGCTTCTTAGCCCACGAATTTTACGATGAATACTACGGGCACCAGATGCGGCGCGCGGAGTGGAACCGCTTCATTCTGGGATCTGATTACATGATCCAGTTCCGGCAAAAGGTGTTTCGCCGGATCATCCCGAACTTGAAGAAGATCCACCTGCTTTCGGATCGCATCCGCCCTCACTATGAATCGATCGGGCTTTTGATGTGGGAAAACGAAAAAGCCGCTCCTGAGATCGCTCCCGAGGAGCTGGTGAGTTAGCTGATCGATTAAAAGTAATACCGGATCCCGATCCCGCCTTGCAGAAACCCGAAAGTGCTCGGCACGAAGCCCAGGCCCGGGGCGAGCTCAGCAAATACTCCCAGGCGCGAACCAGAGGGCATCCATTCCGCCCCGAACGGGATGCGGATTCCCAACCCAAAGCTCCCGTTCTTCGTGTAAAGCGCGCTGTCCCGCCGCGTGCTGTCGGTGGAGAAGAACATCACCCCCCCCACTCCGAGATAAGGTTTGAATTCATTGGCGAGATCCGAGTAGCCGAAAAGCCCGGGGAAGTGAAAAAGATAGTCCCCGTAAATCATGAAAAAACTATTGAAGGAAAAGGCGAGGCCGAAGTCCACGGCCTGCCTCTGATCGAGCCAGTATTTCGCGGTCAGACCCGTGGGTTCCCCCAGGACCGCGCCCGCCGCGAATCGCTTGGGATACACGTATGAGGTGGAATCAATCGAATAAGAAGGGGCGTATTGGTTTCTTCCCCGGGGCGCTGCGTGAGCGCTCAGCGAAAAGACCGAAAGGAGAAACAAAACGGCTGCGCATCGCCGGAAAAAAGAGTGGTGTGATTTTTTTTTCATGACTTGCAGCCCTTTCTTTTGCGAGTTACCCTGAGCTTATCCCACTCATGGGAAAAAGAAAGACTTTTGCCCCATTGTTCAAGCGCATTTTCATATCGCTCTCGATCGCCTGTTTTTTCCACCCGCAGGCGCGCGGGGATGAAATTTATACTTTCGTCGTTAAAAAACAGGAGCAAAAAGCCAAGACGCGCTGGAGCCTCAGCGAATGGCTTGAAACGCGCGATCGGATCCGTCTTATGGATCTTTGGCTCGCGCTTCATTCCCCGAGCCCTTATGAATTTTTCATCGATGGAGCGTTCCGGCGCACGACGGTGCGAGATGGATCTCCGAAATCGGGAGGGTTCGTGGCCGCGGGGGCTTACGCCTCGATTTTTGGATTGGAAGCCCAGCGCGATCCCTCGGTCAATGATCGAACGTTGGGGCTCTTCAATTTGAGGATTTTCGGCTTTCACGCACAGGGGACCAACATCACTTTGCGCTTGGGAGTGGAGCAACAGAAAATTCAAGGCGCCCTGACGCGAAGCTTGGTTTGGGGCGCGAGTTCCTCACTTTATCTCAACCGATTCATCGGGGTCGACGCTCTTTACTTGCACGCCGGCGATTCCACGCCGAATGGCTCGCAATTCATCCTTTCGAACCACCGGTGGGAGTTCACCGCGTTCATCGATTTCAAGTTTTTGCGGGTTTACGGGAATTATTTCACCGAAAGTGAATCCTGGAATTCTCCCGCCCGGCAGTTTGAGCTCATGAAAACCGGGTTTTCGGCGGGAGCGCGGTTCTTCTTTTAAGGGGAATGATGACCCGCTCGTTTTTGCATCGAGGCCGTCAACGCGGAGCCCGCCAGCAGAATCACCCAAATCAAGTCGATCCAAAGCAGCAGAATGGGGATCGCCCCCAAACTCCCGTAAATTTTGTTGTAGGCCGCGAAATTTTTCGTGTAGAGCCCGAACCCAATCCGGGCCAGTTGCCAGGCGATGGCCGTCAACGCTGCTGAAATCCACGCGTAGCGAGCCTGAACACGGGTATTCGGCACCCATTTGTAAATCCCGAAAAATACGAGGACCGCGATTCCCAGGAACCCCAGGGAGCGAAGAGGCCCATGTCCCATTAACAGCGCGAGGGTGGCGAGTCCGGAAAGCCCCAAGGGGCCCAGCGTGAGCAGCAGCCAGTAATTTGAAAGCCGCTGAAACCACCCCCGTCGAAGCGGGGTCTGCCAAATTTGATTCACCGCTTTTTCGACGCTGTGGAGCATGGAGATGCTGGTGAGCAGCAGGCCCACGAACCCACCGATTCCAAGCACGCTGGATCGGGCTTGGAGAATGAGCTTTTGCAGGGTTTGAATCGCCTCTTCGCCCGAGCCTTGCGCGAGATGGGAGAGGATGAGGGGTTCGAGCGTGTGATAGAGCTTTTCCGTTCCGCCAAAGGCGTGGAAAAGAGCGAAGCTCACGGCGAGCAGGGGGATGAATGAAAGAATTGTGGTGTAAGAAAGGCTTGCGGCGACCAGAAAAAGTCTGGCCTGAAGCAAGCTTTGCCAAGTGTCGTGGGCTAGCCGGCCGGAGTGCGCAGCAAATTCTGATAGCGCTTGATTTCTGAAGTGAATTGGCTTTTTTTTGCGTTCCATGGAGTCTTCCAAGCTTTCTCGTTCTCAATGAGGCCGTGCAGTAGTTGAATCATCCCTTGAAGGTCATCCCGGTGAACGAATTCGGGCGCGGGTCCGTCGGGAGGCCCCGCATCGGGACCTCCCTCCAAGGATTGATTGTGATAATTCCCCAGCGGAATCGAGATCCCGATGCTCGGGTAACCAAATGCGGTCGTCGCGCTGGCTTCGCAGCTTCCGCCATCCATGATTCGGCGCTGATATTTTCCGGGCAGGACTTTTTCGGCGACTTGATGGAGCGCTTGGGTGAGGGCGGGATCAAAAACGGTGAAGCGATCCCCCAATCTCACGATCGGGCCCCTTCCAATCTCAGCGCCAGGCAGCGTGCGGGAAGTTTCGAGGCTGACGAAGACGAAAGGTCGCTTCGCCTTCTTGATCCAATTGAGGTTGAGGTGGGCTAAGGCCCCGATGAAGCCGACTTCTTCCGCGCGAGTGAGGATTCCCAAAAAGGGCACGACTTTTTTCTTGGAGTTCCGCCTTGATTTTTGGAGATCGAGGGCGAGCCGCGTGAGCGCATAACAGCCAATGAGGTCGTCGGCGGCTTTCGTGTAAATCAGCGCTCCCTCCCTCCAGATCGGCGCGCGAAAAGCGAATCCCCCGAAGAGGCTTTGAAGATCGGGCAGTTCAAAGGTGCCGTCGAGTTCAACCCATGCTTTATGAATCGCCCGGCCCGAAGGCAGGAGCTCTACGCGAGTCAGGCTCCCGCAACCCCCCTGGAGGGATCCCAAAGCGCGCCCCCGCGCAGCGAGCCAAACTCGCGCTCCCTCGAGATGGCGCGTCGGAGAGCCGCCGTGCCACTGAATCTCAAGCAGCCTCGGGCCTTTTTGGGCGATGACGTGAAATCCCGGATGATCCAAGTGAGCCATGAAGATCGGAAGCCGGGGCTGAGAGGCTTTGCTGAATTGCCGCTTCCATTCGATCGCGGAAGAGGCTCCGATGAGCAAATTCCCATGAGGGTCGAGGAAATGGGGAACTCCGGCGGCTTGGAATGTTTGAATGAGAAGCCCTCTCGGCGCCCCCTCGCGAAAGGGAGCGGTGGGTTGACTGAGCAGTTCTTCGAGGAGTTCCATTCATTTTTTTTACAAAAGAAATGGATTTAAAACTAGACTTTGTTCGTGAAACCGAATGGAAATCGAGCGCGGGTCGTCATTATTGGAGGGGGTTTCGGCGGTCTTCAGGCCGCCCGCGATTTGAAGCGCGCCCCAGTCGCGTTGACCTTGATTGATCGGAGCAATCACCATCTCTTTCAACCCTTGCTCTATCAAGTCGCAACGGCGGGCCTTTCACCCGCGGATATCGCCATGCCGATCCGTTCCGTTTTGCGGCATCAATCGAATGCCGAAGTGATTTTGGATGAGGTCATCGGCGTGGACGATGCGCATCGCCGCGTGCAGACGGAATCCGGGCTCCTCATTCCCTATGATTTTTTGATCATCGCGACGGGGGCGACCCACAGCTATCTCGGGCATGAGGAGTGGAAGTCGATCGCGCCGGGATTGAAAACCATCGCGGATGCGACGAGCATCCGAAGAAAGATTCTTTTGGCTTTTGAGCGGGCTGAAATGGAGCAGGAGGCGGAAACCAGAAAAGCATGGCTGAGTTTTTTGCTGGTGGGAGGAGGACCGACGGGCGTTGAGATGGCGGGCTCCATCGCGGAGCTTGCGAAGCAGGCTTTGCGCGAGGACTTCAGGAAAATCGACCCGGCTTCAGCGAGAATCACGCTGATTGAGGCGGGGCCGCGGCTGCTTTCCGCGTTTTCGGAGAAACTCGCGCTGAAGGCGCAGGCGGAACTGAATCGCCTGGGAGTCGAGGTGCTCACCGGATTTCGGGTGAGATCGATCGATCAGAGCGGGGTAGAGGGGCCGAGCGGCAGGATTTCCGCAAAAACCGTGCTGTGGTGCGCGGGCGTGAGGGCTTCCCAGGCGGGAAGCTGGCTGAACGCGGAAAGAGATCCCTCGGGGAGGGTCTTCGTGGATGCGGAGCTTCGAGTGCCGGGAAGAGAGGGGGTTTTCGTCATCGGGGATACGGCGCATTTCACGCAAGAGGGGCGCATGCTGCCGGGAGTGGCGCCGGTCGCCCTGCAGCAGGGAGCGTATGTCGCGCGCTGGATCGAGGGCCGCGTGCGAGGACGCCCCGCCTCGGCTCATTTTAAATATCGGGATAAGGGCAACCTCGCGACCGTGGGGAGAACCTACGCAATCGCTGAAATCGGGAAGATTCGCGTCAGCGGCCGGAGCGCCTGGACGATCTGGCTCTTTGTTCATATTTATTATTTAATCGGATTCAAGAACCGGGCTTTGGTCTTGCTTCAGTGGATGTGGGCGTATCTCACCTTTCAGCGAGGGGCGCGCCTCATCGTGAATGAGGAGAGCTCGCTTCGCGAATGACTTCCTCTAAGACGTCGCAGGCTTCATCGATCGCGGGCGCGTCGATGTTCATCGCGGGCTGAATCCTGAACTTGGCGTCATAGGCCATCGTGAGCAGACCGCGCTTCAAGCATTCCATGAAAATTCTCTGGGTCGCTTCCTTAGGCAGGGGTTCCTTGGTTTTTCGGTCTTTGACGAATTCGATTCCGATGAAAAGCCCCACCCCTCGGATTTCGCCAATGATCGGAAAGTCGCCGAGGAGCGCGCGGAGTTTTTTGAGGAAATATTCGCCCATTGTTTTTGAGTTTTCGACGAGCTTTTCTTCATCGATCGCGCTCAGCGCCGCTGAAGCGGCAGCCGCCGCCAGCGGATTGCCCCCGTAGCTCGAAGAGGAGCCCGAGGGATTGGACCAGGGCTTGGATTGCACGATCTCATCCCGGGAAAGGACGGCGCTCACAGGTAATCCGCCTCCGAATTGCTTTCCCAGCGTGATGATGTCGGGCTCAACGCCGGTGTGCTGAATGCCCCAGTATTTTCCGGTCCTTCCAAAGCCCGTGATCATCTCGTCAGCGATGAGGAGCGCGCCGACTTCCTTCGCGATGGATTGAATGGCGGGCAGAAACTCCTTGGGAGGGATCACGTTCCCGTTGGTTCCTTGCATCGGTTCGATCAGGATGGCCGCGATTTGACCCGAGGAGTCCGCTTTGATTTGCTTTCGGGCCATTTCAGCGCAGGCGATGCCGCAAGACGGGTATTCCAGGGCCAGGGGGCACCGATAGCAGTAGGCGTAGGGGGCGAGGTGGGCGCCGGGCGCGAAAGGGCCCAATCCATTTTTGAAGTCCGATCCCATGAGCGAAAGCACACCCAGGGTTTTTCCATGAAAACCGCCCCAGAAGCTCACGACTTCATGTTTGCCCGTCGCTGATTTCGCGAGGCGCAAGGCGGATTCCACGGCTTCCGCCCCGCTGGAATAAAGCTGGACTCGGTGAAGGGATTCGGAGGGCCGGTGTTCGGCGATTTTTTCAAGAAGCTCGACTCGAGTCTCGGAAGTGAAGCTTCCTACTGAGATTTTTTCAGCCTGAGACTGTATCGCGCGCACGACCTTGGGGTGAGAATGCCCCAGTCCATTGACGCCGATGCCTCCGATGAGGTCCAGGAACGTGTTTCCGTCCTGATCCGTGACCGAGCTGCCCTGCCCCCGCTCGACGGCGATCCCGGCCATGAGAGCGAAGCGCTGGAGGCCCGGAGCCAGATTCTTGTCCTCGCGTTCCCGCAGCGCGCGGCTTTTCGGGCCGGGAATTTCAGTTTTGATTTGGATTCGATGAGGGGGTTTCGAATTCATGAGATCCTCGTAAAGCCCAACTGTTCACGGTTTCCGGCCAAGATCAAGTCATTTTCCGGTGGCTCGTGACTCGGGAAACGATGACCCCGATCAACACTGCGTAGGCGGAGCCCCAGAGGATGTCCAAAATATAATGATGGTTGAGGTAAACGGCCGAAAAGCACATCAAAAGATAAAACAGCAAACTAAAAACGCGGAGCTTTTTGAAGATGCAGGCATAAAAGAAAGCGAGCAGCGGGTAAGCGACGTGAAGCGAGGGAATGGCACCGAACACGTCCGCCGCGCGCCCATACATCTCCGAAAAAAAATGCGTTCCCAAAAGCAGGTCAAACCGGGCGCAACCCGCCGAATCGGCGGCGACATCCATGCGGGCGGGTCCCAAACCGTATTTGGCAACGTACCAAGGAGGGGCTGCGGCATACCAGTAGTAGGTGGAATATCCGAGCATGTTTACCCAAAAAAACGCCCATCCCATTCCAAGCGCGGTTCGCCGAGTTTCAACCGGCGAAAGGCGGGGAGTCCCTTTGCGTGCGAGGATGAAATAAAAATAAGCGGTCGTCGCGATGAAGAGGCTGAAAAAAATGAGGTAGGCGAATCCCGTGATCAAGTCGAGCGCCGGATGAATGCGAAGCTGGAGCCATTCATTTGGGGTCAATATCCCCTGAGGCGTCGAAATCCCGAAGAAAGTCTGGTCAAACCAGTGGGGCTCGCTGACATGAATGGGGCCCCGGATCCAGTCGGAGTAAAACCTCTGGCTGTCATAAATGATCCCGGTCAGCAAGAAAGGAAGGGCAAACCTCAAAAAAGCTTGGCCTCTCCAACCCGAGTACGAAGAAGCGAGGATCACCGCCCCAATGATGAAGTGATCGGATCGGAAGCTTTCGAGCTTCCACAAAAAAGCCCAGTAAAGGAGGATGAGCAGCGCGGGCAAAGTTCGGGTCAGGCGGGGGGAGAGGCGTCGCGGCTGTTCTTGCATGGAGTTCTTTGAATCCCTGGTTCCCGAGGTTCAGTCAAGTCTTTAGGGAAGGAGTTTTTCTGCTCGATCCAGCGCGAAAAATATTCCGTGCTCCGCAAGCTTTGGTGCCAGAGGATTTGCCCGACCTTGTTCTTCCCGCGATTGAGCCCGCGGTTTTCTTCGAGATGTCGGAGAGTCTCCTGAAAACGCAGGGCATGATGGTCCCGATCAAAAAGGGTTTTGAGGAGTCGGTATCCCTGGGATTGAGCTTGATGCCACAGGGAGGCCTCTTGGTAGAGTCTCACCGAATTCTGAATAAAGGCCTCCGCATCATCCCTGCCCGTGATGAGTCCTCCCCAGTCACTTCCGTCAGTCATGCCTTCTGCCCCAATCGAGGTGGAAGCCGCGGGTGTCCCGCAAAGCCAGCCATCACTGACTTTTCCTTTGATTCCCGCCCCGAATCGGAGAGGGGCGAGATTCACTCGATATTGGGAAAGAACGGGCCAGAGCTTTTCTCGGGGGCCTGGGATCGGCCCTAGAACGCGAAAGCCGCTTTTGGGTTCATCCAGATCCATGATTTCGCGGGGGGGATAAGCCCCGTACAGGTGCACTTCGGCTTGGGGGAGCTGCTTGCGAATCCCCGGCCAAAGCTCTTTTTTGAACCAAAAAACCCCGTCGTAATTCGGGGGGTGCCTGAAATTGCCGATCATGCAGAAATGGGCTCGTTCGCCATAAGAGCGCGCGGCAGGGCGATGAGGGGAGTAAAAAAAGGGCAGATGCATCAAAAGTTCCGCGGGAACGCCGTAATCTTGCGTGAGGAGCCCCATTTCAAAAGAAGAGAGGATTAACGTGCAATCGCTTCGATAGATGGACGCTAACTCACGAAGGGCGTCGCTTTGGAGATGCGGCGAAAGCGCCTCCCCGCGCTGACGAGCCCTTCTCAGGAAGTGAAGATCTTGGGAATCCAGGATTCGCAGGGCATTCGGGCAGAGGGACTGGACGCGCCAGCCGAATTGCTCCTCGGTTACAAAGCGATCCATGAGAACGAGTTCGGGCTGAATCGCTCGGAGCCGATCATCCCAGGAGGAGTCATTCAACTGGCTGGAAAATATAGGGATTCCCCTGCTTGAAAGCGCTTCCATCGCAGAGTTTTCGCGGGCGCTTGAAGTGAAGATGACCTTCCAGCCGAGGTCTTCAAAGAGCTCAATGAGGCCAGTGGTTCTCCATCCCGCCGCTGAAGACAGGGGTTCGGGCCATACTGAGCCGATCAATAGCGCTGTTTTGAGCGGTTGCTTGAAAGGCATGGAACTTTGTATAATGCGGCTTGGGTGAAGATGCTTTTTATTTTTATTCTATTTTTTACGAGCTTTCCTTTAGTCGGCACTGTGGGCGCTGAAGAAGCGGGAAGCGTCAATGTTGAATCCCATAAAAAACCAGTTCGGGGCCGATTGGAGCGTGTTTCTGATGAGTCGATTCAAGGCTTGAAGTGGGAGAGGGAAGATGAGTTGGTGATTCATCTTCTCGGCGCCAAAGATTCAGGAGAATCATTGTACGGGGTGGAATTGCAGGGGCAATGGACTCGGTCCGAGGAGACTTCCCTCATCTTTCAGCCGCAAATCACTCCCCAGAACCCGCTCTTGGAGCGTGTGGCGATCATGGAGCCTAAGCAAAAGTTTTCCGTGATCGTTCCGGTGGAACTGGGCAAGACGCAGATTTTCATTCGAAATGTAAATCCCTTGGGTCAGATTGAGTCCGAAATGATCCAGATCGTTTTGAGCGATCAGGGGGAACTCCCGACGGAGCGTTTGATCCTGAGGCATTCTTATCTGTTGTCCCTGGGCCCAAGTTTGATTTCTTACCGGCAAATGGATCTTGGAGATTTTGATTCGACCGTGATGACGCTCAAGGCAAGTTATCAATATTGGCTTGCCCCGCGAAGATGGGATCTGGGGATCGTGGGATTTGGGACTTTGTTCCCCCTGACTCGAAGCCGAGGCAATGTGACGGCTCGTTTTTTCGGGTTGAATGTCAGGGCGGGATACACTCTCCCCTCGGTTCGAGATCCCTGGACGCTTCGGATCCTGGCCGGAGTCTACTACACGACCATGGTGGTCCAGCCTGCGGTCTTTGGTTTTAGGAATATGGGGGGGCCGCAAGTGTTTCCGACCCTCCGCCGCGCCTTGGATCAACGGGACGCGGTGTTCGGATATTTGAAGTTTTCTCCCGTCTCAAGCGGTTCAAGCCCGCTTTCGTTCGAGAACCGGGAACTAGCCGCGGGATTGGGCTGGTCGCGCCAAAGAGGGGATCTCAGTCAATTCGCGGTCACTGCGGATTACTCCAACCTCGCTCTCAACGTTAAAGGAGTCGAGATCGATTCCAGCAGTTTTTCGCTCGCAGTGGGGTATGGGTGGTGAATTCCGGTTGAAAACCCGGAACAAAATGGTATTGATCCCAAGTTCGTTGATTTGCCTCGAATCATTTCATGCGTCCCTATCGTCTAGAGGCCTAGGACACTGCCCTTTCACGGCGGTAACCGGGGTTCGAATCCCCGTGGGGACGCCAATTTTCCAGATTGCCTCTGATGGCCAACATATTGAACGGTTTTCGCCAGTGATATTCAAGGTTTCCATTCGCTAGCAACAGGTTCGATGAGACAAGTTCGACCATTTTTCGCTTAATCTCAGGTGTAGCGTTTTTGAAAATGATTTCAGAGTGTTGCATGAGTTCGATGAGCGTTACGCCTCTTTGCATGTACTCATCGGTGGAGTTCTTTAATGCATCCATTTCGCCCACGATTTTGGCGTGTTCTCTTTCCCATTGGTGATTTTGCTTTCTCCACATCTCTTCAGGTATCAAACCCTTCAGTTTGTCTTCATACGACTTCTCAATAAAGGTCTTCAACTCGACCTGACGAGCCTGGAGTTCGTCGAGTTTCGCAGAATGCTTTTCCTTCTCTTCAAAGTGTTCTTTCCAAAGATATTGCTTCATACGCTGACAAGTCACTTCATCGAAACTGAAGGACTTGAACATGTCGTGAAAGATCACCTCAATCTCTTCCTGGCTGTAACTGACGTTATGTTTGACAACCTCTTTCATGTGGCGCTTATCGCGTTGAGAGCAGCGTCCTGTTTGATCTGAGCAGCGGTAGTAGTTGAAGTCCTGCGAAGTACCGTTTTTGTACTTCTTTCTTATTTGCTCGGCTGTGATCGCATGACCACAAATTTCATCGGTTAAGTTCCCTGCTTCGCCCAAGAGATGACCGCTGCAATTCATCAGGCCAATGTAAGGGTGAGATTTGGACAGCTTTCTTCCCTTGTGACGACCGGCCAAGATGTCCTGCACTCTAAGCCAATTTGCCTTGGAGACAATCGCAGGCTGAAGAGTTGGATCTGCCTTATACGTTGCCCCACCGTAGATGAATTCTTCTCCGGTATAAAAAGGGTTGCGAAGGAGTTCGCAGAACTGCTTTTTGTTTGGTGTTTTCTCCAACTGAGGAAACATCCGATCGAGCTTGTCTTTGAGTTTTTTATCGGACAGCTTTTCTTCGCTGAAAATTGTAGACCCTACGATCTCGAACGCAGCCTTCATGTATTCAGCGCGATCACCATCAAGGACAAAGTGCCTTCGATCTTTTCGACCTACGTTTTGATAGCCAAAGAGGGGGCGTCCACTTGGATACAATCCGCGTTCAATGCTTTTGATGGTTCCCCCCATCGAGTTTTTCGTGAGATCGGAAATGAAGGATTCGTTTTTGAAATTCTCCATGTGCCAAAGCATCAACTCTGACAAATCCGACTTACACGTGAGCTTTCGTCGATCTCTGGCGAAATGTAGAGTGACGCCTAACTCAACAAGCTCTTCCAACTCCCGAGAGGACTTTCTGTTTCTGCTGCTACGCGATTGGAAACTAAAAATGACGTGCTTGATGGGCTTGTGTGTGTGCTGACTGTCTCGAATATACTCAAGCATTTGATGAAAGTGCTTTCTCATCTCGTGCTTAGAGGCCGTTTCAGCTACTTCCCAGGTTTTTTGAATGGAAAGACGCTCTTTTTTGGAATACTCCTCGGTAATCTCTTGCTGTTCTTCGATAGACTTACCGCGCTCTTGTTTTTTGGAGCTGACTCGAATCGAACGGATGGCAAGGTTATTTTCAGGAACAAACTCATCAGAAAAAAATTTCTTTCTCAGTGATGAGTTCGATAGATCGTTAATTTTTTCTGATATAGACATGGCCACCCACCATTTTCCCGTACTCCTCTCTCAGAAGAGCAACGAACTCGTTAAACCGCTGAATCGCGTCAAACCGCTCTACAAGCGGAAGCTCATTACCACAGCTCGCCTCTAAGTTGGAGAAATCTATCTCATTTACAAGGTTCGATGTCTCGCACTTCCTGGGTTCGATGATCTCCTTCGGCCTACTTTTTTGAGGCTCTGCCTTTTGAGCGGTCAGTAAAGAAGGCCGAGCTCTCGAACGAAGGTTGTAGCGTACCGTTCGTTCCTGGCATCGGCAGTCTTTACAGACTCCATCTCGACGAAGAACATTGCCGAAAGCGTCTTTCTCTTTTTCATAAAATTCATTTATTAGCTTTGAGCCTCTGCATTTTGCGCACACCTTTTCGGCGCCTTGATACTGCTGTACTTGGAACACGGTTCATCTCCGTGAACTCCGAACCAGTTGATTCCCTTTCCCGATCCATTTTTTGTGTAGCTTTTAGACAACACCCAGCAATTCGGTTTCCAATACCCTGTATAAAAAGAGAGCCTACGGAGCGATCTCGACTCTCTTCATTTTTCAAAATCTCTCGAGCTAAGCGGTTGCCCCCAGTAGGAGGCGACCCCATGCTGCTTCCCACTCAGCAATTGCAGCTCTGGGGTCATTGGCACTGAGCAGAGCGTGGTCGAGCCTCTCATTGATCTCGACCATCTTGCGCTCTTGCTCGAGCGAGAACCGCTCGATCGTGCCTGGAACGTAGCGCCTGTTTAGACGCGCCAAGGCAAGTTTTAAGTCTGCCCAGGGTTCCTTGGGACCTTTGAGCTCCAAACGAGGCTGCTCCTGCTTCAGATATTTGAGGTAGCTCATGAATGGTCACCTTCTAGAGGGTGCGAAATAAGCGAATTATGCGAATTAACCCCCTGCCCAAGCATCGATTGCTCAACTTCCAAATCAGAAATGTCGGTAATTGCAAACCATCGCGTCACGGGTCTCCCATCTCCCTCTTGTTGTTGGGCCGAACGAACCAAACCCGCCTTGACTAGACTTTGGAAAGCTTGCGCTAATGCATAGGAGGACTTATGGCGGCCAAAGACTTCGCTGATCTCGGTTTGGGTCAACCCCTTAGGTTTGACGCGAAGCTCTTCCAAGATGCGATCTGCTGTTGGATCGCCCGTCTTTTCGCCAAAGATGTATCGACAACTTGCGTCACAATAATCCCAAATCGCGGTCGCAGCCAAAAGGTGGGGCGGCCTGATCGTCGTTGAGCAATTAAGAACCGCGTAAAGAGAAGCAAGACGCAGTATCTGGGGCTCAGCTCTCGCCGTGACTGCTCCATATAGCCCTGGCTTTCCTTCCGAGAGTTTCATGTAAAGGACTCGCCACATCGCCCGCGCTTCGGCATCGAAGCTGAGAGCGGAGCAACTCCCACCAAACCTCAGTGCTTCTTGAAGCCGAACCACGAAAGTGGAGATATCAACTGTGTCTCCACCTTCCGGAAGAAGCTTTGATCTCTTCACGCAAAGCCAGAGAAATCGATTGGCAAAGCCGTTCACGGACTCCGTTTCGGTCAGATACCGTAGGAGTTCGGGCCGAGTTATATGACCAATAATAGAAATATGTGCATTGCTTGCCTTTGAAGCATTACTCTTCGTGAGACTGCTAAGGTTCCCATGATCCCACGAGTCTCGAATAACCGCTGAAAGTTTATTTCCATCTCGCTCCACGGCTCGGAGAACAGAAGCAAGTTCAGTCTCGACATCGCAAAGTCGTTTGTCGCTGACTCCCGGATCAACGATCCTTTCTTCAGGCCCCCCGTCTTTATCTTCTCTCCATTCCTTTCTTTCATCGCGAACTGCCCACATCAGCCCTTCGCCACTAGCGAGTCCAGATTTGATACATTCTTTTCTCCAATTCGGATCGACTTGCTCAAAGAGACGAAGGATATGTCCCCATGAGGTTCCTTTTCGACCTTTTGAGCTTTCGCCGACGAGAACAGAAAAGAGGTTGAGATAATGTGCATCTGCTTCAACTGGAAAATGGGCTTTTCGTCCGACAGCATTCCCAAACGCTGTTAAGAGTTGAATAAGAAGAGCTACGGAATCAGCTTCAGTATTGGGCTCGATTGCTCGAACTACTTCTCCAGCAAGACCGTAATACGCTTCTTCTCCAAGAGGCGAAGGCCATTGAGGCAGAGCAAGGGCCTTGAAAGAAATTTCGGAGGCGTCTTGGTTTTGAGCAACTCCACTACGAATCAAAGACTTCCTTACATTGCTGACGAAGCGAGCCGCGTTCTCGTGAGGCGTTCGATTTCGCATCTGTTGATCGGATTGATCCGAAAATAAAGGAGGTGAGTGCGATTGCAGGTCAAAGCGCAAAATCTCGCGAGTAATCTCTTCGTCGGGCTTTCCTTTGAGGACTGCCGCCACTACTTGATTTTTGAGTACGTCATTTCTTCCACCGCTTTTTCCGGATTCTAAAACCGTGGATTTCAGATCCGAAAAACAGTGCTCAAGCTGATCTATGAAATCAATGGGAAGCTCTTGCAATTCCGATGCATTCAAATTGAGAAGAGTATCTTGCGTGATCCAAACATAAGCTCTTCCCGTTTCCGGATGAATTGATCCGGGTAGTACCGTTTGATTTCCATCGCTCAAGAGCTCAACGATGGGTTTGCCTTGAGGATGAAGGCGAAATTTCCTACTCGTATGTCCAGCGTAACGAAAAAACGCAGTTTCACCTTTGGCTCCCCTTTTGCGAACGAGGGATGTGGGCAGGATTTTTTTTATTCTTTCCAGAAGGATCGGATCATCTGTATCAATATCCACTCCGACGATTCGGCTTGCCGCTCCCAACGGGAGTCCGATGTTGCCTGTGGGAAATGAGCTTTCCCATTCAGTCATTTCTTGACCAGTCGGTAGCACGCGGCAAAACCGAGACCAATCTTTTATGATCGGGTGCTTCCCGCGAGGTGCGAGAGGGATCACGGGAATACTGAGTTCGTAATATTTTCGACAGAGAACAGAAAAAATTTGTCCAGATTCCATGGTCCATATTCCTTTCTGTTACTCACGACTGCCTGATGTAATTTCTTTGATCTGAGCCTCAAGGCCGCGCTCGCC
The DNA here is from genome assembly GCA_964563795.1 of uncultured Bacteriovoracaceae bacterium. Taxonomy (GTDB): domain Bacteria; phylum Bdellovibrionota; class UBA1018; order UBA1018; family UBA1018; genus CAZLYB01. Next base: position 8,515 of record CAZLYB010000012.1, on the reverse strand, counting down.
TAGATATTTAAGCAGGCGAGAGCGAAGCAGCTTCCATCGAGGTGAATCTCCAATTTCCTGTTCGACGGAATCAAGAATGAGCCCGCGGTAATACGCAAGCGCGTCTAACAAGCGCCGTTCTGTGTTCTGATTATTCTCAAGCATATGATCTCCTGAATCGGAGACTGGACTTGGTAAGAGGAGAGAAAGGCAGGTTGGCCCTTTTCCAATTTTCCAAAAACCAAATTCAGCATCCAAGTGCTCGTAAACGACTTGAGAGCCGATACGAGACAGACTACGTTTCACCACTCGCAGTGGGTGTTAACTGGTGCTGAGAAAACTTTTTTGGCTTCTTGCTCTGGCGTGAGCGTGAAGGTGCGCCGTTTTCGGCGGATTCGGACTCAAACAATTTGCGGTAGATGAGTCACGTGCGCGTTCTGTTTGCTTGCGGAACGCGTATCTTTTTGGGATTTTTCAAGCGTCCTGACGTGGGACCATCTCTCAATTTGCCTTAGAGAGTCACTTGCGGGCTTGCAAGTGGAGAGGTCTATGGCTGGACCTCCTCGCTTGATAATTCAGAGGATGGCCCTGACTTTTTCTAAAGTCAAACATATTTTTGACATAGGCTCGATGAAGACGCCCGAAAGGAATCGAACCAAGAACTAGCGTGAACGAAAGGAGAGGAGCCCTGCATACTCCGCTATCGACGTTCGCGTTCTCATTCTGAAGCGGGTCATCTCGATGTAAGCGATCCATTGAAGGCTACGGCTTTCCGTAACTTTTCAAACACCTGTCCTATTCTTAGACATCCAAGAGTACGAAAAATCGTACAACTATACGAATTTTCGAATAATGAGCGATTTTAAAATTGGTCTTTGATTTGCAGATTTAAGATGTCATGAGGACGAGAGAGTTAAAGGCAAGCATCATATTTTTAGCTCTGTTTTCAGCGTTCTCCCTTTCAGGATGTGGCAAAGATGCCGGAGTTCCGAACTCTTCTCAGACTAATTCCCAAAACGCTCCCACCCCCTTACCGGCAGAGCTTCCAAGTGAAGATCCGAACCCAATCCCTTCGCCAAGCCCTACTCCAACAAATTTAGTTCAAACCCTGAGCATTACAACCCTGGGTGTTCAAGCCTTCCTAACACAGGCTGAAACAGGAAGCGCTCTGAAGCTCACCCTAAGTCCTAAACCTAATGACAATTCCGATTATGGCTGCGTAAGTTATCGGGTCGAGATCGGAGGAAACACTTTTCACACTGGCATACTGCGTGTGGAAGAAATCGATTCTGGAAATTGCTCTGCTTCGCCGACAAGCGCCGAAATCGACTATTCAAGCTACCTTGCTGCTGGCGCTGCTAACGCGCTTGATATCCAAATTCGGGTCGAGCAGACCGACAGAAGTTGCTATTTGATGGGATTTCGGTGCCCATCTTGGACGCCTCAGGCAACGGACTCGATGCACGGCGAGCTCACTTTAGAAATCAATCAACCCAACTAAGTTTGCTGAATTTGTTCAGCGCTTTCCACCCCATGAAGTAAGCGCAAAATAACATCTTTCGCTCCGTAATCTTCCCGTCCTTTGGGCAGGAATTGTCGCAGTTGGGCCAAATCATTCCCGGCTGTCACTAAGGGCAACTCTTCGTAACCACTTTCCTGAGTCTGGCCAATGCCGATATTGGCCATCAGAGCATTGCAAAGGCATTTTCGATTGATCGTCTCCTCTATCTTGCCGCCTTTTTTGAGAAACTCATCAACGGGTTCGGCTGGACAACGATAAACGACCTTCCCATCTGCCGCACGAACGACCTGCCTGAGATAACCTAAATCACATTTTCTAGGACGCGCTTGAAAATGATCCTCTCCGGATAGACTTCCCTCAATCGGCACCACCTTAAACGGAAATCCGGTGGGCGAGGCAAGAGGGTCAGTGAAGACGGTAGGCGTCGGCTTCTCGGCGAGATCGTTTTTAAGACACCATTCCCGGATCACCGCATCTTTAAGCTTACGAGACAATCCCGATTCATTACAAAAAGCAAAAGCTGTTCCCACCTGAATTCCAGTGGCTCCCAAATGGAGCGCTTGCTCTAAACTTCGAGGTGAACCAAATGATCCGGCCAGCCAGAATGGGAGTCCAATTTTCTGAATGGCTTCCAGATCAGCATTATCCCGCTGTCCGTAGATCGGTTCCGATCTTTCGTTTAATTGCAGTGGACCTCTCGGTGGAGCATTGTGTCCTCCAGCAAAGTGATTCTCCACGACAAAACCATCGACCTTGCCATTGGATTTCCGAGAAAGATGAAGCGCCAAAGTCGCCGAGGAAATGATGGGTAAAAACTTAGGTCTCCTTAATAAAACACTAAGACCGCACATGTTTGGAAACACATGCTTAGGATCGAAACTGATATGGAGGTCATGCCCCTCAGTTTGATGGTCCTCTGTTAGGGACACTTTGATCACCGCTTTCTCATTTCGCGAAAAAAAAATCTAAAACTCCTGGGATCTCTCGTGGCACGCCCGCACCCATGAGGACGTAATCTACGCCAGCGAGCATAGCTCCATAAATTCCTGGAAGATTTGAAGTTTGAAGCTTTTCTAAAAAATTGATTCCAACAATGCCGTCATGTCCTTCTTTGGCCAAAAAGACTTCCACAAAGCTTGCAACAGCATTGAGCCGCTGAAGTCCTATCGACGCATCTAGAGTAGGAAGGGGGCTACGGTTATAACCCTGACCCGCTAAACGTCCGTCTTTCTTCCAATAGGTATTAAAGATTTCTTGTGCGATTTTTTGATCTGGAAAATGGGATAGAGCGCGTTCCAAATGCCCGTGAACATCTCCGTCTTGAAGCCTTCGGACAAAAACTGTGTTGATCCCAGTTCCAGAGACCACGCCGAGCTGTCCTTCGGTCGAGACGGTTTTTGCAAGCTCCCAATTGGATACCCCCACACCCATACCGCCCTGAATGAGAAGTGGAAACTCAGTTTGGTCGAGCGTATTTTGAGAGCGTTCTCTATGGATCATCGCTTCTTCTATGTAACCCGAAATCAAGACACGTGCGGTAAAAGTTCTGTAAGAGTTTTACCTTCCATTCCTAGCTGATCTGACAGACGGGACAAAATGTCCAATTGAGGTGATGCAAACAACTTTCGCGTTCCTCATCGAAAGTTCGTTTTTATCTAAAGTTCATGAAATCAAATTGTGAAAATGCGCACAATCACAGAAGATCAACCGTGAATATGTCAAACGATACGTACACCATTAGGACCGTCCTAGGGCTCAAGCACCCCGTGAGCGGGCTTCTTCACCTTGCAGGATTTATCTTGTCCATCCTAGGACTTGTTTGGTTTCTTTCGCTACCGACCAAAAGTAGCCGTTTTGAGTATCTATTTTCTGTATTCGCTTTTTCAATCAGCATGGCGATTCTTTATCTTTCGAGCAGCTTCTATCACCTCATCAAGGCTTCTGATCGTTTGACCCGAATTTTACGCAAAATTGACCACTCGATGATCTTTGTTTTCATTGCAGGAACTTGCACGCCTTTTTGTTTAAGCTTTCCATCACTTCTCGCTAAGTGCCTAAGCGTCGCACTCATTTGGGCAATTGCAATGGGCGGGATTTTCTTTTCGACGCTTTTTTCAACCGGATCGAGATGGATTCGAGTGGGAAGCTATCTTGCGATGGGAGGAGTAGGCGGAATTCTTGCCATTCAAATTCACGCGTTATTATCGCCTGAGAGCTTTCGTTGGATCGTTTTCGGAGGAGTGGCCTATATCCTAGGATCGCTTATTTACGCACTCAAATGGCCAAATCCTTCTCCACGGTATTTTGGATTCCATGAGATCTGGCATATCTTCGTGCTTCTAGGAAGTGCATGCCATTTCTGGGCAGTCGAGCTTCACTTGAAATGGGCGTTCGCTTAAATTGCGATGAGCGTCATCACGAAATCTGAGTCACAATTTCAACATCAGGTGGCTCTTTTAGATGTCGTTTGACTGTGCACAAATTTGCAGCGCTGACCACGCTTTCGCGGTATTTCTCTGGAAAGGTAGTTGGCAATTTAAGTTCTAGAGTGATCTTTGTTACAAGCTTCCTATTTTCATCCCAAATGATTTTCTCTCTAAGTTCGATCCCATCGGTTGGAATCTTTCTTTTTTCACAAAAGCTTTGAATGAATACAGCCGCACAGGTTCCAATTGATGCAAGAAAAAGATCAAAAGGTCCCGGAGCCGCATTCTGGCCGCCGCTCTCTATCGACTGATCCGTCTGTACGGTGAAACCATTAAACTCCGCATCGACTCTCTTTTTTCCCTTAAAAAGAATCTTCATCTCTAGGTCAGGTTGCATTGACCACCTTTCTCTTAAGCCTTGTCAAAAGCACGCGAGTACCTCCTGAAGAGGCTAAGAAAGCCTAGCCTGGCTTATGATTCATCCAAGCTAGGCTCCGTGAATTGATACATGTAGAAACTCAAGTAAGTGCTATTTCTTGCCTGCTTTGCGGAAGTCCAAAACGTAATAGGTCAATGCCCATCGTTCTTCCTCACTTAAATGCCCAAACCCCACCATCGAGGTATTCGGCAATCCTTGAGAAATGGTTTTAAAAACCTTCTCAGGCTTATCGCCTTGTTTGAATTTATCAGCGATAAAATTTCTAGGTTTTGGATTCATCATCGCTCCTGCAACACCATTGCCGTCCCCTTTGTCGCCGTGGCAGGTCATGCAGTTGGTGGCGTAGGAGGTCTTACCCTTTTCTAAAAGGACAGGTGTTAACTTTGGGGGCGCCGCTAGAACAAGCGAGCTTATCAAAATAGCCGCGACACTTCCCATTCCGACCATCATTCGTTTTATTTCCATCTCCATCTCCATTTTCATTTTTCTCCTTTTCGTGTTGAGTAGCCGTGGACCTTTTCACATTTCCATGACCTTAAGTTCAAAACAAAGCCTCTGCACTTTCACAAAGCTCTGTTTTAAGTTATCAAAGAACTGAGTCTTGTCCCAAATGGGACGGAACCAGTGCCTATGAATTTGAATCGTTTTAGCAGACAGATCATTCTTCCTGAAGTCGGCAGAGAAGGCCAAGAAAGGCTCAAAAGCGCTCGTGTGCTTTGCGTGGGTGTGGGTGGTCTTGGCTCGCCCGTGTGTTTGTACCTTGCCGCAGCTGGCGTGGGTAGCCTTGGGCTGATTGATCCAGACACGGTAGATCTTACGAATCTTCAAAGGCAGATCCTCTTTAAGGCTTCTGACCAGGGAAGCTTTAAAGTTGATATTGCTAAAAAGAGGCTTCTTGAACTTGACCCTGAAGTCGTAGTTGAAACGCATAAGGAGCCTTTGAGTGCTCAAAATGCCGAGCAGATTTTTAGCGGGTATAATCTGGTGATTGATGGCACGGATAATTTTCAGACCAAATTTTTGATTAACGATGCGTCCTATAAAACGGGAATCCCCATGATCTATGGGGCTGTAAACCAGTTTGAAGGGCAAGTGGCTTTGTTCTTTGGAAAAAAGGGGGCCTGCTATCGGTGCTTTTATCCTGAGCCTCCGAAAGCTCAAGTGAGAAACTGCGCCGAGGCCGGCGTATTGGGAGCAGTTGTGGGTGTGATTGGAACTTTGCAAGCAACTCTTGCTCTTGAATATCTCATCTCTCAAGGGGAGGCTCAGCATCCACTTTGCCCAGAAGTTGGGAGCCTCACGCTTTTTGATCTCAAGGGACACTGGAACATTCACTCGATCCAAGTTCCTAAGAACCCGAATTGTCCGACCTGTTCGCGTCCCTCTCAGGAGATTCAGATCCACTCTTTTCCTTTGGATATCTGCACGCTGCGTACTGAATCGATTGATACAGATCAGCTTCAAGCCATGCTCATTGAAGAACAACCAGTCTTTCTGCTTGATGTCAGAGAGGAGGACGAATGGCTGACGGGACGCCTGAAGGGAGCTCACTTTTTTCCTCTCTCGCGCCTTAAAAAGGGAGAACTCCCTGACATCCCACAGAATACTTCGCCTGTAGTCGTCTACTGCCAGTCGGGAATGCGCTCTATAAAAGCGATTCAAATCTTGGCCCAAAGCCAGAAGGTCCACCCCTTTTTTAATCTCAACGGAGGGTTGAATGCTTGGAGTGGACCTTTGATAAAATCTTAAGTCAGTCGCTACAGATTCCACAGCAGCCTTCTTCTTTTTCGCTCGAACTTCCGCAAAACTCTTTTGTCTTTTCGATTTTAACTTTCCAAACTCGTGGACCTTGCTCAGCGTAATTCCAGCTAAAAACCCCAGGCCGCTGAGATTCAAACTGATAAAAAAGCGGCTTTGGATCGTGGTCCGTCACTAAGGTCAGACTGCTTCCAGATGTCAGCTCATCAAAGCTCCGAAACACCATTCGATGACGATCCATGGGAAGAACTTCACGTAGATCAATTTGCTTTTCGTTCATTTTTTCTTTCTCCTTGCTTTTTGGGGTTACAAATTCATTTCTTTTAATTTCGGGATGAATCGATCAATTTCAAAGCGCACTTCGATTTGACGATTTTCTAAAACAGCCTTCACTTTGAGTTCTAATTCTGCTTTAGGAGCCCGGTTCTCATGGCTGACTAAGAGTTGCTTTAGGTCCACCCGTGGCACCCAAAGCTTCAGGCCGCTACTGAAAAAATCTTCATCAAGACGTAGCGCCTCTTCTTTCGTGGTTTCGATTCGTAGTTCAAGGCTTTTACTCCCCCAGGGGAGCGACTCTCTTAAGGAGCCTTCATTTAAGAGTTCTAGAGCCTCATTCAACTCAACGCGAATCCGAATAGAATCTCGCGATAGTTTTAAATTCATTTTAACACCTCTTCGCTAATGCGAGCCCAATCGTAGGGAAAGTTGGCATTGGCCATAAGAGGCTTTGATTTTTCAGGGAGATCTATTCTCTTAAGACCGATTTGCTCAAATAGCCCTCGGATGGAACGTGTGGCAGAGGGCTTTTCTATTTGACAAAGATCTTCTACCGCCTTTTTCACTTTAGAACTGATCAGAATGAGGCAAGGCATCTCAAATCCATCATAGGCAAAGGCCCCATCACTGGCTCTGCCCTCATGCCCAATTTCAGCAATAAGCGTCTGAATCAGATTCTCACTCAAAAGCGGCATGTCTACGGGAAGAACAAGTAACCACGCTTCTTCTTGTGGATCTATGGAGATTGTCCTCAATGCAGAGCTTATTCCCGAAAGAGGTCCCAATCCTAAGACTTTTTCTCCCTGGTACATCGCCACACAAAAGCACTTCGCCCATCGGGTAACGACGAACAGCATTTTGTGCAAGCCTTAAGGCTCGGTCAACGAAAAGCTCTCCTTGAATCTTTAAAAATCTCTTATCCGCTTGCATGCGTAAAGATCTCCCACCAGCAAGAACTGCGGCATACAGACAAATGGATTTTGGGTAGGTTTTTTTGCAAAAGGGAGTCATCCGGATTTCTCCTTTTCGTCTCTATCATCGTCTTCATGATGGTGCTGACAAAGAGCATGGCCTTTAAGCCATTCGGTTTCGCCGTCGGAGTAAAATTCTTTTTTCCAGATGGGAGCTCTCTTCTTAATCTCTTCAATGATGTAGCGAGAGGCTTGGTAAGACTCATCTCGATGCTTAGAGCTCACGCCAATAGCCACACTGACTTCGCCCACACTGAGTTTTCCTACCCGGTGAAGAACACAAACCCTAATAGTATCCCCCCAGCGAGATAAAGCCTCCGTTGCAATCTCATTTAAAACTTTTTCAGCCAGCGGAGTAGCAGCGTCATAGCCCACAGCAACGACTTCACGCCCTAGGTTTTCAGATCTTACTGATCCAAAAAAGAAATTCTGCGCTCCATGACCAAAATCACTTGCAAACTCAAACACCTCGCTTGGATCTATTTTCTCATTTACAATTTCACAAAGAATTCGATCCATCGCATCACCCTCCACACACAGGGGGTAGTATAAAAAGCGAGCAGGATCTTTCGATCACATGATTGAGATCTAAAATCTGCGATTCGCTTGCAACCGCCGAATCTTTGATGAGTTCAGAGTCAGAAAAGTGCGGAAAAAATTCTTTAAAACGACTATCCAATTTTTCTTTTAAACTAGATATCGGAATAGGCTCTCGGGAATTTACAATGATTGGCGTTCCTTGCTTTTCATATTTTCTAAAGCTACCAAAAAGCCTAATCTCAATTTCGATCATAAAAGCACCTCGCGCTCAAATCCGTTATAAAGTGAAACAATCTCGACCCCCTCATTTACTTTGGCTTGCGACCCCTCTTCAGGAAAAATGACCCAACAATTAGCGTCGAGAAGAGAACTCACCATGTAAGAGGCTTGTCCTTTGAGTGCTTCCACGGTGATTCCGTTTTTTTCAAATGTCGCTGTTCCTTTAAAAAAGCACCGTAGTCCTTCTGGCTTTGGGCAGTCGCGAGCAAGAGTTGCAAGGATCGATCGTTCCCTTTCAAGTCCAAGGCTTGCTCTGATAAATGGCTCTATAAAAAACATTAAACCAACAGCAGTTGAGCCTGGGTTTCCGGGTACTCCAAAAAAA
>CAZLYB010000011.1:0-81312 GCA_964563795.1 uncultured Bacteriovoracaceae bacterium | reverse complement strand
CAGTCTTTGCAGCTTTTCATAGAGCTCCGGAGAGAGGACGAGTTTCAGTTCTCGTTCTCCGTCTTGAGAGACGACTCTTTCTTTTTCTTTGGGAATGGCTTGGGGAGAAATCTCAAAGAGCTTCTTCTCGCATTCTCTTTGAGACAAAGACTCGACTTGCTTGAGGAGCTCTTTCCCGCCGGGTCTTTTCCCTAACTTCTTCTCCGCTTGCCGAAAGCTCTGAAGCTTCGCTGCATTGCTCAAAGAAAGTTTTCCACTTTCCAAAGACTGCTTGGCTTCGGGAACATCCGAGATCAGTCTCATGGCCTGAATTCTTCTCTGTGCTGCCCCTTCACTCAGTCCAAGTTCTTGAGTCGCAAATTCCCAGAGCGACGCATAGCCCAGCTCTGCAAAAAGCCTGCGCCGACTAATCTCCCTCAGATGCTCAATGAGAGCGAGCGTGGCTTTTCGTTCTTCAATCACGAGAAGCTTCGTTTGAGAGAGGAGTACTTTGGAATCAAGAAGAGTGAGTTTCATAAAACTCGCATAACATGCGTTTTTAGAGACCTCTCGAAGGCTGAAGAAACGATCAAAGGCCATAAGAAATCCTAAAATTTAAAAACTAAAAATAAAAAGCATTAAAACGAATTCTGATGCGTATCAGAAGATATTTCCCGCATTCTCAACCTCTCCTGCATCCCCCTTCCCAAAAACCCGTCAACCCCAAACTCACCCACACCCCGTCCGAATTCACGCCGCGTCAATGCCGCCACCGCCCCGCGCCCCACCACCGCCGCTGCGGCGGTAACTCCGCTCTCGCGCAATTCACCGCGCTGCCCGTGCCCGCAAAAACAATAAGAAAAGTGCTTTCGGTGCACTCACGGTGTAAAACTTGGGGATGCAAATTATCACGACAGGCCTCATCCTCATCGTAGCCGCGCTTCATTTTTGGTTTTTTGCGCTCGAAGCGATTTTTTGGGCCAAGCCGCTGGGCTTGCGCGTATTTAGAAATTCCCCCGAAAAAGCTGAAGCCACCCGCGTCCTGGCCGCCAACCAAGGCGTGTACAACGCATTCCTTGGCGCGGGGTTGCTCACGGGAATTTTCGCGGGTAACGCGGAAGTCGCGTGGGCGTTCCGCGCATTCTTCCTCGGTTGCGTGATCGTAGCGGGGATCTTCGGCGCGATCACGGTGAGTCGCAGGATTTTTTTCGTTCAATCGCTGCCCGCGCTGATCGCTCTCGGGCTCACTTTAATGGAAAGGGGTCATTCATGAAGCATTTAGTTCACGGATTGTTCGTTCTCAGCATTTTTTTCGCATCCCAGGCCAAGTCCGCCCAAAATCAGGAAGTCTGGGGCAGCTCAGGCGCGAAGCCGCAGGGCAATCTGAAGCAGGCGCTCCGGGTCGCTGAGGCGCCCAAACCGATCACGGCGCTGTTCCCTAAGAAGGCGATTCGCGTGTTCTCGATCGACCTCAACTCGGATTCAAAGCAGGATTACATCGTGACGATGGATCGGCAGACTTGCTACGTCGACTCCTCATTCAAGAAGAAGGGCTGCGAGAAACGGTTCATCCAAGGCGGGTTCGTGCATTATTATTTCGCGCAATTGGATGAAGATCCCATGCTCGAGCTTTTTGAGTTCTTGGGGGATGAGGATATGAGCGATTACAAGCTGCTGAAGCTCGACGCGACGAGCTGGGTTCCGCGCAAAATTCTCGAATTCGATCCCTACTTGAAGGCTGCGGCCACTGACTCCGCTCATCGCGGGATTTATTGGGGCTATCCCTGGGACATCACCGATCTACCAGTTAAAAAAGAAGGTTCATCGCTTCTGATTCAAGCCCTCACGGCTCCCCCCGAGAAGCCGGCTCCCGGTGATTCGTCGTCAAGCGTGGGGATCCTATTCGATGGCGTGCCGACGCAAGGGGGTAAGCAAGGCGATCATGACGAAAAGGCGAGCCGGTTCAAATGGGTGTCACTGAAAGACCTGACCGCCGCTGCGAAAAGACGATGAGCGTCATGTTCATTGAAAAGTCATAAACATTTTAAAGAGTTGAGATAAACGCCGAAAAGAGAGGCGATGGCCTCTCTTGTTTTTTTGCTCGGGATCATGATTTCGCGCTTGGCGTCAGCTGCGCCCGTTTCAGCGGTGAGCGCCGCTAAATGCTTCGTGAGGGAATCTTCTCACCCAGCGCGTATTCTGAGCCGCCCCTTGGAGCTCGCTGATTCCTCGGGGAAGATCACTCGACAGATTGAAATCTACAACGGGGATAAAACACGGCTGAAGAATTTGGTCTCCGTGATGTTCCAAGAGAAGCAGGCGATCGCGCGCGTCGAGGCGATTGAGGGCGATCCCGCGGATCCGACTTTGACCCTCCGAGTAGCTGGAGGGCAAGTGCTCAGGGGCAGGCTCTCAGAGCTGAAGAAATACAGCATGATTCGAGCGCTGTCAGATCAAACACTCTCGATTCTGAGGGGAAGCGAAAAGCCCTTGGATCGCTTCTTTCCCGAAAAGAATGCCGCACCTCAAAGAAAAGTGGCCGCGCTTCCCGATGATCTCCTCCATTCGCTGAGCTTTGTGCCGCTGGAAGAGCTTCCGCGAGAGCCCAAGAGCATCAAGGCCGCGCTGTCCAACGGCTTCAAGCAATTCTCAGCCTGCTTGAGGCATTCCTGCAGCACGCAGATTTTTGAGGAGAGTTGCCGGCAGATTCTGCACGGGCTCGCGGGTGAGTTGCGGTACGTGATTCAGGACCGGGCCAAGGAAGCAAAGCTCACGCCCGAAGAGATGCTCGGCGCCTGCGGGCTCGGGCGGGATTATTTCTGCAATTACGGTTTCAAGCTCCAAGAACGGTTGCAAAAGGAAATGAAGGGAATTTCGCGCGTTTTGGGTTCCGGAAATTCCATCGAGGCCATTCCCCATCAATCGGATCGGATCAATGTGCAGGGCCTCTTCGGTCAGAAGACTGAGAGCGCGCAGCACGCTTTCTCAGTCATGCAGTTTTGCAAGACCGGTTTATGCAAACCCTATTTAGTGGACGCGACGTTCGCGCAGTTCTTCGCGCAAAACCAGCCCTCGACCAACAGCGCGGTGGGCAAGTGGATCCGAACCCAGCAAAAACGGGATGCCACGAATTATGCATGGGCGGATGATCTTTTGGCGAAAGGGTACGTGGAACTGACGCCTAAAGTCGCTTTTGAGTACCTGCTCGCCCTTCAAGCGAAGTCCAAGGGAATTTCGAGGCTGCTCCGAAGGGAACCCGTCTCTCCGCGCAGCATCATCTCTTATCAGTCCGGGTTGCTCACGGAGCTCGCGGAGCTTCCCAGCTCCCGGCACCAGCAAGCGATGAACTTGCTCATGCAGCCCTCGATAAAGCCGGACCCCCGCTATGCCCCGAACTTCCAAACCAAGAATCTAGCGATCGATTTGTCTTTGCCAGAGCTTCAAGAGATTAGGCGGGAGCTCGGGCTCACCGGGATCTATGAGCAATAGGGCGAAAATCGCCGGCGGCTTGCCGTCGGTTGATCAAGGCAGGGTTAGTTTCCCTCGCCCCTCAAGTCGCAGCTTTTTTGCCCGTCTTGTAGGGCGGGGCAGCCCATCGCATCCCGGAGATTTTTATTTCTCAGCATGATCCTTAGGTGCGCTGAATCAGCTCGAGCGCCGTCAATTCTCCTCCGCGCCAAAACGTTCAACGGGGGTTCGAGCTCATAAAAATATTGATCCAGGCAATAGGCTCTCGTCTCATTTTTGAAGAATTGGCGCCTTGCATGGAGATCGCTCATTGATCGTGCTTCAAATGCAAGCAATTCCGCCTCGAAAAACCTAGCGATGGTCTCTTCATCTCTCACTCCTTCAGTGCCAAGGTGGTGATTGGAGCAGTTCAACAGCGCCCTCTCCGCGCCCGAGAACTCCTCTCCGCTGAAGACATGCCCGAGTTCATGCCCCATGAGACCGCTGCCGCTCATCTCTTTTAAAAGCAACTGGCCTGGGCAAAAGTGGAGCTTGCGAGTCTCAAGATTCATGGAAGCCCAGATCCCAAGGCCGTATTGGCACATTAAAAAGTCCTCGCCATTCTCCTCGGTCACTTCGCGCAGATTCTTGGATTGAACCGCGTCCACGGACAGGGAAAAGAGCGCTCTCGTCGCAGGCGAAAGCCCTGGCAGGGCGGCGATGAGTTGGATGAACTTGTCCTTATTCTTCTGGAGGAGCGATTGCGGGTCCTTGCGGCTGAGTTCAATGAGCTTTCGTTCAATCAAGAGCCCGGGGTTCGCTTTCTCCCAAAGCCGGTTCTTCTCCGCTTCCAGGGTTGTTCTGGCCAGAATTGCGTGGATTTTTTTGATTTCCCCGAAACTCTCATCCCTGATCGCTTTGACCTTCTGATGAAGGATGCCCGCTTCTTGCTTCGCTTGAAACTGATCCGAGCAAACAAATGCATGGGGGTTTTCGCAGAAGGAATCCGCTTGCGCGCTCAGCGTGAAAAAACCGAAGAAAATTGAAAAAATCATGCTGCCCTTCATACACATTGCGCTTAAAGATGCAAAGGAAGAGTTATTCAGCAGTCTGATCTATCCCTGAAAGGCCCCACCCAGCCTGCTTTTCCGGCGCTCCGAGCCCTGCCGCAGGGTGCAGGGAAGCTCGATCGTGAACTGGGTGCCCTCGCCGGGCGTGGATTGAACCCGGATGAAGCCGTCGTGGTCGTTGATGATGCGCTTGGCGATGGCGAGCCCCAGGCCGGTTCCCTCTTGCTTCGTCGAGAAATAAGGCTCAAAAACCCGGGCTTTCACTTCTTCCGGCATGCCCGGGCCATTGTCCAGCACCTCGATGACGACCATCTGAAGCTGCTCATTATAATGGGTGTTGAGCTGGATCTGCTGGATTCTCCTGCCCGGGTTGCTTTGGAGGGCTGAAAGCGCATTGTCGATCAGGTTGATCATCACGCGCTTGACCTGGTCGCGGTCAAACTCAAAAACAGGGATCTTCGTCTCCAAGTCCAGCACGAAGCGGATTTCGGGGTGAGCCTGTTGGTAGAGTTTAATCACCTCGAGCAGGGCCTCGTTCAGGTCATTGGGAGTCGGCGAGGATTGGGGAAAACGCGCGAAACTCGAGAACTCATTGACCATCTCCTTGAGCTCGTCGGTGTGCTTGATGATGGTCTGCGTACACTCTTGAAGGAGGGCCGCCTCCTTGCCTCGGTAGTTCGACATTTTCCGCTGCAGGCGCTGGGCCGAAAGCTTAATCGGAGTGAGGGGGTTCTTGATCTCGTGTGCGATCCTTCTGGCCACCTCGCGCCACGCCACCTCACGCTGCCCCTTGATCAAATGGGTCATGTCATCGATCACGATCACCACGCCCCAGTTCGAGTCCGACTCCTGAAGGGCCGTTGCGACCGCGGAGAGCGCGAGCACATGATCCCCCTTGCGGTAATTCCACTGCGTGGTGTGGGAGGCGGTCCGCGTCGGGGAGGCGAGCGCCGCATTGACCAGCTCGATCAGGGGGGCCGCCTCGGTTGGCAAGGCCTCGGAGATCAGGCGTCCCAGCATTTCGGAGTTTTCGAGGAGCAGGAGGCGGGAGGCGGCTTTATTGAAAGTCGAGATGGTTCGGTGATGATCGATCGAGATCACCCCCGCCTCGATGTTGGCGAGGACGGCCTCGATCTGCATCTTCCGCTTCTCAAGGTCATGATTCGCTTCGGTGAGCCGCGATCGGTTCTCGCGCAGGTCGCTCGTCATCTTGTTGAACGACTGGACGAGCACCGCGATCTCATCGCGTCCCGACGCGAGGATCGCGACGTCGAGGTTGCCCGCCCCGACGGCCTTCGCGCCTTGCACCAGGCGCTCCAGCGGCACGGTGAGTTCGCGCGCCATGTAGAGGCCGATCCAGATCGCGACGAAAAGGATCACCAGGGTGATCATGATGAGGATGACGAAATAGGTCGATTTGATGGGGTATTTGAGGGGGTTGGTGTCCTTGTAATCATCGAACACGCTCGCGATTTCATCGACCTTGTTGATGAGGCTGACGGGGATGTAAGAGTCGACCACGATGACGCCGAGCACGTCGCCCGCATTTTTCGGGTGCTTCACCGGCACCAAGCATCGGATGAGGTCCCCGTTCCCGATGTGCTGGGTGATGGAAGAGGGCTCTCCTTTGAAAGCCCGCTCGAGCGCGTCCCAAGCCAGGGGGGGATAGTGCGAAGAAGCGGCATTTTTCGCGAGTGAGGGGCGCATCGAGATCACGCGCTCATCCAGGGGGTCCAAGTAGAACTCGACGGCGTCGATCGCCAGGAGCTCGCGCTGAGTATTGAGATAGGCCTCGATCCAAGGGGGCATCGGGCGCGGCATCGCGCCGGGCTCCCATTTGTTGGAGCGCGAGAGGCGCTCCCCGACCGCGCGCGCGATGTGCTCGGCAAAGTGAGTCGCGTTCTCATCGGTGTTCCGGTAGTAGGTGCGGGTGATCTCCAGTGAGGCTTGGAGCGTGTTTTGGATCTTCAGCGAGAACCACTTGTCGAAGCTGGAGTTGATGTAGAGCGCTGAGATGATGAAGAGCACGATCGTGGGGATGATCGAGAAGCTGAGGAAGGACGCGACCAGCTTGGTTTTGAGCCGCGATCCGAGGACGTCGCGCCTGCGCTCGATGAAGACCTTCCCAATGTTCCTAAAGATCAGCCACAGCAGCGCGACCAGGATGATGATGTTGATGTTGAGGAGGCCGAAGAAAAAGATCGAGTTCACGAAGGGCAGGTTG
Organism: uncultured Bacteriovoracaceae bacterium; assembly: GCA_964563795.1. GTDB lineage: Bacteria > Bdellovibrionota > UBA1018 > UBA1018 > UBA1018 > CAZLYB01. The sequence continues at coordinate 74,592 of CAZLYB010000011.1, read as the reverse complement.
ATCGAATGCTTCGTGAGCTGAAACTCGGCGATCGTGAGCCCTACAAAGCACGTCACGAGCGCGATGATCGCGATGCCTTCGCGTTTTCGCTTGCGCTGCTCCTTGGGTTCCAGGGGTTGCATGGGCGATGCTATATCACGGCCCCTGCCGGCCGCCGGAGTTTCTCATCATCATTTCCAGCATGAGTCGCGCCTCTTGATGGTCGAGTTGAATGGAGAGCGTGCGCTCGAACTCGGCTTTTGCGAGCTGAGGCTGGCCGTTGCGGTTGTAGAGCTTGCCCAGGGCGAAGTGCAGAGGGGCATTGAAGCCGATGATCTCAGTCGCGGCTTTGAGCAGGGTGATCGCTTCGTTCAGCTGGTTGAGCGACTCATAAGCGCCGGAGAGCTTCAAGTAGGTGCGGTCGTTGTAGGGGTTGGAGTCGATCGCTTTTTTGTAAAAAGGCACTGCGGCCGCCGCGTCTTTCACTTTGAGGATCGCATCCGCTTTCCCGCTGAGCGCCGTCTCGTTCAGTCCGTCATACATCAGGGCGTCTTCGAAGCGCTCCAGTGCCTGGCCATAACGCCCTCTTTCGAGGTGCTCGGAGGCTTCTTCCAAGATCGCCTGGACGATTTTCCTATTCCTGCTTTTTTCCAGGCTTTGTTCCACCCGGGCCTTGATCTGCTCAAACTGGAAAGGCTTCAGGAGGTACTGGTCGACCTGCGCCCGGGCCGCCTGCATGACCTTCATGCGCTCAATGGAGCTTTGACTGGTGATCATGAGGAATGGGATTTCGCGCAGGAGCGCCGAATCGGGGTGCGTTCTGCAGGCCTTCAAAAGATCGAGGCCGTTGAGCTCTGGCATTTCCCAGTCCGAGACGATGAGGCAGACGTTCGAAGCGTTTGACGCTAGATAATTCAGGGCTTGCGCCCCGTCTTCAAGCCCATAGATGTCCTTGAAGCCCATCGTCTTCAGATACTCGACGACGATCTCGCGGGAATCGGCGTCATCATCCACGACGACCACTTGTTTTTGCGGCCCATGGATCGGCGTTGAAAGGATTTCATTGATTTTTTCCTTCAGCGTCTGGCTCCTGAACGGCTTGATCAGGTAGCCATCCACGAGGTTTTCAGCCGCGAGGATCACTTTCTCAGCCTCCTCATTGATCGGGCTTGTGACGATCAAATAGGGGAGGTGGGAGCGGGTGGGGTCCGCTTTGATCCTTTGGAGCAGGGTGAGCCCGTTGATCTCGGGCATTTCCCAGTCCGAGATGATGAACTCAATCGAGCCGTCCTGTTCGAGGGCGCTGATGGCTTCTTTTCCGTTTGCGGCCTGGGTAATGCGCATGTACCCAAGCGTCCTTAAGTATTCGGCGAGCGTTTCCCGGGCCGAATCGTCGTCATCCACGATGAGAAAATGTGGGTTCTTGGGAAGAGTGCTCACGCGGACGACCTCGGGAGCCAGAGGATGAATTGCGCCCCTTTTCCGGGAGGGGAGAGGGCTTCGATCGTCCCTCCGTGCGCTTCGAGGATGTCTTTCGAAACCGAAAGGCCCAGCCCGCTGCCTTGATCGCCCTTCGTGGTGAAGGCGGTCTCAAAAATTCTCGGTAGCACCTCGGCCGGAATGCCGGTTCCGGTATCTTGAATGATGGCGCGGACGCCCTCGCGTCCCTGGGGATTCTTTGCCGCTTCCAAGGACAGGGTGAGCGTGCCTCCTTTGGGCATCGCATGGATGGCGTTGATGAAGAGGTTGAGGAACACCTGGCCCAACGCGCCCGTGTCGATGCGCAGCTCTGCAGTCTCCTTGAAGTCGCGCACTACTTTGATGGAAGCCTTGGTGAGCTCGTGATTGACGAGGGAGAGCGAAGTCTCCAGGGGCTGGGTGAGGGGCGCTGATTGCAGGGAGGGTTCCGTCTTTGAGAAAGACTGTAGATTGCGAACGATCACCCCGGCGCGCTCAGAAGCCGCAAGGACGACTTTCAGGTGCTCCTGAATTTTGGCGGGATCCTTTTCCATCAAGGCTAGGTCGGCTTTACCCATGATCCTGAGCAAAATGTTGCCGAATTCATGGCCTACCCCGCGAGCGACTTGACCCACGGCCGCCATTCGTTCCGAGCGGATGAGCTGCGCGTTCATCCACTCCAGTTGCCGCTTGCGGTTCCAGGCGGAGACCATTTGGCGTGCTTTCTGAGTGATCTCGCCCTGAGTGAAGGGTTTATTGAGGTAATCCCATTGATCCTTGAATTCCTCGCCGAAGAGGCGGTGAATCTCCTCAACCGATCGATCTTGATATGCGGTGACGACGACGCAATGAATCCGGGGGTCAAGCTTGCGGATCGCTTGAATCGTCTCGAGCCCGTCCATGCCCCCCTCGAGCTTGACGTCAAAAAATCCGGCCGCGATGGTTTGCTCCGACGCCAAGGAAGCCTGCATCAGCTCCAGCGCTTTTTCGCCGGAGGGCGCCAATAAGAGCTCGTAGTTCTCCGTGGCCGTGGTGGATTCGCCCGCAGCTCCCGCTTCGCGGCGGGAAGAACGTCGTGCGGGCGCGGTGGAAGCCGGCTGGAGGAATTCGGCGTACCCTTTGAGAGTTTCAGGCTCATCATCGACGATCAGGATTCTTCTATTTTCTGGGGGAGAGATGCGGGTCATGCGTTTTTATCCATTTGCGGCCGGAAACCAGATGAGAAAGGTGGTCCCTTCATCCGGTGAAGTTTTTTCGATCTCAATGTCGCCGCCGAATGCCCGAACGAGTCTTCGGCTGATGCTGAGCCCGAGCCCAGTGCCTTCTTCGACGGTCTTCGTCGTGAAGCTCGGCTCAAAGATGCGAGCCAAATGCTCGGAGTGGATTCCGGTGCCATTGTCCGTGATGCGAATCTCCACACGCTGCGGGTCGTTCGCCCGGTGCGTGGAAACTCGGATGGACCCGCTCCCACGATGGGCGGAGGTGATGGCCTGGAAGGCATTGCGGAGCAAATTGGAGAAAACCTGCACGAGCTCGTCCTTGTCCCCGATGATCGAGTAACGAGCCCGCGTTTCAGGGCCGTAATCCTTGATGATCGCCACATTCCGCTTCTCAGCGACATCGGCGAGAGTGAGGATCGTCTCATCGAGCGGGACGTGGACGTCCACCGGCCGTCGCTCGCCCCCCACTCTCGAGAGCGATCGCATATTGCTCACGATGCGGTTGATCCGGGAGATTTCTCGGGAGAGAAAGTCCAGATCCTCCTTGCGCGAGGATGCGCTCTTGGAAAGGGATTTTCCGATGGCATCCAGGTTCTCAAGGTCCTCCTCGAGCATGGAGCGCTTGCCCGAGCGGTCTTTCTTCTCAAATTCCTTCTTCAGTCCCTCCCACCCTTGCGCTTTGTAGACCTTTCCCCATTCGCCCGAAATTTCCTGGAGGAGCTCGGCGTCCTCCTGAAAAGAGGAGTGAGCTGGCTTGCCCATCCGCTCGACCCGGATGTTCATGTTGTTGAGCGGGTTGAGGACTTCATGCGCCGCGACTCCGGCGAGTTCCCCCAGGGAAGCGAGCCGGGTGGTTCGGATGAGGGCGTCTTGGGCTTCGAGGAGCTGCTGTTTTTGAGTCTCCAGCGCCGAAGTGCGCTCTTTGACTTTGAGCTCGAGTTCCTGGCGATTGGTGTCGAGCTGCTGCCTCTGATTTTGGATGGCGTGAGTCATCGTGTTGAAGGCGCGCGCGAGATGCGCGATTTCATCCCGGGTCTTGACGTAGATCGACTCGCTGAGCTCGGATTTTGAGAGCTGAGTCGTGGCCTTCAGCAGCCGCTCCAGGGGTTGGGTGAAGCTGCGCGCCATCTTGGTGGTGAAAAGGAGAGCGGCCGTGAAAACCAGCAGCGCGAAGAGGAAAGTCTTGTTCAGGAGCTTGCGAAAAGCGCGAAACGCCTCGATATCCTCGATCTGGGAAATCACGAAGAGGTTCCCGAATCCCACGGCCGAATACGCCCCGATCCATTTCTTTCCCTCCCAGGAAAAGCGCTTGAGCTCAAGCGCCAAAGGGGAGTGGATCGCGTCGTTGACGATTGGGATTTCTTGGAGGGAGGCCCTCGAAGTGACGCGGGAGGCGTCAGGATGCGCGATCGTCCGGCCTTCGCCATCAACCAAGTAAACGGTGGAGATGCCCCGGTTGCTGATCCAGCGCAAGAAGCGATCCGCCCGCAGATCCGCGACCGCGATCCAGTTGCGAGCTCCCGACTCGGACCCGTGAACGTCGATGGAGATGGCGATCGTGATGATCGGGGCCCCCGAGGGCAGCGTGGAGTTCATCACGATGGCGCGCTTCGCGAGCACTCGGTCGAAAGGGACCGGGATTTTCTCGCGAAGCTGATCGACCTCCGAGATCCCCAGCCCATAGAGTTTGAGATAGGCGGCACTTCTCACGGATGAAACGACGTTCCATTGCTTGCCGCCGGGATCCGGATGATAGAGCGAAAAAGAAACGAGGTCCGGCTCGGTGGCCAAAACGCTCTTGGCCCAGCTTCCGACCCCCTGGGTTTGCGAGAGGAGATTGATTTTGTCGACCACCTTGACGAGCGCCGCTTCCACTTGGGCCGACAAGGTTTTGACGTTGCTCGCGTTCAGTTCGTAGATCAGCGAAGTTTTGTCGTCCTTGAAGAGCTCAATGGCGAGCAAAAGGTAAATGATGGTGGAAACCAGGGTGATGGAGCTCACCAGCAGGAGAAGTTTGACCCGGATTGGAAATTCCACCTTAGAAGTCATACAATGAATATTGAAGATGACAGGGAACCTCAGCCTTGCCACACCTTCCGAAAAACCACGATGGCGCGTTTCGGAAAATCTCTTGCTCCTAGCGCTCGGCGTCGAGCTGTATCTTCTCCTCTATGATATCCCGCTCCTGAGAAATCCACCAGTCTCGGATCCTCAAAATGCGTCGCGCGAGGCGATCGCCGAACTCGTCTCAAAAATCAACACGGTTCGTGTGCAATCTCCCGGTGAGATCATCTGGGAAGAGACAGCGGAAGGCCAGAAGCTTTTTCGTTCCCAGTCCGTTCTCACGTTGGAGCGATCGCGCGCCGAGATCGCGTTCTTGGACGGCACCGCGTTCGTGCTGGGGGAGAACTCCCTAGTCCGCCTGGAGAGAAATGCGGCGGATCAACCGGACGCGGACCGGATCGTCGTTCGGTTGGACCGCGGAACGCTCTCCAAGAGAGTCCCGACGGAGCATCCCCTTTCGCTTGAGATTGACGGGGTCCTCGCCAACTTTCAGCCGTCCACCGAGTTCACGCTCTCCCGTGATGCAAGCGGCAAGAACGCCCCGCGCCTCTTGATCCAAAAAGGCGGCGCTGAACTGCTCACTAGCCTCGGAAAGATTTCCATCAGCGAAGGCCAGGAGGCCGTCCTGCCCAAATCTTCGCAGCTATCCCGGGGAAGCGAGGCGCCTCAGGCGAGCGCACCGTCCGTTCCCCGAAAAATCGAGCTCACTCCGATCAGTCCCAGGGCGTGGGAGAGCGTCGTACTCGCCGATGCGGGCGCGGTTTCTTTTCAGTGGCGCGTGGACCTCGAATGGGCGGAGGATCCCAAGTCAGCCGGAAAAAAACAAATCGTGGAGGCGGCCCAAGATCCTTTTTTTCAATCGGGGGTTCGCAGCGTCGCTGTGCCGCTTCAACCGCAGATCTCCGCGCAAGCTTCGATATCGCTTCCCGCATCGATGAGCCCCGTCCTTTGGTACTGGAGAGTGAGGATTGAAGGCGAAGAGAACACCTCTTTGATCCCCGTCGAAGCTTTTTGGCTTCAAGGCAAGCAAGCTCCGCGCATCCGGTTCCCGGAGGAGAATGTCTCTGTTCCCAGAGGCAGCGCCATCCCCTTGAGTTGGGCTCCCCTTGAGGAGGTCGTGGATTATGAAATCGAAATTCGCGGCCCTGAAGGGACTAAGATCCAGAAATCCGCTGATCGACAGCTTCGAATGGAGGATTTGCCCACAGGCGCGTTCACGTGGAGAGTCCGCGGGCACTTTAAAGAAGGTCACTTCTCTCCTTGGAGCGAAGAGCGGCGTTTTACGGTCATTCCCCAGCCCACCCCCGCGGAGCAGCTCCTCCTTCCGCCTCCGCCCCGCGAATTTCTGAAGCCAGAGATCCGCCCTCTGAAAAAACCCAGTTCATCGATCTCAATCCCGCCCTCCTTCTGGGAGTGGCTGCTTCCGACCGCGCATGCGGCTTCTGACGCGGAAGAGGGGACTTGGGCGATTGAATTGAAGTGGAAGCCCGTTCCAGGAGTGACTCGCTACAAAGTTCAGGTCAGCCGCTCCCTCGACTTCAAGAAGATCATTGGTGAGGGGGAGGCTGAATCGCCCGCTTGGAACTTCAATTATCGTGCGGGCATGGAAAATAGCTCCGGCGCGCTCCATTACCGGGTTGCTTCGATCGACCCGGATGGACAATGGGGAAATTACTCAAAGCCGGAGAAAGTGGAGATTCCCGAGGAGATCCTGAGAAAATCCAGGACGAAAGCCCCGCGTGAAGTGTACGGAGCTTACGAAAAAACGGTTCTTGAAGCTCCCAGCGCCAACATCGAGAAAGAAGTCGCCCGAGATGGGAAGGAGTTTTTCCCCTCGGTCAGGACGCTTGAACCCGTTCCACGGCCCTGGCCGCCGCGCAAACCCAAAGATCACCGTTGGTGGATCGGGTTTTACACGGGCCTCGGCAAGGATTCCCAAAAAAGCAGCAGCTCGAATCCCCGTTCCGTGAGGCAGGACTCCCTCTATTGGAGGCAACGGCTCGAGGGCTCTTATCAGTCGACGCCGGGGGAGTGGTCCATCGATCTCTCGGTGGGATTCGCTTCTTTTTCGAAAGTTCCCCAGGAAAATGGAAAAATTCCGCAGCAATCCGATTTCTCGGGCTTTGAGGCGCGGATGGATCTGGTTTTCCAGGAAATTTTTGCCGAGCCCAGCGAGGAAGTGCGTTGGAATTGGGGCGCCACCGCGGAGCGGGCGTTTCGATTCGTGAAGGACGGCCCTCAATCAGTCACGGCAAAAGGAGCACTCTCGCTTGGACCGCTTGTGCAAGCTATGAGACACTATTCTTATGGGGAAAACTGGGGCGGACGCCTCAGACTCCCCGTCTCCGGGCTTTTGACCCGGGGATTCGCGTCCCTGGAAGGACGATTGTGGAGAGAATGGCAGCTCTATCGATTCAAAAAAACCGTTCAAGGGGTGAGCCTTCGCATCGAAACCGAAGGCAGCTACTCTCTCTGGATGGATCCCTCCGGCACGCAAGTCACTTCTTGGGCCGTCTCAATCGGCCCGCACTTTTTCTTTTAAGCGTCTTCTTCATGGGAAGTGCCATCGCGTCCGCCGATGAGTTCACGCTCGATCTCAGTTCCACTGAGCTTTATGACGCTTCCCAAAGCACGGGATTCTGGAATTCCGGCAGTAGTCGAATACAAGCTCCCTTGTCTCCCGGAGGCGTCGCTGGCGCGGAGATCAATTTCGGCGATGGGAGCGACGGCGTATTTAATGATGGGCCGCTACAGACAGGAATTTCCAACGGCGGCGCGAACACTTTCTATATCGATACCGACGTCAAATCCGTTTACCAATTCACTTCCTTCACCACGAGCGCTCCCGTTTACCTGATTCTGCAGGGAGCCCAGCCTTTGGTGATTCGCTCGTTGGGCAATATCTCCATCGCTGGAAACGTCCTCGGAAATGGTTTCGCCGGCGCTGCGAACACCTCATCGGCAGGAAACGTGGGTGGATCCGGATCAGTGGGGGCATCGTCCGGCGGCAAGGGCGGCACGGGAGTGGGTGGAGTCGCAGTGGTGGGGAATCCAACGAGCGGAAATTTCAGAGGCGGTGGCATCGGCGCTAACACCGCGGCGGCAGGGAGCGCTCAAGGTGGCGGTGGAGGATGCACGGGCCTGGGCGTGGATGCCAACGACGCGACCAGCGGCACCAATGGGGGCGCGAACCGCGGCGCCTGCGCGACGACGAGAAACGCGATCGCTGATTTGTTTGAAAGCGTCTTTCAGGGGGGCGCTGGCGGCGGTGGCGGTGGCGGCTATACGGGAGCCCCTTCTTTCAATGGTTCTGGAGGCGGCGGAGGCGGCGGCGCGATCCACGTCACGGCGCTGGGTTCAGTTTCAATTACCGGAACGATTCAGCTGACCGGAGGCAACGGGGGCGCACTCAGCAGCGGCAATGGAGTCGAGTGCGGCGGTGGCGGTGGCGGAGGCAGCGGGGGCTCATTTTGGGTGCAAACCGCCTCGACCGTGAGCGGCGCGGGCGCGATCTTCATTAATCACGGGTTCGGCGGCAGCGGGGACGGGACAGCTTGCGCTTCCGGAGCGTTCGCCGGCGGCGATGGTTCGCGGGGAATTTACCGCGTCGACAATCCATCTGGAGCGCAAACGATCTCAGTGACGCCGGCGGGAAGCGCTTATTTGAAAACGGCTTCGATCGCCTCGGGGCAAACTTATGAAGTCGTTTCGAAGTCCCTGCCGATTGGAAGCTACATCTATGACTTGCAGACGCCCGTGGTGACTCAGGGCTGTGGCGCTCAAGGGACGTTGAGCGTGACTTATGAGGGATCGTGGAACGGCGTCAGCTACGGTTCAGCGGTGACGGGGGCGCAGATCGCCCAGTTGAACGACTTTCCGTATCTTCGCTTCAAAGCGAGCATCACGACGTCGGGGGCGAATCCTCCCTGCCTGACGGGTTTGAAAATCCCCTACGTGCTTCGGGATTTTTCGGATTACAAAATCAAGGGCGGATTATTTTGCGGCACCACCCGGATCAAGCCGGGTTCTACGTCTTCCGCGGGAGAAGCCCTCGGTGATTTCGTGATTTTGTTGATTTCGGCGGCGTGGATTCCGTTTTCATCTCGGATCCGATCGCGAAAAAAAATTTCACTCTCTTGAAGATCTTTTCTTGATCTCCGACAAGATCAATGTAACATCTTAAGTATAAATAGGCGTTTCACTTCTGAATCGCCTGATGGGAGGAAATAGCAATGGCAACAAAAAAGAAAAAAGCAGCTCCGAAGAAGAAAAAGAAAGCTACGAAGAAAAAGAAGAAGTAGTTCCTTTTTCTAGTTTTTTTAGGATAAAGGCTTCAAGGATTCTGTCCTTGAAGCCTTTTTTTTAGCGTTTTTTCGATCAAAAACGGAAATCTCGGTCCTCGATAGATCCATCCCGTGTAAATCTGAATCAAATCCGCCCCGCTTTGCACTCGCACCGAAGCTTCTCCTTCCGAGAGGATTCCTCCCACCGAGATGATGGGAAGCGAGGTCAGTTTTCTGAAGGCGCTGAGCGCGAGACGGGAGTGACCCGACAATTTTCCGCCGCTCCATCCTCCGGGAAGCCGTTGAGTGGGGGTATCCCAGGCGCCGGCAAGCGTATTGGAGAGCACCCATCCTTGAATTCCTGCTTCAGTGAGCGCCGGGATGAGTTCCTGAGCCCGCGAAGAAGCCGCTTCGGGGGAGAGTTTCACCAAAAGCGGCGGGACTGGGGACCAGTCTTGGATCGCTTCCAGCAACGACTCCACGATGGGGCGAAGCGAAGCGACCGCTTCGAGGTCTCGAAGTCCCGGTGTATTCGGCGAGCTCACGTTCAAGACGAGATAATCCGCCAGGTTTTTGAATGAATTGCAGACCTGAACGTAGTCATTGACCGCTTTTTCATTGGGGGTGTCTTTGTTTTTTCCCAGATTGACCCCGACTCTGAAGAGAGGGGGCAGATTTTTCCTCGCGCTGGCGACGCGTTTTGCGATCAGTTCCGCGCCCAAATTATTGAATCCCATTCGATTGAAGAGGGACTGCGATTCGCGTTCCCGAAAAAGGCGCGGACGCGGGTTGCCGGCTTGGGGCCGCGGGGTCACGGTGCCGATCTCCGCGAAAGAGAATCCCAGGGCGGGGAGCGCATCGAGAATTTCGGCATTCTTGTCAAACCCGGCGGCCAGGCCGACCCTCCCCGCGAAAGGCATGTCCCAGATCGTAAAGGCGGAGGTGCTCTCCGTGGGAAAGCGCGGCGCCCCGCTTGCGAGTTGCAAGGCGCGGTCTCCTCCGATTTTTTTCGCGGCTTGAATGGATCGAAAGGCGATCCGATGTGCCTCTTCGGCGTCGATGCGGAAGAGGAAGGATCTGATTGGGTCCCAAATCACTGTTTTCTCGAAAAAGCCTGCATGAAGAATCCGTCGCAAGGGGAGGGGCCCAAGTACCCGCCTTCGCGCTTCTCGAATTCGGGATGATTCCCCAAAAAACGCTCCACGACTTCCTCGGTCTCTTCACGGCGGAAGGTGCAGGTCCCGTAGACGAGTCGCCCGCGCGGGGCGACGAGCGGGGCGTAGCCGCTCAACAATTCATATTGTAGCTGAGGCAGCCGCGTAAGCTCCTCCGCTTTTTGGCGCCATTTGATATCGGGGTTCCTGCGCAAAACCCCCCATCCGCTGCAAGGAGCGTCGACGAGTACCAAATCCGCCGAACTCGGGAAGGACTGGATGAGCTTCTCGACGGTGCCGGGTTGAATTTGAAGAGGTTGAATGTTCCGAAAGCTCGCCCGGCTGGCTCGGCGCTTGAGCGCCTGGAGTTTTCTCAGAGAAACATCATAGGCGAAGATCCGCCCCTTGCCTTTCAGCGCGTCCGCGAGCGCGAGGGTTTTTCCGCCGGCGCCCGCGCAAGCGTCAATGACACGGAGCTGGGAAAGTCGCTCAGGCGCAGGCAACTCCCCCAGGGCTTTCGCTGAGGAATTTCCTCTATATAAAGGAGGGCAGGGGCCTGGTTCTTTTTGGAGCAAAGGGGCGAATTGCTCGGGCCAAAGCGAGAAGAACGCGAGAATCTGCGAACCTTCGTCCTGAATTTCAAAAGCCCCCTGCTCGTATTCGGGGCTGGAGAGCACGGCCGCATATTTTGAGAACGAGAGTCCTTGGGGACTGAGCAGGGTCGGCTCCGCGGAAACTCCGCTGGATTGCGAAAGCCGCTCGCTGAGGAGATCACGGCTGAAGGGGGCTTTTTGCTTCTCGGGGAGGAAAGTGCGGTTGACTCGAAGGGTCAGCGGCGGTTCGCCGGCCAATGAGCGGGCGAGTGCGGAGAAAAAGGCGGATCCCTTCCCGGGCCATGATTTTTTCCAGGCGTCTAAAAATTCCCGGGGGAAGTCCTCAGGGCAGGCATCCACCGGCGTCGCGGCCCCTTCATGAAAGGCGCTCAATCGCTGGAAAAGCGCGCGCGCGGGGCGCCAGGCTTGCAGGGCTTCGGGCTGATTCCTCAAATTCCAGGGCTCGCCCGAAGGCATTCCGACTCCGAGCGCTTCAGCGAGCGAAAGCGGTTGGCGAAGGATCTTGGGGAGCGAAAGCGCCACGGCTCCTTTGAGTTCACGCGGCAATTTGGAGAGCGCGGCGTCCAAATGAACGGGGGAGGAGAAAATCGCGGTCCATGCTTCTTCGAATGCGGTTTGAGGGGTAGCCTTCATTTTTGACAAACTCGAAATCAAACTGCTACACCTTTCAGAGGGGAAAGGAAACACCTCACATGAATTTCTCGCTGACCGACGATCAAAAACAGCTGCAAGAACTCGCCCGAAAGTTCGCCAAGGAGGAAGTGATCCCCAAGGCGCCTCATCATGATGAGACCGGGGAGTTTCCAAAAGAAATCGCGCAAAAAGCCTGGGAGCTGGGCCTCATGAACACCCACATTCCCGAAGACTGCGGGGGTCTGGGCCTGGGCGTGCTCGAAGGGTGCATCGTGACTGAGGAGCTGGCCTACGGCTGCACGGGCATCGCGACCGCGATGGAGGCCAACTCGCTCGCAGCGGCGCCGGTCATCGTGGCGGGCAGCGCCGAGCAGAAGAAGGAATTTTTGGGGCAACTCACCGCGGAACCCAAATTCGCGGCGTACTGCGTGACGGAGCCCGGAGCGGGGTCCGACGTGAGCGGCATCCGCACCCAGGCCAAGAAAGTGGGCGGCGACTACGTGATCAGCGGCTCGAAGATGTGGATCACCAACGCGAGCGTGGCGAGCTGGTACTTCGTGCTCGCGTACACGGATCCCGCGGCCAAGCACAAAGGGATGTCGGGATTTCTGGTCCCGGCCAGCACGCCGGGGATCACGGTCGGCAAGAAAGAATGGAACTTAGGGCAACACGCGAGCGACACGCGCGGGATCACCTTTGAGGACGTGAAAGTCCCTGAGAAGTACCGCCTCGGCAAAGAGGGAGACGGCTTCAAGATCGCGATGAGCGCGTTTGATCACACGCGGCCCGCCGTCTCGGCAGGCGCCGTCGGGCTCGCGCGCCGTGCGATGGATGAGGCGGTTGAGTACGCGAAAACCCGCAAGACGTTCGGAACCCCGATCGCTGCGCACCAGGGCGTGAGCTTCATGATCGCCGATATGGCCAAGGACATCGAAGCCGCGCGCCTGCTCGTGCACAAGGCGGCGTGGATGATCGATCGCGGGGATCGCAACACCAAGTTCGCGGCGTTCGCCAAGGCGTTCGCGGCCGATGTGGCGATGCGGGTGGCGACGGACGCGGTGCAGGTGTTCGGGGGCTACGGTTATTCGAACGAGTACCCCGTCGAGAAGCTCATGCGCGACGCCAAGATCTACCAGATCTACGAAGGCACGAGCCAGATTCAGCGGCTCATCATCGCCAAGGAGATCTTTGACCGGGGGTGAACCTCTGGGTGCATTCCGATACGCAGAACGCACCCAGGGTACAAAAGAACTTGCCTCGAAGTTATCTCAGTCTGACTGCATAACAACGAGTTGAGTATGCTCTAGCTTCGCCGTCTAAAGAGCAAGCGATGTACCCCCCGGTTTGGCCACCAGCACAGACGTAATCGTCTCCGACGCTTTCAGCATACTGTTCGCAGGTATGGAAGTCGCCGAACATCCCCCTCAACGTCTCTTCTCTCAATCCAGTGCGAAAACTTGGCTGCTCCGGGTGAAACGCCCGCCTCGGGCAGATTGCTTGAAAACCCCAGTATTTTATTTGACGGGGAGCCGGGGTTTTACGCGTTGAAGTCGGCGCAGATTCAGGGGGTTTTAACAACCGTGGACGGCGTCCTTTCATCCGCCACCCTGGACTTATCGATTCAAAAAAAACCATCCAAACCAGCGGAAGTGCTGAGCCAAGTGAGCTGCAACGGCGTGGCCTCGGATCGGATTTGGGTTCCTTTGTTTTGGGAACTGGATGATTTGATTTCAAGAAAAACGGGCCGTTCGCGCCGGCTGCTCAGAGTCGCCCAAAAAGTTTTTAAGGAAGGCTCCGACCCAAGCAATCAAACCGCGTTCTTCCCTCAGTTTGTGGTCTCAAGATTGGCTCGGGACCCAGAAAAAAAACGAGAAAGACTTCAAGAGCGGGTTTACCAAATCTCAAAATCCGAATTTGAATTGCGCCAGGTGATGTCTTTGCCCGGCAATGAAGCGGTTCAGAGCTTCATCATTCGCTCGGTGGCGCGCTACCGCCTGCGTAAGCCCTAGCCCCCGCCGCTGAGGAGCGACTCGTAAATCCTGCAATAGGTTCTTGCTTTATGCCGCTGCTTTTTCCAGCAAAAGTTCGTTGATGATCGTTTGATAGCCAACGCCCCGTTTTTTCGCTTCCTTTTTGGCCCAGGCGAGCGCGAGAGGGTGCAATCTAATCGAAATAGGGGTGAATTTTTCTTTAGTGGCTTTTGGAGGGCGGCCTCGCTTTGGGCGTTTCACGTCCAATTTTTCTTCAATGGCTTTTCGAAAAAGCTCCGTCTCTTGAGGCGTCACTCTTCTGGCATTCTCAAATCGGAATTCTTTTGGCTTCTTCATAAAGCTTTCTCTCCTTCCTATTCGCTCTTCTTGCGCTAATGATGCGAAAGACTTGGCCATACTCCCTGATCGTGAAGATCACCACCAAGATGCCGGGTGTCGCCTCCCCAATAATAGCTTCCCGAATTTCTTCAGGCGTCGAATGCTCATGATCGCGCTCAATCAGCGCAAAAGGGTCATCAAACGCGGTCAATGCTTCTTCAAAAGTGACCCCATGCCTCATCTTGTTGCTTTTGGCTTTGCTCGAGTCCCAATCGAAACGCACTTAAATCAGTATATACTAATTTAAGTGAAAATGCAAGCCCTAGCCCTCGCCGCTGAGGAGCGATTCGTAAATCCTGCGATAGCCCGCATACCGGGGCAGATTGCGCGCGGAGCAACCCTCCTCATCGAAGTGATGGCATCCGCTGCGATTGCAGCTCAGGTGCTTCATCTCCGGAAAAAAGCCCGCGAGCTCCGCGGGTTCGATGCGAAGCAGGCCGAATTCCTTAACTCCCGGCGCGTCGATGCAGAGCATGCCATCCGAGCCTTCAAGCAGCCGCGCGCTTGAAGTCGTGTGCCGGCCTTTTCCGGTGGCGTCGCTGATTTCTCCCGTCTTGCCCTCGAATTCCGGGATCAAGAGTTTTAAGAGCGAAGTTTTTCCGGCGCCCGACGTTCCGCAAAAAAGCGCGGTTTTTTCTGCAAGCGCCTGCCTCAGGGGCTCAATGCCGATCTGTTTTTTTGCGCTCACTTCGATGACGGGCAAGCCGATCTCGGGATAAAAGGCCCAGGGCGATTCACCCTCTTCCCGGAGATCGATTTTATTGATGCAAAGCAAGGCGGGAATTTTTTGAGCGAGCGCGGCGACCCAGAAACGGTCCACGAGCCCGGGCTTGAATTCAGGGTGGGCTACCGAAGCGACGATGACGAGCAGATCCAGATTGGCCGCGAGCGTGTGCTGACGGTCTTCGAGATCTGGGGCCGGGCGGGCGAGGCGGTTCTTGCGCCGGCACGCGCCCGTGATGACGCCCGAGGCTCCCGGTGTCGTCCCAGCGGTGAACTCCGCGCGCACGCGATCGCCCACGGCGACGGGGCTGCGCTCGCGCGTTTCTTCCCCAAAATGGATTGCGGCTTTTCGGTAAGTGCACAGAGGCTGCGAGCGGTCCTCATCGAGGCGCACGCGGCACTGATGCGGAAAAACCTCGGCGACCGTAGCGTTGGCTTCGTCATCGCGCAGCGGCTCGGTTGATCGGAATTCACTTGAGGATTTTTTCTTCGGGCCGCGACTGCCCGATTTTTGGGACTCGTCATCGAGCCAGTCGTCTGAGTCGCCTCTAAATTTTGGAACCATGGTGTTTCATCCGTTTTTTGGTAAGGTGGCTTTTCTATGAGCCCTTCTTCAAACACTTCTTTCCCGAAAGATCAAATTCAAGTCCTGCTCCTCGAGGGCATTCACGCCGCCGCCCAAGCGCTTTTCTCAGCGGAAGGCTACCGAGTCGAAGCGCTTTCGCAGGCGCTCCCCGAAGCGGATCTCAAAGAAAGGCTCCGGGACGTCCACATCCTGGGCATCCGAAGCAAGACCCAGGTTACCGCGGAAGCGCTCTCGCAGGCAAGGCGCCTGCTTACGATCGGCTGTTTTTGCATCGGCACCAACCAAGTGGACCTCGAGTCGGCGCTTTCGCGCGGCATCCCGGTCTTCAACGCGCCTTTCGGCAATACGCGCAGCGTGGCCGAGATGGTCCTGGGCGAGATCATCATGCTTGCGCGCCAGCTCGGCAACCGCACGGGGGAGATGCATCAGGGCCAATGGAGCAAAATTTCGAAGAACTGCTTTGAAGTCCGCGGAAAAACGCTCGGCATCATCGGCTACGGCAATATCGGCACGCAGATCTCAACCCTGGCCGAGGCGCTCGGGATGCGGGTTTTCTTCTACGACATCCTCTCGAAGCTCCCGCTCGGAAATGCCAAGGCCTGCCACACGCTTGCGGAGCTTTTGCGCGAGAGCGACTTCATCACGCTCCACGTTCCCGCAACCCAACTGACGCATCTGATGATCAGCGAGCCGCAGCTCAAGGCGATGAAGCGCGGGGCATATCTCATCAACGCGAGCCGCGGCAGCGTGGTGGATCTCGATGCGCTCGCGGGCGCCTTAAAGTCAGGCCATCTCGCGGGAGCCGCAATTGACGTGTACCCATCCGAGCCCGATGCAAACTCCGGCGGATTTAAAACCCCGCTTCAGGGCATTCCCAACGTCGTGCTCACGCCGCACGTGGGGGGCGCGACCGAGGAGGCGCAGGCCAACATCGGCGAGGAAGTGCCCACGGCGCTGATGAGATTTGTCAACACGGGCATCACGCGCGGGGCGGTGAATTTTCCCGTGATCGACCTGGCGCCGCTTAAGAGTGCTCATCGCATCTTGAACGTGCACCAGAACGTGCCCGGCGTTTTGCGCGAGATCAATCGAATTGTCTCGGATCTTGGCGCCAATATTCAGGCCCAGGCGCTCGCGACCGAGGGGGATGTGGGCTACCTCGTGATCGATACCAATCAAAAGCTTTCGAATGAAGTGAAAGCCGCGATCGAGGCGCTGCCCACTTCGATCAAAACGCGAATTTTATATTGAGGAGCGGCTTTTACCGCCACAGCGGCGGTAGTCTGAGAGCCCCTTATTGCAGCAAGCCTGCTTGCTCGGCGAGGTAGAGCAGGGAGTTCGTGAGTTTCTGCCTCAGCGCAGGATCTAAAGTCATTTCTTCTGAGGAGGACCTTCTTGAGGTTCCTTTATTTTTCTGGGAATCGATCAGCTCATCGCAAGAAGCATCGATGAGATCCAGGGACAGCACGGGAACATAAGCATCCGCGTATTGCACAAGCTGAGGAGAGCTTCCGTTTTTGCCTTGGGATCTCATTTCATTGGCATTCGCGAAAGTAAGTCGAAGTTCTATGGGGCTGCACGTGCCCATTTTTTTGCCGATTTGGCAGGGATTTTTTTCAGAAAAGAAAACGCCAGTGAATTGCGCGATTTCCTTCAATGCGTTCAGTTCGCCCGCGTTCCTGCTCGAACTCAGTCCCAATGCGTTCGCGACGGTCCCGTTCTGAAAAAACAGATTGATCCAAGGCGCGCTTTTCACAGGGTGTTTGAATCCCTCAAAAGAGACGCAGCCGGAATCTTTTGAAAAGGAGCGGCAGTCCTCCTGCCTGATTGGGGTTGGCTTTCCGCTTCGGACAAAAACGGATTGATCATCAAACAGGAACTGGCCGATCACGCCTTTTGAGAACTCCCTGACGGAGCAGCTTTTTAGCTCCTTGGCCTGAGCCGCCTGCGAGAGTGAAAAGGCCGTTGCCAGAAGCGCGAAAATCTTTTTCATAAATAATCTCAATTCATTAAAATGACGATGCAAGGATCGTATACTGAATAAGTTTAATTATGAAAAGAGGATAATGAATACGCAATGATGAATGCTAGCAGGTCAAAAGATCTTCCCCGGATTCATCAAATTCTTCGGATCCAGCCCCTGCTTGATGACTTTGAGCAACCGCAGTTCCTCGGGGCTTCGCGAATAGGGGAGCGCCTCCTTTTTCAGAAGCCCGATCCCATGCTCCCCAGAGATGCTGCCTTGGTAGCGGCGCACAAGCTCAAAGAGCTGCTGATCGGCGTGATGGCAGCGATCGAGGAATTTCTCTTTGCTCATGGCCTGGGGTTTGAGCGTGTTGATGTGGAGGTTGCCATCCCCAATGTGCCCAAAAAAACAGATCTCGAGATCGGGGTGTTCCTGTTTAAAAAGCTGGTCCATCTCGCCGATGAACGCCTCGAGTGAAGCGAGCGGGAGCGCGATGTCGTTTTTGTGGAGGAAGGCCTTATGGTAAAGGCTCTCGGCGATCCCTTCGCGAAGCGCCCAAAGATCGCGCGCCTCGCGGGGGGATTGGGCCTGGGTGCCGTCCAATGCCAGTCCCCTTTCAAACACGGATTCGAGCCATTGATCCAGCCGCTGCTGCGCTTCGGGGTGCGCGGGCCGCTCCACCTCCAGCAGCGCATACGCCCCCGCGGGCTGCTGGAACGGTGACGTGAGCTTCAAATGTTCCTGAACCGCCTCCATGCAGTTTTGCGTGAGGCACTCAAAGGCGTGGATTTTAAACGGCGCGCGCCGCGCATCCAGAAAAAGCCTCAACACCTGATTCATGTCTTGAAGCGCGAAAAAAAAGACGCTGAGCGCCTCGGGCAAACGGGTCAGCTTGAGCGTCGCTTCGGTGATGATGCCGAGCGTTCCCTCACTCCCAATGAAAAGCTGCTTCAAATCCGCGCCGGTGTTGTTCTTCTCGAGCGCGCCGTTGAGCTCCAGCACCGAGCCCGGCATGACAACCACTTGGAGCCCCAGCGCCCAATAGCGGGTCATCCCGTAGTGGATCACTTTCACGCCGCCCGCATTGGTTGCGAGGTTTCCACCGACTTGGCTGGATCCCTTTGATGAGAAGTCCACGGGCCAGGTGAGCCCATGCGGCTCGCAGTGCTTGTGCACGGCTTCAGTGATCGCGCCCGCTTGGACGCGCACGGTTTGAGAGAGGGGATCGACCTCGCCCATGCGGTTCATTTTCTCGAGACTCAGCACCCATTCGCCGTTTGAGGCCACGGCTCCCCCGGCAAGCCCGGTGCGGCCCCCCGAAGGCACGAGCGCCTGGCCATACTGGTCGCAGAGCGCGACGAATTTGGCGACTTCTTCGGTCGTGCGAGGAAACACCACGCCCGAGGGCTTGGGCGCGTAGACTTTGGTCCAGTCTTTTCCGTAGGTGGTCAGGGTTTCGGGGTCTTGTTTGAGGAAATCGGCGGGGAACTGCGATCGAATCGCATGGATGAAGGATGAGCTCATGGGAGAGAAAACTACCAAGAGTTCACCTCAGGGTCATGCGAATAAAGAAGCCAAAACTTCCTAGAAATTTTTTGGCCCCCCTTCCCCTGAACATACAGGGGAAGGGGGGCCATTCATTTTAAACTGCCGCTATTATTGCTGGCGATGTCCTACCTGTTGCTGACCACGCTGTTGCTGACCGCGCTGTTGCTGACCGCGCTGTTGCTGACCGCGCTGTTGCTGACCGCCGCCATTGAGTGATGCGGAAAGCCTGTCTTGGCACGCCAACCATGCGTTGTTGGCGTCATAAAAAGTTCTCCATTCACTCTCGGTAGTGCAGTCCCTTGAATCCGGATTGGAGCTGAACAAAAACTTCTTTACAGCTTCACCGTTACCACACCTTCTTTTCGGAGGAGTTGGGGCTGAGCCGCATTGGGCCTGAACTGCCTGTTGCCATTGTGCGGCCGTGAGCTCAGCTCCTGCGGATGCAGTCTGCTGTTGCCCACGCGGCGTTGTGGCAGTTAGCGTGCGGGTCTGTTGAGCGCGACTCCTTTGTGGACCGCCCTGACCTACAGGAGGGTTCTGTTGGACGCCTTGCCGGTTGCCCTGCTGCTGTTGTCGCTTTCGTGTCTGGGTTTTCGCGCCGTCGGCTCTTGTGCTGGTCTGATCCCTGCCTTGAGGAAGAATTTTCACCACTGACTGCCCCCCGGATTGCTTATAAATTCCACTTTGCTTCGCGAAAGGCGCAGGCAGTTCAGCTTGCGGATCCGCGCTCGTGAGGGCGCATTCGATCGAGGAAGAAGAGAGATTGAGGTCATGAGCATTGTGATTGAATCGAAGCAGCGTCCCGCTTGAATCCGTGGAGCTTTCATCAGGGTTGATCGAAAGATAAATCGGGCTCTCCTGCGAGTCGTTGGACTGGTAAATCAGCGCTCCATCCGAGCTGACTTCAATCTGCCCCTCGGGCAGGCTGCAATGGAGCGCGGGAATTTCAACAATCTTCGCCTGGGATTGAAGAGGAATCATGAATGCTGAGGCCATCCCTGCGCTTAAAGACAAGATCCCGAATTGACCCGATAAACGATGAAAACGACCCACATTTCTTTTCATAGCTAAAATTTCCCTATAAATTAATTTCATGTAAAACTACTTCAACAGCTCGTACACCATTAAAAAAAAATTGAAAATAAAATAATTAAACCTCAGATTTTCAGGGTTTAACGCCCTGTCGTAAGCTCAAATTTAAGGCCATTCGGGGAAAAATACAGGTTGATAGCCCTCTTGTTTTGGCAGGATTGGACCGCCAGCGCGCCCATCCAGCGATCTTTATAGTAAAGGTTAAAGCAATATTGATCTAAATAGAGATGGCGCGCCTGGTTGGTAGCGCTTCCCAAAAAAATCCTGCCGGCCGGCGATTGTTGCCAAAAAATTTGTTTCTTCACCCATTCCAAAAAATCATCGGCATTGTAGGAATGTTTTGCGACAAAGAAACTGAGCTTATCCGCCACTAAATCCCCATCACTGCGGTAGTTGTAGTGGTACATCGCATCCGTCAATAAATAGATATTTTTGATGCTTCGATTGTTCAAGATGAGGTCTCGGATCGTCTTTGAAGCGCATTCAGTGAATCGTCCCCCCATGAGGATGGCATTTTCGGATTGGGTGGTAATCGAATGTTCGCCTCCGCTTGAATATAAAAGCGTATCGATATTCTTGAGCGCCACGAAATAACTGCCTTGAGTCAGCAGAACAACGTAGGGAGGAGCCACTTCAAAAGTGGATGCGCTGAGATCGCGGTTAAACTCATCGAATATTCTTTTTATATTCCCGCTGTGCTGATTGATGTTGAGGCGCGTCGTGGCAGTCTCATCCCAGGTCAAGCTGGGATGAGTAATGATGACCAGGGGGCCATTTCCGGCGTTGACCGAGCCTTGGACGATTTGCTTTTGAGCCGCGAAAAGCAGCTGGGAGATTGCGAAAAAGACCGAAAAAAGAAGCAGCAGTTTCTTGAAAGTCATAGTTAAATATCTTTTGTATAAATTAAAGCACTAGACGCACCCTTGATACGGATTTAGACTTTTTCTGTCAACATCTAATCGTTCTGGATCGATTTGCCCAGGATTGCACGCGAGGCTAGGTTTAAACCATTCGATATTTAAAGATATTTTTGCTTTAGGGAGGCTCAGGCCGTGTTAATAAAGAGGCATGAAACACATTCCAAAAACCGCTTTGATCACCGGTGCATCCAACGGAATCGGCCGTGAGCTGGCCCACGTGTTCGCTGCGCACGGGCATCACGTAATCCTAGTGGCGCGCAATGCGCGGGCGCTCGAGGAGCTGGCCTCCGAGCTGCAAAAGCTCCATCCCATCCAGGCCTGGGGATTTTCGGTGGATCTCGCCGATGCTCAGGGGCCGAAGAAGCTCTTTGACGAAGTCATGAAGCGGGGTGGTGCCCCTGATTTTTTGGTGAACAACGCGGGCGTGGGCAAGTTCGGGGAATTTTGGGAGGCGGGCATCGATGAGGATCAGGAGATGATCCAGCTCAACGTGACCGCGCTCACGGAGCTGACTAAGCGCTTTTTGGATCCGATGATCGAGCGGGGGACGGGGCGCATCCTGAACGTGGCGTCCACCGCGGCTTTTCAGCCGGGGCCCTATATGGCGGTTTATTACGCGACCAAGGCCTACGTGCTCTCGCTCAGCGAAGCGCTGGCCGAGGAGCTCTCGGTTTATCCTGAGATCACGGTCACCACGCTCTGCCCGGGTCCCACGAAAACGGGGTTCCAAAAAGCGGCCAAGATGGAGAAATCCAACCTCTTCAAGACTTCGATGGTGATGGACGCGCGGATGGTGGCTCAATCCGGCTTTGAGGGCCTGATGGCGGGCCGCCGCATCGTGGTGCCGGGCGTGCGCAATCAGCTGCTGATCCAGGCGCTCCGAGTGAGCCCGCGGCAGCTCGTGACGAAAATCGTGAAGACGATGCAAAAGTCGAATTGAGGCGTTAGCAATGGCGGATTTGAGGGAGCAGGCGTTTCAGCATTTTGAGCAGTGGTATGCGGAGGCGAGGCAGGGGGTATTGAATGCCAACGCGCGCGATGCGATGACGCTCGCGACGGCCGACGCTCAGGGCAGACCTTCGGCGCGGATCGTGCTTTTCAAGGGGTGGGTCCGCGGAGGAATTTCTTTTTACACGAATTATCAGAGCCACAAAGCCCGGGAGCTGGAAGCTAACCCGCGCGCGGCACTGGTTTTTTACTGGAATGCGCTTGGGCGCCAAATCCGCGTGGAGGGCCGGGTGGAGCGTCTGACGCGCGAGGAGTCGGTGGCGTACTTCGCAAGCCGGCCCCGCGAGAGCCAGCTGGGGGCCTGGGCCTCGGATCAGAGCAGGCCCGTGGAATCCCGTGAGGCGCTCGAGGAGCGGTTTTCGGGACTATCTCAGCAGTATGGGAAGAGGGAGATCCCTTGCCCGCCGCATTGGGGCGGCTATCGACTGGTGCCGGAGCTCTTTGAGTTTTGGAGCGAGCGAACAGGCAGGCTGCATGAGCGCGAGCAGTATCGCTTGGCGAGCGGACAGTGGGTGCGCGAGATCCTGGGGCCGTGATAACTTTAACGGAGCGGGGGAATTTTTATGATGCCTGCTCCAGTCGCTAAATAAAGCAGGGAATTTGCCAAGTAAGTTCTGAAATTCTCCTTAGAGTAAACTTTTTTACCCTGAATCAGAGTGTCACTCAAAACGTTATCACTGGCTCCAAGAAATTGATCGCAATTCTTGCCTTCGAGCCAGAGCTCAAGCAATGATATCTTTGGGTTGATCTTGGGCACTGCCATTGATCCATTGGGAGTAGCTACTGTAAAAGTGAGAGTGCCGCGAATTTGAAGCCCCAAAGTGGCTTGATAACAATCCCTTGAAAGGTCTTTAGGTAGGCATTTTTCAGGGGTTTTATTGATTTTCCATACCAGGTAGGCGTCAGATTCCGGGACCTGAGTGTTCAGTTGCCTGTTTACTTGAAGCAAAAACCGCCGTGTTGAATAGGCTCCCGCTACCGTTTGACTTAAGGAGGAGTCAAAACTTGAAGAGTAATTTTTGACGTCAATCTTTGAGGATTTCCGGGCTGTATCATAGGTCGCATATTGCTTATCGCTTTGAACTAGGATTTCACCGGTCCGGCCCTCAGTCAAAAATTGCCCAATCCACTTCTGATTCATCGAAAAGACGCTGCAGCTATTCGAAAAATCGGCGCGTGCAGCGCCCGTCACGAAAATAAGACTAAAAACAAAAGAGAGCGCGGTTTTCATGGGAGTTTTATAGCTAGTGTAGGAGATTTTGTAAATATTAATAATTTATATATGAGCCGTAGTTATTTACTATCCTGAGCGGATAGGATCTTCGCTTCAACGGCCAGATAAATCAGGGAGTCGGTGAGCTGCTGCTCAATCCGCTCCTGATCGACGCCATAGCGCCACTTTTTGCCCAAACTCCAGAAATCGGCGCATTCCTCCCCCAGGAGGAAGAGCGAGCTTTCGGCCACGTTGCTTTTGACGTTCAAGGTCGACTGATTCTCCAGGCTCTGAAACGTGAAGACGTTGGAAAGCGAGATGCCGAAGATCAAGCAGTCAAAGCGGGTTTTTTCAAGCGAGCAAGTCGTTTTTTCGAGGTGCGTGCTGACTTGCGCATCCTGGGCGAGGAGCGCGTGTTCCCCCGGCAGGATCGAAAACTGATCGGGTGGTTGGCGGGGCGCCAGTTTTTTTATGCGCTGATCGATGAGGAGTTTCGCTTGAGAGGGGGCTATTTTTTTTGAAAGGAGCCGAATGTCATGAGCCTCTTGGCGCCGAATGTTTTTATGGCCCATGTAAGCCTGATAGAGGCGCTGAGTAATGACGAAAATCTCCCCAGCCTGGTCATCCCACATCAGCCGTCCCGCGGCGCTGGTGTCCTTTTGGATGACTTTGCAGGTTTTGAGCTCCGATGAGCGAGCGGACGCGGGCATGAGGCCGGTTAACGCAGCCGCAAAGGCGAGGGTAACCCCAAAAATACGCATGAGTCTAAAGTTGAGGCAGCAATTCAGCGAGAATCGCAAGATGGATCAGGGCGCCCTGGATAGACTCGCTGAGGGCAATGCTGGAGGATTCCGCTGATTCGTCATACCCCAGTACTTTTGGGCATGACACCCCCTCGAGAAAAAGGCGCGTCAAAATAAAATGGATTCTAGCTTCTTTCAACTGAGATCCATTCTTGTCGCGCACATGGACGAAGTCTTCCAGGTCGCCCGCCTTTCCTGAGAAGAGGATATCGGCGATTGTGCAGGGGCTTTCCTTGCCCTGCCTCTGGCAGGTTTCGCCGGGCCTAATTCGCCAGCCTAAATCAAGTTTGGAAACGGGGAGTAGGTGATCGGGATTTAAGATGGCCTGATAACGATCTTTAAGAACGCGCACGAAATAGGATTTTGAGGCTTTTTCATAGTTTGATTTAAATTTTTCATCACTCAAAGGGATCAAGAGCTCTTTGAGCTGCGCATCGGAGCCCGATGACTGAAGATAGGCGCTGGGAGTTTGCACGAAGGCTTTTTGATTCTCGTCTTTCAAGAAGCGACCCAAGAAGTCGTCAGTCTCAGTCCAAATGTTGCAAGTTTTGAACGCCGCGTGGGCTGAAGCAGCGGAGAAAAGACCGAATAACAACAAAGCAAAATGGATTTTTTTCATAGGCATCCTTATTCAATTAAGCTACTTCGTGTTGTGGCCAAGCAATGTCGTTAGCCCGGCTTCGCTCATCAATCTCGAAAGCTCAGAGCTTAGTTTTTTCGAGAAAAGAGGGTGGAGATCGATGATTTCTTTGTCATCCTGTATTCTCGTATGAATGCTGTGGTTGCCGATCAGAATGGAGTAACAGGCCTGGCCTTCAAGGTATCCCAAAGACACTGAAATTTTCTCAACGGATGCTTGGAGTGTCATGACGAGCTTCTCGTCCTCCAAGGAAACTTCCGCAGGAAGGTTGTAAAGATTCAGCGCTAAATCCCAGCAGTTCTTATTGCCACCGCTTTTTCTGCATTCTGATTCGCTTTCGGTCAAAACGCTGAAGTCCAAATTTTGATTATTTTTTGAATCCGAGGATTTGACGAAAAGCTTGAGCCCTGTCCCCTCAATCGCATATTTATAGCTCGCAGGCTGGCTCGTGAGCGGGTTGAGGTAATTTTGAATATTCACTCGGGAATCCGCGTTATAAGCCGCTCTGTAGGATTGCAGCTGACTTTTGCTCTGAACGGAGAGTTTGCCATTGGGTTCAACATAAGAGTTGACCCACAAATCCCCCTTCTGCATGGTAAATTCTGCATAGATTGTCGGCGGCGTTCAAATGAGGGATCGTCGAAAAGCCAACTACCAGGGCCAAGATCAAATTTTTCATACACACACCTCCATGGATTGAGTTGGAGGTGTGCATATACGATGTTTTTTATTTTGGCTAGGGGCTGCCTTTACAAGGTCTTTATCGAGTTTGGAGGACCTTGTATTTTACGAGAAGCCCCGCTGTCTGTGCCAGATAAGTCATGGAGAGCGAAAAGTTTTTGTGGAAAGGTTCATTGAATATCATGTAATTCTTGTATTGTTCGGAGTAGATATTCACTTTCGAGTTGAGCCAACTGCGACAATCGTTTTTGTCGCCTTCCAGCCAGAGAGTCACCATTGAAACTGGCGAGCCATCGGAAGCGTAATAAGGCCCTTTTTGCTCATTGAGCATCATGAGATGAGCTGGGAGGCATTTCCCATTTTGGCTGGGGCAGTTCGTCGGCTCAAGCGTAAAACCCCAAGATAAATCAGCGGTGACTTTGCCCTGTCCCTGGGGCAGAGCAGCTACGCCTTTCAAGGGTTCGTTGCATTTTTGGCAAATAGCTGAGACTTGATCGATCTCCGTGAAAACTTCTTTGGACCATCTATTCCCATTGGCTACGTAACTTTCGTATTGCTGTTTCGTCTGAAGATAGACGGCGTTGGAGTTCGCCGGGTCAAAAACGAATTGACCCAAAAGATTGCTCGCGGAGTCGAGCACCCTGCAAACTTTGCTTCCCCCGAACGAGGGGTGAATCGCCCAAGTGAATGCTAAAACGCTGAGAATGCATGATTTTACGAGTAAGTGGCGCATGTTCCGTTCTCCAGAAAAATAAACAAAAGGGTATTTTGTTTATTAAACTCTGTCCATTTATTTTTTATAAACTGGGCCCTGTCCTGAGCCACTCACTGCAGCTCCACGGAGGTCGCGGGAGGCGGAGACTTGGGCGGTTTCGCGATCTTCTCCACGTCGTTGATGTGCTTGCGCACCTCCTCTGGAAGGTCGGTGCCCCGGGTGCCGGTGTAGCTGGCGTAGAGGCTCTCGCGGTAATGCTGGTAACATTTCTCGGCGATCGGGGTCCCCGGGGACTCGAGGATGCACTGCAGATCATAGAACTCGTAGAGATCCCAGAGGTGCAGATCCTTGAGCACCTCATAGCAGAGGCTCGCTTTATAGAGCGCCTCTGAGCGGTATTTGCTCTTCAAGGATTCCGGCGTCGCCAAAAAGTCATGGATTGCCTGGGTTGTCCTCAAAAAGAGCACGTCCGCCGAGCGGTCGAGCGGGTATTTCTGCGCTTGTTTTGCGTTCTGGTAGAGCCGCTCGATTTCCTTCATTCGCTCCTCGGGCGTTTTGACGGCTCGCGGAGGGTCTTTCTTCCAGGAGTTGAGCTCCTCTTTCCAGCTTCCCAAAAGCGCGCGGAACGGCTCCGCAGCCTTGGGGTTATCCGCTTTTTTGATGAGTTCGAGCGCGAGATCCAGCGAGGCGGGCACAGTTTTCACTCGAAGCGCGATCGAGAGCGCGGAACGGACTGCTTTCTCGAATTCCCATGGCCGATGCGCGGGTGGATCACTGAGATAGGCCTGGTACGTTTCGATCGCCCGGTCAAATTGCCGGGTTGCCGAGAAATACTGCGCGCGGTCGATCAGCCCCAGCGATTTGACCTCGGGAGGGTCCGAAAGCGAATGAAACTGCACGCCCGAGGAGTTGCGCGTGTGGCAGGCCACGCAGTAGCTCGTCATGGAGTTCAATAAACTCCGCGCGTATTCGCGGTTCTTCCATTTCAAATGAACTTGGGCCTGCTTCGCCTGCTGCGCGAAAAGCCGCGCCACGATCGGGAGCGTGGGATCCGCGTCTTGCGAGGCGTGGCTCGCGCCCTGGTGCGAGAGGGTCTGGGCGGATTTGGCGAAGCGCTCCGCGGCCTGGTCGATCTTGGATTTGTTTTTGGGGTCCTCGTAGCGCGCATCGCTGCTCGTGTAGGAGAGTAGCTCGAGGAGGTTTCGCTCCAGATCTCGCATCGTGGGTTTCCAAGAGGCGACGGGAGCCGTTTGTTTTTTCGGAGCCGCTAAAGCAGGAGCGAGCGCAAGCAAGAGCATGAGGTAAAATGGCATAGCGAAACAGTCTACCGAAAAATCCCGCTTCGTAAAGGGGATAGGCAAGCGGCGGAGTTCGCTATAAAAGAAAGCAATGACGCCTTCATCCCCTCTGCTTTTTGCCACCGATTTGGAGCCTCGCTCAAAAAATGCTTGGCTCTGCGCAGCGCATTTGGCGCGCCAGATGGATGCGCCGGTTGACGTGATGTACGTCGCCGCGCCGGAGCTCTATCCCGTCGCTCCGCGTCTTTTTCAGCCGATGATGGACGCGCTCTCCAAAAAAAAACAGGATCGCCTCGAGAAGTTCGTGGCTTCGGCTCCGGGAATCAGCGCGCGCGCCCTTTACATGCGGGGCTTTCCGGTCTCTTTGATCTTGCAGCAGGAGCGCGAGAAGCCGTATCAGTTCCTCGCGGTGGGGACGCAGGGCAAAAGCGGTTTGGGGCGAGCTTTTCTGGGGAGCGTCGCCGAGGAGTTGGTGCGGCGCTCGAGTTTGCCGGTGTTGGTCACCGGTCCCAAGGTGAAGACTTTTTCGGCGGCCCACGCCAAGAAGAAGCCGCTCCTCTTGGTCGCGACGGACTTGGGTGAATCCAGCAAGCGCGCCGAGGCGGTGGCGTTCCGCCTCGCCTCCCAGATCCAGGCCAAGGTCGTTTTGTTTCATAACCTCTATGAAGGGATGCATCCGGTGCTGCAGACCGCCTTCGCGCTTCCCTCGGCGGGGCTGGAGCTGGATCGCGTCGTGCGGGATCTGAAGAAGAGCGCCGAGCAAGATCTGGAGCATCGCCGGAAGAAATTCGAGGCGGCTTCAATCCCCTGCGAAGTCATCATTCAGTCCACGCCGGTGCTGGCCGCGCCTTCGATCCTCAAGGCCATCGTCTCGAAGCAAGCGACCTACGCCATCCTCGGGACGCACGGGCGAAACCCCATGGTCGCGGCCTTTTTGGGGAGCACCGCGCGCAAGGTCATTCATGATTCGACGGTGCCAGTGATCGCGGCTCCTCCGAGCCCGGCGACTTGAGCGGGTTGAGTTTTAGAGCGCGTTTTCCCTGAGCCACTCGATGATGTCGTCGCTTTCGAGCAGGGGCTTGCCGTCGATGACGAGGCAAGGGACTTGCTCATCGTCGTTCATCCGCATGAGGCGCTCGAGGGCCTCGGCGTCCTTTCGCGTGTCGTGGTAAATGATCTTGGATTTCAGCCCGTTGGTTTCGATGAAATGACGGACCTTCTTGCAATAAGGGCAGGATTCGAAATGGTAGAGTTCGAGTTTCATGAAAAGACTTTTACCTCAGCACATGAGAGCGGGGAAGGGGGATGTGCATGAATTTTGAAGTAAATATTAATTATTTAAAATTTACTGATCAACTTTTCCAGTTTCCTCAACTTGCTGAAAATACTGACTTATTGTTTTTAGTGTAATTATGTAAAAAATAGATCAAGGACTGAATTCTGTTGCCTAAGAGTCCCCTATATTGTAAATACGCGGCACTCGGTGAATGAGTTTGTTTATAAAAAAATGAGGAGTAGGTTATGAAAATCGAATTGAAAGTGGCTGCTTTGAGCGTATTTCTGGCGAGCGCAGCAGTTTTGGCGCAGGACCCCGTGCCGGTTCAGAAGCAAGAGCCAAAAGTGAGGCTCGTTACGATTCCGGGAATCGTGGATACCGCATATAGCCCCAGGCTTGCCAGCGGCGTCAATCAAGTCATCAAGAATCAATCCAGCCAGGATGGCAGGACCAATCGCCTGATTAGCGATATGGAACAGCTTTTGGCGGATTACTCGAGGAAATACATGATTGAAATCACCTCGACGAGCTCGTTTTCCAAGCTGAAAAAACCAAGTGACCTCTCAAAAGGCGATCAGAGCATTCTTCAGCTGTACCTGAACTACTCGAACGGGATTTGCACCCAAGTATCCAAGTCATTGCCTGCAGTGCTGAGAAAAGCCGATGGGAAAGTGAAGCTTGAGTCTCCGATCAAGGATAATAAAGATCAGGTCATCAGCTATGATACCATCGCCGAACAATTGAAGGCGACTCCCAGCATCGATTTAGAGTATGTTTTCCAGAAGGCTCTTGTTGAAAGCGAAACCGCCAAAGCAAATAGCGTCGCTGAGCCAGTGAGCGCGCAAGAGATTGAAGAAAGAATTCAGTCATTGCAGCATTCACTGTCCGCCCAGCTCGAGCCTGCCGCTCAGTATTCCACTTCATGCGGTACTGCCTTCCAAGGCTTTTCAAAAGAATCTGGGCTTCAAGAGCTAGACGCAGCGTATGAAAGCGAAAGAAACGCGGAAGCTTCCGTCGAAGTTTATGCTGCCATGTCTCAGAAACGTAAGGAGCTCGGTAAAGTCCGGGATTTCATCAAGAATGAGACGGCCTATTGCGCGGATATCGCCGCTGGGATCAGCACGCAACTCTCCGATGCTTTAGTCGCTTCGGATGAACGGTTGGAGCAGTTGTCCCAGAGAGTGACTGAAATCAGGGATCAAAACGCCTCCTTGCAAGCTGATTTGAAATCGAGAAACAAGAAAACTGCGGCAGAAGCCAGAAACCAAGTGCAGAAAAATAATGCCGAGTGGAGAAAAATCGCCCCAGAGCAAACTTCACTTCGCGATCGCAAGACGGCATTGACCGAGATGGCTCAACTGATCAAGGTTGATGGCGGCACGGCAGAAGAGCAGGAGAAGCAGTTCAACGCCTCTGAGGTTGAAGTGAGCAATCCGAACAAGGCAAGCCGCAAGAGATTCGTAGATAAAAAGCCTGCGCTTTCTGTACCTGCGGTTTCAGCCAAGTGGACGAGCCAAGTTCGTTCTTGCGTGGATTCATTGCAGGCGATCCTCACCAGCCTCATTGAGCTGAATGGGCAGCTGCTCGAGAATCCAGAGCCGAACACTAAGATCATTTTGGTGGGAAGCGGATCCGCTAAGTAAGACTTAGTCGACTGCTGACATCAAAGTGTAAAGTACGCGAAGGGCCAGGCATTCAAACGGATGCTTGGCCCTTCGCTTTTTTATTTCTGGAAGCTCACCTGAAAT
Organism: uncultured Bacteriovoracaceae bacterium; assembly: GCA_964563795.1. GTDB lineage: Bacteria > Bdellovibrionota > UBA1018 > UBA1018 > UBA1018 > CAZLYB01. Next base: position 44,601 of record CAZLYB010000011.1, on the reverse strand, counting down.
CCCTCAGATCCCGAAGGAACGACTGGATCAAGCCGCGATTCAACGCTTCCACGCTGGGCTTTGGGACGCGGGTGGCGTTCCGCAGCATTTCCCGCGCTAGAACCCGGAAGATCCTCTCCATCAAAAGCGGCAGGCGATGCCTGTTCTTGGGCAAAGAAAGATAGTGCTGCAGCAAAAATCTGCGCGCGGGCGCGAAGAGCCCGTGTTCTTCCGCATCCACCCAAGTGGAGGCTTTGTGCTTCACCGTGAAGTCTCGGCTGCTGGAGTGATGCGCATTCTCGGAGTAATAAGGGCTCAGCGGATCCGCGATGATGCTCGAGACGGCTTTCCCATCTTGAAACAAAACGACGGCCACGGCATCTGAAAAAAGCTCGGCGTAAGGGGTGCTCTCCTGGATAAGGAATTCGGCATTCTTGGATTTCACCAAGTCCCAGTATTTTTTATGGAGCAGCTCGATCTCTTTTTTTATTCCTACGGCTATCGGGCCGTTATTAGCCGGGTTTTTCAGGCTTTCAGTGAGCGCATGGATTTTTTTGTTGGTGTCTTTTTCTTGAGACTGAGTTTCGGGGTTTTTGCGAAGTTCCGCGACGGCGAGTTCCCACTCAGCTTTGTAGGACATGAGGTTTTCGATGAAGACGTAATGCGCGTATTCATGCGCGGTGGCAGTATCCCAGGCCAATGGGCGCAACGGCGCAGGTTGCCCGAGGTGGAGCGTGCCCGCCCCATAATCGCAGCGCGCCGTTCTTTCATCGGCATGGATGGCGACCTGAATTTGCGAGGGTCTTTTCAGCTCTCCGAGGAGGAGATTGGCGCCCGCGATCACGGAGTTCAGCCGAATTTCGTCAAAGGGCGCCACGCTTTTTTCTCCGCTTAACTTGACGCGAGTGGCCGGCGTCATCTGATAAAAGTGGGGCAGGAGGCACTGAATCGCTTGGCGGACGTTTGCATGGAGAGCGGGAGGGTAAAGGATGGCGCTGGCGATCAAGAGAGTTGATGAACGAAGTGCTAGCGAATGCGCCATTCAGGTGCTCGCTAAAATCGACATCCTGCCATAAAGGTGTTCCGGCTCGGCTCTTCGCTCGCATCCCGCTCGCGAAGGCCTGCTTTTGCAGGCACGCCTCGCTCGGAATTTTTTCGCGTCACGCGAAAAAATGGTGCCCAGGAAAGGACTCGAACCTTCATGCTTTCGCGCTCGCCCCTGAAACGAGTGTGTCTACCAATTCCACCACCTGGGCACGGGGAGGGGGCCTTGAAGCCCCATTTAGGGCAATTACTTACCATAAGATTCAAGAGTCATCCTAAAAAATGAAGCACTTCGAGCTACCGGGACTGTGCTTGAAGATCGGGGCTGCTCCGGCCCTGATTCATTCGAAGCCAGTCGTTCGTGCCCTTCTGGCAAACGGGAGGAAGAAACGGATTGCACGAACCCGTGCCTTGGGACGCCTGGGAAGATTTTTGAAACTCCCTGGCGCAAGCCATGAAAGTCCAGTTTTTCTCAATGCATCCAGGCGTCAGGATATGGTTGAATTCAGCAGGGGAGAGAATGGAAGACTGCTGAATGGTGGGGACTAATTTGAGGATCCGAGTTTTACGGGCGGCGTTCAGGAAATAAGGATCACCCACGTTCTGAACGGAGGCATTCCCGTTGTAGCGACGCTTCCAATTCGGCCAAGCCCAATGCGCTGACTTGATGTTTTCATTGGGGCAGCTCGCGCTGCATTCTTCTTGGCCGCAATCACAATAGAAAACGTCAAGCTCCGCTTTTCCCGCCGCACGCGAGTAGACGCGGTCTGAGTTCGCCATGATGCTCTCATCGTAGGTTGAAGAAGGCGGAGACGGCACCCTGCAGTCGAAGGCGGTGTTGAAATTGATATCTTTCTTCTGCTCGTAAAGATCGACCAATCCCATTGCGGCATGCATGCCTTCATGAATGATCCAGTCGCAAACCGGGGTGGGTGAAATGGCTGAGATGAACCATTCACGCTCCCTCATCCCGCTCTCTTGCTTGCTTTTGCTCGCTAAGCTGATGGAAACGGAAGGGGGGCGCTCAGAATCGATGGAGGGGTCATAAAGCCTCACGGTGATGAAATTGCCGGCCTCATCACGAATGCGGTCTTTGATGGTGTCGAGACATCCTGCGACGGCTTTGCGTGCTTCATTTTGGCTGAGGTTCGAATCTTTGATGGAAAAATCAAAGTCAATGATCAGCGGCCACCTGAGGACTGGAGTGCCTTGCGGGACTTTTTTCTTGGACCAGCTGGAAACATAGTCTTCTTTGAGGGTCTCTGGCGTGGCGCCTTTGAGAATGTAATGGGATCCCATGGTTGTGCCAGAGTCTTCCAGGTCAATTCTTCGGTAGGTTCGGCTGCCCATCGGGGGTTGGCAGGACAAGGAGTCCGGGCGGAAGTTCCTGAAGCTTTCTGAATCATGAAGGAAGGCAATTTCCGAGAATTTTTCCGCTGAAACGACGCAGCTTGAAGAGGCTCTATTGCAAGAGCCAGTGATCGCTTTCGCCAAGGCTGTTGAGACGACGGTGTCGCTCCAGGGCTTAGAGAGCGTGCTTGCGAGAAATTGCACGTACGCTGATTTTCTCTCGACGCATCGAGAGGGAAACTGATCGCAATACTCTTTGTCGGGAAAGGTCCGATCCAACCAATACTTGATGGGGCCGCCCAGCTTGGCCAAGCAGCCCGGGTTTTGCCGCAGCTGGTTTTGTGCGAAGGCTTGGCCCTCCTGGGTGAGCAGCAGGCGGAACGAAGGATAATCCGGGTCCAGGCGGGAGGTGCCGCAGAACAAATCGATCCCGACCTTCAGCTGCTTCGCGTCCTGCGCGGTGAAATTCGCGCCTGCTTTGGTTCCGGGCAAGAAAGGGAGGATCTTGGTCCTGGCGTTCAAAGGCGTGATGGATTTTTTGATCCCATCGAGCTGATTCTGCCAAGAAGCTTTAAAAGTGCTCTTACACTGCTCGAAGCCCATGCCGATCCGCCTGAGGGGGGAATCGGATTTTTCGCAGGCGGAAATGATCCCATCGACGATATTGGAGTCGAATCGGTGGATGCACGACGTGAAGTCGAAACCGTTCTTCCGGCCCTCGGCGTCCAGGGCCGGGAATAAGCGATCAAGCTCCGGGGAGTAGAGCTTGTTGCGTGAGAAATCCAGGCTGATTTTTATATTTTTTGAGTTGAATGAAGCGAGGTTGTAGTCATTGGCGCAGGACCAGTTCACCGAAAACGTGCCATCCGCCGCCGCAACCAGAGGTTCAGCGGGAGTGGGCAGAGGAACTGTTGAAGAGGCGGAGCTTTTTGGAGCTGGAGGTGTTGCGCCAGGCGCTGGTGTTTTGGTCGCGACATTGCTGGTTGAAGGCACCTCCCTGACCGCGAGCACAGCTGGGTTTGCCGTGGAAGCGTCGATAGCGAGGAGTTTTTTGGGAGTGGAAGGGTTGGGGTAAGTGATCTCGAGTGCGGAGCCGCTGGCATTCGGGAGATCGACTTCAACGATCTGCATTCCTTCGACGGGCTTGATTTGGAGTTCAGTCAGAATGTTTTTACCCGCATTATTCAAGAGATGGATGTTGGGAGTGACGAACAGGCCGTTTTGGTTTTGAAGGATGATGTTCTTGCCATGATGGGTGACCAAGAACCCAATGATGTTCTGAGGGGATCCGTTCACGGGGAGGAAGCAGCTTCTGTACTTCCAGGTCTTGCCGCCGTCACGGGAGGTCATCATGTACCGGATTTTTGAGACGTTCTCATGGAAGCAGGCGTTGGGTGATTCGGTGGGAATGTAGTTCAAGCCGGGTTTGGGGTAGCCGATGGCGTAGAGGGCTTTTGTGCCGTCTGGGGCGATGACCTCTCTGACCATGTCCTTGTCGATGTGATCAATCTCAGGGGGAAGAGGGGAGATCGGTGGGTTCTGAGACTGAGAGGACTGAGATCGCTTGAGTGAAGACAGTACCGGGGAAAACGTCCGATCTACTAAAACAGAAAGAGGCGATGCCGGGGAAGATTTCACCCCGCAATTCGCGCAGTCGGAAGAAGAGGCGGCAAGAGCCAGCCCCGGATTCAAGCTCTCGATCATGAAGCTGAGGAGGAGCAATCTGAAGTGATTCATAGGCTCAGTGCCCTCCCACGAGAGGTTCAGCGTTGGATGGGCCGCCCGGCAAAAGCGCGTTGATCATCTGCTTGAGCTGCTCGACCGTAGGAGATCCGGCGAAGTAGGCCGCGAGCGCGCCGTTCTTGATGAAGAAGAGCTCCGGCAGGTTTTCGAAGCGATTCGGCGGCAGTTTTCGCGCATCAAACAGGGCGGCGTCCTTGCCGGGGAAGGGAATTTTTTTAATGGAGTTTAAGTATTGATCGAAGCGGACCGCCTGGGGCGTGTTGTTCGAGTCGACCTTCTCATCCGGGAGCTTCACGACGTAGGTGTTCATTCGGCTGGTGATGGATTCATCCTTGAAGATGAATTGCTCCAATTCAAATCTCAGTTTTTTGCAGGGCCCGCACCAAATCGCTGAAGTGTAGACCAGGAGCAGGGAGCTGCTCGTCCCGAGCTTTTGCCAAGGGGTATTCGCATCAGATTCATGCAAAAACTTCGAAGCCGCGGGTTCTACTGCGATCGCAACACCTCCCTTATTTGTAGCGGGAGTAGGGGGCTTTGAAGGGGCCACTTTCGCTAGGCTTGAGCCGCGCTCCACCTTGACTCGAAGCTTGGGGGTGTTCCCCGGTACCATCTCGGTGCGAATCGTCAGGCCGGTTTCAGGGTCAGTCCAACTCCCTCGCAGTGCGGCGTGAATGGTGGGATCCAAGGCCACGGATTTTTCGCTTGAAGGAGGAGGAAAAAAGAGCAAGTCAGCGGGGGTGAATTTCGTGCGCAAAGGGAAGTGGCCTTTTAGATTTTTGCTGGTATTGGGGTCTTCGAGGTAAACGAGTGCCCCTTCATAAGCTGATTTCGGGCGTGAGGGATAAGTTCCTCCGCTCGGATAGGAGATTTCAGGCGAACGAAATTCCAAGTAAAGATCTCCCGTGTTTTTTGAGGCGGGAAAAGATCTCGGGATTTGGAGAAGCTCAATTCCTTCGCCCGCCCCCGCTGGGGAGAGGTCCACGGACCCTTCCCCGGGAATTTCAAGCGTTCTCGATTCATCCAGCCATTTCAGTCCCAGCCGCTGCACTCCGGAGGGGATGCCCCGGTTCTTGATGCCGGTGACTGCGAACGTGTCCACTCCGTCAACCAAGGTGAAGTCTTCGGACTTGGGTTCAAACGCGTTTTTTGAGCGGTAAAAACGACCCAAGTGGTGGTGAAATCCGAACGTGTGCATGCTCTCGTGGTAAAGGTCGTCCTTCCAGGTTTCTTCGACGGGGCGGCCATCAGTGGATTGAGGGTTCAGCGAGAGGATGGAAGTCGAAACCGCCGTCCCCGCCCCGCTTTGACGCGTGCAACCCGTCGTTGAGAATGAATTCTTGCAGAAGTTGCCCGCTTGGTTTTTGGCGATGGGCTTGTAAACGAAGACAACGCGATCGTACGCGCTCAGGTCGATTTGATCTTTCGCTATTTTCAACAAGCGATAGAGAGTGCCGTTTTGATTGGAGTCACCCCCTCTGGCCTTGTCCGAAAAATCCTTCTCGCAACCCCAGTCGCCAGGGGCGGTGATTGGCCCGATCACGGTGCCTTCGGTATCCACTTTGCCGCTCGAAGCTTGTTTGAGGAATGAGCGAAAAGTGCCCGGATCGCTTGAATTCCACTCTTCCTTCAAGAAGTTCGTGTACTGCTGGGATTCGCCGGCGCTGAATCGGGAGTTGGAAAGCATATTCCCCTCAGCGTCAGTGACACGTTCAAAGTCGATGAGCACCGTCAAAACGCGTTGCGTTCCCGTGGAGTCGCACTTGCCTGCTAAGGGGAGGCGCGCGGAGTAAGATTTTTTCGGCGCGGGAGGCGTCGGGAAAGCAGTGGCGGATACTTTTGGCGCCACCGGTAGTTGCTTTTGAGCGGGCTGAGTCTGAGCGGGCGTGTCTTGTTTTGGCTCGAGTTGAACGGTTCTTGTTCGCTGATTCACGGCGACCTCACCGTTTTTTTGAATCTCCCTGACCGCGAGCACAGCTGGGTTTGCCGTGGAAGCGTCGATAGCGAGGAGTTTTTTGGGAGTGGAAGGGTTGGGGTAAGTGATCTCGAGTGCGGAGCCGCTGGCATTCGGGAGATCGACTTCAACGATCTGCATTCCTTCGACGGGCTTGATTTGGAGTTCAGTCAGAATGTTTTTACCCGCATTATTCAAGAGATGGATGTTGGGAGTGACGAACAGGCCGTTTTGGTTTTGAAGGATGATGTTCTTGCCATGATGGGTGACCAAGAACCCAATGATGTTCTGAGGGGATCCGTTCACGGGGAGGAAGCAGCTTCTGTACTTCCAGGTCTTGCCGCCGTCACGGGAGGTCATCATGTACCGGATTTTTGAGACGTTCTCATGGAAGCAGGCGTTGGGTGATTCGGTGGGAATGTAGTTCAAGCCGGGTTTGGGGTAGCCGATGGCGTAGAGGGCTTTTGTGCCGTCTGGGGCGATGACCTCTCTGACCATGTCCTTGTCGATGTGATCAATCTCAGGGGGCAAATCAGAGAGGGCGGCTGCTCGGGCCCGTGAAGTTTGTGATTGCTGCAGGGAAGACGGCGATGCTCTGTCGACTAAGACGGAAAAAATCGCTTTTTTCAAGGAGGCGTGACTCGGCCCAGCGGCGAGAACCGCGAGATTCGCCAGCATGGCAGCGAAGAGTGAAATAGGCTTTTGCTTCATTTGTCGCTTCTTCTCTTCTATATAGAATATTGATTCGCCGGTGAGTGGGCGTCTATTGACTGCATATGAGCAACTGCGGTGCCAAAAAAGAATACCTAAGTCCTCGATGAGGTTCAATAATTTATTGGGCGTCCTGACGGGACCTCATAACTTTTAGACAGTTGACCATGAAAACGCGCCGTTTCCTTCATAATTACTTGAAGATCCCTCGGCCAGAGACGCATTGCAGTAATTTTAAATATCTGATATTTAAGATCGGTTTTTGAGATTTTGAATAAGGGAAAAGCTTTATGAAGAAGAATTTCATTTTGGGGATCGCATTGGTTTTGGCCGGTTTCGCGGCGGGCTGCGGAAGCGATTCGAATTCGAATAACCCGGCTGTCGTCGGCCAGAATCAAGGATCATACTGGCAGAATGGCCAAGGCCTGAACGGTTACGTGCCTGGGCAACCTTACAATGGTTACACCCCTTACTATGCTCCTCAGGGCTGCTCGGACCCCATCCTCTGCGGGCCTCGGTTCAATAACTTCGGGCCTCAAGGGTACTTTCTGTGGGATTATAACTGGAGAGCCGCGCAGCGGGGCAATTTCTTTTATTGGAGTTGGTGGGGAAACACGGGCAGCTCACTGCCGCAAGTCTACCAGTATCGGGATTGGTCGGTGTTCAACAGCAACCGTCTTTTTCCTTGCGAGATCAATCAAGGGAATCCCCCGGTTTTTCAGGACGGCGTGACGGGCAACACTGGAGTTTACGTTTACGCGGGTCAGCGCGTTTTGATCCAAGCTGAAGGAAGGGCGAGACTCGTCACGCGCCGGACCTTGGACTTGAGTTTCGAGGTGCAAGGCAGCGGTCAGAGGATCCCACTGGCTTCTGGCAGAAACAACGTTCACACGATGCCAGCCACGGGCCAGCTTTTTCTGGGCTTTGATGTGGATCCCTCCCTCATCCGATCCTACTCAGTTCGGATTCAGAGGATCGAAATCCGCTGATTTCAAAGGGGTGATTATCTCCGTTACAGGAGGGCGGGCATCGGATAAGCTGCGCCTGAAATGAGTTCACGGAGCCGTCCCCCCAAAAAGCGCAAGTCCTCAAAACCTGGTTTCAGGGGAAAATCCCATCCCCCTTCCTCAGCTTCGGTCATTCGAAGCCCGGGGACTGGAAAACCCATCGGGAGCGCGGGTTTTTCGCGCTCGCCACATGAGAACTCGGTTCGACGCGATAGCAGCCCCATTCGCCCAGCGAATCCGCCGCGCAAAGATCACCGCACTTTCAAGCCCTCCCGCGAAGAGCGTACGGGCGAGATCCACCTTAAAAAAGACAAGAAACCGAATCGCGATCGGGACCGTGGAAAGCGAAGGAACGACGGGCGTGAGTTTTCCTCGAAATTCAAAGGCCGCAAAGATTCCCGCGGAAAACCTTCCCGCAGAAGGGAAGGGCAGTCCTATACGCCCCGCGGGTCGAATCAATCGCTGAAGCTCAGGGCGACGATCGACAAGAACAGAAAGGGATTTGGCTTCGTCATTTTTGATCGGCGGGGATTGGAGGATGCTTTCTTGAATCCCGGGATCGCGGCGCGTTTTTTCCACGGAGACCGGGTCGAAGTGACCGTGCAGGGCAGGGAGATCCGCGAGATTCGGCTCATCGAGCATGGGTATCGCGAATTGATCGGGAAATTCTCGCCTTTGCCGGGCATGGGCCCGCGGACGGATCGCGAAGTGCTCGGCTGGATCTCTTACGAGCGCAAAAATGCCTCTTTTCAGGCCGTGGTGCTGCGGAGTGAAGCCCAAGGCGTGACGCTCGCGCCTCAGGACTGGGTGCGCGTGAAGATTCGCTATCATCAGCAGGGGCCGCATCCCATCACGGCCGAAGTCATCGAGAATTACGGGCAAGAGCTTCCCGCGCGCGCGGACGTCACTTGGATCGCGGCCGAGTTCGGGCTCGTGGAAGCTCATTCAGCCGCGGCTCGCGATCAGGCTCGGGCTTATGCGATGGACCTCAGCCCCGAGGGCCTCGCGCATCGGACGGATTTCAGGCAGCTTCCTTTTTTGACGATCGATGGCGAAACGGCGCGCGATTTCGACGACGCGGTCCATGTCGAGCGCTCCCAAGGGGGCGGTTGGATCCTGTGGGTCGCCATCGCCGATGTGAGCCACTATGTGAAGGATCAAACTCCGCTGGACGAGGAGGCGTTCGCGCGCGGAACCAGCGTTTATTTTCCGGAGCGCGCGTTCCACATGCTTCCCTCCGAACTTTCCGAAAACCTCTGCAGCCTGAAGCCGAATGAGCCTCGTTTCACCCTGGTCGCCCGGATGGAGTACGACGCCTCCGGAAAAAAACGGGACGTGCAGCTTTTTGAGGGATTGATCGAAAGCCGAAGGCGCGCGACTTACAACGAAATCGAAAAAGAGCGCGAAAAGTTCGAGGGCGACCGGAGCTGGGAGTTCGCCCCGCATCATGAGCTTTATCGAAAGATCCGCGCCAGCCGCTCCGCGCGAGGTTCGATTGATTTCGAGCTGCCCGAGTCGGAGATTCGCGTGGACCCGCAGGGAGAGGTGATTTCGATTTCGCGGCGCCCTCGCCTGGACGCGCACCGATTGATCGAGGAATTCATGATCGCGGCCAACGAGTCCGTGACGGAGTGGATGCTCGCGCGGGACTGGCCGTTCCTATACAGAATTCACGAGGAGCCTTCGATGGAGGCGCTCCTGAATTTCCAAAAACTTGCGGCGACCGCGGGCTTCACAGTGGACATCCGCTCGCCCGTCCACCCGTTGACGCTCGCCCAAGTCGTGCGCGATCTGGAAGGCCACGCGGCGCAGGATCTCCTGAATTCGGCCCTTTTGCGCTCGATGAAGCAGGCGCGCTATAGCGCTGAGTTCGCGCAGCACTACGGGCTCGCCTCCGAAGGCTACACGCATTTCACGAGCCCCATCCGCCGTTATCCCGATCTCGTCGTGCATCGCCTGCTTCGAGCGGCGATCCGCGCTGAGAAGGCGGGCCGAGGCGCGCCTCAGTCGCAGGAGCGGGACAAACTTCAAAAGGAACTGGAAGAAATCTCCGATCACTGCAGCTACCGCGAGCGCCTCGCCTCGGACGCTGAGCGCGACGCCATCAAGCTCAAGCAAGTGAGAGCGGTCCTCAAGCGCGTGGGCGATGAATTCGAGGGCAAGGTGACGGGGCTCATGGATTCAGGCTTCTTCGTCCAAATCGTCAGTGAAGGAGATCCTTTCGTCGAAGGGATGGTTCCCAAGGATTCGTTTGACGATGATCTTTATGAGTTCCTCGAAGAGCGCATGGCCTTCGTGGGCAAGCGCAGAAAAAGGGCGTTCCGCGTGGGCGACCTGATCCGGGTGCAGCTCGCGCGCGCGGATTTGGAGCGCCGGCAGATCGATTTCAAATGGGTGGAAGAAGAATTGGGCGCCGAGGCGCGGGATGCGCGCTCTAAAAGCCCTCAATTTGCCAGGAAAGAGAATTTCTGACATCCTGCGCGCATGGACGCCCTGCCTTGGATTCAACGATCTCGTCAGCTCGGACAAGCGGTTAAGAACGCCCAGCGCCTTCGCCACATCCTCACGATTTTCGCCAAGCACGGGTTCGTCGATGTCGTCAATCGAATGCACCTGGGGCGGTTTCTCCCGAGGCGCCTGAAGGCTGGCACTCAGGCTGAGCACACCGCGCCGGAGCGGCTCCGCAAAGCGTTCGAGGAGCTGGGACCGACCTTCGTGAAGCTGGGGCAGGTGCTCGCCTCACGCTCGGATCTCCTGCCTGCGGCTTACGTCAACGAGTTCACCAAGCTTCAGGACACGGTGCAGCCCGTTCCGTTTGAGGCGATCCGAGGCGCGCTCGAATCGGAGCTCAAGCGCGGCGTCGAGGAAGCCTTCGCGGAATTCAATCCCGTGCCGATCGCCGCGGCGAGCATCGGCCAGGTCCATGAAGCCAAGCTCAAGGATGGGACCGAAGTCGTCGTCAAGATTCAGCGGCCCGACATTCGAAAGACGATTGAAACCGATATCTCGCTCCTCTCCTTCATGGCGGGACTTCTTGAGAAGTACGTCCCCGAGACCCGTTTCCTCTCTCCGCGCGTGATCGTGGATGAGTTCTTCCGCACGCTCTCGCAAGAAATGGATTACGTGATCGAGGCGAGCAACATGAGCAAGATCGCGAAGAACCTCGAGGAATTCCCCGAGATCGTGATCCCCCGGGTTTACAAGGAGTACAGCACGCGTCGCGTGCTGACGCAGGGACGACTGCGCGGCATCCGCGTGCACGATCTCAAGGCGCTTGACGCCGCGGGGATCGACCGCAAGCAGATCGTGCGCATCGGCGCGCAGGGTTTTTTCAAAGCGCTCATGAGGGATGGGCTTTTTCACGGTGATCTGCACGCGGGCAATTTGTTTGTGCTCGAGGGCGGGCGGCTGGGCGTGATCGACTTCGGAATGGTCGGGCGCATCTCGCGGCGCTCGCGCGATCAGCTCGCGCAGATGGTGCTCGCGCTGATGAGCGAGGATTTTGAGAGCCTTTGCTACCAGTACGCGGAGCTCGGTTCGGCGGGCGCGTCGATCGATTTTGAGCGGTTTCAGCGCGAAGTGCGCAACACGCTCTCGCCTTACCTCGGGCTCTCGATCTCCGAGATCAACATGGGCAAGGTGCTGATCGAGGCGACTCAGATCGCTTCGCGCTACCGCGTGCAGGTGCCTGGGGATTGGATGCTCGTTTTCAAGGCCATCTACACGATGGAAGGGATGGGGCGATTGCTCGATCCCGAGTTTGATTTCATGGCCATGGGGCAGGAGCTCGTGGGCGATCTGCTCAAGGATCAGTACTCGCCCAAGCGATTGTCCCAGGAGCTCGCGCTCTCTGCCAAGGACGGGGTGGCGCTGCTCCAGGTGCTACCACGCCAATTGCGCTGGATGTTCCGAAAATTCAACCGCAACGACTTCGCTCTTGAAGTCAAATCTGCGGAGCTTGAACGCTTACAGCGCGAAGTGGAGCAGGGCAGTCGAAGGCTCTCGCTTAGCATTCTGGGAGCGGGTCTTTTCATCGCGGCGGCGCTCGCGCTTCATTCGCAGGTGCCAGCCTCGCTCGCAGAATGGTCCCCGGTATTTTGGGCGTTCGGGATCCCCGGCGCGGTGATCTTGGCGCTCGTTTTTCTGAAACTTCGATAAGGCTAGTATCCTTGCCTGGCGTGGGCTATAGGGTTTTAGCTGATGCCAACCCCAAGTTTTTTTTCGGATTGGGTGCTGCCCTTGGTCCTTTGGGCGCAGAGCTTATCCTCAGGAACTTCAGTGCCTATTTATTCGATTCAGGTGCCCCTGAATTCGCTCGATGCCTTTGAGGTTTCCCTCGCTCAATCACGTTATTTTGAAGGATCTCCCTTGGATCCGCTTTCGCTGGATTCGCTCAATCCTCAAGACCGCGCAAGAGCCCGTGTCCAGGTTTTCATCCCATGCGGGCAAGGGTATGAGGTATTTTGCCGAAAATTCGCGGAACGATACGAGCGTCGCAATTTCGAGCATACCCATCAAGGCAAAGCAGTGCCGGGTCTGCCAGGAGCCTATTGGGTGACCGATAAAACAGGCGAGAATCCTCGCAGATTTTTATTGAACACGAACGCAATTCATACGGAACTTACGCCTACTCTCATAGAGAGAAGAGTTTCCTCGTACATGGGTGTTCTTCCAAGGCGCTACTTTTCGAGGGTGACTTTTCCGGAATCAGGCGATCAGAAACTTTATTACAGTTTTTCCGTTTCTGAGCCGCGTTTTGAATGGAGTTCAACCGATTCGAGCGAGATCATTCGCCCCCTGCTCGGATTTATGAAGGATACCGAGCTTTTAAACCAGCTCGCAAGCAAGAAGGGGCTTTCGATTGAGCAGTGGATTCTTCGAGTTTATCATCCTGCAATCTCGAGTTTCATGACAGAGGTTTTTTTAAAGGAAAAATGGGTTGGAAGGAACTTATTCAATCAGCTTGAAATCGTATTAAATCTGAAGACGGGCGCGATCAATCGATTCAATATTCTGGATCTTTCACGTACTTCGATCGTATTGCCCCATGAAGCTCAAATCGGGTTTTTCACGGGGCTGATCAATGGCGCTTGGAGGACGAACATCGCGGGGCCAGGGCAGCGAATTTTGCAGTCCTTTATGCAAAATCTGATCAGCTCTTTTGAGAAGCAGTTAGGCAGGAATATGCCGTTGAACTTAGGTTGGGAGAGGCTCTATCGGCCACGCCCCCTTTCGGAGCAGGCGCTCGATCAGTATTTTGCTTCAGTGGCAGAGTCGCTCCTTTTCGACGCAGCAAGATTGAATACCGGCGCTAGTTCTATTTGCCAGAGGATGCTAAAACCATCCTCAGAATTGCAAAAAAACTAAAGGAGATTTAGCCCGTGGCCTTTGGAGTTTCTACGGTTGGTTTACCAGTGAACGAGCCCGTCAAATCCTACGCTCCGGGCACGCCCGAGCGAACGAGCTTGAAAGCCCGCCTCGAATCCATGGCGAAAGAAAAGGTGAGGATCCCGCATTTCATCGGCGGCAGAGAAATCGCGCCAGCCACTCAGCTTCGCAAAGTTACGATGCCGCACTCCCATCAAGAACCGCTCGCCGAGTACGCCTGGGGAGATGCTTCGACCCTCAATCAGGCGGCAGATGCAGCGCTCAAAGCGCGCGCCGAATGGGCCGAAGCGAGTTGGGAAGAACGCTCCGCGGTTTTTTTGAAGGCCGCAGATCTACTCGCAGGCCCATGGCGCGACACGCTGAACGCCGCGACGATGCTGGGACAATCCAAAAACGCCTATCAGGCCGAGATTGACGCCGCCTGCGAGCTCATTGATTTTCTGCGCTTCAACGTGGCTTTTTACAGGGACATCCGTGCGCTTCAACCAATCAGCAGCACCGGCGTAAAAAATCAGCTCGAGTACCGGGCGCTCGAAGGGTTCGTGCTCGCGATCACGCCCTTCAACTTCACGGCGATCGCGGCCAATCTTCCCGCTGCTCCCGCCCTCCTGGGCAACGCGGTCGTTTGGAAGCCCTCTGACACGCAGATGCTCAGCGCCTATCACACGATGAAGCTTTTTGAGGCGGCGGGATTGCCTCCCGGCGTGATCAACCTGGTCGCGGCCGATGGGCCCGTGGTGAGCGAGGCGCTGCTTTCGCGCCCGGAGCTCGCCGGCGTGCACTTCACGGGTTCGACCTCGACGTTTCGATCGATTTGGAAAACGGTAGGTGTGAACCTCGATCGTTACCGCACCTATCCCCGGCTAGTGGGCGAAACCGGCGGAAAAGACTTCGTCTTCGCGCACGCGTCGGCCGACCCGATCGCGGTCGCAACGGGGCTTACGCGCGGGGCGTTCGAATATCAAGGGCAGAAGTGCTCCGCGGCCTCGCGCGCGTATCTTCCCCAAAGCCTGTGGAAAAAAATCAGCGAAAAGCTCCTCGATGACATCCGCTCGATCAAGATGGGCGATGTGCGGGATTTTTCGTGCTTCATGAACGCGGTGATCGATGAGCGCTCGTTCAAGAAGGTCGCTGCATACCAAGAGCATGCACGCTCCAGCGCGGATGCGAAGATTTTGATCGGGGGCGGTTCAAACGCTTCCCAAGGCTGGTTCATCGAGCCGACCGTCATTCAGGCCTCAAATCCCCGGTACAAAACGATGGAAGAAGAGATCTTCGGCCCAGTGCTCACGATTTACGTTTATCCCGATGCCGAAGAAGAAAAGGCGCTTGAGCTCTGCGCAATTACCTCGCCCTATGCCCTGACCGGCGCGATCTTCGCTCAGGACCGCCAAGCCATCTCGCGTTTGAGCGCGAGGCTCCGCGATGCGGCCGGAAATTTCTACATCAACGACAAGCCCACGGGGGCGGTCGTGGGCCAGCAACCCTTCGGCGGAGCGCGAGCCTCAGGCACGAATGACAAAGCGGGAAGCCCGCTCAATTTGCAGCGCTGGCTCTCGCCTCGGACGATCAAGGAGACGTTCGAGCCACCGATCGATTACCGGTACCCGTTTTTAGCTGAAAATTAGTATTTTTAAATTGACAGAATTTATCATTACTCATATTCACGCCAAGAAAGAACGGAGTATTAAGGTGCGCATTCATTTTAAGCCTTTATTCATGATTGGAACGCTGGTGGTCTTGTTTTCGGGTTGCAGCGAAGCCAAGAAGAAGCCTCTCCCCCCCAAGCCAGACGCTGGAGTGGTCGCGACGACGCCGACGGATCAACAACCCTCACTGGCTAGGAGCGTGACTGCGAGTACCAAGGTTAGCTCGCCGCAGATTCAAGCGCCTGATGAGACGTCAGCGGAATTTCGGATCCAAAAATCCACCAGAAAAAGTATGAACTGCTCCAAAGAGTTCGCCGGTAGGATCAAGGGGCTCACATTGAAGCAAGCGCTTCCCAGCGGTGAATACTTTAAGTTTGATTTTGGGTTTGAATTCACGCAGGAAGGCGCTCTGAAAAAGGACGAGCAGGGGACGGAAAGGCTGTCTTGCCTCATTTCGCCTGAGTATTCGCCGGAAGAGGTTTCTCGGTTGCAAGCGGCTTTTGATGCGGGTGAGAGCGGGGAGAGTTATCTCGCTGAAGTCAGCCGATATTCACTTGATGTCGGGCAGGTTTTTGAGTTTACCGGCAAGTGCGCTGAAGTTTCGTGGGGCGAGCAGCCCGTGAGCATGGTGGAATGGCAGATGTCCACGGCTCTCACCGAAGGCAATCCGCATAGGTTAGGGACTCAGCATGGGTTTGAGCTCAGGTGCATTTACCTGCCCGCGAATGCCAATAGCCCGCTCAAGTTTGGTCATGTGTCGAAGCTCTTGAAGAAAAGCGGCGCTTTTATCGTTCAGAAGTAAGGCAATGAGCTTTGATCAGGCTTCCCTGATCAAAGCTTTCTTTCTGCTCGCGAGCGTCCACGCGCTAAGCTTGTAGAGGAGGCGCGCTCCCACATTGGCGTCCCACTCGCCGGCGGAGTCAGGCGCTCCGCTTCGGCTGGAGTCACCCGGCGAAACCTCGTTGAGGTCAAAGCCCAGGATGGTTCGCCCGGATTTCACGAGCGTGCTTAAAATCGCGTAAGCTTCATGCAGCTCTAATCCCCCAGGCACCGGCGTTCCGGTGTGTGGGCAGTAGCGGGGATCGAGCCCGTCGATGTCAAAGGAAATCCAAACTTTCTTGGGAAGTTGCGCGATGATTTCCTGGCAAAGCTTCATCCAGGGCGCTCCTTCCATCTGGCGAATTTTTAAAGTTCTGTCATAGAAAACGAAGGCTCGGTCTTTTTGCGCACTCACGTAATCGTGTTCTTCCTCGCAAAGATCGCGGATCCCGACTTGAACGAGCTTTTTAACCGCTGGGATCTGGTCCAGAACATTGCGCATGATTGAAGCGTGCGAATAGGTAAAGCCTTCGTAAGCGTTTCGCGTATCCGAATGCGCGTCAAAATGAAGGATTCCAAACGAGGGTTCGCTCTCTGAAAGAGCTTGCAGAGCGCCCAGCGGGACGGAGTGATCCCCGCCGACGATCGCCGCGATTTTTCCGCTGGATAAGATGCGGAGCGTTTCCTGATGGACCCATTGATTGAGACGGTGACTGAACTCATTCACCCGCTTCAACTGTGAAGGCGCCTGAGCTCCCCGAGGGTCATGGATGACCGCTTGGGCGAGCTCCTTGGCTTCTTTGTTCCACGCCTGCACCTCGGGAGATTCCTCAAGCAAATGAAGGCCGGCTTCGTAGGGCTTTTCGACATCCAGGTCGAAGAGATCGACTTGCCTACTCGCGCCCAGGATTGCTGAGGGACCCTGGGAGGTGCCTCCGCCATAAGAAGTCGTTGCTTCCCAGGGGACGGGAATATAAATCAAGCTCGCTTGTTCTTCGGAATGGGGGAGCCCAAAAATCCCGGAATCTTCCGAGGACGCGGCATTGGGATCAAAAGAGGTCGCATTGAATGTGCTCATCGAGCAGGCTATACCTGATTTTACGCGAGGATTCGAATGCATTCCCAAACTGACCCTCAGCGCCCCTCGACTTGGGCGCCTTACCGAAAAGGCCTGTGCCAAGGCTGTTGGGCAGGATGCTGCACTTTGCCCGTGGAGGTGAGTCTCAGCGATCTGATCCGGCTCGAATTGATCACGCCGGAAGAAGCGTCGCTTCTGCCACCCAAGCAGATCGCGAAACGCCTGCTCGCTCAAAAGTGGATCCAGGCGCACCAACCTAAAAGCCAGCTCTTCGTGCTTGAGCAGCAACAAGGCAGGGATTGCATCTTTCTCGACAGTGATCGTCGATGCACGGTTTATGAGAAGCGCCCCGAGGTGTGCCGGCAGTTCCCCAAGATCGGGCCGCGCCCGGGCTTTTGCCCTAGCAGCCGCTAAAGCCTAGATTATAACGCCCGTTCAAGTAGCAGTTGACGACTCCCATATTCGTCGCGGACATCGCTTCGGTGTAAACGAGGATTTCCGCGATATCCCCGTTGTAAAATGAAGTAAAAGGGCCGCCGATGAAGATGGCTTGGTGGACGTCGAGGGAATTGCCGAATCCAGTGATGGAAGCGAGCTGAGTCCCATTGACCCAGTAGTTGCCCGGTGAGCTGACTTGCCAGCGCACGGCGTGGAGCTTGAGCGCTCCCGTCGCGGCTTCCGAAGTAGCGAGGGTGTTTTGAGTGCTCGGCGGGTAGTTGAAGAGCGCCTGAAACACCGATGCTCCGCTCAGCTCAATTTTGAAAAATTTATTGGTCGAAGCGGTGAACGAGCTGCTGCTGGAAGCGCCGAAAACGATCGAAGAAGCGGTCAGGGTATTCACGCGCGTCACGACGAAAAAGGTGACCGCGTCCAGGAGATTCGCCGCGGTTTCGATGGTGTTCACGCTTGAGCGCTCCAGGTAATCGTCGGAACCGTCAAATCGGATCACGGGCAGCGGGCTGCTGGCCTGCAAGGTGGGTTGGCTCGTGGAGGTCGCTTGAAACACGTCATTGCCCTGCCCGCTGCTATCCGACCAGGTGGAGACTGAGCCGCCCGAAGCGACGCCTGAGATGGCATCCGCTTTCAGCCAGAGCTTGAGATTGTTCGTGTAGCCGAGAAGAGGGGCTGCCGAATCGCAGCGAAAGGGGCTCTGAGCTTTGAGGGAATCATAGGAGTTGGCGATCACCACCCGCGAATCCCGAAAAAGATCCAGCTTGGTCCGCCCCAGCTCAACCAAGGTCGCATTGCCGCTGCCGGCTCCAAGGTAGGCTTCGATTCCCTCGCCGTTCCCGCAAGTGACTCCCGCGTTCATTTTCAGCCCAATGACTTGGATCGTGCGGCTGGGCCCGGCGGGCACTTTCAAAAAAAGCTCGGTCTGCGTGTTGGGAATGACCTTCGAGACGATGCCCGCGTAGCTGCACTGGGGGGGCTCGCTCCCATTTCCGGTGGGTCCGCTGATCCCGGGCCCGAACACATTGATCGCGTAGCAATCAATCGAGGCGAAGCTCGGCCCGTTGAACGTGTTGCTGGTTTGAGCGGAGACTTGGGAGCTCGTGAAGCTCCCGTCACGCGGCAGCTGAATGCGCAACCCGACCGAATCTTCTTTTTCGGGTTTGAAAGAGCACGATGCGAGCAAAAAAATGGCGCAGAATGCTTTGAATTTCATTTGGCGAACACCACTTGAATGTTGAGGGGAAGGCCCTGCAAATTCGGGGGGGGCAACAGAGTGCCGAAGGGGTTGGCCAGCCCTCCCGGAAGCGGGAGCGGCGGCGGGGGAGGCGTATCCTGCACGGTTCGTTGAATCGACGAAGAAACCATCTCCCATGTTTTTTGCCCACTGCTCCCTGAGGACGGCTCATTGCCCGCTTCGACTTGGACCGATTTTTTGAAGGTGGTGTCTTCGACCTTCGCTTCAGTCTTGGATTGGGCGAGCTCGCTTGAGCTGAGGGTTTGAGGCGCATTTGAGGGAACCCCTGAAACGGCGGTGGTCGGAGTCACGGTTTGCACCGAGCCGGCGCTGGGCAGCGCGCCACTTCGATCCCCGCTGACGATCGCTTGAGTCGTGAATCGCTCACCCTGCTGAATGAGAGTGGGTTGGGAACTAGGGCTCGCGGCGCTCGCCATCTCGACCTGGCCTTGAAGCACCGTGAGTTGGGTTTGCACCTGGGCGGTGGGACTGGCTCCGGACTCTACGAAATCAGCTGAAATGAGAAATTCGGTGCCTCTCACCCCCATCGTGGCGCTTTTGGTGCGAATCATGAATTTTCCGGGTTGCGAGACGGGTTGAGTCACGGAAGCTCGGACTTTGCCGTAACCGATGGAGAGGCCCACTTTGCGGTCTTTCCCGCCTTTTAACTCATACTCATCCACCTTGAAGAGGGTCGAAGAATTGAGGTCGATGATCGTCCGATCGGACATGAGTAGCTTCACCTTGCCGGAGCTCCCGGTATTGATGATTTCGCCGCTGCGGATGGAGTCCCCGGCTTTGAGCTCTCGGAGAGCCGCCTCATCCTGGCTTTCCAAGCGCACGAGCACTTTTCCGGATAAGCTCACCACGCGCCCCGCGGCTTCGTCGCTCCACGCCGGGTGAATCAACGTTTGCAAAAAGATCGCGGCCATGAAAAAAAAATGGGGAAGCATGACTGATCACATCCTAACGTGGGCTTTTCGGGCTGACAAGCGATCGCGAGCGAAGTCGCGGGCCCGCGTTTTTTTCGCGGGTTGCGCCGGCCTATGTGGACTGATGAACCCGTGGGCTCCGCGGGCGTTGGGGGACGTCCCCTCAGCGCTTGAGCCCGGCTACGCTGAGGCGATTTTGGCTTACCACGACCAAAACTACCGGCGCTCCGTTGAGCTTCTGGATGAGCTTTTGAGGCAGCGGCCCGAGACCGTGGAGTTCCTGGAGCTCAAGGCGCTGGGTCTCAAGACGCTCAACCAGGATACCGCCGCGATTCAGGTTTACGCGGATCTGATCAAGCTCAAGCTAAAACAAGGGAGCCGCTCCCAGCAGATCCTCGCCCCTTATCAGTTTGAGCTCGGGGTCCTCCTTTATCAAAAAAAGGATTTCGCGCGCGCCAGGACCTTCTTGAGCCAAGCGGTCTCCGGCAAGTTCAATGAGACCATCGCTCGGTTCCTGATCGGCAATATTGAATTCACGCAATCCCGTTGGGAGCAGGCCGAGAGCCATTTTGAAGCGGTCGCTCAATCGAAGGTCCCTGAGCTCCGCGTCGCCAGCGAATATTACCTCGGGCAGATCGCCGCGCGGACCGGCAATGCCGCCTTCGCGAGCCAGTACTTTTACTCCGCGTTGAATCATTCCAAAAGCGCGCTCGAAGAGGGCGCTTCTCCCGCTCTTTCGGACAGCGCTCGGAGCGCCGTCCAACAAATTCTCGAGGCCTCGAAAAAAGCCCTGGATCCCTTCAACCAGAGCCGCTGGTTCGGGAACGTGAGTTTCCTCATCGCGCAGGACTCCAACGTCCTAGCGACGCCTGATTCGAATACAGCCTCAGGTGGGAGCGGTCGGGATTCCCTCAAAGGCACGCTTCAAGCGGGAGTGGGGTATTCGTCCACGCCGCTGCGATCCATCCAATGGGTTCCGTCTTATCGGGTGAGTTTCACGCACCATTTGAATACGGAAGTTCAGCTCGCGAATTTTCTTTCGCAAAATCTCTCCCTTTACATGACTTTGAATGCATTAGCCGCGACGAGCTATGGGCTCAAACTCGAGGGGACTTACGGGTTTTTGAATCGCATTGATCAGTCGACTCAAAAAGGGACGCTCAAGCCTTATTCGTTGGTGGGATCCTTCGGTCCCTATTTCAAGACCCAGATCTCCAAGCGCTGGAGCCTTCATCTGGAGGCCTATGCTCAGCCTCAGAAAAATTACTTGGACGCGGTGTCCTCGGATTCGTACCGCCGTTCTGGGTTCGAGGATATCGAGAGCCTATCGCTGAGAAGCGAACGGGGGCAGCGGTTTTGGAACCCGGCGGTTTCGCTCACGCGGGATTCAAATCATACTCAAGGTGAGGAATTTCGCTCCGAGACCTTCACGCTGGCGTTCAAGAATAACTACCACTTGAACTCCCGCCTGGATGCCGCTTCAGGGCTGAGCCTGGCCAAGGCGGAGTACAAGCAGAGGCCCAGCCGTTCCCGCTCCGATACGATCCTCACCCTCGATCTCCAGGGCATCTACCGCTGGACCCCGACGTGGAGCTTTTTGGCCTCCTTTCAAATCATCAATAATGACTCGAACATCGAGGACGTTTATCAATATGACCGCTGGATCCTCTCCAGCGGCGTCAGCGTGGGGTTTTGAGGGAAGTTTATTTGACAAAATAAGATCGCCTGGGTAACGCCTTTTTTAACAGAAAAGGGTGGGTCAAATGAAAAATCAATTCAAGTCTCTTATCTTCTTATTTTTAGTGGTCAGTTCATTCGGCGTGATGCCGAGCCAGGCGGAGAATTTTTACGAACCTTAAGCCCAATGGCCGCGTGTTTTGGTTCGCAATCCCGAGAATCAAAAACAGTGGCTTTCAGAGGAAATCAAAAGCTATGAAACCGAGCCAGGGCGTCTGACCACGGCGGTGTTGTTACTTTTGAAAAGCGATGTTTCCGTTAAATTGTCGTTTTATAGGCAAGCTGACGCCGACTCCGTTTTTTCGCAGCTTCGGCAAGGAAAAAGCATAGATTTATCCGGATGCGCGAAAGGCACTACTCCAGCGCCCTATCAAAGATGCGAAAGAAAGCCCCAAGACTTCAAAACTCCGCTTGGAACCTACAGAGGTTACACGGAATATTGCGATCTTCAACTCGTGATCGATTGCCATCAAGTGATCGGTCAATGGGGGCGTAGTTCAGCGGTGGAGAAGCTTTTTCCCGCTGAGCCCGTGGCGAGCGATGTTAAGGAAGTTTCTTTCAAGAACTACAAGTACCGGCAGGGTACCGCTCACTATCTGTGATCAGGCGAGGTATAGGGCGATCTTAAGTCCTCACGCCCCATCCCTTCAGGGTCTGTTCTTCCTCGGATTTTGAGCTGATCTTCTTGTAGCGGGCGCCGCTGCGGCCTCGGACGCGGGTTTCGCATTCGGCCCAAGTGGGATGGCGCTCCAGCTTTCCGTCGAGCAGGCTCAGATAAAAGGGCTGGATCTTCGGCTCTTTGGATGCTGATGGATGAGGGAGCGCAAGCGAAACGGAATAACTCGCCAGCGGGCCTTGGTAAAAACTGGGTGATTCATCGCGGCTCTGAGCCACGGCGAGCCGATCCACGCGTTCATTGCCGGGAATGCCTTGATGCCCGGGAACGTGGATCCATTTGAGCAGAATGCCAGAGGCTGAGAATTCGAGCGTGAGCTGGCGCAACGCCTTCCAGATGAGTTCATTGGCCACGGGCTTGCCTTCGAGGGTGAGCCACCCGTTTTTTTCCCACTTAGGAACCCAGCTCTGGATCCCCTGGATGACATAGCTGGAATCCGTCGCGATTTCGATCGGCGTCTTTGAGAGCGGAAAGCGCGCGTAGTGCTGCCGCGCGAGCTGCAGCGCTTCGATCACGGCTTGCAGCTCCATCTGATTGTTGGTCGCGCGCTCGGCGAAGCCGCCTTCCTCGATCACGCGGGCCTCTGAACCCGCTGTCCCTGGGAACGCGATGACACAGGCCCAGCCTGAGGGGCCGGGATTACCGGAGCTCGCTCCATCCGCGAAAATACGAATGGAATCCAGTTGCAAAGGTGAGTCAGAGGAGACATTCCAGGACGGCATGCGAGCGAGATTGCCACTGGCTTTGGGGAGATGCCAGCGATTTTCAGTTCTTTTTGACGGTTCCATGACACTTGGGAGGAGCTTCGGGAGATAATAGGACTATAAAGAGAGAGTCGCCCGTGAAATCCCTTGGTTCCACCCTTTCATCGAAAAACCTGAGCCAGTTTCAAGTTTTTCATTTGCCCAAAATATCAGGAATTGCGGCCTTTTCAGCTGCCCCGGTCTTGGAAAAAGTTTCAGCGATTTGGCCGGGCTCATTTCTCTTGGAGACCTGCCAACGTTGGGTTTGGGTCAATGCTTCTGAAAAAGCATTCGAGGCTCCTGATCCCATTGAGCATCTGAGCGGGGCGCAGGCTTATGCTTTTCTGCTCCGGGTGACGACGGGTTTGGAGAGTGTGATCGCGGGTGAAGCGGATGTTTTTGGGCAGTTCAAGCAGGCGTGGGCTCAGGTGAGCCGCTCCGCGCAAGCGGATCGCGACTTGGCTTTTTGGATGCAGCGGCTTTTTGAGGACACGAAGGAAATCCGCACGCATTACCTCCAAAACCTGGGGGTCTCTTCTTACGGAAGTTTGGTGAGGAAGCTCGTGAACGAACGCTTCCCGAAACAGCCGCGACAAATACTGCTCCTCGGAAGCGGGCTTCTCGCTCAATCGATCGCTCCTTACTTTCTGGAGGAAAATCCCGCCGCCCGCTCCGATGAAGTTTGGGTTTGGAATCGAAGCGCTTCAGGCTTGGAAGTTTTTAAATCCGCGCTTCCTGAAAAGCTGATTTCCCGTTCGGAGCTCAACTTCATGCCCGTGGGAGCTCCCGGCCTTCAGGCTTTCGGCAACCTGCCCCGGATCACCCCGCGAATCGTGATCTATTGCATTCCCTCGCAGGCCGCAGCGGCCGAAGAATCGCTCCAGCATTTTTCCTCGGCGGATCTCCTGCTTCACCTCGGAGGATGTCGCGGGGATTTTCAGACCGAACTTCGCGATTACGCGAAGTTCATGGCCCTGGACGACCTCTTCAAGAATCAGCATGAGCGCTCTGAGATCCGCCTGCAAAAACTCAAACGCGCGCGCATGGCCTGCGAAGAACGCGCGCAGCTTCGGTCGCTGGGGCATTCGCTCTCCATCGCTCATGGCTGGGAAGATCTGGCCGGGTTCGCGCTCGCTTCCGGGCGGAGATGAGCCGTGCCCAAGGAACTCCTTCGGCTGGGGACGCGCCGAAGCCACTTGGCTCAAGCGCAGAGCCTGCAAGTCGCGCGTTCGTTGGAGCGCGTTCATCCCGGGCTTCAGATCCAGCTCGTGGGGATCGATACGCGCGGGGATCAGATCCAGGACGTTCCCCTCCAGGCGGTTGAAGGCCAGGGCTTTTTTTCGGCTGAGATCGATCGCGCGCTGATCGCGGGTGAGATCGATCTCGCGGTTCACTCTTACAAGGATCTCAGTTTGCAGCGCCCCCCGGAGTTGGTTTGCGCGGCGGTTCCCAAGCGGCAGGATCCGCGCGATGTCGCGATTTTCGCGCCGGACTTGAGCTCGCGCGCTCAATTGAGGGTCGGGACTTCTTCGCCGAGACGGCTTGAGAACCTCCCCCGATTCCTTGAAAAAGCCCTGCCCCCCGATTTGGCCGCTCTGCGGCTTCAGTGGCGCTCCCTGCGAGGGAACGTCACGACGCGGCTCCAGCATCTACGTGAGCCGGTCGACTCCGAACGGGCGCTGGAGTGCGTGGTGCTCGCGCTCGCGGGTTTGATTCGGCTCTGGGAAGATGAATCCTCCCGTAAAATTCTCGCGCCTCTGCTCGAGGGAGCGCGTTGGATGGTGCTTCCTCTCTCCGAAAATCCCACCGCGCCCGCTCAGGGGGCGCTCTCGGTGGAGTGCCGCGCCTCGGATGAGCGGCTTCGATCGCGGATTTCGCGCATTCATGATGAGGCCACCGCGCGTCAAATCGAGCAGGAGCGGGAAATCTTGCGGGAGTGGGGCGGGGGCTGTCATTTGAAGCTGGGGGCCACCAGCGTTTCGCACCCTGAGTTGGGGGATTTGCTCTGGGTAAAAGGGAAGAAGCCGGATGGGTCACTCGTGGAGCGATTGAAGTGGAGTCGCCCAGAAGGGTTCAGCCCGCGTTCTGCGGGAAGCGCTTGGGATGGTTCACTGCATTCGTTGGTTCCGCGCGCGCTCTCCCAGGATCCCCAGAGTGCGGCGAAAGCGGTTTTTCTCGCGCACTCGCGCGCGCTGTCGATGCTTCAAGAGCCCGAAGAATTTTCACCCTCGCGAATTTGGACCTCCGGGGTGAAGAGCTGGTTCAAGCTCGCTGAGCGTGGTGTTTGGGTGGAAGGTTGCGCCGAGGGATTGGGTTTTGAGTGGATTCGCCCGCTCCTCGAGTCGACAGCGGTTTCGATGATGGGGCTTCCCCTTCTCAACGAATGGGCGGTTTTCACGCATCAAGAGGCCGTAGGCGGATGGCGGAAATCCGGCGTGGGCGAAGTTCACGCTTCTTATCGACTTGAGGATCAGCCGGGGGTATTCCCTGCATTGAAAGAGGCCGTGGATTGCTATTGGTCGAGCGGTTCTCAGTTTGAGGCTTTGAGGGCGCAGGCGCCCGCGGGGGCGAGACATGCTTGCGGCCCCGGAAAAACGGCGGAAGTCATTCGATCCCATGGCCTGAAGGCGTGGGTTTTTCCTTCTGCGGAGGAGTGGCGAAAATGGCTCAAATCCAGTTCAGGAGACTGAGGCAAAACGCGTTGCTGCGGGAGCTGACGCGCGAGGTGCGGCTCACGCCGGCGCAATTCATCCAACCCCTGTTCGTGGTGGAGGGGCTCCGCTCAGCGGAAAGCATCCCTGGGTTGAGCGAGAACTCCCGTGAAACGCCCGACACTCTTTTGAAGCGCGTCGAAAAGGATTTGGAGCTGGGCGTCTCCAAGTTTTTGCTCTTCGGGGTGCCCGCCCATAAAACTGAAAATCAATTCAACTTTGATTTCACGTCCAAGCAGATTCAATCGCTCAAGTCCCGCTTCGGTGGTGATCTACTGCTTTTCGTGGATGTCTGCCTCTGCTCCTACACTTCTCACGGGCACTGCGGGATTCTCAGCGCAGAAGGCGACCATGTGGAGAATGAGGCCAGCGTTGAAGCTTTGGCTCACGCGGCGGGCGAGTACGCCCAGGCGGGAGCCGACGGGGTCGCGCCGAGCGATATGATGGATGGCCGTGTTGCCGCGATCCGGGGAGAGCTGCTGAGGCGGCAAAAAGACCAAACCGTTCTCATGAGCTATTCCGCCAAGTTTCACTCGAAGTTTTACGGCCCGTTCCGCGTGGCCGCGAACTCTGCCCCGCAAGCGGGGACGGAGGCTCGATTGAAGGATCGCGCTTCTTATCAGATCGATCCCGGGCGATTCCAGGATGCGCTCCTGAGTTCGGAGCGGGACGCCCACGAAGGCGCGGACATCCTCATGGTGAAGCCGGGATTGCCGTACCTCGACGTCTTGCAGCGGCTCTCCAGTTCCATCGCGCTTCCCTGGGCCGTGTACGAAGTGAGCGGGGAATATGCGGCCATTGAAGCCTTGGCTGAAAAAGGGCTGATCTCAGCGCCCGAAGCCCATGTCGAAGCTTGGACGTCGTTCGCGCGCGCGGGGGCTTCGATCATCATTTCATACGGCGCGAGAAAGGCGGCGCAGTGGCTCAAGTGAGAAAATCCGAGGAGCTTTTTGAGCGGGCGAAAAAAGTTTCGCCCGGCGGAGTGCATTCCCCCGTGCGCGCATTTCGAGGAGTGGGCGGCGTGCCCCGCTTCATCGAGCGCGCCCAAGGTTCGAAGCTCTGGGATGTCGAGGGAAATCAGTACCTGGATTTTTGCATGGGGTGGGGGCCGATGATTTTCGGGCATGCGGACCCGGAGATGAAGGAAGTTCTGCTCCGAGCGCTCGAGAAGGGCTGGTCTTACGGGGCCGCGGAGCCTTACTCGCTGGAGCTCGCCGAGTGGATTTGCAAGGAGCTGCCCTGGGTCGAGAAAGTCCGTTTCGTGAACTCGGGCACCGAAGCGGTGATGAGCGCGCTTCGAGTCGCGCGCGCCGCCACCGGGAGGGATCACATCTTGAAATTCGAGGGCTGTTACCACGGCCATGCGGATTCGATGCTGGTCAAGGCAGGCTCCGGGCTCGCAGAAATGCCGAGCCCCGACAGCGCCGGCGTCAGCGTCCCGACGGCCTCCGAAACGCGAGTGCTTCCGCTTGATGATGAAGGGGCGTTGGAGCGTTTTTTTGAGGCGCAAGGGCATCTCATCGCGGCGGTGATTTTGGAGCCTCTTCCCGCGAACAACGGGCTTTTGATCCAGAGGGAATCGTTCCTGAAAAAAATCCAGGATCTCGCCCGGCGGCATGGGGCGCTGGTGATCTGGGATGAGGTGATCAGCGGATTCAGGGTGGGGCTCGGTGGAATGGCGGGGGAATGTAAAATCAAGCCGGATCTCGTCACGTTCGGGAAGGTGATCGGCGGCGGATTCCCGGTGGGAGCGTACGGCGGGCGTGCGGATTTGATGGATCTCGTCGCGCCGCAAGGCCCCGTTTATCAAGCGGGCACGCTCAGCGCCAACCCCGTCGCCATGCAGCTCGGGCTCGCCATGTTGAAGCGCCTGAAGGGCGAGAACCCTTACGCCGCGCTCGCCGAAAAAACGCGGTCGCTCTGCGGGGAGCTCCGCGGCCTCCTCCAAAAGTCGGGAGTCATCGCCGAAGTGCAGCAGCATGCTTCGCTGTTTTGGGTGGCGTTTGGGACGAGTGAACCGGTCCGTTCGATCGCTCAAATCCATGAAACTCAAAAAAGCTCTTACGCGAAATTATTCCACGGGCTTTTGAGCCGCGGAATTTATTTGGCGCCGAGCGGTTATGAGGTCTCGTTTTTGTCGACGGCACATTCTGATCGGGATTTGGAATTCTTCCTCGAATGCTTTGAAGGGTCGCTGAAGCCATGACGTTTCGCGATGGCCGCCTGGGCCGGCGAATGACCGCTTTGGTCGCGATCCAAATCCTTTGGCTCGGGATCGTCTGCGCCCTGGGAGTTTGGTGGGAGCGCTTGCTGCTCCAGCAAGCGGCCCGGATCGATGAGCTGGAGGCGCGCTTGGGTTTTTCAGGGTCCGAGGTCCTGGGGCGCACTCAGAATATGCTGCGCTGGGAATCGTTCTCGTTTTTCGCGCTACTGATCCTCGCGACGGGATTGTTGTTCTGGATGTATTCCCGGGATGGGAGAAGAGTTCGGAGCTTGGAGGCGTTTTTCGCGTCGGTCACCCATGAGCTCAGGACGCCGCTCACGAGCATCCGGCTGCAGTCCGAGTCCTTGCTTGACGCACTCAAGCACGGCGAAAAAGGCGAGCACCTCGTGCAGCGGCTCCTGGAGGATACTTCGTTCCTGGAGAACCAAGTGAATCGAATCTTGGAGCTCTCCCGCCTCGAGGGCGGCGCGATCCTTCACCCCCAGGAAATCCGGCTCGCGCCGTGGTTCGAGCGCGTGGCCAGGGATTGGCGCGAGGCCTTCGGTTCGCAAGTGACGTTCCACTTGGACGTGAGGCATGAGTTCACGATCCAGGCCGATCCGACGGCCATGGAGGTCATCTTTAGGAACTTGATCGAAAATTCCATCCGTCACTCCAAGCTTTCCCATTCCACGATCCACATCTCCGCTCAGGCGCATCCCCGCGGAGTCGAGATTCGGGTCCGCGATCAGGGCGTGGGCGTGGAGGCTTCGTCGATCCCGAGCCTCGGTAAGCTTTTTCACAAGGGGAAAACTTCATCTGGCGCGGGGGTGGGGCTTTACCTGGTTTCAACTCTGATCCGAAAAATGGGGGGATCCGTCGCATTCCAAAGCGCCGCCGCGGGCGGGTTCGAAGCGCTCTTCACGTTGAAGTCTAGTGAAGCGGGGCGGGAAGGGGGCGCTCCTGTCTAAAATCCTCGTCGTCGAAGATGAAAAAAACGTGGGCCTGACGCTGACCGAGCGACTCAAGAAGGAAAATTTTGAGGTGAACTGGGTTCATGAAGTGGCTGAGGCGAAGCTTTTCGTGCAGCAGTGCCGCTATGATTTAGCTTTGATCGACGTGGGTTTGCCTGACGGGAGCGGATTCGACGTCGCGCGCTGGATCCGCGCCCACAGCCCTTCCACTGCGCTCATCTTTCTCACCGCCTGGGGGGATCCCGAGCATCGCATCCGCGGCTTGGAGCTCGGGGCGGAGGATTACATCGTGAAGCCATTCCATCTCAAGGAATTGCTCTTGAGGATCCAAAACGGTTTGAAGCGCGCGCGGTCCATCCCCGCTGAAAGCGTTCGGATCGGGCGGGCGTTGATCCATTTCGCGAAGTTCGAAGCGGAAGTGGAGGGCCAAATCCATGCGCTTACGCATAAAGAATGCGCATTGCTGAAGCTCCTGGTGGATCGAAGGGGGCACGTGGTCAGTCGCGATGAAATCCTCAATCAGGTCTGGTCGGATCAGGAGTTCCCTTCTTCGCGAACCGTCGACAATTTCATCGTTCGATTGAGGCGGCTCGTGGAGGCGGATCCGGAGAATCCCCAGCTCATCAAAAGTATCCGGGGAGTGGGGTATCAGCTGCATGAATGATTCATTGTTTTCGCGTGCGCTCAAAAAGTCGAATCGCGGCAGGCCCCCCGTGTGGTTCATGCGGCAAGCCGGGCGCTATCACTCGCATTATCAGGCGCTTCGCAAAAAATACTCCTTTTTGGATCTTTGCAAAAAACCTGAGATCGCCTGCGAGGCGGCACTGGGCCCCGTGCGGGATTTTGGGTTTGACGCGGCGATTTTATTCTCGGACCTGCTTTTTCCGCTGGAGGTCATGGGAATGGGGCTTCGCTATGATCCCGGCCCGAAGCTCGAGGGGCGCCTGGCCGCTTTGGGGGACGCCAAGCGCCTGAAGCAGGGGGCGGCGCTCGCCGCGGGCATGGACTTCCAGGCGGAGGCGATCTTGAAGTTGAGAAAGGCGCTGGAGCCTTCGATCGGGCTATTGGGATTCGTCGGAGGGCCCGCAACTTTATATACTTACGCTGTTGAAGGAACCCACGCGGGCGAGCTCGCCTCGGCGAAGGAGGGGTTCACGGATGGTCGTTACCAGCTTTTCACCGAAAAACTCCATGAGCTCCTGGTCGCGAACATGGTCTCTCAGGCCAAGGCGGGGGCGGATGCGATCGCGATCCTCGACACCGCGGCCGGGGAGTTCGATCTGGGTCTCTACCGAGGGACGCTCGTTCCCGCCATCAAAGCGATCGCCGAGGACTTCAAGAAAGCCTGCCCCGGCGTGAGCCTCGTTTATTACTCAAAGTCCACGGATCCAGGCTATTGGGAGACGCTGCGCGGGCTTCCCCTCGATGGATTGGGCGTGGATTGGAAAGTGCCCATGCCGCAAGTGCTTTCCGCGTTCGGCGACCAGTGGGCGATCCAGGGGAATTGGGACCCGCACGCGCTTTTGCTGCCCCCGTCGGAATTGGAGCCTTTATTGATTCAGTGGTTTACGGGAATCAAAGCGCTCGGCCCGCAGAAGACGCGCGGCTGGATCTGCGGGTTGGGTCACGGGATTTTGCCTGGGGTTCCTGAAGGGAACGTGCGCCTGTTCCTCAAACTTCAAAAGCAGGTTTTCGCGCCATGAGCTCGCTTTTTCAAAAATACAACGTCCCCGGCCCGCGCTACACGAGTTATCCGACGGTGCCCTATTGGGAGAATTCGCCGACGCCAGCTCAGTGGGTCGAGCAAATCGCGCAGGCGCTCGATCGGGCGCGGGGAGGAGCGGGCGCGGCGCTCTACGTTCACATCCCTTTTTGCGAGAGCCTCTGCACGTACTGCGGTTGCAACACCCGCATCACGCGCAATCACCGGGTGTCGAGTCCCTATGTGGACGTGGTCCTCAAGGAATGGGCGCTTTACCTTGGGTATTTAAAGCGCCCCTTGGAGCTGGGCGAGATTCACCTGGGCGGCGGGACGCCGACGTTTTTGACGCCCGAGGAGCTCGAGCGGCTCATGCGAGGGATTTTTGATGCGCCCGGGGTGTCACTCTCCAAGAACGCGGAACTTTCGATCGAGGTGGATCCGCGCGTGACGAGCCGCGCTCATCTTGAGAAGCTGGCGAGCTTGGGATTCAAGCGGATCAGCTTGGGCGTGCAGGACTTTGATCCGCGCGTGCAGGAGATCGTTCATCGCATCCAGAGCGAAGCGCAGGTGAGGGAGATCACTGATACCACGCGCAGTTTAGGTTTTGAGAGCGTGAATTACGATTTGATCTACGGGTTGCCGCTCCAAACGCTGGAGAGCATTCGGCACACGCTTGAGACGGTGCGGACGCTCCGCCCCGATCGCATCGCGTTTTACTCTTACGCGCACGTGCCCTGGATCAAGCCAGGACAGCGGCGTTTCACGGAAGCGGATCTGCCCTCGGGCGACGCCAAGCGAGCCCTCTACGAATTGGGCAGAGGCATGCTTGAGGAGGCGGGATACCGCGAGATTGGGATGGATCACTTCGCGCTTGAGAGCGATTCCCTGTGGAAGGCGAGCGTATCGGGCGGGCTTCACCGCAACTTCATGGGATACACGTCCCAGCAAGTGGCGCCGCTCATCGGCCTGGGCGTCTCGTCGATCGGGGATTCGTGGGGCGCGTTTGCGCAGAATGAGAAACTGCTCGAGACGTACCAAGATCGCGTGAATGCGGGGCAGCTGCCCATCGCGCGAGGGCATGTTCTGGATGCTGAGGACTTGGTTTTGCGGCGGCACATCCTGAATTTGATGACGAGGTTCGAGACGAGCTGGGATGAGGCGTCTTTGAGGACGCCGCATTTGGAGGGGATGCGCGAGAGGCTCGCGGAGCTGGCTCAAGACGGGCTCGTGGAGCTCTCGACGCGGGGCTGCCGGGTCACGGAGAAAGGGCGGCCATTTTTGCGCAACATCTGCATGGCGTTCGACGCGCGGCTCATGCGCAAGGCGCCCGGCACGCAGCTTTTCAGCAGCACGGTGTGAGGCGGGGGCTCATTGCGCGGAGTTACCGCCGCAGCGGCGGTGGTGGTGCAGGCTGGCCAAAAGTATTGCCATCTTTTGATTGATGTGATTTTTGAAGCTCAAACTGATCGAAATGAACCATTCAGATGAGGGAATTCATGAGCAGCTTGAGTAAAAGTTTTTTCCGCGTGATGAGCCTGTTTTTTTTGGGTTTGATTTGCAATTCAGCTTGGTCAGGGGATGACTTCAGTTTTGATCAAGAAAACGTAATTGATGACGCTATTATGACAGACTCGTCCTATGGTGAAGACTCTAGCGCAACCTCTTCCCGTTTAAGGTGCACTTGCAAGATTCATTATACAAAATCGGCATGCCCCAATATCGATGACGTAGACTGCGTGTTTGACAAAAAGCCTGGGCTAGATCAAGGGTGTAAGGATTTTATCAAAGCTAAATTTTCAAACCGAACGTTTGATGGCTGCATGGAGCAGTATGATTTGGGGATGGTTTATCGATGTCGTTCTTGCCCTCCAGCTGCAAAGAAGAAACAGTAAGATTTTTTTGATATGAGCGCTGCCACCGCCGCAGCGGCGGCACGTATTGCATGAACATAAAGATCGCTTAACTCTAGATTCTCAATATGATA
Source organism: uncultured Bacteriovoracaceae bacterium (assembly GCA_964563795.1). GTDB lineage: Bacteria > Bdellovibrionota > UBA1018 > UBA1018 > UBA1018 > CAZLYB01. The sequence continues at coordinate 12,533 of CAZLYB010000011.1, read as the reverse complement.
AACTTATTCCATGTATTTTTATTTAAGTTTGATCATAGTTCTATCAATTGGATTTTCTCCCTTCACTGAGGCAGCGCAATGGCGAATTAATAGCCGGCAAGCAATCGCCTACAAGTGCTGCAAGAAGCAGGAATGCTCAAAAAATTACGATGAAGTGAAAGAAGTCGAAGGGTTTTCGATTTCTGAAGACCGAATGCACTTTGAATGTTTACGACTTGGATTTTTCATGGTTCCCGGGAAAAATGGGACTCAAATCACTTCAGTGAATTCGGAGGTTTTTGAAAAAATAGCGGGTGATATCGCTAAGAAAAATCCGGTGAACTCAAAGCTCGTATTCATAGATTGCGATGACGCGCTCCTTCAGTTCAGTGTTTACACAACTCATTTAAATGAGCGTTACGCGGATCTTTCTCAACACCGTTATCTCAATGAGCGAGAAATTAAGAATAAGGTCGCCCTCTTGTGTACGCAATATCAGCGGGGGCTGCGTGATTTTGATAGATTTAAAAAAGGACAGAAGTGCCCCGAGCCTGACAAAGTTCTTACCTCAGTAAAGTTTTACTGCGGGACGTCATCGTAAAAAGTGTTTGAGCTCATATGAAAATCCACACCGTCTGCAGTTTCACCGATCGCCCCTTCACTGGGAATCCCGCCGCAGTTTGCCTACTCGATAAAAAATTCTCGGTGGAATGGATGAAGAAGATCGCGGCTGAGATGCGGCTGTCCGAAACCGCGTTCGTTTCTAATGTTTCTCTGAATCGCTTCGCGATCCGCTGGTTCACCGCGAATGGGTTTGAAGTCGAGCTCTGCGGGCACGCGACGCTCGCGGCAGCCCATGTCCTCTATCAGACCGGAAAAGTCGAATCCGCTCTGCCCATCGAGTTTCAAAGCAAGAGCGGGCCCTTGCGCGTGTCGAAATCGGCGTCGAACGAAATCACCCTGGATTTTCCGGTTCTGCCGATCCGTGAGGACGCGGCGAATCCTTCCGTGATTGATGCGCTGGGGTTCACCCCGGTTTCGATTTGGAGAGGCGAAACGCGCTACCTCATCGAGCTATCGAGTGAGCGGGAGGTTCGCGAGTTCAAGCCGAATCTGGCCAGGATCGCTGCGCTTGATTTGAGGGGGTTTTGCGTGACCGCTCAGAGCGACGGTGGTCCCTATGATTTTATCTCCCGCTACTTCGCCCCTCGGGCGGGAATGGATGAGGATCCCGTCACCGGTTCTGTCCATTGCATGCTCGCGCCTTATTGGGAAAAGAAATTAGGAAAAAAAGAATTCCTGGCCTATCAAGCGTCCGCGCGAGGAGGCGAGCTCAAGGTTTCGTTCCAGGGGGACCGCGTGCTCATCTCGGGCAAGGCGATCACGGAATTCGAGATGGAAGTGAGTCAGAGTTTGCTGGGCGAGTCCGTCTAAATTATTTTGTAAGCATAAACGCCCTCAGCGCCTCCCGCGCCACTTGATCGCCCCATTCCTGCACGAAGTGCCCCGCTTCAGCGAGCTCCAAAGGCTCTGGGCACCCGTGGATGCAGTTTCTGACTTTCCTCATCACCTCAGGCCCCAGGATCGGGTCTTTCATCCCAATCGCCATGAAGGACTGGCCTTTCCATTCGTTTTTCCACCACTGAATGGCGTCACTTGAAATTTTCGCCCCCGGCATTTCTGGGTGAGTTGGAACCAGATTCGGAAAAGTTCTCACCCCCGTTTTGTACTCGGGCCCCGGAAAAGGCGTCGCATAGGCCTTCGCTTCTTCATCAGAAAGCGAAGGGGTCCATTTTTTCATGAGCTCATCGATTGCAAGGTCAGGGTGGGCCTGATTGTAGGCTTTCCATTTGAGGAAGGCTTCATTGACGACGCCGGTTCCGAATTCAGTATTCATGATGAGAAGCCGTTTGAAGCGTGCGGGCAGCTCCAGTGGAAGAGTCAGTCCCAGTAGCCCTCCCCAATCTTGGCAAACAAGCGTGATGTTCCGTAGATCGAGCCGCCTGATGAACTCGATCAAAAAGGTTCGGTGGAAATCAAAAGTATAAACCTCATCTTGAACCGGTTTATCGGAGCGCCCGAATCCAAAAAAATCGGGGGCAATCACTCGAATACCCTGCGCTGAAAAAATGGGGATCATTTTCCTGTAAAGATAGGACCAAGTCGGCTGCCCATGCAGGCAGAGAAAAGTTTCTTGAGAGGGGCGCGGGCCCTCATCGAGAGTATGAGCTCTGAGACCAGGGAAGCCAGGGAGGTTTTCGATGTAGTGGGGAGCGAAAGGATAATCCGGCAAGCGATCGAATCGATGATCAGGGGTACGGAGAAACTGAGTCATATTTAAATGAGGATCGGCACCAGCGACAAAAGAAGCAGGAGGGCCATGAGGCTATTGAACCAGCGCCGCTTTCTCTCCTCTTGGAGATAGGCGCTTACTTTGTCCCCGAAGAGCAGCCACGTGAACAGTGAAGGAAGATGGATGAAGAAAAAAATCGCGATCATAACCCCAATGGTGGCGGCGCTTGCTTGAGAGGGCGCGTAGGAGCTGAAGTAACCGACCGTCATGACGGCGACCTTCGGGTTTACGGCTTGGAATGCGATTGCCCCCAAAAAACCCATCGGTTTGCCGCTTTTCCCGCGACTCGGATCAGGGGCTGAGTCCTTCAAGATCTTCCAAGCTAAAACCACAAAGTAAAGGGCGCTCAGCCATTTCATCGCGATGTAGATTTTCGGGGTGCGATGGATGACTTCTCCGAGGCCGAAGCCAGCGATCGTCAGAATCAGAAGAAACCCAAAAGACATCCCGGCCACGAGCTGCAAGCATCTGCGTAGGCCGAAATTGACGCCTGAGGTCAGGAGCAGGATGTTCGTCGGACCGGGCGTAAACGCGGTGACGAAGGCGAACAACGCCTGGGATAGGATCAGTTTAAACGTGAGAGTCATCATTTGGGTAATCTGCCATGTTTATGAGCGATTATCATGGGTTGCTAATTTGTAGGAATGGATTTGGTTTTTAAAGATTATCTATTTTAAGTGAAATTTAGATCATTTTTAATCATAATTAGTCATTGTATGGTGTGAAGGGGATGAATTTGAAAAAGCTTATATTCGAACTAACCTCTTTGACTCTTGCTTCGCTCTTGCTGAGCTCCGTTGCTTTGTCGCAGCCTAAAAATCAGAAACCTGCTTCAAGCTCAGACGTACCCACTTGCGTTTGGTTCAAGAACCGCATTAAAAACTGGAAACCCGCGCCGTTTGTGTCATCGTTCCCAGTCAGAGGAGATGTGTTCGATCAGATCCCTGAATTTAATGGGGTTCTTTTCAGTTCAAAATTCACGTTAAAGAGTGACGCAAGCGGAAAAATTTTACTGCCAGAGCGACCCTATGCCCATGCGCGTCTTGAAGTCTTTCAAAGTAAAGAGGGCATCATTCTTAAAAAGATCGATCCAATAACTTATATGGTGGACGCTGATAACAGATTTATTTTATTTAATTCTCCTCTTAAAGAAGGCGAAAGCCAAGAATTCGTTGCTTATTATTATCCTTATAGTGTTTATGAGCGTTTGGCAAAGCGCTTTGGCGATTCTTTTCACTTAGACGAAATGTATCGAATGGATTTGATTGCTCCAACGAATGATGATTTTTCGCAACTTGATGGCGAGTTGCTGATTTCAGATTTTAAAAGCACGATAGAGGCTCATCATAGAGTGACCGGCGCTAATTTTACTTTTGATAAAAGATTTTTCGAGCAAACAGGAGTAGGTCAGCCGGATGTTCGCGCGATTGCTCGGTTTCTCTCTTGCTATGGCGCTAAAATTAAAAACATCGAACTGCTGGATCAACTCAACCCACAGAAACTAAAATCGAAAAGAATCATAGAGCAATCGCCTGGTAGCGTTGAATCTGGAGCTCTATACTAGTCTTTGTAATTATTTATACTCCAGTTGCAGTTATCATCTTGTGCCTTCGTCACGCTTCATCATAAACAAGTTCCATGAGAAAAATTACCTTCTTGCTTGCATGGCCATTCTTGTTGCTCTCCTGCTCCCACGTTCCCCAACAGCCTGCTCCAACGCCCAGCGACCGCTTCCGCTTCGAGGCGACGTCCTCCCGGTACGTGATCGCGACCCAGGGCGATGCGAGCTCGCGCGCGGGCCGAAAGATGTTCGAGCTCGGCGGCAACGCGATTGACGCCGTAGCGGCGGTGTCGATGGCGATCTCGGTGGAGCGCCCGCAATCGACGGGTTTGGGCGGGGGCGGTTTCATGATGATCTACCTCGCTCGCGAGAAGAAGATGCTCGCGGTGGATTTTCGCGAGAAGGCGCCCGGCAAAGCGCGCGAAAAGCTGTTTCAAGACGCGAAGGGGAACGTCATCCCCGATCTTTCGACTGATGGCATCTTAGCCGGTGCGGTGCCGGGACTAGTCGCGGGAGTGCTCGAGATCCACCGCCGCTACGGCAAGCTTTCGCGCGAGGAGATCTTGAAGCCCGCGATTGAGCTCGCTGAAAAAGGCTTTCCGGTTTACGGCTATCTTGCGAAAGCGATCGCTGAGCAAAAAGATGTGCTCGCCAAATTTCCCGCATCAGCGAAGATTTTCCTAAAATCCAACGGCGAGCCGCTCGTCGAAGGCGATCTCTTGGTTCAAAAAGATCTCGCGCAGACGCTCAAGGAAATCTCAAAGCGCGGGCGCGCGGGTTTCTACAAGGGAAAAGTTGCAAGAGCCCTCATCGCCGAAGAAAAGCGCCTTCACGGCCTGATCACGCAAAAAGATCTCGACGCGTATCAACCCGTGTTTCGCGAGCCGCTCCGAGGAAGCTTTCATGGCTACGATCTTTATGCAATGCCGCTTCCCAGCTCGGGGGGAGTGCACGTGATCCAGATCCTGAACATGCTGGAGAATGATCCGCTGAAGGCGTGGGGCAGTGGTTCAGCACATGCCATTCATCTCACCGCGGCTGTCGAGCAGCAGGCGTTCGCGGATCGCGCGAAATATCTCGGCGATAGCGACTTCGTGAAGGTTCCGGTCAAAGGCCTGCTTTCTAAGAAATACGCGGTCGAACTCCGCTCCCGGATTTCGCTCGAGAAGGCCCGCCCCTCTCAGGAAGTGAGCCATGGCGATCCTTGGGCGCACGAATCCGATGACACTACCCACTTTTCGATCTTGGATGCGGAAGGCAATACGGTGGCCTCGACCCAGACCATCAACGGATGGATGGGCTCAGGGGTCGTGATCCCAGGCACGGGCGTTCTACTCAACAACGAAATGGATGATTTTTCAGCCAAGCCCGGCGTGCCCAATCTCTTCGGGGCGATCGGCGGCGCTGAGAATGCGATCGCTCCTCATAAGCGGCCCCTCAGCAGCATGTCGCCCACGATCGTCCTCAGAGACGGGGCCCCCGTGCTTGCGCTGGGTTCCCCGGCCGGGACGCGCATTATCAGCTGCGTGGCCGAGACTCTGCTCAACGTCTTGGAATACGGGATGCCCCTTTATGATGCGGTGGCGTCCCCCCGGTTTCATCATCAGTGGACGCCTGATGCGATCCAGATCGAGCCCGATCGCTTCCCGAAGGCGACCTTGGAAGCCCTTGAAAAGAAAGGGAACAAAATCACCCCCAAAGAGATCCTCTGTCGCGTCCAAGCCGTAGGCCGATCCAACGGCGAGCTCATCGGGGTGGCTGACCCGAGAGGGCCTGAGGACCTGGCAATTGGGGGAGGGTGGTAAGCATTTTTTAAGTTTGTGAAATGGATAAATTAGCGTAAGAACAGCAGCCATGATGAAGATCAAAATTTGCGCTTTCGCTTTGTTTTTTGCGTTTTTAACCGCTGCTTCGGCTTCGCAGGGCTTACAGAGAAATACGGAAAATCATCGTTTCCTTTACCCTCTGAAAGAAGCTCAAATTGAGCTTTCCGGGGCAAGGCCCGCTCTAAAATTGCGGGAGCTTCCTCCGTCGCTAAATGGGGCTACGGCATATATCGTCGCTACCGGAGCCGACTGGTGCGGTCCTTGCCAAATCATGAAAAACAGCCGATTCCTTGAAGGAGTACAGAGCGAATTTGAAAGAACGCACCCAGGGCAAAAAATTGGTATTTTTGAGATCAATGCTTCCCCAGAAGGTGAGAATACCCAGACGGCCAGTCTTTATCCTTTTGCATTGCATTTTACCAATACGCTCCCTACGCTTCATTTTTTTAATAGGGATGGAAAACATGTCGTTGGGCCTACTCGATATTCATTGGTTTTAAATGGGTTCCTGGCAAACAGGGCAGAGGAGAGGAAGGCTGAAATTTTATCATTTTTGGATAAAATTCAGCGCCGTACGCTCAATGCCCCCGTTGCAGGCAATGATCCAGTTCAAGTTCAAGCAAATCTTCTGTCGAAAGACGTTCGATTCGCGGATTTTTCAAAAGATAAACAGAGCGGCCTGATCTGGACAGACTCTCCCGCCGATGTCACACTGCTTTTTTTAGCGGTGGAAGGTTCGGTTTTTCGTTCTGACTTCTACAATACTGGATTGCTGCAAACGCTTCAAAACCAGTTTCAAGGCAATAAAAAATTTGCGATGAAGGAGCTTAGAGTTAATAGCCAAACTCAGCTCGGCCAACGACAAATCGGCTTTTTTGAGATGGGCCTGGCACCGACTCAGTTGATCATGTTCATTAAGGGCAAACAGGGCAACATTCGAGTGAGCCGGAAAACTTTGAATCAGAATGGACAAATCATCACTCAAGATCAATTGGTGAACATCTACCGCCTCGGCCCTTATCTTTCCGTTGATTTCAATCGAGTGAATGTCGGGTATGAAGCGCTTTTGCAGTCCATTAGCGCCGCATTGGGAAGGTAAGCTACGCGAATAACGCCCTCTCTCTAGGAGGATCTGTCCATGAAAAGCTTGCTCTCTTCGCTCGCGCTGGTCTGTTTTTCAACGATCGCTTTGGCCTCGCAGTCACAACCAGCGGAAGTGTCCGTTCATCACCTCGAAGAATCGCAAGTGGACTTCAAAGGCTCAAGGCCCGCGCTCGTGATGGCCGCGCTCCCCGAGGCCGCTCAGCAGGCGGAAATCTACGTCGTGAAGACGGGCGCGGAATGGTGCGGCCCTTGCGAGGCGATGAAGGGCGCTCATTTTCTTGAAAAGTTCGGAAAGTCTTTTTCGGGCAAGGTCAGCTTTTTTGAGCTCAATGTTTCGCCGGGTTGGACGAAGGCGAGCGCAGAAGAAGCTGAATACACGGTCTTCGGGAGGAAATTCACCGGCGCGCTGCCGACCTTGTTTTTCTTCGACAGGGACGGCAAGCAGATCGTGGATTCGCAGGGCTATTCATTGACTTTCGGCGGATTTCGGGGCGAGGAAAGCGAATTCAAGAATCAGCAAGATCGCCTGCTCTCGATCCTTGAATCCATCAAGAAAGGCGAAGCAAGGTCGTCTTCCACAAAGATCACTTTCCCGTTACAGAGTGATGTCCTTTCATCAAACCTGAGCAAAGATGGTTCAGGGCAGTTCATTTGGAGGGATTTTCCAGCCCCAGTTTCAGTGCTGATCGCCTCACTCGAGGGTTCGACAGGCAGAGCCGATCTCTGGACGAACAGCGTGGTAAGTAAGCTCGTTGAGCGTTACTCCTCACAAAAAGTCGCTTTCAAGGAAATGAAGGCCTCCACGAAAGAAGAAGTCGATTTCTTCGAGGGTCTGCTTCCACAAGCGATCGTTTTCATCCAAGGCAAGCAAATCGCCATCAATGAAGAACAGCAAAAAGAGCTGAAGATTTGGAGCAATCCCTTCATTTGGGCTAGTTTCTCGAATCAAGATACCGGATTTTCGACGATCTCCAGCATGATTGACCTGGCCCTGAAGCAGGTTTCAACGCCGGTTAAATGAACAAGGGGCACCCATGAAAAAAATAATCCTAGCTCTAGCATTCACTTCAATCGCAGGTTGCGCGAGCATTCAAAAAGCGTATGAAGAGCAGGTTTGCAACACGAACGGCGGATTTCAGCAGGGCATGAATGACGCCCGCGACGGGAAGCCCATGGACTCCTCGTTCGGGTCCGGCTGCGAAAACGGCCGGGAAGCCGCATTGCAGGGCTATCGCGAAGGTTACCAGTCGGGGCTGGCGCATCTTCAGTCCCAAAGACCCACCGAAATCAACGTGAACTTCGGCGGCGCTCCGAGAAAAAAATATTTCTGCGAGATTCACGCTTTTACCCAGACCTACTCAGCTTGGGGCGCGACAGAGCTTGAAGCCCGCGAAGAAGCTAAAAAGCAGTGCACGAAGCATTACAACCCAATGCACTGCGAAGACTTCACCTGCAAGTCATCTTAAAAAGGGGGCCGAGCTCCCCCAGCTTATTCACTTTTTTTCGCCTTCTTGGGCGCCGTCTCATCGCCTAAGAATTTAAAAGGCACTGAGGCCTTCTGATCGCAAAGTCGGATCAAATCATAAGCTTTCTTGAGATTAGGCGCGGCATCCGAGACGAGCAGCACGCCGGTCCAGTCAATCGGGACAATGCGAGAATCCGCGGGCATGAAGGAGCGGATCTGCCGCGCGATGTCCTCGACCGTCTTGGGGTGCGTCGCTTGGTACTTCATGGTGTACAAATCCCAGGTCTCGGGCAGCTTCGGGGCGTTGTTCGCGTCTGCCGTGACCATGGGGATCGCCGAATCCCGCGCGTCGCGGTTTCTCATGATCCGAAAAAGCTTGGGGGCGCTGAGCGGCACGCGTGTGAACCCATTCATATGGAGCGCGCTCGTGAAGAGCAGTTCCGCGTTTTCTTTGGTGAGCTCGAGATTGGGCGTGGCTTTCACGGTGCCTTGGATTTCGGGGTCAAAGAGATACTTTTGATCGAGCAGAGCGCTCACGGCCTTGCCGCACGTCATGACATCGGGGCATAGCTCGGAGAAGGAGGCGGCTGAGGCGTCGCCGCCGTGCAAGCTGAGAATGACGAGCGGGGCGAGGAGAAGACGCGAAAAGGATTTCATGAGAGGCTCCTTATTTTTTGGGAACCTATCTTGGGTTGATGAAGCGTTCAAGGGGCTATAGAGTCGCGATGGGATGGGGGGCTTGGGTTTGAGAATCGGAGTTTTCTGTAAAGCCATTCTTTGCGCATGGATTTCGTTTGAAGCCGTCGGCTTTGCTGAAAAACCCTTGGCCTCGCGTTGTCGTTCTTTATTGTCCGCCTCCGCCCTTCAAGTAAAACTCACTGAAGCTCAAATCCGCAGGGTAGTGGATGCGGTCAGAATGACATTCTCCCTTCTCAAAAATGATCCCAAAGTCTTGGACCCGAAGTGGCGGCAGTTAAATGAGAGTTCCGGGGTGGAAAGCACGGGTTTTTGCGCCGCCGCCACCAATGCGATTTATCACATGCTGGGTGGAAAATCCGCGGGGCTGACTCCCATGGTGGCGAGGTACTACGATGAGGAGTACGCGAGAATGTTCCCTGACTCGGGCGGAATGACCACTCATTGGTGGATCAGAAAAAACAACGGGGATTTCATCGATGGAACGGGGGATCAATACACGGCTTTCGGCAAGACCCCTCCCTACGCTCTGGGAAGAGGATCCGGCTTCAATAGGCCTCTGGATGCTCCGACCCTAGCCGGGGCGAAGCTTATTAAACTGGCGACTCAGATTTTATCGGAGTCCGGGTATCTGCCCAATGGCAAGTCGAAGCCGAGAAAAAAAAAATGAACCCGAGACTCAATACGACAGCATGCGCCTCGGGTTCTATCAGGCTAATTCTTAAAATCTTTGAGTGATTTGGATTGGCCTTCGGGGTCGTTCCATTTGTCTGAAACTAAAACTCGACCTTCAACCTGATCAGGATTTTCTGAATCCATTTTAATCCACCCCTTTGCGGCGCAGATCTTTTTAGCATCATTGACCGCAGTGGCTTTTGCCTTGTCAAGCGTCATGGGGTTAACTTCTCGCACAGGATTTTCGTAAATGTACTCTATTTTAATGTTTTGATCCTCACGAGTCCGCGCGCATTTGTATCCTGGCTTTTCGCAAGCGTTAGCATGCACTCCCGTGACTAGGGGTCGGCCTCGCATCGTGTTATTTTGGTACGTTCCTTGGTAGGGGTAGATATAGCAATCGCCCCAAGAAACTTGAGCAGCCAGAAACACCGAGAAACCAGCAGAAACGAGAATCGATTTTTTTAAATTCATTTTGAATATCTCCACTTCCTGAGGAAAGGGCTAGCATAAAGAACAATTGTGCGCAACCCGGACGCTTTAAATTGTTGATCAGTCATCTTACTTGGATTTGACTCACTCGCGCAGTCATTATATCTGGGGAAAATCGGCCTAATGCCTTTTTATCGCTAGGAAATTGAGGGACCCAGATGATCCGATCCTTACCGCGGATGGTTTTTCCGTTAGTCCTCTTCTTCTTAATCCAGATCGCTTCCGCTGACCAATCTTGGAATGACCCCACATCCTGCCAACCCTTTCCGGAGCGGGTCCTCAAAACCGTCACCCTCTCTGGCAATGACCGAAATAAGGCTTTAGCCCAGTGCAATGCCGAGCTTGCGACCTCACCCTACCAGGGGAGATGCGACGCGCGGTGCAGCGGGGTCTTCACCAAAAGCTGCACATGGACTCTTTGGGTCCGTCAAACTCTGGATCGAATCGAATTCGACATCGCGATTAAAAATAAAGCGCTTGGGACTTACAACGAATACATCCCTTCTCTGACGGCGTTTAAGAAAGCGGACGGAGGGGCGTTCATGCAATTGGATCGCGATTTTTTCGTCGCCTCCGCTGACGGAGAAATCAAAAAGACGAAGACTTTTGGATCCTATTCGGATTCGCTCTCATTCGCGGAGGTTCAACCTTTCGCGGATTCTTCGGTGCCTCCTTCGTATCTTGGGTTCACCACTTATCGGGTAAACGGTCCCCCTGGGCGGCTCACGGTTTTTGACCCCGCGACTGCTGGCAAGTTTTTTACTTTGTCATTCCCCATCAAAGGCTTAGGGCCCAATCCCTTGGCATTGGCTGGTCTGGTCTCCGGGGGAAAGAGAATCGCTTATGTGGAAGGCTATGAAGATCCTGAGCTCGTGATCTTGGAGCGCAGCGGGAGAGAAATTTATAGGAAGCGAATTCCCGGGATTTTGGCTCAGAGCGCTGATTTTCCCGCCATTGGGCCCGGATTCGGCGATCAAGTTTGGATCACGACTCAATTCGGGATTTTGTACGTGGCTGATCCGTCGAAGGAAGAGATTCAAAAAGTCAATTTCCTGCCCTTGAGCACATACTATGTCGTGCCAAAAGGGGAGTATCAGGGGAGCGTTCTCGTGCAGGTCTATGATTCGCGGCCCTCTCAAAGCCGGCTTCTTTTGGTCGATCGAAACTTTCAAATACAGCAGACCCTGCCATTGGGAAATGGGTTGCTTTCGCAGATCATTCAATCCACGCCTCGCTACATCCCAGGGCCTTGGCTTCACTTCGGAGAGGATGGAGCGCTCTTGCTCAGCGTGAATTCGACGAGCGGCGAACAACCTCTTCATGCGTGCTCAGCCTGGATCGAGCCGCCTCGGACTGAGCTGACGTTTCACCGAACGCGCAAGAAAGTGCTTTTGAGCGGCATCAGTGACAATGAAGTCGCGGTGACTCCCGACGGGATGGTTCTCACCATCACGCATGATTGCGTGGCGGTTCCAGGAGGCGGCGGCAAGCAGCTCGAGAACACGGTGCGGCTCTTTGATGAGCAGGGCATTGAGTACGCGAAAAAGATCATTCCCACTTACTCCATTCATTTGGATTTGATTGAGCTTGGCGGCAACCGCATGGGGATGCTTTCGAACAACCCCGCGCAGGGGAATCGATCGGGCTATGCCTATGCTTGGTCCGTGTATGAGCCGCAGCGAAAAGGGTGCCTCTACAAGCCGCTCCCCAAATAAAGGGTCACCGCGTCTTTGCGGTGCTGAATTAACGATGGTACTTTTCCGCCATGATTGGCAGGCTCGATCCCTCTCAGAAACAAGTCATCATCGTCGGAGCCGGAATTTCTGGCTTACTCGCGGCGGATGCGCTCGATCGCCAGGGTTACGAAGTGGAATTGCTCGAAGCGGCGGATCGCGCGGGCGGCCTCCTTCGCACGGCGCAAACTCCTTACGGGATCGCGGAGGCCGCTGCGCATTCGATCCTCGCGACGCCGGAAGTTCGCGCGCATTTCGGGCGGATCGGGCTTCCGCTCGAGGGCGTGCGCAAAAACGCCAAGGCCCGTTACATCCTGCGCGAAGGCCGGCTCCGCAAATTCCCGCTGACTCCTTTTGAATCCCTTCGCGCGTTCGCGCGCGCGTACTTCGTGCTGGCCCCCAAGACTCCGCATCCCGAGGAGCTGAGCGCCCAGCAATGGGCGGAGCGCTTTCTTGGCGCCGCAGCCGCGCGCTACGCGATGGACCCCTTCGTGCGCGGGATCTACGGCTGCCGTCCGGAGGAGCTGCGGGTGGGGTCCGCGTTCCCGCGAGCCGTCGTCCCGCGCGGTCATTCGCTGATCAGCTCCTGGCTGAAATCCAAGCGCGAAAAAAATAGAAAGCCCCGAGGGGCGATGGTCGCGCCCCAGGG
>CAZLYB010000010.1:0-83028 GCA_964563795.1 uncultured Bacteriovoracaceae bacterium | reverse complement strand
TGTTCGGCGAGTTCCAGCCCCGCTGGTTCGATCGGCTCAGCCAGAAGCAGGCGATCATCCTGCGCGGGGCGGTGCTTTATCGCATTGACCCTGAGCTCAGGGTGGGGCTAGGGGGAGCATGGGCCCCTCAATATTTCCCGACGCGTCGAAACGAAGCGCGCATTTTTCAACAGGTGGATTATCAGCCCTCGTCTTCGCTTTGGATCCCGGCCTTTCGGGGGAGATTTGAGCAGCGGTTCCTGGAGCATGCGCTCGGGGCGGTGTTCCGTGTTCGCGGAAAGGCGCAACTCTCCTGGATGCCTACCGAGTACGGCGCGTATGTTTGGAATGAAGTTTTTTTCCACTTGAATGGCAAGCCCAGGCAAGTTCTCGGCGGATTTGATCAAAATCGATTCAGTGTGGGACCGAGGGCGAAAATCTCATGGCTTACGATTGAAGCGGGTTATCTGCTGCAAACCTTGAGGCGCACCAATGGATCGATTCATTCCGATCATGGGGCGGCATTGAATTTAGGCGCGAATTTTTGGTGAATGCGCGCCTGGGCCCGAAACCGATCGCCCTTAAGTTCCGCAAAAAGTTCGGTAAGGCTCGCTGTTTGTGGGTGGCGGGTCAAGATAAGGGAGTTGCTCGGCGCGCTCTTCAAAGGGGTTTTGGAGAGCGATCAGCAGTTTATGGAAAGCGGTGAGATCCCCAGTTTTTAACGCGGATTCGAGGGCTGCTTCGACGTGGTGATTGCGCGGGATGAGGTTGGGATTGGATCTTTTCATCAGCGCATTCACTTGCTGGCTGGTCCGCCTTTCAAGTGAACGGCGGTGTTCCAAGCGAGCGACCCATTCGTCCAGTGAGGGATCCGTGGTTTCAAGATCAAGACTCAGCGATCGAAAAGTATTCGTGTAGTCCCGTTGGTTCTCAAACATCCAGCGAAGCAAACCTTGAATCAAAGTCGCATCCTCGGGCCTCGATTCAAAAAGCCCCAATTTCTCCCTCATCTTCTGGTTCAGTCGCTCTGATAGTTCATGGGCGAAGTTCTCCAGGGCGTTGCGCGCGATTTCAACGGCTTTCTCCTCGTCAGGGCTGAGCAAGGGGAGGAGCGTTTCGGCGAATCGGGCGAGATTCCATTGCGCGATCGCGGGTTGCCGGCCAAAAGCGTAGCGGCCGTCGCGGTCGATTGAACTGAACACCGTTTCGGGGTCATAGCGATCCATGAAGGCGCAAGGTCCGTAATCGATCGTCTCGCCCGAGATCGCCATATTATCCGTGTTCATCACGCCATGGACGAATCCCACCTGCATCCATGCGGCGATCAGGTCCGCTTGTTTGCTCATGACCCGTTTGAGAAGAAATGTATACTGCTGCTCCGAATCCTTGGCGTCGATGAAATGCCTTTGGATCGCGTAATCAGCGAGGGCTTTGACAAATTCCGGCCCCTGGGTCGCCGCGAATTCAAAGGTGCCGACGCGAATGTGGCTCGCTGCAACCCGGGTGAGGACCGCTCCGGGGAGCGGGGTCTCCCGAAAAACGGATTCACCGGTGGTGACCACGGCGAGGCTTCGCGTGGAGGGTATGCCGAGCGCGGCCATCGCTTCACTGATGAGGTACTCGCGGAGCATGGGGCCGAGGGCCGCTCGCCCATCCCCTCGACGTGAGTACGATGTTCGCCCGGAGCCTTTGAGTTGAATGTCCCAGCGATTGCCCTGCGGATCCATTTGCTCTCCCAGCAAAACCGCTCGCCCATCCCCCAGCATCGTGAAATGGCCGTACTGGTGGCCCGCATAAGCCTGGGCGATGGGATGAGCGCCATCAGGCAGCGCATTTCCCGAAAAAATCGAAGCCGCCCGCGTCTTGAGGAGATCAGGATTCAGTCCGAGAGAATGAGCCAGGGCAAGATTGAGCGTCACGAGGTTCGGCGAAGCCACTGAAACCGGCGATATTCCTGAGTAAAAAACCGAGGGCAGGGCGGAATAAGAATGCTCGAGCTTCCAGCCGGAAGGCATGCGCGGAGAATAGCAGGATTTGCTGAGGAGATGTAATAAACTGTGGTAAGAACTCAGGGGGAGGATTGAGTTGATCAGAGCATTCGCGGCCTTATTCCAAGGAGCAGTGTCATTTATCAGCTAAAGCTTCATCAAGGTTTTTTCCCGCTTCGCTTCGCCCTCTTCAGCCTATTATTTTTAGCTTATTTCGCCTCCGCGAAACTGGGTTTAATGGTGGACCCCGTCAACCAATTCGCGACGTTGGTGTGGCCTCCCACGGGGATCGCCTTGGCGGCGCTCTACATCCTCGGATTGCGCTTTTGGCCAGCGATCGCGCTGAGCGCTTTTTTCGTGAATTTCACGGCCGGCGCGCCTCTCTTCGCCTCCCTGGCCATAGGCATGGGGAATGCCCTGGAAGCGCTGATGGGTTCATACCTGCTCCGCCGACGCCTGGATTTTCATCCGTCGTTGGGCCGATTGAAGGACGTGATTTATCTCACCGTTTTTGCGGCGATCCTGAGCACGATGGTGAGCGCGACGATCGGGGTGACCGGCTTGTGGCTCACGGGCACGGTTCCGGCAGTCGCTTATGCGATGACGTGGAGAGCCTGGTGGGTCGGCGATGCGCTCGGGAATTTGATCGTCGCGCCCTTGCTGCTCGTTTGGTCCGCTAAACCGGCATTGAAGATCAAGCCCCTGAAATTCGCGGAAGCCGTTTTGCTTTTTTCCGGGACGATTTTCATGAGCCTGGGGGTTTTCAATGGTTTTTTTCGGGACCTGGGAGTGGCCTATGCGCCGCTTCCATACTCACTGTTTCCCTTCGTGATCTGGGCCGCGCTTCGTTTCGGCCAACCTGGAAGCGTGACGCTCGCGATTCTCATCTCCGTCCTGGCGGTTTGGGGAACCTTCAAGGGCCAGGGACCTTTCATTTTGGGCCCGCTGAGCGTGAATTTGATTTTCCTGCACAGTTTCTTGGCGGTGATCGTGATTACGGGAATGACCCTCGCAGCCGCGCTCGCGGAGCGGAATAGCCGCATCCATGCATTGCGGGCGGCAAAGCGCCGGTTGAAAGCGCAATACGGAGATCGCCTCGCCGTTGAGGAGAAGTTGCGCAGGGCCATCGAAGCGAGGGACGAATTCCTTTCGATCGCTTCCCATGAATTGAAGACCCCCATCACTTCGCTGAAGCTTCAGCTTGAAATCACTAGGCGGGGTCTGGATCCCCGCAAAGAAGTTTCCCCACCTGAAGCGAAGCTGCTGCGGTGCTTTGATATTTCCATGGAGCAGGTGAGGCGGATCTCCTCGCTGGTTGAGGATCTGCTGGATGTTTCGAAGATGGGGGCGGGAAAGCTACCGCTCAATTTGGAGGAGTTTGATCTCAAGGAAGTCATCGGGGGCGTGGCGGATCGCTTGCGGGATCAGCTCGAGGAAGCGAACTGCAGGCTCAGCCTAAGTTTTGAAACGGACGCCGCTCTCATCGTCCGCGGCGATCGTTTTCGCCTCGAGCAAGTGATGATCAATCTGTTGATCAACGCAATGAAGTACGCGGCTGGAAAACCCATTCAGGTCTCAGGCTCGCTCTCCGAGGATTCCGGAAAAATCATCGTCATCGTGCGGGATTACGGGATGGGAATCTCAAAAGAGATGTTGAGCCGGGTTTTCAATCGATTTGAGCGCGCGCTTTCCCAAAGCCGAATCGGCGGTCTGGGGCTGGGTCTTTACATCTCCAAGCAGATCGTGGAAGCCCACGGAGGCTTGATCCGCGCTGAAAGCGAGCTGGGACAAGGATCAAGCTTCATTGTTGAGCTTCCCCGCATGACGCTTGACCTTTCTCGAGCAGATGCTATCACCGAAACAGCCTCGGAGGGCGGGTCATGTCAAGCGCGGAAATCGGGTCAATTGCCCTTACTTTAAGCGTTCTTTTGGCTGTTGTTCATATCCTGGGATATGTCTTCGAGCGGCTTCGCCAGCCCCGCTTGGTGGGCGAAATCCTGGCCGGCGCATTGTTGGGCCCCTTTGTCTTGGGGAGGATTTTCCCGGATTTTTCATTGCGTCTCTTCGGCTCGGGCGTGGCGGCCAAGCAAACGGAGATCGTACTGGGGTTCATGAATTGGATCGGCCTGCTGCTGCTCATGTTTCTTTCGGGAAGCGAGACGCGCCGATTGATGGCGAAGGAAAACCAGCGAGAGACCGCGTGGCTGTTCGGCGTGGGAACCACGGCGCCATTTTTCGCGGTTCTCTTGCTGGGGTCACTCCTCCCGCTGGATCGGCTCGCAGGGAGCGCTTCTCAGGAAGTATCCACGCTGCTAGTACTAGCGGTGGGCGTCGCGGTGACTTCAATTCCAGTCATTTCTCGCATCTTTTTTGATCTCAAGATCATTCATACCCGTTTCGCAAGCCTCATCCTGAGCTTCGCGGTATTGGAGGACATCATTCTCTGGGGCGTGCTCGCGGTGGCGACGGGGATCGCCAGCCAAAAGAATCTCGCGCAGAACATCTCCATTCATTTGATTCTCGCGTTCGTGTACATGGGGCTTGGCCTGTTCGTCGCCCCTCATTTCTTGAAAAAGCTCCATTCAGCGAGATGGAACATCCTGCTCCAGGCGTCCCCGGTGGGATACGTGTTCTTCCTGCTCTTTCTTTACGCTTCGGTGGCGACTGCCATGGATGTGAATTTGGTGTTCGCGGCTTTCTTGGCGGGCTTCGGCCTGGTGGGGGGAATGAAAGGCACGGAACGGACTCGGTTTTCCCCGCAGCTCGAATCGATCTCCAAGGTCGCGCTGGGAGTCTTCATCCCCGTTTACTTCGCGATGGTGGGTTATAAGCTGGCTTTGGGCAGGGAATTCTCCTTCCCGATTTTTTCGGCGTTCCTGGTGGGTTCATCGGTCATCGCGTTTTCATCCTTCAGCTTGGCTGCGCGCCTCGCCGGATTCAGGGGGCTTGATATCATCAATCTCTCCATTACGAAAAACGCGCGCGGCGGCCCGGGGATCGTGCTCGCCACCGTGGCTTATGACGCCGGCATCATCAACGCCGCTTTTTACACGACGCTGGTATTGACCGCGATCCTCACGTCCCAGGCGGCGGGTGTTTGGCTGCGCTTCGTGCTTTCCAAGGGGTGGCCGCTTCTTTCCAAGAATTCATCCGAGGGGGGAGAAGTCGCCAGGTGGGCGGATGAAGCTGTTTAACCGATTTTTAAGGCTCAAAACCCCGGCATCCCTGTCCCTTTATCGAACTTTGCTTTTATCGGGCGGTTTCGTCTATCTCTTCTGGTGGGGGTTGGTTGAAGCTTTCCTCCCGGGCTCATTCAATCCGCTGGGAAGCCGCATCGTCGTGGTTTCCCTCTGCTGGCTGTTTGTGGCGGCGAGTTTCTTCTCGCTCAAGGTCGCCAAGAGCTTTCACGTCTATTTCGCTTTTTGCTTTTGGGTCGTCACGGCGCACTACTACTACCTGTTTCACGGGAACCATGCCGGCATCGACTGGGTCGTCGGAGCCTACGTCACCATCATCGCGACTTGCACCTGCTTGCAAACCGAGAAGGAGCTGCTGAGCTACATGCTCTGGGTTCTTTTCTTGTCGGCGACCCTGACGTTCATCGATCGGTCCTTGATTCACACGGTTTTTTTGCCGGGCACGTTCACTATTTTGTTCTTCTCTTATCTCGGGCTGCGCTCCCGGTTGCGCTGGTTGGAGCGCAGCCGGGAAACCTCGGCTAAATTCCAAAAACTCTTCGATTCGGTGTCGGAGGGGATCGTCGTTCACGAGGCCGGTCTCATCAAAGAGGTGAATGAATCATTCGCCTCCATATTCGGGTATCCCTCGTCGGAAGTGATCGGGATGAACGTCGCGGATTTCGTGGTGCCTTCCTCGCGCGAGGATGCCGTGAATCGCATCCACAAGATGTCGGAGGCTCCCTATCAAACTACGGGATTGCGCAAAAATGGATCCCAGGTTCCGCTGGAGATTCGCGCCAAAAAGCATGTCATGCGCGGCAAAGTCCTCCGTCTCGCGGCAGTCACCGACCTCACGGATCGCATCAAGGGCGAGGAAGACCGAGTGCTTTATGAGGCGTCGCAAAGCGCGATTCAAATGCGGGATGAGTTTCTCTCGATCGCGTCCCATGAGCTCAAGACGCCGCTCACGAACATCAAATTGCACGCTCAGATGGCGTTGAGAAGCGTGAAAAAGGGCGATCTCAGCGTTTTGGAGCCCGCCAAAATGCAGGATTTCATCCAGCAAACTGATCGCCAAGCGGATCGCCTCGCGAGATTGGTCGAGGAAATGCTGGATGTCTCGAGGATTTCCGCTGGCAAACTCTCCATAGAACCCGAGGACGTCGATCTCACCGAGCTCGTGAATGAAGTGGTGAGGACATTTGAAGTTTCAATCCGCCAATCCAGGAGCGCGGTCCAAGTGGAGTCGCAGGGCCCGTCCCGCGCGAGCGTCGACCGTTTCAGGATGGAGCAAGTGGTCTCGAACCTCCTTTCGAACGCGGTCAAGTACGGCGAGGGAAAACCGATCAGAGTTCGCCTGGAAAATTCCGATCATGAGGCGCGCATCAGCGTGGAGGATCAGGGGCCCGGTATTTCGATCGAGAACCAAGCGCGAATTTTTCAGCGCTTCGAGCGCGCTGCTTCCCCGAGAAAAGTAGGCGGTTTGGGCCTGGGATTGTACATCGCGAAAGACATCGTCGAGGCTCACCATGGGCATATCGAGTTGCAAAGCGAACTGAATCAAGGATCCAAGTTCACCGTGGTCCTGCCTGCATTGAGAGCGTAATCGAATGGAGTACCCATGATCCTAGGCATCATCCATACGGCCCTCATCGTCCGTGAATATGAGGAAGCGAAGGTCTTTTACTGCGAAAAACTGGGATTCAGGTTGCTTGAGGACTCGCCTCATCCCAGCGGGAAGCGTTGGGTGCGGCTGGGAGCCCCAGGAGGCAGGGGATCGGAGATCCTCTTGTCCCGGGCCGTGGATGATCGCCAACGCTCCAGCGTCGGGAATCAGACGGGAGGTCGCGTTTTGTTCTTTCTGCAAACGGATTCTTTTGACGCCGATTACGCGAGGATGCGCGATCAGGGAGTGGAGTTCACGGAAGGCCCCTTCGATGCGGAGTATGGGCGGGTCGCCGTATTGAAGGATCTTTACGGAAACCGAATCGACCTGATCGAATTCAAGGCGGGCGGGTTTTTAGGGGCAGGCTGACGGAAAAAGCGGAGCCTTGCTGAGGGGCGCTTTCCACGGACAACGTCCCGTGATGGGATTCGATGATCGTCCTGGCGATGAACAGGCCGAGTCCTAGCCCGCCGTAGCTTTGAACGGAATGAGCGCGCTCAAAGCGGTCGAAGATTCGGGCCTGTTCAGAGGGGGCGATCCCAATTCCATGGTCTTTGACCGTAATGCGGGCGTGAGCGTCGGCGGAGATCGAAGAGGAAATCTCGATCGGCTTGTTCCCGCCGAACCTAATGGCATTTCGCAAAATGATCTTTAAAGCCTGGAGCAGTCGCTTCCTGTCCCAAAACCCAAAAATTCCGGGGTCGAGCTGGATCAAGATTCGGGTATTCTCTTCTCGGCATTCCTCTATGGCTTGAGCGATGAGGTCATTCAGCGGGACTGACGGCTCAGTCTCGATTCTCAGTTTTCCGAGCCGAATCATCGAAACGTCAAGCATCTGATCCACGCGCTCTGTCAGGAAATCAATTTGTCGGTGAATGATTTTGAATGATTTTTTGATGGGGTTTTCCGGGTCGATTCCGTTTGTGGGGAATGGCATGTTTTTCCGCAGATATTGAATTTGAAGTTTGAGGGGAGTGAGGGGAGTCTGCAGCTCATGCGCCGCAATGGCGAGGAATTCATCCCTTAAGTCCAACTGACGGCTCAAAGCAGCCGTCGCCTGTTTCGCTTGCACGAGGGCGTGGTTCATTTCTGAATAAAGCCTCACGTTCTCCAGCGCGATCGACGTGCTGTCAGCCAGAGCTTGGAGTATGCTCAGCTCAGTGTCATTGGTCCGATGGCGCTGAGCCCAGTAGACGCCGATCGCCGCCAGGGGCTGGACTTTCCGAACCGGCGTCATCGCCAGGCTTTTCACGAAAGTCGGCAGGTAAGCGTCGTGAGGCACGCGGGCATCCTGGTAGATGTCCTCGATGCAGACTTGCTCGCGATGTAGGATCGCCCAGCCGCTGATGCAGGATTCCATGGGAAAACGCCGGCCCTTCCAAAGCGGCGCGATCGCGTCTTCGTCGAAATAATGCACTTGCTCGCCCTCGCGCAGAATGAAGGTCGCTCCATCCGCCCCAGTGAGCGAGCGGGCCGAAACTCTGACGATTTCGGCGATTTTCGGGATTTCACGCGCGAGCGACAACTCCTGCACGACCTGAATGAGGTGATGGGGCTGCTGCATCTAAGCAGGGCTCTTTTCGGGTTGCCCGTGCTGATCGATCGTCCGCAGCAACCCTTCGAGGTCAAGCGGCTTCTTGAGGACCGCGGCGGCCGGGATCGTGAGCGAATGCTCGGCGAATGCGGAGACCACGATCAACGGAATCCTCGACAGCGTCGGGGTTTTTGAGATTTCCCGCTGGAACTCCCAGCCATTCATGACCGGCATCATGAGATCGAGCAGGATCAAGTCGGGACGATGATTTCGCTTAAGAAAGTGAAGCGCCTCTTGCCCGTCCGAAGCGACGCTCACTTGATGGCCCTCAAATTCAAGCGCCATTTTGAGGGAATCGCGGATATCTCTTTCATCTTCGACGATCAGGACGTTCATGCTTTTCGCCCCCTGCTTTTTAAGTACCACCGGCTGAAGTCAAGTCAAGTGGGTGAGTCCGGGGGCTGATGGGAGGATCCACGTGGAAAGACCAACGGGATCCCTCGCGGGGGCTGACTGATGGGGAAACAGCGGGAGTTCCACGATGAAGGCGGTTCCTTGGCCCATCCGGCTCTCGATGCGGATGGAGCCCTCATGCCCTTCGACGATTTGCTTCACGATGTAAAGCCCCAGGCCAAGCCCGCTGATATTGCGCGCTGAACTCGCACGCTCAAAACGCTCGAAGACCCTTTTCTGAAGCTCGTCATCGATGCCGGGTCCTTGATCCCTGACGATGAGGAGGGCTCTCCCATCCAAATCCCTGACTTCAATGTGGATCGGCTTGCCCGGAGCGTATTTAATGGCGTTTGAAATCAGATTGACGATGACTTGCTCGATTCGAGAGCGGTCCCAATGAGCTTTCAAGCGAACAGGCGCCATGAGCTCAAGGGCGCAATGAGCCGATCGGGCCTGATCGCCGTAGCGATCAATGACCTCCTGGATGAGGTGAGCGATTTCAACTTCTTGAAAATGGAAAAGAAGCTTCCCGGCCTGAATTCTTGAGACATCCAGGAGATCCTCAATGAGTTCCGTGATGCGATGGGTTTGCTTCAACGCGCTCTCGACGATGGATTCAAGTTTTTCGAGCGTCGGGGCCAGATTTGTTCTTGGGTCGATTTGCCGCTTTGTCATTTGTAGTTGAAGGCTGAGGGAGGTGATCGGCGTTTTCAATTCATGAGAAGCGATGGAGAGGAATTCATCGCGGGCGTGAACCGCGGCTTGGAGATTTACGGCAAGTTCCTCGCTCCTTTGCTTCGCCAGGAATTTATCCGTGACGTCGAAGCAGTGGACGTAAATCCCGTAGGGATTCCCTTTCGAGTCATCGACGCGCGCGCAAGTGAAGTCGAAATAAAAATGTCCGGGGATTTCGTCAGGCGCTTTTTTGAGGCGAATGCCGACGTCCCGGCCGATATGGGGCTTTCCGGTTTTATAAACCTCAAGCATGAACTCATGAATGGGCTGTTCAATGAGCTCCGGAAGCGCCACCCCGAACGGCTTCCCGATCAGATCCCTGCCGCCCGCCATCGCTTTGAATTGAGGATTCACTTTCTCAAAGATGAAGTCGGGGCCATGCAGCAACGCCATGATCGCGGGGGAATCGACGAAGATGGCCTCGAACTTCTTCTTCTCAACCTCCAAAAGTTCATTCGCGTTTTTTTGATCGGTGATGTCGAGGGTGATCCCGGTGAGTCGCGATGGTTCGCGCAGATCGTTCAAGTAACACCTCCCTTTTGCGTGAATCCAACGGATCTCATGGTGCTGGTGAAGGGGCACGCGGTACTCAACGTCGTAGATACGCTCCTGAGAGATCGCCTTCGAGAGCTCTTCTCGCACCCGGTCTCGATCATCTTCATGGATGCGATTCACGCATTCGTCGAGTGTGTAATGAGCCGCGCGGTGCTCAATGCCCCATTGATTGATCAGCGTATCGCTCAAGGTCACTTGATTCGAGGGGATATCCCAGTTCCAAAACCCGACGTTGGCTGAAACTAGCGCCAAATTGAGTCGCTCTTCGGCCTCTTGGACTTTGCGCCGCGCGAGGACTTGCTCGGTCACGTCAAAAGCGAAGGAGCAGAGCCCTCGCACTGACCCATCCAGCCCTCGGTATGGTTCGAAGACGAAGTTGAGGAATCGCTGCGTTGAGGAGCCGTTGTTATCCCAATCCAAATCAATCGGGAGCTCATTAGCGACAAAACGCTGCCCGGTTTCCAACACTTGTTTCAGGATTTCCAGGATCTTTTGGGGGATATCGGGAAAAGCCTGGAGAACGGACTTCCCGATCAGATCCATGGCCGTTCGATTGACCATTTTCTGAAAAGCGTCGTTCACGAGTTCGAAGGCCATTTTATCCCGATTCACCATGGTAATCGCGGCGGGCGCTTGCATGAAGATGCTGCTTAATTTTTGCTTTTCAAGCCAGGCCTCCGCTCGAAGTTTCTCAATTTCATCCGCAGAGAGCATCTGATCGAGATTCGATTGAGCGGAAATGGACTCCTCCAAGCGATACGAATTATTTTTTGCTTTTCGCACTTTGTCAGGGGTGAGTCAATTCAGAATAGATATAAAATTACTGAAGTATTGAAGTTTATAATGAGTTTACTTTAGTGAAGAGTGAAAGTATTTTCCTGAGCACGATCCAGATGACCAGCAAAGGAGAAGAATGATGAAGAAACTAGGAATGGGAATGGCGTTGCTCGCGCTTTTCGGGGTTTCGCAGGCGCAAGCCGAAGGATTTGGGGTGCACGGCGGGTTCAATTTTGCGGAGATCTCGAGCACTCCCGCAACTTCAACGGATACTCATTTCGGTTGGGTACTGGGAGGGCACTACGATTTGGATTTAGCGCCTTTTTTTGTTCTGGAGCCCGGCCTTCAATTCGCTCAACGGGGCTATGATTTCGCGCTGGCAGGCGTGAGTTTTTCGGCAACCTATAGTTACCTGGAAATCCCCGTTTTGGTGAAAGCGAAAATCCCAGCGGGACCGATTGTTCCGGTCATTTTAGCGGGACCCAATTTTGGGTTGAAATTGGGCAGTAGCTGCAGCGTGGACAATAGCCCCGGTGCGAGTTGCACGATGAACAGC
This sequence comes from uncultured Bacteriovoracaceae bacterium, assembly GCA_964563795.1. Lineage (GTDB taxonomy): Bacteria > Bdellovibrionota > UBA1018 > UBA1018 > UBA1018 > CAZLYB01. The sequence continues at coordinate 71,606 of CAZLYB010000010.1, read as the reverse complement.
GTCTCTTCAGTGAATTTCGGGCTCGATTTGGGCGCGGGCCTTGAATTTCCGCTCGTCGCTGGCACGGCGTTTTTTGACGTTCGTTATCATCTGGGCCTGAGCGACGTGGATTCCTCCGCTACGACGGAGATCAAGCACCGTGGCGTCATGCTCGTCGGAGGCTATCATTTTTAGAGCGCGGTCGACAGGGGGTCAGTTCAAAAAAAGAGGGGAGACGTAAACATCGACTTCCGCGCTGGCATCAGAGGAATCTTTTTCAATCAGGATGGGATGGGTTTCGTAGATCAAAGCCGCTCGCCCCGGGGAATGGTCTTGTTTCATGCCCGCCCAGACGGCGATCGCTCCCGCCAAGATAAAAAGGGGATAGCTCGCCTGGAGGAAGTTCAAGAAATTGGAGCAGATTTTTCTCATGCCAAACCTCCCACTCTTTTCGGGACGCAGGTCGATACACAAGACATCTAAAACTTGAATGACTCACTCATATTACACCCGAAGGACGGCGCCGTAAAGATGCGGTGAATCAGGGTCTCGGTGGCGCTCGCTTACTTTTTCAGGCGCGCCGTCTTGTATGCCTCCAACTCAAGGGCTTGCCATAAATACCAGGCGGCAGCGGATCGAAAGGGCTTCCATTTTTTGCCGTGCTTTTCGAGGGCTTGCGCGGAGGGGAATTTCTTTTTTCCATAAATCACCCCAAACGCCTTTCTCACGCCGTAGTCCCCGAGCGGCAAAACGTCGGTGCGTCCCAACGTGAAAATCAGCAGCATCTGCGCGGTCCAAACGCCGATCCCGCGCACTTGCACCAAGGCTTCGATCACTTCATCATCACTCATCGAGAGGGTGGAGGGGCGGTCCGGGATTTTTTTCTCGCTGACTTTGAGCGCGAGATCCTTGATTGCCGCCAATTTCCCTTTCGAAAGGCCGACGGAGCGGAGTTGGTCATCCGTGAATTTCAGAACGTCTTCGGGAGCGGGAAATCTCGATTCGCGCCCGCAAAGCCGCACGAAGCGCGACAGAATGGTGGCCGCGGCTTTTCCGTGGAGCTGCTGGTAGACAATGGAGCTCGCCAGCGACTCGAAAAGGGTTTCATTCGTGTTCAGCTTGATTTTGAGGGGGCCGACTTTTTTGATGATCGCCGCCAATTTCGGGTCGGCGGCGCTGAGGTGCTTCACGGCTTTGATCGCCTGGGGGAATCGTTTCATGGGTTTTACTCATAGCGCATTCGGAGAAATCCCTGTAGACCCATGAGCGATGCCCTTTATTTTTCAGACCGAGCGGCTTTCTCTCCACGCCCTGACGGATGACGACGCCCCCTGGATGTTCCGGCTCCTCAACGAACCCTCGTTCATTCAATTCATTGGCGACAAAGGGATCAAGACCCTGGAGGATGCGAAGAAGTATATTTCGGAGCGAGCCGCCAAGAGTTACGAAAAATGGGGTTACGGGCTTTACGGCGTGAAGCATAAAGTGTCAGGGGAATTTATTGGAATTTGCGGGCTGGTGAAAAGGGAGGCATTGGATGATCCCGATGTCGGTTTCGCTTTTTTCCCGGAGCATTGGTCCCAAGGATACGCGGTTGAATCCGCCACGGGGGCGCTCACCTTCGCGCGCGATCGGCTGAAGCTGAGCCGCGTGCTTGGGGTCACTGCGCTTGAGAACCAGGCGTCCATTCGGGTGCTCGAGAAAATCGGATTGCGGTTTGAGCGCCTCATCCGATTCGGGGATCATGGCCCGGAGAGCCGCCTGTTTAGTGTGGATTTCAAATCGAAGCCGCGAGATAACCCCTGACTGAAAGAAGAGGGCCAATCTATGAAGCTTTTTTACTCCGCTGGATCTTGCTCCACGTCCTGCCATATCAGCCTCGAGGAATCGGGGTTAAAATACGAAACAGTCGCCGTTGACTGGGATCAAAACTCCGATCCCAAAGTCGCAGAAGCGAAGCGATTGAATCCCCTGGGCACACTCCCCGTGCTGCTTCTTGACAACGGAAAAACACTGGACCAAAACGTAGCCATTCACACGTATGTCGCTGACCAAGCCCCGGGCAAGCAACTCCTGCCGCCGGCGGGGAGTTTTGAGCGCATTGAGGCGGCGAATTGGCTCTCCTTCATCAGCTCGGATCTTCACAAGAGCTTTTCCCCCCTGTTCGCGCTCGAAGGGATCAGCTCCAACGAGGCGACCCGCAAGGAAGTGCGCGCGTGGGCGACTCAGGGAGTTCAGCAGTACTTGGCCTACCTCGATCAGAAGCTCGCGGGCCGGGATTACCTCATGGGAAAAACCTTCACCGTCGCGGATTCTTACTGCTTCGTCGTGGCGGGATGGACGAAATGGGTCGGTATCCCGCTCGATCCTTACAAGAACGTCCAAAGTTTTTTAACGCGCGTTTATCAGCGCCCCGCCGTTCAGAAGGTGCTCGCGGCCGAAGGGTTGCTCGAGTAGCTCAAAGCGGCGCGAAGAGATCCACGGAGTTTCCGTCAGGGTCGATGACCGAAGCGTAGCGCTGCCCCCAGAACGCGTCCCACGGCTTTTGCTTGCCTTGAAAGCCGGAGGCGGTGATTTTCTTGTACGCGAGGTCGACTTCGCTCGGAGAGGCGCAGAGGAAGGCCAGGGCCATCCGCTGGCCGGAGGGCGGGGTCCAAGCGGGATTGATCTTTTTGATCAGCTCCTCGGTGTCGAGCATCACCCGCACGCCCGAGCGGGTTTTCGCTTCCAGGTGGTCCTCGCCCGCTTTGATCTTCGGAAAATTCAACCCGAGCAGCGAGTAAAACCGCGCCGCTTCAGGGAGATTCTTGACGACGATTCCAATGGCATCCAATTGAAGGGTCATGGCGAATGGCATTCCTTTCAGATCAGGGGTGAACTGTGATAACTTAACGGTTCTCAGGGCCTTTGAAAAGCGGGAGCCATGTTCGGAGCGTTGAAAAACAGGAATTTCCGGTTGTTCGTGATCGGCCAATCCATCTCCCTGGTGGGAACTTGGATGCAGCAATTGGCCACGAACTGGCTCGTGTATCAACTCACGCATTCCACGCTATGGCTCGGAATTTCGGTTTTCTCCTCGCAGATCCCCGTTTTCGCGTTCGGTCTCTTCTCCGGTGTGCTGGTGGATCGAATGAACCGCAAAAAGCTCCTCCTTTGGACGCAGGGCTTATCGGCGATCCAAGCCGCGCTCCTCGCGGCGCTCGCGTTCTCCGGGAGAATTCACGCGCTCGAATTGATCGGCCTCAATTTGATTTTGGGCATCATCAACGTCTTCGACATGCCGGGGAGGCAGTCCTTCGTGATCCAGTTGGTGGAGAAGAAAAAGCACCTTCCCAACGCGATCGCGCTGAACTCTTCCGTGATGAACGGAACTCGCCTGATCGGCCCCGCCTTGGCGGGGGCGACGATCGCCGTCATGGGCGAGGCGATGTGCTTCCTCCTGAATGCCGTGAGTTATCTCGCGGTGATGGCCGCGCTTTTGATGATTCGAGTGAAGCCCTTGAAGCATCCGGTGTCGCCGCTCCCCGTCTTTCAAAGCTTGAAGAACGGGCTGCATTCCGCCTTTCGCGATCCCACGATCCGGACGATCTTGATTCTTTTTCTGCTCATCAGTTTTTTTGGCAGCCCTTACACGACGCTTTTCCCCGCGCTGGCGACCCGCATTCCCGGCGGGGGCGCCGATACCCTCGGCGCGATCACGGCGGCGATGGGTTGCGGGGCGTTAGTGGGGGCGCTGTACCTGGCCAAGCACCGTGATCCGACGCAGCTGGGGAACGTCATGGGGATGAGCGGCCTGACCTTCGCAGTCGGTTTGATTTTCCTGTCGCAAGCCCAGAGCTTCCCCGGGGTGCTGCTCTCGGTTTTCATGACGGGCCTGGGAATGCTCCTTCAAACCGCGACGGGCAATACCGTGGTGCAAACCATCGTTGAGGACGACAAGCGGGGTCGAGTGATGAGCTTTTACATTTTCTCAATCCTGGGCCTCGCCCCCTTCGGGAGTCTGGCGGTCGGCTCGCTCGCGCAGCACTTCGGTCTGAAGGCGACTTTTTTGATTCAGGGAATTCTCTGCTGCTTCTGCGCTTTTCTCTTTCTGCGGTCCGCCGCGAAAATCAATCGGCAGCTGAGCTTGAGCCTGAGGGAAGCGTCTTCGATTGAGATCGCATGAGTTTCTGATGGCTCTGCGGGGGCTGGACTACGGCCTTTCATCCCCAATTTTTAATTTTTTATGAATTGTTTAATGGGATAGACAGTTAGAAATTATTACTGTATAAGAATTGTCGGATTTTAAAGATATTGAAACTATAAAGGATTTTATTATGAAGCCTAGTCGGAAGTTTGAAATGAGCTTAGCCATCTGCATTGCTTTAACCAGTGGAGTCGCGCAAGCTCACGCAGATTCAACCTTTGTTGATAGGCTTAAAAAAAGGATTCATTCCTTTGATCTGATCCTAAAGAAAACCCCTGATTTATATAAAGACAGGTTTAATGCCGCTTTAAATTTGGGCGTTTTGAAAACAACCTGTGCAGTTGTTGGGATTGATTACAATGCGCCTTTATTTGAAATTGGAAAAGGGGTAGCAGTCTGTTTTCATCCCATCAATCCCAAGGCTGATGCAAGCTCAGCTACTTCAAGTTTGCTCGCATCTGAATATTTAGATTCTATTGAATCAAGTTACCCCGCTTTCGTCGATGTTCGCAGGGATCTTACTTACATAGGATATGCCAAAGTCGAGCGCGTCACCTTGTTTCACGCCTCCCAGATGCTTGAGAGTTTGAGGGGAAAAGCAGGTTCTCTCAAATTAGGGGAGTTCCTCACGACCTTTGGTGGCGCACAAGTCGGTCTTTCCATGAATGTGGGATCCATGGGCAGCATCAGCATTACAAGCTCTCAAGGCGCTAATCGCGCCATTTATGGCGAATCCGGTGAGTTCATTTTAGGCTCGAAAACTGGCAAAGAGGGGTTGGAAAAGATAACGCTGAACCTGAAAGACAGCAATATCGCCGCTCAATTGCTGAGTCATGTTCCAAACCGGGAAGAAACTAAGAATTCCAGCGGACGCGGTCAAATGATGCCCGAAGAATTTAAACAACTCGTCACCACGATTAAAGAAGTGATCCTCAGTCACCTTGTTAAAGAGGGCCGCGCAAAATAAATCATTCGATCATAGTGGTATTGGTGAATGAAAGGCGCTAGGCGAGTGACTCAACTTTCCTAGCGCCTTTCATTCACTTCTTCAGCGCGGCCATCCGCTTTTTCATCTCCTCAGGCGAGACATCCTCGATGTGGGTCGCGAAATGCCACTGATGACCGTAGGGATCTGTGAGTGTCCCCATCCGATCGCCGTAGAATTTATTCTCAATCGGCCCCATCGCTTTTGCGCCGGCTGAGATCGCACGGTTGAACATCGCATCCACGTCTTCGACATAGATCATGAGGCTGACGGGTGAACCGCCGAGCGCCTTGGGGCTTTGAGCTTTCATCTCAGGGCATTCGTCAGCGAGCATGAAAATGCTTTTTCCGATGCGGATCTCGGCGTGCCCAATCTTGCCGCCGGGCGCTTCGAAGCGCATGATCTCGGATGCGCCGAACGCCTTCTTGTAGAACTCGAGCGCTTGGGTCGCCCCGTCGATGATGAGGTAGGGGGTGACCGTTTCGTAGCCTTGGGGAATGGGGTGGACTGAGGGCATGGGAGGCTCCTTTTCAAGGGGGGGTTGATGACTCTTGGGTACTGCGTTTGCAGTGAAAAAGCAAAAAAGTGTTTAACTTGATGCAAGTTAGAGTAATTTCAATCTATAGAAAAATTCGCAGCATGCGGTGGAAGGAGATTTTAAAAATGGCATCAGGATCGGATTTCTCAAAAATTTACGTGAACCCTCTTCAAGAACCCAAAAAGATTCAACTCCTCATCTTCTGCTATTTTGGGCATCTTTACGTGCTTTTTAAAACGCTTTGGGGGACGGAGAATTGGGGATGGACGGGATTTGGGGCCATTTACTCCGCTTACCTGATCTTTTTCACGAGGAGTCTTTTCCTGAAAAATCGGAAAAAATGGCTTTGGAAAGCAGGAGCGGTTGGGGAGCTCGTATCAGCCGCAGGATGCCTCATTCTCGCGTTTTGGGTGAGGCCGATTTTAAGGCTTGAAGAGAGCGAGATGATGCGTTGGATCTGGCTATTTGCGGTGGTCATGAGCACGGGGCTTTGCATCGTGACGGCATTCCTGTGGTGGAATATGCGCCGCTATCTTGAGGTAAAAACTTACCCCTCCGGGTAATCCGCACTCAGCGCGGTTTTTTCGCCGGCGTTGATTTCGCTTTCCACCTGCTTGAGCTTGATCCGCATGCGGTCCACCGCATTTTTTCCCAAAGGCATGCGGAGCGGGGGCGAGGGATGATCCACGATCTCAATCATGGCGCGGGCCGCGCGCAAGGGGTCTCCTGCCTGTTTGCCTTCAACTGCGGCCATAAACTTCCGAGTCTGGTCCACGGCTGAAGTGGAATAATCCGCGATCTTGGGCGCGTTATAGAGCGAGCGGCTGATGAAATCCGTGCGGAACGGACCCGGTTCGACGATCGTCACGCGAATGCCGAAGGCGGCGACTTCCGCTGCGAGCGATTCTGAGAGCCCTTCCACCGCGAACTTGGACGCGTTGTAGGCGCTGAATCCCGGCGTCGCGCAAAAGCCCGCGATCGAGGAGAGATTGAGGATATGGCCGCTGCGCTGCTTGCGCATCGAGGGCAGCACCGCTTGCGTCACCGCGGCGAGTCCGAAGACGTTGGTCTCAAAGACGCGGCGGAGCTCATGCAGGGGCATCTCCTCAAGAGCACCCAGAGTTCCGTAGCCGGCGTTGTTCACGAGCACGTCGATGCGCCCGAATTTTCGGAGGGCGGCTTCGACCGCGCTGGTGATTTGATCGGGCTTGGTGACATCGAGCTTCAGTGCAAGCGTCCGATCAGGAGCGCTCTGTGCGAGCTCAGCGAGGGACTTGGGGTCACGGGCGGTCATCGCGACGCATTGGTTTTTGCGGATGAGCTCTTCGGCGATCAGTCGGCCGAAACCGGTCGAGCAGCCCGTGATGAACCAGGTGCGGTCGTTCTTTTTTCCGGTGGGATTCATGAAGGTTCTTTATCGGGACGCACCCTGGATTTCAACAGGCTCAAGGAGTGAAGGAATAAAGCGGTCGGAACCCAAAACAGCGGCACCCAAACCCAAGGGACGCTCATGAAGGCCTCGCCGCCCGTGCCGGACATCCAAAGAATTCGCCTGAGCCCATTTAGCGCGCCTAAGATCCCGAAGGCGTGCCACAGCCAAGAGAGCTGACGAGCCGTAGGATCGCCCTCGCGCACAAGGCGAGCCACGGGCAAAGCGAGCGCTCCTACGGCGATCTCCGCCCAAGCAAATGGGATCGAAAATCGCTCCAAGGAGCCGTCGCTCAACCCAGCGCTCAAGAGAATGAAGCCAAAAGCCGCGCGGTAGGCTTGAGCTGAGATCAAGAGCGTGGGGTTCGCTTGCAGGAGCGCCTCGCGAAAGGATTTTGAGAGCAGTGCCACTGCAAACCACAGGATGAGGGTGCCAGCTGCGAATGAGAGGGGAGAGCCAGGAGGACGGAGCGGGCCAAAGAGTCCACGGTACGAAGCCCAGCTCAGTGTGATCAGCCATGAAACACTGGCGAGGAGAGCAAACTTGTTTTTTCCAAAGACGGCGCTCCAGAGGAATGCCAACGTGGAGGCGGTCGAGAAAATGAGGAAGCTTTGGGAGAAGCTCATTTTCTGCGTTTTTTTCGTGGCTTCGCCGTCGAAGCGCAGATCGTCTGCGGCAGGCGCGCTCGAAGCAAAGTCAAGATTTCCAGGAGGTCGGACTTCTGCTTCCGTCTCAGGGATTTCATCAACCCCGTCATGCGGGCGAAGTAATCTTGGCCCACTTTCTGGATGAATTCCTTGCCGCGCGGGGTGAGTCGCACCGACCAGACGCGCCGATCCTCGGGGTTTTCGCTTCGAGCGACCCAGCCTTGCTTCTCCAGCTGGTCGAGGAGGGCGGTCATGTTTCCGCGAGTCACCCCGAGCTTCTCGGCGAGGTCGATGGCCCTGAGCCCCGTCTCTTCGTGATGCAGGAGCTGAATGAGGATGGAGAATCGCCCCGAGAGCAGTTCATGGCATTCCAAGAAGCGATCCGTGGATCGCTCCAGTTCTGCCGCGAAGAGACGGAACATCACGGCGACTTCCATGCAAAAGGGGTCGGCCTCCGGAAAAAACGACGAAAGCCTCTTGAAAGCGTCTTTCTTCGGGGGTGCGGTCAGGTAAAAGGTCATAAAGCTCAGCGGGAATCATAGCCCCGGAAATGCTGGATTGCACGCTTGAATTGGTATAGATTTAATCTGCATAGATCTAAACAATTTTGAGTTCACCCGAGGCCGAGCATGCAGCCCTACTTTTTTATTTTGATTGCTTCCCAGTTGCTTCCGCTTTCAATCGGCATAGCTCAAGCGGCGCCCCGGAGCTGGTCCGAGCGCGAGCTGCTCGAGTACGCGCAGGAGCACGATCCGCGGCTCAAAAAAGCCGAAGCCAAGACTCATGAATACGGCTGGAAAAAAACCGAGTCGCTCTCGGGATTCCTACCTACTGTAGGAGTGACGGGGTCGCACTTCATCGCGAAAAAATACCAGCTCCTGGATCTGAATTTCGGGGGCTCGCCCCAGAGTATTCCCCAGATTTTTCCGACCACTGCGGTCACGCTCGGGGTGCAAATCCCCATCTTCGATGGATTCCAAAATGTCTTTCATTTTCGTAGAGCTTCCCAGGAGTACGTGGCCGCACAGGCAGAAGAAGATTGGCTGAAGTTCGAGGGTCTTCAAGACATTCGGCTCAAGTACTACCAGGCGCTCGCGGCGCAGGAATTGCTCGGGGTCGCTGATCAGAACGTCAAGACTTTGGAAGAGCACCTGGGGCAGGTCGAAGCCCTCACTCGAGCCGGCAGCGCGACACGTTTCGAGAACCTTCGCGTGAAGACTCAGTTGAGCGACGCGCAGACCGAGCGCACGAGCGCTTTTGACTCCGCCACGATGGCGTTGAGAAAGTTAGAGCTGGCCTCAGGCCTCGCCGATTCAAACACTGAGGGTCTCCCTGATCAGCAGGCCGAGGAATCCTTGAAGCTCTCAGGTAAACTTCCTGAGCCTGTCGAGCAGCTTCCGTCAGGATTGCCGAAGCTCGAATCGATCCGCAGGCAGGATCTTGAATCCGCTGAGGCAAGAATGAAGGCCACTTCTTCGGAACATGTGACTTCGGCGCTTTTTTGGGTGCCCAAGATTTCTTTGCAAGGGCAGTGGACGACCTACAACAACCGCAATGACGCGCTTTGGGATCCAGACCAGAACCGCAATGCGTTCAACGTCGGCTTCTTGCTCACGTGGAATCTTTTTGACGGGATGAGTTCCATCTCACGTGAGCGACAAGCCGCATGGAGGCAAGCGCAAGCGGAGAAGGAGCTCGAGATTCAGCGGCGCAAGCTGCCCGTGGATTTGGAGCTCTGGTCGCGCAACTACCGTTCGAGCGCCAGGTTGTTTCAATCAAAGCGCCAAAACTTAGAAAGAGCTCAGGAGGCGGTGAGGCTTGCGCAAGCTGGATTCAAGGCGGGCGTGAGGACGAACGCGGATATTTTGGACGCGGAGCTGGATCTGTTCCGAGCGCGCGCGGGCATCGTGCACGCGCAGCTCCAGTGGATGGAGTCCAAGCTTCATTTGGAATTGGCGACGGGACGGATCGACATGGGGAGCGAAAAGTGAACGCGAAGAAAAAACGGATTTTGACGGTGGTGGCCTCGTTGCTCGGGCTTTTAGTGGCCTATCTCCTGTTTGAGCATTGGATGTACGTTTCGACCGACAATGCGCAGGTGCAGGCGGACACGATCCTGCTCGCGCCCAAGATTCCGGGGTACATCTCCGCGGTTCACGTCAAAGAAAATCAAAAAGTGAAATTGGGCGATGTGCTCGCCGAGATCGTGCCTTCGGATTACCAGAACGCGCTCAAGCAGTATCAAAATGAAGTGCAAGGAATCGAGGCGCGCTATCACGACGCGGAGAAGAACTTCGTCCGCGCTTCATCGCTGCTCAAAACAGGCGCTGTGAGCCGTCAGCAATACGACGCGGCTCAAGCCGCTTACCTCGAACTCAAGGGGCGCTTTGCCTCAGCCCAAGCCCAGTTCTCCCAGGCCCAGCTCAACTTCGATTACACAAAAATTAGGGCGCCCTCCAATGGTGTGATCGCGAGAAAATCCGCCAACGTGGGGATGCTCGCCGCTCCGGGGACGCCTCTCTTTGGCTTCGTCAGCAATGACGAGCGCTGGGTCATCGCGAACTTCAAGGAGACGGAGCTCGGCCGCATCCGCATCGGAAGCCGCGCGCTCGTCAAGGTGGATGCGCTCTCCGGTGACTCCTTCGAGGGGGAAGTTGAGAGCATCAGCCCCGCCACGGGCGCGACGTTCACGCTCCTGCCGCCGGACAACGCGACTGGGAATTTCACCAAGGTCGTCCAACGCGTGCCGGTTCGGATCCGCTTCAAGCAAATTTCCGAGACGGATCTGGATCGCCTTCGCGCGGGTCTCTCCGCGTGGGTCAGGGTGAGCTCTCATTGAGGAGCGAGCGCTTTTTCATCGTCTTCACGGCCGTCCTGGCCTCGTTGCTCGAGATCATCGACACGTCGATCGTGAACGTCGCGATTCCCTCGATGATGGGGAATCTTGGCGCGACGCTTGAGGACATCTCCTGGGTCGTCACGGGTTACATCATCGCCAACGCCATCGTGCTCCCGCTCTCGGGTTGGCTGAGCCAGCGCATCGGCAGGAGAAAGTACTACGTCGGCTGCATCCTGCTTTTCACGTTGACTTCGGTGGCCTGCGGACTCGCCCCGGATCTCTTGACGCTCACGATCTTTAGGATCCTTCAGGGCCTTGCGGGCGGAGCGCTGCTTCCCACTTCGCAAACGCTGATTCAGGAGCAGTTCCCCCGCGAGAAGGCAGGAACAGGGAGCGCCATCTACGGCATGAGCGTCATGATCGGTCCGACGATCGGCCCCACGCTGGGTGGTTGGCTCACCGACGAGTACGGGTGGCGATCGATCTTCAACATCAACTTGCCGCTCGGGCTCTTGGCGGCGTTCTTGGCGTTTCGATACGTCAAATCCGCGCAAACGGAATCGCAAAAATCCGCGGTCGCCGACGCGCAGAATGCACCTGCGCGCAAGGATCCCATCGATTCGATCGGGCTTGCGCTTCTTTGCGTGGGGATCGGTTGCCTTCAGTTCGTGCTCGAGCGCGGGCAGGCCGATGATTGGTTCGCTTCATCAGCGATCGTGACGTGCGCGATTTTGGCCGCGATCACTCTGCCCGCGTTCGTGATTTGGGAGCTGCGAGTGCCGGCGCCGATCATCAACATCCGCCTCTTCTCGCAGATGATCGTGCGAAGCGGGACGCTGCTCATGGCGGCGCTGGGTTTCGTGCTTTATGGCCTCATCTTCATCTTGCCCATCTTCGTGGGACGAATTCTTCATTACGATGCGACGCAGACCGGGTTGATCTTCATGCCGGGGGCGCTTCTCACCGCGTTTTGCATGCCCTTCATCGGGATGCAGCTCCGCAAAAGGGACCCCAGGCTCTTGATCGGGTTTGGAATCCTGGGAATCGAGTGCACCCTCTGGCTCGTCACGCGGTTCGGGAGCATGACGGATGATCGGCAGATTTTTTGGATGCTCATCATGCGCGGGCTTTCGATGGGATTTCTCTTCGTGCCGATCAACGCCACGGTGCTCGGGCATTTCAAGGGGCGCGAGCTGGGGCAAGTGGCAGGATTGCTCAATCTCTCCCGACAGATCGGTGGGAGCCTGGGCATCGCGCTCATCGGAACGCTGCTCGATCGCAATAGCCACCAAAATTACATCGATATGGCGGGGCAGGTTTCGCTCTTGAACCCAGCGACGCAGCAGGCGCTTCAGGGAAGCGCGGGCCACTTCTCTTCGCGCATGCCTTCGCTCCTGGGGATGGGGACTGCGCTCGATTCAACTCATGCGCCGCTGCGGGCGGTGAGCCAAAGGCTCGAGACGCAGGTCTTCCTCATGAGCTTTGATCAAATGGCTTTCGTGATGATGGGAATCTTCGCGTTGGCGGTGATTCCTCTCGTACTCTTGAAGGTTCCCAAGACGATTTCAAAAGAAGCGCTGGAATCGCATTGAGAGCGCTTATTGCGTGCGGATCAGTTTGCCTTCGGTGGATTTTTCACAGTCGACGGATTTCTGTTCGGTATTGTCATAGTAGGTGCTCGTGTTTGCGCAAGTGCGGGAGAGAAGGTGCTGGTTATACTTGATGCAGAGGCCAATCACTTGAGGTTTACTGGGGTCTCTTTGAATGATCTTCATTGCCTCCGTCTTTTTGATTCCCTTCCAAGCCCATTGCTCGGGCTCTTCGCTTGAGGCAGGAACACTTCCCCCGAACGAGACCCCGTAAAGCGGCTGGCGGGCAGTTTTCACGCACATAAAATAAAGCTTGTCATCGGCGGATGACCGATCGCAAAAAATTGAAGCCGAAAGCAACCCTGAAAGCGCGAAAAAACCGAAATTCACAAAGATTTTTTTCATATGAGCTGCATGGTATGTATTTGAAAAAATAATTAGTCAAATCTTTTAAACGCATTAAATCAAAGTTCGAGCCATTTTTCTCAAGGCGGCCTTGCATCGGCTTTCTTTTGGTTCGGCGATGGTTTTTTTCAAGAGATCGATCGCCACCTTCGCTTTTTGCGTTTCGTTGAAAACATCGACGTTGCTGATGCCATGCAGGCGGAGAGTCAGCGCGAAAAGTCCGTTGGGGCGATCTAGACTCTGGTTGAGAAAACGAAGCGCCTCGCGCGCGCTTTTGGGAGGGATGAAGAAGTTCTCCTTCAATTTACCTAAAAGGGCATTTCTTTCTTCCTGAAAATGCCATACGAGGAGTTGAGCCAGGTCGCTCGGCAATTGCCCGGTTTTCCTGAGGTCATCCACGGAAGTCGCTTCCAGCGCGCTTTTGGTGAGGGGTCCTTGAGCGGTGAGCACCGATGGGGCGAGGGATGGCGCCTGAGCTCGCCCGAACAACGGGGAAAGCAGTTCCAGCCCCCGTGGGTGCTCGCGGATTTTCAAGGTGAGGGACCCTGCGTAGAGCGTAGCATTGTCCTTGAACTGCGAAAGTCCCGCAGTTTCGACTTCCAATTCGGATGCGATGCTCTCCAGCTCGTCGATCGTCAGATGCGAGGTTTGGCGCCGAATGGAGTCCCGATCCGCATCCAAGATCATTCGGAGCGCTGCCGGCGCGTTTTTTAGGAAGGCGTTCTCCTTCAAAATCGCGAGAGTCTTTCCGGATTCGCCATCCACCGCGATGCCGACGACAAACTTTGGATCCACCGGCAACTTGAGCCGACGAAGGTTTTGCTGCGCCGAATAGCTGAGGATTCCTTGGATCAGGCCCCCGCTCTTGAGCCAGATCCGGGGCTGCGTGATGAAAGCTCTCTCCAGCGCGGCGCTCGCCTTAACGAAGAGCAAGTCGAGCAGATGCGTCTCGGTGAAGAGCAGGAAAGGCGTGGCATAAGTGGGGTACTTCCAGATTATCACCCAAATGAGTTTTTCCATGCATTCCGCGAAGAAGACGCTGAGGCCAACTCGCATACCGTTCACCGAAGAGTCTTGAATGAGGTTCCGGATGGGTGAAATGAGGTCGAGTTTTTCTTTGATGAAACTCCAGGAGGCCCTGAGCGTTCGCCGCGCTGAGGATCGTGCGTCGTCACCGCTGACTGCAATCTGCTGATCCAAAGCTTCGCCGAGCAAATCTTGGAAACGTTGGATTTCCTCCGGGCTGATCGGTCGACCTTCCCGCTGGATGAGTTCGAGATGCTTTGCGTGAAGCAATGTCATCGCTTGTGCGAGCTTCGGCGACCGCTCCAAGAGCTGAGTCGCCAGGGTCGCGACCGGCTGAGGGCTTTCCGCGCGTACGACGCCGGAGAGCGCCCCGACGATGATGGCGAACAGGAGGGCCAGCATGCGCGATCTTCCTATCGGCGCCTTTTTTTCGGGGAGCTCAGGTATCCGCAGCGCGCGTAGATCACATGCGTATGGTGAGAAGGGGTGAAGCGGAGCTTCTTAGTGATCTTTTCCTGAGCCTCCTCGATGGAAGGGTCGTGGAACTCCAGTATCTCGTGGCAGTCGAGGCAGACGATGTGATCGTGGTGCTCCGTCATGCTGAGCTCGAACAAGCGTTGGCCCTGGTTGTCGATCAGCGTCTCGCGCAGGATGCCAGCCTGAACGAAAAGCGGCACATTGCGGTAGACGGTGGCCACGCCGATTCCCGGGTGAGAGGCCTGAACGAGGTGGGCGATCTCCACGAGGCTCGCGTGCCGCTTCGCTCCCCGCGCGCCGAGGCTGTCGACGATCGCGGTGAGCACCTGAGCGCGCGCGCGGCTGTTTTTAAGCCCGTGTTCTGCGGAGAAGCGCGCGATCCGATCCTCAAGCGACTTGAGGTAGGCGGGGTTCTTCGAAGAAGGGTGGTGATGGCCGCGGGGCTTGGGACGGCCGCAGGGAAGCAGATCCGAGTGGGTGGATGTAATTTGCATCGGGTTCACCATATCAATATTGAGAATCATTATCAAGATCGAGATTTGATCGGTAAATCGCGCGTAAACGCCTCGGTGAGGCGTTTATTGACCTTTCCCCGGATTTGGGATTTCTTGGGGGAATGAGCCAGGCTCTTTCAGAGTTTCAAGCCTCCGTTCTGGAGGGCATCCCCCAGGATCGATTGCCGAGCCCGAAGCCTTTCGACCCTTCGATCAGCCGCGCGCCTCAGCGAAAAATCATCCTTAACCTCGCCGAAAAGCGCCTGGCGCTCAAAAACGCGCTTCGTTATTTCTCCCCTTCGCTTCATGAGAAACTCGCCCCCGAATTCGCGGACGAGCTCGAACGGCACGGACGCATTTACATGTACCGCTATCGCCCGGATTACCCGATCCACGCGCGGCCGATCGATGAGTATCCGCACCGATCCAAGCAGGCTGCCGCCATCCAGCTCATGCTCATGAACAACCTCGACCCTCGCGTGGCGCAGCACCCCTACGAGCTCATCACTTACGGAGGGAACGGCGCGGTCTTCCAAAATTGGGCGCAATACCGACTCACGCTCACGTATCTCGCGACGATGAGCGATGAGCAGACGCTCGTGCTTTACTCGGGGCATCCGATGGGGCTTTTTCCCTCGCATCCCGATGCCCCGCGCGTCGTGTTGACCAACGGGCTCATGATTCCCAATTACTCCAAGCCCGAGGACTGGGAGCGCTACAACGCGCTCGGCGTGACGCAGTACGGGCAGATGACGGCGGGTTCCTTCATGTACATCGGTCCCCAGGGCATCGTGCACGGCACGACGATCACGCTTTTGGGCGCGGGTCGGAAGCAGACGGCGTTGAAGGGCGAGGCTGCGCAGAATCTCAAGGGCATGGTGTTCGTGTCGTCTGGCCTAGGCGGAATGTCGGGGGCTCAGGCCAAGGCTTCGGTCCTGGCGGGCGCAGTGGGCGTAATCGCGGAGATCGATTCCAAGGCCGTGCAAAAGCGAAAAGAGCAAGGCTGGGTTCAGGAAGTTTTTTCGGAGTTGCCCGCGCTGATGGAACGGGTGCGTCGGGCTCAGAATTTGGGGCAGGCGCTTTCGATCGCCTATCAAGGCAACATCGTCGACCTTTGGGAGGCGCTCGCGAAAACCGATCTTACGATCGCCTTAGGCTCGGATCAGACGTCGCTTCATAATCCCTGGGCGGGCGGCTATTACCCCGCGGGACTCAGCCTCGAAGAGTCGCGCGCGCTGATGGTCAGCGATCCAGCGCAGTTCAAAGCCCGAGTTCAGGGTTCGCTCAGGCGTCAGGTCGCGGCGATCCAGAAACTCACGGATCGGGGAATGTATTTTTTCGATTACGGCAACGCTTTTTTGCTCGAGGCGAGCCGAGCGGGCGCTCCCGTTGCCCGGACGAAGGGCGACGCCGGGATCGCTTTTATTTATTCTTCTTATATAGAAGATATCGTAGGCCCCCAGTGCTTTGATTACGGGTTCGGGCCTTTCCGGTGGGTTTGCTGCTCGGGCGATCCCCGCGACTTGGAGGCGAGCGACGCCATCGCGGCCCAGGCGGTCGAAGCGCAATTGAAATCAGCGCCGCCCGAGATCCAAGGGCAACTCCGCGATAATCTCGATTGGATCCGCGCGGCCGGCGCCAACCAACTCGTCGTGGGATCCCAGGCGAGGATCCTCTACGCGGATGCGGAAGGGCGAATCGCCATCGCGCGCGCTTTCAACCAAGCCATTCAAGAGGGGCGAATCTCGGCGCCCATCGTGTTGGGGCGTGATCACCACGATGTCTCCGGAACGGATTCGCCTTTTCGGGAGACGTCGAACATCCGCGATGGCTCGCGCTTCACGGCGGACATGGCCGTCCAAAACTTCGTGGGTGACGCGTTTCGCGGGGCCACTTGGGTTTCCCTGCATAATGGAGGGGGAGTAGGCTGGGGAGAGGTGATGAACGGCGGGTTTGGGCTGGTGCTCGATGGCTCAGAGCAGGCGGAGCGACGGCTCGAGTCGATGCTGTTTTGGGACGTGAACAACGGCATCGCCCGTCGAAGTTGGGCGAGAAACCCGGGGGCCAGGCGCGCCATTGAGCGCGCGATGGCGCAAGAAGAGCTTTTGAGAGTCACGCTTCCCTTTGAGGCGGAAGACGCGATCATTCAGTCTCATTTTGTATGAAGATCCTTTTTGAATATGCAACCGCGCTGCCAGTTCAGGGTTATGGGGGAACGGAGCGCATTATTTACTGGTTGATGAAAGAACTGGTGCGCCAAGGGCATCAAGTCTCATTGATCGGGCACCCCGAAAGTCAAGTCGAAGGGGATGGGATCCAACTCATCCCGCGCCCTGATGCTTCGGTGGATTTCAGGAGCTTCATTCCGCGCGATACGGATGTCGTGCATCTTTTCGGAACGCCTTCTCAAAAGATCGATTGCGCCCACCTCGTCACGATTCAGGGCAATGGGAGGCCAGGCGAACGGTTCATTCCCAACACGGTTTTCATTTCAAGGAAGCACGCCGCGAATCATGGAGGGGACTGCTTCGTCTATAACGGGATCGATCTCTCGGAATACCCGTTCCATGAAAAAAAACGCCGACCCCGCATCGGACGCTACCTTTTTTTGGCGAAAGCGCGATGGAAGGTGAAGAATCTCCGGGATTGCGTTTGGGCCTGCCGAAAAGCCCGGGTTCCGCTCGAAGTCGCGGGCGGTAGGGCGTGGGTTCCATCGCGGTATGTGAGCTCACATGGAATGGTCGATCAGTCCAAAAAGCTAGAGCTGCTCCGCGCTTGCGACGCGCTCTTGTTCCCGGTCAGATGGCACGAGCCTTTTGGCATCGCCATCATTGAGGCGCTCGCGATGGGGCTTCCCGTGCTGGGTTCGCCCTACGGGAGCCTCCCGGAGCTGATCACGCAGGGACGCGGCGTGATTTGCGCGAACCGAGGGGAATTGCTCGACGGGGTTTTGAATTCGGAGAAGTGGTTGAGTGCCACGCTCAACCCGGAGGCGATCCGCGCCGAGATCGCGCGCGACTTCTCGGTTGAGGGGATGGCCCGGCGCTATCTGGAGCTTTATGCGAAAATTTTGCGCGGGGAGCCGCTTCATCAGCGGGCCCCTCAGTCTCTCTTCGCCGAGAGCGCTGAGGAGCTGCTGCACTTTTGAGAAATGTTCAATGCCCGAGAATTAAAAACACTTTTTGGGGGCGGTGCGAGCGGGATTCACGGTTAAAACGGGGATGTATTTTGCGTCTCTCTTCCCATTGGCTGAAATCGTCCAGCTGCAGTAACCCCCGCTGATTTTGGTGTATTCCCCGGTTTGCGGATTGATTCCGGATCCATCATTCTTCGCTCCGCGAATGCAACCGCCTTCGTGTTTCCATTCCCGGATACTGTTTTTTCTGGCGAATTCCTGGCACCAACGATCTTGCTGCAGCCAGTCCTCAGTCTCTTTGCCTTCTTCCGTCGTGGTGCAATCAGCCACCCACACGCATTCAGCTTCTGCGTCGTATGACCAGGATGGCGTTGCGGGCAAACTTGAGCCTAGAAAAAGGGCGCTCACTAAAACAGGCTTGATCAGGTTCATTTTTAAAATCTCCGACTTTGATAAATTATTAATATTTAAAGTCATTGGTCTCCCGGGATGCTTATACTGGAGAGGGAAAAATGGCAAAAAAAATTGTTTCTCAATCGAAGGGCTTCGTGCGAAAAGCGCCTGATGCAAGCCCCTTCAAGCCCCCAGAAGCTGTTTTTGATTCATTGCGGGTATTACGACGCCGAGGTGGGAGGCGGGCTTTTCGAATCCCACGTCAATTACTTCGTGGTGGCAGAAAGCGTTGAGATGGCCCGTGAGCGCGCCAAGACGATCGCTGAGCTGAGGGCTAAGCGCATGCACATCGATGGAATCCAGGAGATCTCGGCCGTGGGCGGGTATCGCATCCTCCTGCAGGAAGATGCGAGCTTGGGGGGAGAAACCAAGCTAGTGAACTTCAATTTTCGCGAGCTCGCCCCGAAAAAGAACTGATCAAGAGCGCCGCTAATCTCCCAGGATTTCGTCGCTCAGCTCATTGGCGTTGAGCTCCCCCGCTTGAACGGGGAAATGCGCCTGAAGCGTGTGCCCGATGGCGGCGACGGCGCTTGCGATGGCGACTTCGGGATGCATGGAGCGCAAATCCGTCTGAAGCCGTGTCAAAAGCGTTTGCCAATAAGAGTCGCCGACTTTGACGTGAATTCCTTGATCCCCGATGATCGCGATCTTTCGCCTCCTGAGATTGACGTAGAGGAGGACGGCGTTGCGATCCCGCGTCTTTTGAAGGCCGTGCGCCCTGAAAAGCTTCGTCGCTCGCTTGAAGGCATTCGGCTCCATGAAGCGCTGAGTGAGGAACACGCGAATCTCGCCGGTCGTCCCGGTTTCTGCGCGCGCGATCGCGTCCACGATCGGCGAATGCGGGGAGTTCCACTTACCAGCTGCCACTTGCGCCTCCTCCTCCGGAACTTCCACCGCCACCGGAGAATCCTCCTCCTGAGCTTCCGCCGCTGAAGAGCCCTCCCCCCGAGTGTCTTGGCCAGCCGCCGCCGAATAAAATTTCGCCGGGTCGCGTTCTTCTCCATCCGCGTCCCGTGAAATGCGCTTCCCGCGCCATGGCCCTTGAAATCACCGCGAGCAAAATCCAGAACCCGGCGACGATGAGCAGAAGCACGCCCGGACCCATGGCTTTCTCGGGGGCAGATAAAACGGAGGGCTCCAGTTTTTGCCAGCCGCTGGACTGCGTGATTTCTTGCGCCCTTCCGCTTTCGATGAGGGGGCTTTCAATGACGTCAAGCACCGCGAGCAGGGCATGAACGAGCGCTTGATCCAGATGGCCCGCTTTGATCTCAGGGGCGAGAACGCGCGAAATGATGCGCTTTGAGAGTGCATCGGTCAGCAGGGGTTCTAGGCCGTATCCGACTTCAATGCGGATTTTGCGGTCCTTGATGTAGACGGCGATCAAGGCGCCATTGTTCTTGCCGCGCTGCCCGATTTTCCATTTTGAGAAGACCCGATTGGTGAACGAGGGGAGATCTTCGTCCTCCAAAGATTGGAAGACCGCCGTGACGATCTGTTCGCCATCCGAGGCGCGCTCATGCTCCGCGCTCAAGAGATTCAGCGTCCGAACGGCTTTCTCGGGAAGAAGATGGGCTTCGTCATAGACGAATTGCGGGGGAACGGGGGGAATGCCGCGAGCCGCCCACGCTGGCCCGCTCAAAGCGACGAAGAGGGTCGCGAGTGCCCGCCAGTTCTTCGCGGGGAGCGTTCCCGTGAAGTCCCCCGGAATCATCAAAACTCCACTTTTGGGGCGGTTTTTGCGCCGGCATCCGCCGCGAAATAAGCGCGCGGCTGAAATCCGCGGAGGGAAGCGACGAAGTTCTGCGGGATTTTTCGGATGTAGGCGTTGTAGGTTTGGGCGGTTTCGTTGAATCGCATCCGTTCGATGCTGATGCGATTTTCCGTCCCTTCGAGTTGGGATTGAAGTTCGAGGAATCCTTGGTTGGCCTTGAGCTCGGGATAGCGTTCCGCGACGACGAGAAGCCGGGAGAGGGCGCCCTTGAGCTGCGCTTGAGCTTGGTCGAAGGCTTTGAGGTCTTCAGCGGATTTCACCTGGATCTGGCCCGCGTTGGCCCGGGCTTGAGCGACTTTTTCAAACACCTCTGCTTCATGCTTCGCGTAGCCTTTGACGGTGCTAACGAGGTTGGGGATCAAATCCGCCCTGCGTTGATAGACGTTCTCCACTTGGGACCAGCTTCCCTTGACGGCTTCATCCATGGAGATCAGGCGGTTGTTCGTCGAGACGAACCATCCGCCGATGACTAGGAGAGCGACGATGATTCCTAAGATGACCATTCCGGTTTTAGATCGATTCATGATGCCCATGATGTCTCAAGCTCACTCCGCTGTTGTCAAGCGGCGCCGCTTGGCGTAGTTCTTCCCAAAATCAAACTGCCTGCCCTGGGGGAAATCCGGTGTGAATCCGGTACTGTCCCGCAACGGTAAAAGCTCCGGCAAGCAAACCCCGAGCTCAAGTCCGATCGCCCAGCAGGTGCTTTTTCCCGAGGAGGAACCTAATGCGGCCTGATCGATTCTTTTTTTTGATTCCCCTGCTTTTGAATGCCCCTTCGCTTCATGCGGAAGAGCCGATTTCCCTGGAGCCCATCGTCAAAGAGGGGAGCGTTCCCCAAGAGGTTTCCCGAGCCGTTCCCGTCACCCCCGGATCTGAGGGGCGGTTTAAAAAAAGCTCCTCTCAAGGGGGCATTCAAACCACGCTTCTCAATGAATTGCCCGTGCCGATCGCAAACGGCGGTTCACGGGGGCAATCTCGGCTGACGGGGTTGGGAGTTTCGGCTGAAGATCAGCAGATCGAAACATTGGGAATTCCGTTGAGCCCCGCTCAGGGAGGGGGATTGGATTTGAATAATTTCCCACAGTTTTTATGGTCAGGTTACCGCTATCAACTGGGAGCTCGCGTGGGTTCCACCGCTTTTCAGGGAGTGGCCGGGAACCTGAGCCTCACCCCTTGGACCGAAAGCGCGCTCCATGACGCGGGAGGCCCGCGCGCCAAGGCGAGCGCGCTTTACTCCTCAAGCCGGCTGTTTCAAACGGCGGCTCAGGTGCGCGCCAAGCCCGGCGCGGATGGGGAGTCCGCCTGGGCGGCGCTCGCGGGCGTTTCATCCCTGAGAAACCGCGGCCCGAGCGCGAGTTTGAGCGCGCAATGGCGGGGCGAATCCCCGTGGAGCGCGGAGTTTCACCTGATCGGCACTTCGATCGACGCCGAATCGTTGGGGGCGTTGGATTATCCCACGCCCCGCGCCCGTCTTTTGACCGCCCGCCTGATCCCCGTGTTGAAGATTGAACGGAGCCTCGGGGAGGCGAAACAGGGCGCGCTGCAGTCTATTTTTTATAGTGATTGGATGTATCTACGCTCGGAAAACCCCGACTCGGCGTTTGATTCCTCCCGCAACCATGCCTCGCGCCAGGGGTGGAAAATCCGTTATCGGAATCAAGCCCCGGAGCTGGGTTTTGAGGCGGGGACGAGCGTGGAGCGCGTTTTCTTCCAGAATGCGGGAGCGAGCGGAGCATTTCGCTCGCCGGTGGAGTATCCCGTCTCATTCGACATGAAACTCAGGAAGGATTGGGCGGGGCTTCGCGTGGAGCCCGAGGCTCAGGTCGTGGGGATTAGCCGGATGGGGGTGTTCCCCGCGGGCGCGCTTGGGCTCCGATATCAGGAGCAGCGCGAAGCGCCTTCGCTTTTTTTCAAGGTGAGCGAACAAAAGCGTTTCCCGAGCTTAACGGATCGCCACTACAGCGTGGGTTTTTTAAAGGCGAACCCCTCGCTCAAACCCGAAACGGTGTGGACTGAGAGCGCAGGCGCGGAGTGGTCGACCGCTCCGCTGGATGCGTCCCTGCAGGGTTATTTTCAGCAGCGCAGGGACGTGATCCTGTTTCAAACGGATCGCAAAAAAAATCTCGGCATGGGCCGGGTGGCGGGGACGCAGGCTTGGCTCACGGCGCGCTTGCTGCCCGGATTGCGGTTGAGCGAATCAGCGACTTGGTCGGTCACTCGGATCGAAAATTCGGGCCAGGAGTTCCCTTACGTTCCTCGCATCCTGAGTGTCTCTCAGCTCGCCGCGGATTTCGGAGGGGTGGAGGTGAGGCTTTTCGCGCGGGCGAGCGGCCCGGCGGGCCTTTCGGGGCAGAAGATCCGGGGCTACATGAGCTGGGATCTCGAGCTGCGCGCTGAAGCGGGAGGGTTTGAGCTCGGGGCCCGGGCGGAGAATCTGCTGAATCGCGCACTTGAGCTGGATCCGGGATTCCCCTTGGAACGCGTGTTCTCGGTTTGGACGTCTGCGGCGCTTTGAGTAAAGAATTATTAAATGATGGGATTCAATTCCAAGACGGGAAAGTCCAGTTGCCGCCAAGCGTTTTTTTAAGTCGAACCGTCGTCAATGACCTCAAGGTCTCGGTGAGTTGCACGGCTAGATTTTACGACCGGTGCGATTGACAGGGTTTTATTTTTGTTTAATAAGTTCTGCATGAAAAAACTCTTGTTTTCGATGGTTTTAGGTTTGGTGTCCTTGAATACGGCTTTTTCGCGGGAATTCAACTTCTCTCAGGATCTTTCCCAAGATGCCCTCGATCAAAGCCTCCAGAGGGTACTGAACTACGATTCCTGCCATGATTTGAAGTCAGGAGCGGAATATAAACTGAGGATGAAGAGCCCTGCCAGCGGAGGGGGGACCATCACTTACTTTACGTACCTTCAGCTTTCCCAGGGTAAGCTCACCCTGAAAGAGAGCTCCAGTCATGGCACTCTGGAGTACGTCCTTGACCCCAAAACACATCGAGTTTCAAAGGCGGGAAGATTTTCTTACTCTTTGGAAACGGATCTATTTAATCTCAATTGCTTGGACCGAAAAAGCAGGCCCGTTTGCATTAAAAAGCTCGGGATGAACCAGAAGCAGGAAGGCGAACGGAAGCAAGAGAGTTCGCCGAATTACGTGGAGCTCAGTTTTTCGGATTTTTTCATCACGGCTCGCCATGAATTCAGCCCTCGGGAAGGGGATTCAGTGGGGCAAAAAATGGGCGAAGACTTGTTGACCTGCGCTTATTTTTACGCTCTTTCTTATTCAAACTATCTGGAATTGCTCAATCGCCCAGTTCAGTGAGCAGTGAGGGATCTTCAGGGCGGATTCAAAAAAAAGCGATTTTATTCCGATGAAAACCCGGTAAACTCAATAGAGTGCCGCGTCGTGGATTCTTTTTACTTTTAGCTTTCCTGGCCTGCTCAAACGCCGCTTTTTCAACTCAACAGAAAGAGCGCCCCGTCATTCTTGAGCTCAAAAATGCCCTGCCTGAGGAAGAATGGCGTTGCGTCCTAAAAACCCCGGAGCATTGGCAGTGGATCAAAGAGATCTTCGCGCGCCATGTCGCTGATGATTGGGTCATTTATCATGCGAAGAAGTTCGTTCGCGCGTGCCGGGACGAAATGGTTTCGACGCCCGCGTTGCGGGCATGCACTCAGGGTCTGAGAGGGTTCATCCCGGGTTTGGAGCAGGATGAGAAAAAAAGTTACGGCTTGGGTTTTGACCTCTCGGATGAAGATTATGTGGCTTTGCAATCCAGCCAGGGCGCTGATCCCGTCTTGGATATTCCCACGGAGTTTTTGGATGTCTGGCCGGATCTCGATCAAATCGAAAAAATTTGCGTCAAAAAGGGCTGGCCCTATTTGAAGTATCGCTCGCCTCAGGTCGGTGCAAAGACAAAAGAGCGTTTCTTCGTCCGGATCGCTGGGCCACGGGGATCTTACATCAAATGGTTTGCCGGTATTTCTGATCCCGTGTCTCGCCGGATGGAATCATTGACCGGCATGATGGGCGTTCAATTCAAGGATCAAAAAGGCGTATTGAAGCCTGCTCGACTTCAGTATCGGGATTGGGAAGTGCATCGTGGGTCGGAGGGTATGCTCACTCTCAATATGACCAATAATACGCGTTGTTACGGCTGCCATTCCAATCAGCTGAAGAAAATTGAAATCCTCCCGGGTTCATTGGCAGAAGTGATGCCGGTTGCCGGAGAGGCGATCCCGAATACGAAGGCGGTTGCATACACTGATTCAATCGCTTGGAAGCGTGTGATGGCCATAAATCAAGAACTCGAATCCTATCGGGGCTTGTCCTGGAACCGTGCGATTGACCCAAAAAAGCATGGACCCGTTCTGGGAAAGGCGCAAGGCTGCGTTCAATGCCACAATCACTCGGCGGGTGGAGCTGATTCCAATCCTTGGCCTTTGACTTATGATCATTTCAGGAAAGAAGATACCTTGGAAACAAAAGTCGTATGGGCCCTTCGAATGCCTCCGCCGGGGGCGAAACTCAAGCAAGTCCTCGATAAGCGGGACGCTCTACCCGTGATGATGGGCTCTCTTGAGGTCGGCAAGCAGTATGCGGCGGCGGAGCAGCAGCTCACCGAGAACGAAAGAGCGTTGATCCAGGCCGCTCGCGAAAAGAACAAAAAACTGCTAGCCGAAATCAGGCAGGATTATTGGCGCGAGCTTTCCGCGTGGATCGCCGCCACTCCCTGCGCGTCAGGCCCTGGGCCTTTTCCACCGCCAGGCGCTAGTCACAAAACCTCTCTGATCAAGCCACAGCCTTTCCTTGAGAGCGCCGCTCCCGCGAATTAGGCTTTTCTTCTCAATTCCCTATTGCCAAAAAAAGATCCGTCGCACACTTTCATAGAAAATTTTATCAAATCGGGAGGCCTATGGTTTTAGCGATGCGATTTTTTTCTCTGATCCTAATGAGTGGGCTTACGGCAAATTTTTCCATGGCGCTCGCAGCCGAGGAGGTGATTCAGATCAATCCTTGGGTCCAAAAAAGTGCTCCGATTTCAGCGAGGGCCGTGGATAAGGTGTTCACGATTCGACTCAAGGATTGCGCAAAAAACTATCGATTGGATTTTGGTGGGATGAGCGCAAGCTGTTTTGTTCAGCTCGATACTGATCCTGACGCGCAAGTTCTCGAAACGTTCATCAAGAATATCGGTACTAATAATTACCAGTTCGATATCTCGGGTTTTCCAGAAGGCTATAAAATCACGGTTCATCACTGGAAAAAAACTCATTGGTACTCTTTAAAAAAAAATAGACGTTATGACTCTTCGGGCTTGGAGTTCGAAAAAGTCGAGCCTGTCCTCCGCACAGTTCTTTCGATCCCTGATATTCAACCAGTAACGGTACGGGCTTTTTACTCGAATTAATTCCTTGAGAATGCGAGGGCTCTCGCAGTTGCTTCAAGCGTTGACTTTAATTTTATTTAATAATAACTGAAAATAATGATGACGGGATCAATCTTTCGCGTTGGGATGGTTCTTCTGTTTTTGGTGACGGTTCAGGCCGCTCGTGCGGTAGATCTGAAACAGAAAATCGATCAGGTTCTCGAGTCGAGCGATTGCGCGGAATTGAAGGATAAAAGGTGGATCAAGTTCCTTCAGACTACTAATCCAGGGCATGCCCCCGCCTTACGTATCAACTTTTCGGAAATATATCTTTCGGATTCTGAAGGCGGAATTCCTTCCCTCGTTTTTAAAATTGGGGATTTTCTTAGAGCGATGATTCCATCCAAGAATAGGGTTGCAGGCCTGATTACAGATCCTAACTATCGAGGCTATATCCGCGGGTGGAATTGCGGTGATAAAAATGAGGTGAAAAATTGCCTTGATATTTTAGAGGGGGATTTGAAGGATTGGCTTCAATCCTCTCAGGTTCATTTTTGGAGTTATGACGATTACAATCAGTCAAAAAGTGAAGAGACGTTTCGTTGCGCTGAGAATTATCGCCAAGCCTATTATGAGTTTCTAAAATCAACCCAATAAGCCCATTAGGCAATCAACCGCATACGCTTATGATCCAATTTAAAGCGTTTTCCCGTTGCATTCCCCAATGAGAACCGCTAGATAAAGAACCTAATTACACACACCTCATTCAAAAACGTGGTTCCTGAGCGTTCATCTGGCTGAAAAGCCTGCAAAAACAAACAGGTAGCTTGAGGTGGAGGAAGCGCAGCCCGGACGGCCCAAGGTGGGATGTTCATGCGGCAGGCGCTTAAAAACCGCGGTCTTTGCCTTTCCCGCAAGCCGCAATGAAGGAGTCTTTCGATGCCAGCAGTCACTATGCGCGAACTTTTGGAATCCGGCGTTCATTTCGGCCATCAAACCCGCCGTTGGAACCCGAAAATGAAACCCTACGTTTTCGGCGCGCGAAACGGGATTTACATCATCGATCTTCAAAAGACCGTGGATCACACCCGGGCCGCTTGTGATTTCGCCTCCAAGGTCGTATCCGAAGGCAAAAAGGTCCTGTTCGTGGGAACTAAAAAACAAGCCAAGGACGTCGTTGAGGAAGAAGCGAAGCGTGCCGGCATGTACTATGTCACCAACCGCTGGCTCGGCGGCATGCTGACGAATTATCAAACCGTCAAAGCTTCGATCGACCGTTTGAAGAAAATCGAAGCCCTCAAGGCCTCCGCC
This sequence comes from uncultured Bacteriovoracaceae bacterium, assembly GCA_964563795.1. Taxonomy (GTDB): domain Bacteria; phylum Bdellovibrionota; class UBA1018; order UBA1018; family UBA1018; genus CAZLYB01. The sequence continues at coordinate 44,972 of CAZLYB010000010.1, read as the reverse complement.
GAATGGAATGAAATTCCCAAAAAAGAACAATCGATGCATGAGCGTGAATTGGAGAAGCTCCATAAATCGCTCGGCGGCATTCAAGACATGAAAAAATTGCCTGGCGCGATTTTCGTGATCGACACCGAAAAAGAGCACATCGCGATCAAAGAAGCCAAGAAACTCGGCATCCCGACAATCGCGGTGGTCGATACGAACTGCGATCCTTCCAACATCAACTTTGTGATCCCGGGCAACGACGACGCGATCCGGAGCATCCGCCTCTTCGCGCGGCTCATCTCCGAGAGCTGCCTCGAAGGCGCCAAGGTTTTCCAGGAAAAACTCAGGGCTCAAGAGATCTCCGACGCCAAGGAGAAGGAAGACGAGCTGAACGAGAAGAAGGTCTCGCGCTTCGAGGGCGACATCGACCTCCAAGGCATCGATGAGGCCGACATCGCTCAGGAAGAAGTCGAGGAAACGATCGTTGAAGCGGCTCCCGCTGATGGCGCCGCGAAAGTGGAGGCCGCTCCAGCCGCTGAAGCGCCGGCCAAAGCTTCCAAGGCGAAGCCCAAGGCTCCCGCCAAGAAGGCACCCAAAGCTTAAGGCTTTCTCACTAGAAGGATTGGAAAAATGGAAATCTCAGCGAATTTAGTCAAAGAGCTACGCGAGAAAACAGGCGCGGGCATGATGGATTGCAAGAAGGCGCTCACGGAAACCGCGGGCAACTTTGAGCAGGCGATCGACTACCTCCGCAAAAAAGGGATCGCGGCTGCTTCCAAAAAAGCGGGTCGCGTCACCAAGGAAGGGTCGATTTCCTCCTATATCCATGGCGAAGGGAAAGTCGGGGTCCTGCTGGAAGTCAATTGCGAGACCGATTTCGTCGCCCGGACGGAGCAGTTCCGTCAGTTCGTGAAAGACGTGGCCCTGCACATCGCGGCGGCGAACCCCCAATGGGTGAAGCCCGAGGAAGTGCCCGCTGACGTGATCGCGAAGGAAAAGGAAATCGCCGTGGCTCAGATGCAAGCTTCCGGGAAACCCGCCGCGGTGCTTGAGAAGATCGCGGAAGGCAAGATCAAGAAATTCTACGAGGATTACTGCCTGTTGAATCAAGTCTTCGTGAAGGATCCCGGCAAGAAGATCGAGGATTTCCTCAAGGAGACGATTTCGACGCTCGGCGAGAATATTTCGATCCGTCGTTTTGCCCGGTTCGCTTTGGGCGAAGGCCTCCGCGAAGCAGCGGAATAAGACATGACCAAGAGGAGCGAACCTTACCGGAAGATCCTCTTAAAGCTTTCTGGCGAGGCCCTCGCCGGGAAAGCGGGTTATGGGATCGACACGCACATCCTGAAATCCCTGGCGGCCGAAATTCGGGAAGTCCAAGCCGGCGGCGTTCAGGTTTCGGTGGTCTTGGGAGGCGGGAATATTTTCCGCGGAATCAAGGGCGCCACCGAAGGCATGGATCGGGCTTCGGCGGATTACATGGGGATGTTGGCCACGATGCTGAATTGCTTGGCCTTGCAGGACGCCTTGGAACGCGAAGGGGTGCAGACCCGGGTGCAATCCGCCATTGAGATGCAGGAGTTGGCGGAGCCCTACGTCAGACGTCGGGCGATTCGCCATCTCGAGAAGAACCGCGTTGTGATCTTTGGCGCGGGCACCGGGAATCCCTATTTCACGACGGATACCACGGCCGCCCTCCGTGCCATGGAAGTCGGCGCTCAAGTCGTCCTGAAAGCCACCAAAGTCGACGGCATCTATGACGCGGATCCGGAAAAAGTTCCGGGCGCGAAACGCTTTAAAGAATTGCCTTACCTTGAAGTCCTTCAGCGGGGGCTCAAAGTCATGGATTCCACGGCGATCTCGCTGTGCATGGATCACCGTTTGCCCATCATCGTTTTCGACATGGGTCAAAAGGGGGCGCTTCAAAGGATCACGCGAGGCGAGGCGGTCGGGACGCTGGTTCATTCCGAGTAATCAAGAGGAGGCGGTTTCATGTCGACGATCACGGGTTCCACGGTTCTGGAAGTTCAGCAGAAAATGACTCAGGCGATGGATAAGACCATCCAGGCCATCAAGGCGGAATTGACGAAGGTTCGCACGGGAAGGGCTTCCACAGCGTTGGTCGATGGGGTCCAAGTGGACTACTACGGCTCGAACGTGCCGCTGAATCAAGTGGCCAACATCACCACGCCCGACGCGAAGACCATTCAAATCGCGCCTTGGGAAGGCGGCATGATCGGCGCCATCGAAAAAGCGATCCTCGCCGCGAACATCGGATTCACCCCTCAAAATGACGGCAAAGTCGTTCGAATCCCCTTGCCCGCGCTCACCGAGGAACGCCGCAAGGAAATGGTGAAACTCATCAAAAAAATGGGGGAGGAATCCAAGATCGCCCTTCGCAATCAGCGGCGCGAAGCCAATGAGGAAGTGAAGCGCCTGGAGAAGGCGAAAGCCGTTTCCGAGGACGAAGCGAAGAAGTCCATGGACTCCATCCAAAAAAAGATCGACGAAAAAACGGTCGAGGTCGATAAAGTCATCGCCCTCAAAGAAAAAGAAGTCCTGACGATTTGAAGTCCCCGTTGAATCCCAAGATACCCAAACATGTCGCCATCATCATGGATGGCAATGGGCGGTGGGCGGAGCGTCGCATGCGCCCGCGCGTTTTTGGGCATGTGCGCGGGTGTTCCCGGATCAAACCGATCGTGAAAGCCGCCTCCGCGCAGGGGGTGCAGGCGCTCACTCTTTTCGCGTTCTCCACGGAGAATTGGGTGAGGCCCCAGGACGAGATCACGGTCCTCTGGCAGTTGCTCAAGAAATTCCTCGCTCGGGAGATCAATTCACTGGAGCGCGAGAATGTCCGGCTCCGCGTAATCGGCGAAATCGAGCGCCTGAATGAGGATGTCCAAAGCGTGGTGAGCGCGGCCGTGGAGAGGCTTTCGAGGAACACCGGCCTTCAGCTCACGTTCGCGGTTTCTTATGGATCGCGCCAAGAGCTGATCCGTGCCGCGAGGAGCTTCGCCTCCGATTGCCTGCGGGGCGCGCACCTGCCTGACCAGCTGGATGAGTCCCTGATGTCGAGGTATCTTTGGACTTCCGAGCTCGAGGAACTCTCGCAGGTCGATCTCGTGATCCGCACGAGCGGGGAAAAACGCTTGAGCAATTTCTTGCTTTGGCAGGCGGCCTATGCCGAATATATTTTCGTGGACCATTTCTGGCCCGATTTTTCTCAAGGGCATTTTGAAATGGCTTTGAATGAATACTCGAACCGAAAACGCCGCTTTGGAGGACTATGGAAAGCCGACTCACCACTGAGCTGAGCAGACGGGTAGCAACTGGGATCGCCGGGGGCGCGGCCATTTTGCTGTTGGTCGCCTTCGGGGGATGGCTGGGCGTCTTCGTTCTCGCTGCCGCTCTGATTTTGGGGATGGCTTGGGAATATGGGCAGATCGGGTTTCGTCTCTCGGATCAGGCGGAGAAAAAATACCTTCTCGTGGGGTTGGTGTGGATCTCGCTCCTCGCCAATCTCTTCTTGCCCCGTTTGGAGCTCGAAGTTTTTTCTTTTCTATTCTTGCTTTTATTCACCTATTTTTTATTTACCGCCCCGCGCCACGCCGAAACCAGCGCGGGTTCTTCTTCTGAAGCTCCGATTAGCCCCACCTTAAAAACTCACTTTCAGGAATTGGCGACAGCAGTCTTTGGCGTTTTTTACATCGGCTATCTGCCTGCTATGATGCTGAAAATCCACGATTCCCGCGCGGGCAAGCATTGGTTGATTCTTTTCTTCTTGATCGTTTGGCTCGGGGATACGGGGGCGTATTTTTCCGGCAAGCGTTGGGGTTCAGCGAAGCTTTTTCCACTGATTAGCCCGAAAAAAACCTGGGCAGGCGCTTGGGGCGGGCTCATCAGCGGTATCCTGATCGCGGTCATTTATAAATTTCTTTTATTTCATGATGTTAGGGTTTTGACCGTAATTTTAATCGCCTGCGTAGTGGGAGGGGTTTCCCAGATCGGCGATTTATGCGAAAGTTTCTTTAAGAGAGCCTTCCAGGTCAAAGACTCAGGCGGTATTTTACCGGGGCATGGGGGGTTTCTGGACCGGTTTGATGGAATGGTCTTTAGCCTGCCTGCCATGTATCTCTGCATGAAAGTTCTCGGCTAGAAGATTCGAGCTTAAAAGTGAGGGTGTCGTCTCCATGCTTTCTATTCTTGGTTTCTTGATCATTTTAGGGCCCCTGGTGATTGTCCATGAATTTGGGCACTACTTTTTTGCGCGTTTATTCGGCGTGAAGGCCGAGATTTTCTCCGTGGGATTTGGCCCGAAACTTTGGAGCCGTCCTTGGGGAGAAACCGAACTCCGGCTTTCCGCGATTCCATTGGGCGGTTACGTGAAGCTTCTGGGGGAAGACCCGAACGCGCCCTTGCCTCCCGAGGAAAGCGCACGAGCCCTGCATCGTCAGGCGAACTGGAAGAGATTCTTCATTTTCTTCGGCGGGCCGCTTTTCAATTTTATTTTCGCGGCGCTCGTGTTCATGGCGATCCTCGTGATCGGTGAACCGCAGCTCGCGAACGTCGTCGGCCGCGTCGTCCGTGGGTCAGTCGCAGAAAAGGCTGGCTTTCAAAGCGGGGACCGAGTTCTCAGCGTCGATGCGAAAGCGATTCATCGGTATGACGAGCTCATGGCGATGATCAATGAGAAGCCCGGCCAAAAAGTCGTTTTGGATGTGGAGCATGTTTCAGGGAGCCGGCAAAAAATTCAGGTTGTTCCTTCCTTGCAGGAAGGATTCAGCATGTACGGCGAAATGACGACTTTGGGCGAAGTACCCGGGCTTTCGCCCGTGGGCCGTGGATTGGCATTGGGCGTTTCGAACCCCAGTTCGGTGGTCGGTAAAGCGGGGCTGAAAACGGGCGATGAAATCGTGGCCATTCAAGGTCATGAAGTGAGCAGCTGGGAAGAGCTCGAGCGTCTCTACGATGAGCTCCCTCCCGGGCAACCCGTCCAGATGGGGGTTCGCAGAGCGGGAGTGATCCTTCCTCAGACGGCCACATCCTGGGTGAAGCCCGCGTCTCAGGGGGGGGCAGGTCCGGCGTTGAGCTTGGCGCAAGCTTGGGGATTGCATTCCATCGAGCTTTTTATCGATAAAACGGTGGCGAGTTCACCTGCCGAAAAAGCGGGATTGAAGTCGGGGGACCGTCTGATCGGAATTGGCGCCCAGGACGTGCAAAGCTTTTTGGATCTCAAGACCGCGGTGCAGGACGCCGGCGAGAAATCAGGGCAGATCGAAGTTCGTTGGGAGCGCGACGGGAAGCTTTTTTCCGAGACGATCACCCCCACTTCCAACGCGAGCCGGGACGCGACCCTGAAAAAGACCATTCAATACACCATCGGGGTCATGCCGATCATTTCGATCGCTGAACCGGTGACCTTGACCGAACGCGTTTGGAACCCGCTCGTCCTCGCCTGGAAAGGCACTGAGCGTATGGTCGTCTTTACTTGGAGAAATTTCGTCTCGATCAAAAAAATGATCACGGGCGATGTTTCGCTCACGACCCTGGGTGGGCCGATTTTGATCGGTAAGATCGCGGGTGAAAGCATCACGCGGGGTTTGATCGCTTTTCTATCGACGATGGCGGCGCTTTCGGTGGGCCTCGGCGTGCTCAACGTGCTGCCCATCCCGGTTTTGGACGGGGGTCACATCCTGCTCCTGCTGGTTGAAAGCGTAAGGAGAAAGCCACTGACTTTGCGCCAGCTTGAATTCATTCAAGGGGCGGGGCTGGTTTTCATCTTGGGTTTGATGGGAATCGTGATGCGAAACGACATCATCCGCCTGCCATTTTTCGGCAACCGTTGAACTATGAAGTTCCTGGTCTGGGATACCTCGTCGCAAGAAGGCAGCGTGGCTGCGTGCGAAGCCGAGGAGGGGACCGGCTCTTGGAAGCTCGTCAGCGAATTCAATTTTAACGTGGGACTCACCCATTCTGAGCGATTGCTTTGGGGAATCGATCAGGTGCTTCATTCCGCGCGCTGGGAGCTCAAGGACCTCGATTTTTTCGGGGTAGGCGTGGGGCCGGGCAGTTTCACGGGATTGAGGATCGCCGTGACGACGGCGCGCACACTCGCCTCCACGATGAACAAACCGTTGATCGGAGTCTCGAGCCTGGCGGCTTTGGTTCACCCCGCGGCCCAATGGGTGGCTCAGTTTGAGCCGCAAGCCACTCTCATGGCGGCGACGGATGCCTGCAAAGGGGAACTTTTCTGCCACTGGGGCGAAGCTCAAAAACTCAGTGAGGCGGGGGAGCTCTCTGAAGCTGCTCAGGAATCTTCGCTGACGCACGCTGCGGCGGTGGAAGTATTGGCCGAGAAAGCGCTCCACAGCGAGCATCGCTGGCTCGTGATGGGGGATGCCACGGTTCGATACCCTGAACTCTGGGATTCGCTCCCCTCAGAGAGGCGAATTACTTTGCCTACGCATTGGGCGCAGCAAACTCAGGCTCGGGCATTGGGGCAGTTGGCTTGGAAAAAATTCCAATCAGGCCGATCCTTTCCTTTCGCAGAAGTCCTGCCCCAATATAGGCGCGCTTCGAGCGCGGAGCTGAAGCGGCAGTCGGCCTCCTCATGAGCGCGTCGGCGAATCTTCCGTGGATGGGGCTGGGATCAGCTTTTTTATCCTCAGTGACGTGGGCTGTGGGTTCCTCCGTTTACTCGCGGCTCGCGCGCGAGCATTCGCCGTATGCCGTGAATTTCGCGCGCTCCACGACGGCGTTCCCCTTATTCGCGGTGATCGCGCTTCTCACAGGGGCGTCCTTCGCATTGACGCCAGTCCAGATCAGCTGGTTCGCGCTCTCCGTGTTCTCGAGTTACGCTTTTGGCGATGTCTTATTCCTGCTCAGCACTCGATCGCTTGGGATCCCGGGGGCGCTCGCCATCGCCTCTATCTACCCGGTGTGGAGCGCATTGGCTGGTGTCGTGCTCCGAGGGGAGCAGCTTTCGCTTCTTGAAGCCGGCGGCATTCTTCTCTGTATCAGCGGCGTAATCCTCGTCATTTTGAATGGGCCCAAGGACTCCGAAGCCGCCGCATCGGCTGAACCCCAAGTATTTTCGGTAAGCGAAACGGAGAGTAAACGGCGATTCGCCCGGATCCCGAAAGTCTCCAGAAAAACGGCAGGCGGCGTCTTGATCGCTTTGCTCACCTCGGTTTTTTGGTGCATGAACAGCTACTCAGTCGCGCAGGGCGGGCAAGGGGCGAACCCTTTCTCCGGCAACGTGGTCAGGATGGTTCTCGCCTCGACTTTTTGCTTCATCCTCTCGACTCTGCGGGGTTTGCCGCCGAGGTCGATACTCCTGCCTCGCGCCGTTTGGCTCAAAATGAGCTGGGTTTTCGTATTCGAGGCGTTCGGGGGTTCCCTGTTTTTCATGTATGGGCTGGCTCATTCACCGCTTGCGTCAGGAACCGTGCTGACTGCGCTCGCACCCGTGATTTCGGTGCCTTTCGCGTGGCTCTTGGGGATTGAAAAGGTCTCCGCTCCACGGACGCTGGGGGTCGCCTTGGCCGTCGCCGGAGTTTGCCTTTTGGTCTGTGAGCGCCTATCTTAAGACCCATGAGGTCGTCGCGCTGAAATGAGAAAAATCTACCTCGTCCCGAATTTCGTCACGACGGCGAATTTATTTTGCGGGTTTTACTCCGTGATCGCTTCAAGCCGCGGAGACTTCGAAGGGGCGGCCCAGGCGATTTTGGCGGCCGCTGTTTTCGATCTATTGGACGGCCGCATCGCGCGCTTGGCAAAAGCCACGAGCCAATTCGGCCTGGAGTATGACAGCCTTTCGGATTTGATGTCATTCGGGGTCGCGCCCGCGATTCTGGCTTATGAATGGATGCTGGAGTCCTTTGATCGCCTGGGCTGGCTCGCCGCTTTTTTGTTCGTCGCGTGCGGAGCGATGCGGTTGGCGCGGTTCAACGCGTTTTCAGGAGTCATCGCGAAAAGCCATTTTCAAGGGCTCCCGATCCCGGCGGCCGCAGGCACGATGGCGACCTATCTCTTGTTCACGCGCGCCCTTTCTTGGGACGTCTCGGCTGAGTCCATGCGGTTCAGCGTCCTGGGCATGACTCTCGCGCTCTCCAGCTTGATGGTGAGCACGGTGCTTTTCCCCTCGTTCAAGGAGTTTCATTGGCGCTCGAGCGCGAGCTTCGGTTATCTGATGATCGGGGTTTTATTGATGATCCTGATCGCGGTTCGCCCCGAGGTGACGCTGTTTTTGGTTCTGAGCTCCTACATCAGCCTGAGCTTCAGCGTTTATTCGATCCGCTGGCTCGCGCGGCGATTTCGCAAAAAAACGCTCCGCGGAGGCCGAGGAGTGCACCCGGTATGAATCGCATTCGAACGTGGCTCGCGGTGGTGGGGTTTTGCATTCCCGGCGTAGCTCAGGCGGTGATGACCGTGACGCCAGAAAGCCCTTGGGGCGCGGATAACGGCACGGTCTACTACGTGGCGGGATCTTATTCCGGCGGAGGGTCTTTCAGCGGGAATGGAGCCGCTCACAACGCTGTTTTTCTCGATACGGCCTCCGGTTATCGCGAGATCAATCTTACGTTGGGCGTGAACGGGGGAGCGCTGGAGCGGGATCTCATCAAACTGACCGTCAAAACGGACCAAACGATCGCGCTGACGGGCAGCCAGCAGCCGGTGGTCGCCGTCGTCATGAAGGACGCTTCGAATGCGGAGCGGTTCGTGCCGATCGCATGGGCGGGAGGCTCGGTTTGCTCAGGCGGCAATTGCCAGGGCCAGAGCACGATTGGGGGGCAGAACTATTATCTCTCCGCAAAATTTTACTCCCAGGGCACTCTCCAGATCGGTCTTTATCCTCACGATCTTTGCACGGCTTACTTCGTGCAACAGGGAACGAGCGCGGCGGGCTGCAACAGCGGGGATGTCATTCCCACGAAGACCACGGTGTCGGGAACCGCGAGCCGTCTCGCGCTGAGCATCCGAGTTTACACGGCGATCGATTCCGGAAGCGCCACTCAGCCGGGACTCGCGGACACGACCGCTGATACGGCCGCGCTCAACTTGAACTTCCAAGCGGACGGTCCTTCGATCACGACTTGCCCCGATATGAACTCGATCTACTTTCCGGGGGATGGCGAGATTTTCGTGTTTCCCGCGAGTTATTCCATCATCGTCCATGATGGAGCGACGCCCGGGAGCGAGATCGCCTCGACCAATCGGGCGCCGATCTCGGCGTTGGTCACGGTGGCGAAAAAAGGCCAGGGAATCGATCCAAACGTCACTTCGGCTTTTCGCTCCAATTCGAATTTGGTCTCCATTCAACCCTTGAGCGCGCTTTCTTCAGTGAGTGGCTTTGAGAATGGCTCCTTCTATGGCGTGGGTTTCATGTTCCGGGATGCGGCGGGGTTGATCGCGTCCAATGACACTTGCGTTCTTCAGGACGTGAAGACTTCTGAGATTCAGGGCTTCCTGAAGGAGAGCAAGTGCTTCATTGCGACGGCGGCTTTTCGCTCCCAGGAAAGCGCCCCGGTGAGGCTTTTGCGCATTTTTAGAAATCAAAAACTGAAACCCCATGCGTGGGGCCGCGCCTTTGTCTCCCTTTATGAAGAAGTTTCTCCGCCGCTCGCTCAATGGGTGGTCGATCATCCGGAGTCCCGTTTTTTCGTGCTGGCGGCGTTGACTCCCATCGAGGGATTGGCGTGGTTCGCGCTCCAGCCCGGTTCGGGGTTTTTATTGAAAGCGCTGTTGTTCATCGCCGCGGCAATCTTGATGACGGCTGCCCGAGTTCGATTGCGAAATCCTCGAGGAGGGAGCCCCTCTTGAAAAAAGCCATCGCCGGGCTGATCGCCTCGGTCGCGCTCTATTCCTCGGCTTTTGCTGAGAGCAATTCCCCTTACATCGATCGATTGAAAAATAAGCTCGGCCCTGCCGAGGAATCCCCCGAGTCATATACCGAGCAACAGAAGCGGGAGATTCCCTCAAAAGATCCTTTCGAGGGGTACACGGAGCGGTTGAAGCAGTCTCACCCCCATCTCAGCCCTTCTCCGGAGGGCGAGTCTTACTCCGAGAAGCAGCGCTTGCGGCTTGAGCCCAAAGATCAGGGCGGCGCGATTCAAGCGGTCAATGAAGGACGTTCAGAGCTTCATCTCATCAAAAAAGGGTCGATTCATCAGGCTTTCGGAATGCGCGTGGGAGCTTCGCTGAATTCCAATTTTGACGCGACCTCGGGCGTGAAGGGGATTGATTTCGCCTCCATTTACGGGGGGAACTTTTCGCCCGACCTCAGTTTTTTTTATGAATATCAGCCTTTTCATAGCGAATGGTTCGGAAACTTTGGATTCATCGGGATGGCGGGAGTTTCGTACTATCATGGGTATGGGAGATTCACGGAGACTCTGAGGAGAGCCACTCCTTCGGGTTTAGGGGAGGAGTTCCCCCTCTCTTCCCGGACGAAGTTCCAGTTTTTCGTCGTGCCGCTGTCGGTGGCGCTGGATTATCGGTTCAATTTGCTTCGATTCGTCAGACCCTTCATCATGGCCGGCCCGACCCTGGCCCTGTACGCCGAGACTCGCAGCGATTCCAAAAAAGGCAACCGAGGCTACTCGAAGGCTTTTTTTACCACGGTAGGGGCTGCGATCCCCATCAACTGGCTCAGCAAGGAAAGTGATTGGAATCTCTATAACGATTATCAGATCAAGCGGTTCTCGCTCACTTTGGAGTACAGCCGAATGCAAAGCGTCGCGAGCGACGTGAATTTCACGATTTCCGGCATTTTAGCGGGATTGACGTTTGAATATTGAGTCTCCCGAGAAGTACTCGATGCGCCTGAGTTACGTGGGCACCCGGTATCGGGGATGGCAGCGCCAAAAGGATTTGCCTCCGGAGCATCCGAGCGTCCAAGCGACGCTCGAGGACGCACTTCAGCGGATCACCGGCGAAAAAGCATCGGTTGTGGGAAGCGGGCGCACCGACTCAGGCGTCCATGCGGCGGGGCAAGTGGCGCATTTCACGCTCAAACGAAGGTGCTGGGATCCTTCCATCCTGCACAAAGCCTTCAATTCGACTTTGCCTCCCGATATCCGAGCCCTTGAAGTGAACGCGGTCCCCTTGGCTTTTCATGCGCAGAGATCCGCCCTGAAAAAACAGTACAGCTATTTTTTCCAGCAAGGGCCCTGCGCGCTGCCTTATGTGGAGCCCTATAGTTGGTGGCTCCGAAGAAGGCTTGATGAGAAGGCGATGCAAAAGGCCTTGAATGCCCTCATCGGGCGGCATGATTTCAAGCCGTTTCAGGCTTCAGGCGCGCATCCAGGGCCGACGGTCCGTGAAATCCTCGAAGCGGAAGTAACTCGCGTGCCTTTTGAATTTCCGCCCGGAGGGTTTGAGTGGGTTCGGGTGAGGCTGGTGGGAACGGGATTTTTGAAGCAAATGGTCCGGGGAATCGTAGGCACCCTTCATCAAGTCGGAGATGGGCGTCGTTCGCCTCGTTGTCTCGCTGATATTCTAGCATCTGGAAGGCGCCAGGATGTCGGTCCTACAGCGCCTGCCCGGGCATTGTGGCTCGAACGGGTTTGGTATCCTGAGGCTTAAAATCCAGCTAGAAATAGGGTTGTGATCCCCCGCCAACTCGGGTACATCCATTTCCGACACTTTAAGGAGAGTTTTGCGTGGAATATCGTGCTCAGGTAGAAAAAGTATCCGGGATTTCAAGGCGTTTGACCGTTCATGTCCCTGCTCAGGAAGTCAATCGCCAGTTTGAGCGGGGGTTGGTTGAAATCCAAAAGACGGCGAAGTTGAAGGGATTTCGCCCCGGACAGGCCCCGCTTTCGGTCATCCGCCAGTACTACGCCGATGACGTCAAACATCGCGTCTATCATCAGCTTGTAGACCGTTCCTTTCAGCTCGCAGTCGGAGAGCATCAGTTGAAAACTGTGGGTTCGCCTCAAATTGAATCGGGCAAGGGCGGCGCTCACGATCATGCGCATGACCACCACCACGATCATGATCACTCCCATGATCATGACGATCATTCTTCGCACTCTGCCCAAGTTCAAGAGAACCAGGATTTCACTTATACGGCGACAGTTGAAGTGCTCCCTGAGTTCGAAGTGAAAAACTACAAAGGCGTCGCGCTCAAGCGCGATCCCGTTGAAGTCACCGCGGAGGACGAGAGCAAGATCATCCAAAGCCTTCGAGAATCCCAGGCGCAACTCGCACCGAGAACCGCTGAAGGCGCCACCGCACAGTCCGGGGATTACGTGGATTTGGAATTTCAGGGCGGCCTGGTCACCCCAAGCGGAGTGACCCCCCATGAAGGGATGAAGGGAACGCGCCCGGTGGAGATTGGTTCAGGCAGCCTCATTCCGGGTTTTGAGGACCAGCTCATCGGCCTCAAGCGGGATGAGTCCAAGACCTTCCGCATCACTTTTCCCCAGGATTTTCCCGATGCTGAGCTCGCTTCAAAAGAGGCTGAATTCACCGTGAAGATCCAGGAAATCAAGGAGAAGAAGCTTCCCGAGCTGAACGATGAATTGGCCAAGCAGCTCCAGTACGCCAATCTCGAGGAGATGCGGCAGAAGGCCAAGGAATACCTCCTTCGCCAGAAGACCCAGGACGCGGACCAATCGCTTCGAAGCGCGTTGCTCACGCAACTCATCGAGAAGCACAAGTTCGACGTTCCCGTGGCGCTGATCGAGGGGCAAACCCGCGCGCTCGCGCAGGACATCGCTCAGCAGATGAAGGAGCAGGGCTTCGATGAAGCCGCGATTCAAAATGAGCTGATCCGTGATTTGGAACGGCTCCGGCAAAAAGCGGAGACCCAAGTTCGCTCGAGCCTCATCCTCGAATCGATCTCGCAAAAAGAAGCGATCGAAGTGACGCCCGAGGAGCTCGGCAACGAGATCCAAGTCGTGGCCCGCGGGATGAAGGTCGAACCTCAAAAGCTCGAGGCTTTTTACCAGCAAAATCCCGGCAAGAAGGAAGACTTCGTTTTCCGCATGCGCCAGGAGAAGACCGTGAAATTCCTCCTGGATCAAGCCAAGATCAAGTGAGTCTGACCGCCCGCAGCGGTGGGGAGTGGGCGATTGGTCTCTTTAGGTGATCAGCAGATCATTCACGTGAATGGGTGTCCTTATCGGGTTTGGTCTCGAGGGGCAGGCAGGCCGTTGATTCTATTGCACGGGTGGCCCGTGACTTCGTGGCATTGGAATAAACTGATTCCACGCTTGGTTGTCTCTGGTTTTCAAACTCATTGCATCGACCTCAGGGGCTTGGGAGAGAGCCAAGCATCGGGGGGAGATTTTTCGAAAGAAAATTTGGCGCTCGAAATTCTCGAGGTCATTCACCAGCTTTTAGGCGACGAACAGCCTTTCTCCGTGATCGGCCATGACTGGGGAGGGTCCGTCGCGATCGCTCTCGCAGTACAGTCAGAAAAAGTAAAAAGCCTCGTTATTGAAGAGGAAGTGCCCCCTGGAGTTTCAGCGACGATTTCCGAGCCCGGGTTCTCGCGCTATCCTTCGTGGCATGGCGCCTTTCACCGCCAAGCGTCTCTTGCCGAGACTTTGATCGCGCCGCGGATGAGTTCCTACTTTGAGTTCTTCCTGAGACTTCGCGCGGAACCAAAAAGTCTCGCTGAAGAAGATCGAAGTCTCTTTTTAAGCGCGTATCAAGATGAAAGGCGGCTCCCAGTCTACTTGCAATATTATCGGACGAATGCTCGGGACGCCGCGTTTTTCAGGAAAATGACAAATTCCCGTTCGGCCATCCCAGTCCTCGGATTGGGCGGAAAATTCGGCATGAACGAAGCCGTCGGTGAATCCCTGAAACAGCTCTTTCTCAATGTAAACTTCAAATTATGCGAAGAAAGCGGCCATTACCCGGCGCAAGAACAATCTGAGTTCGTGGCGAGTTATATTCTCGATTTTTTTGAGACCCTCAAGTCTTCAGCCGAATGAATGCCGCGGCCACGGACCGGTCCACTTCATTCGTGAGTCGTGATTCAAACTGCTCTTGCCTTTGCCATAGGCCAGAGAGTCCCTCGAGCACGATACGGTTATTGGAATTCTGTTCTTCGACAAGAACCCCAATCCGAGCGACCTCAGAGAGGACGAGTTCCATTTTGGCATCCGTCTGATTGAACCGCGCGTCGATTTGGCTGAATCTCGATTCAATTTGGCTGAACCGAGAATCGTTCTGACTGAATTTCGAATCGATCTGATTGAATCTGGATTCCATTTGATCGAACTTTGACTCGACATTTTTAAAGCCCGCCTTCATCTCCGCTTTAAGTTCATTACGGACGCGTCTCAGCATCTCTTGGGTAGCCGGAAGATTTTTTTTAGCAGGAACAAAGGGGGTCATTTTTTTATCTGAAACGGTTCTCTTGGGCATCAGCATTTCCTCTTGAGTAAGCGTGTTTTTGATTTTGAGCAAGTCTTGTGCCCGAATTTTTGCGTTAGGAAAAGATGTTCAATGAGATTCGTGATTTAACGCACCGTCTCTGCGCTCCACCAGCAGCCGCGGAGTCGCGATCCTAATCCCCGCCGCATCGAGCGCCTTCATCACCGAGGAGATCACGCGATCCCCGATGATGAATTGGTTGCCGTAATCCTGGATGAAGTAAACGAGTTTGTACCCGGCCCATGAGTCGGTCATCTCCGTGATGGCGACGAAGGGAGCGGGTTTTTTCATGACTTCGGGAATCTCGGGCACCCCCGCGAGCATGACCTTCTTGACCTCATCGATCGGTGACCCGTAAGCGATGTGGAAGATCTGGCTTCGGATGAAGGGCCGGTGCTTGGCCGAGAAGTTCGAAACCTGCGCCTGCGCGACGACGCGATTGGGCACCGTGATGAACTCGTCCGTCATCCCGAGCAGGAGCGTTGCGCGCCAGGAAATCTCGTAGACTTGGCCCGCCCATTTTTGCGTTCCCGTTTGGATCTCGATCCAGTCGCCGATCTCGTAGGGCTTGTCGAATTGAAGCGAGATCCCCGCAAAAAGATTGCCCAGCGTATCTTGAACCGCGAGACCCACGATCAACGAGAAGATCGCCGAAGTCGCCAAAATCGGCGTGATGCGGATGTTGAAGAGCTCCGTGCTGAGCCACACGCCCAGGATCATCGAGATCAAAAGAGTCACGATGTTCACCAGCAGCAGCGGAACCGCCTCGCGCATGTGACTCAAAAAGAGGTACTCAAAGACAAGGATCCGGCAGCATTTGACGAAGACGATGGATCCCCAAATCAAAGCGAGCAAGCCGAAGTACGAGACCACCCTGACCAGGAAAGGGGTCTCCGCAGTGAAGGGCTCCAAAACCAGGTAGACGCTGTAAAAAGCGATTGCGAATACGCTGTGGATCAAGAGGTTGCGGAAGTTTTTTCTGAGATTGCGATGACGCTCCGCGGAAATCTCACGGAGCAATAGCTTGTAAGCGATCCAAGCCCCGATTGAGAGCCCTACGATCATCAGCGCGGGCTCGAGCTGAACGAGCTGTTGTATCTTCGAGAGGGAGATCCAAGCGGGGCTTTTTGAATTCATGAAATTTAATTTATCCGAGTCGGGGAAAACTGTGAATCCCCAAGACTATCTTTGTTTTAGGTCAAGTTTCACGGGCGGACGCCGAAATGCTCTGTATGCCTGGATCCCCGAAAAAAGCCAAAAAAACTGCACGCCCCAAGAAATCCGCGCTTAAATCGCGCCCTAAAAAGAAGGGGAGTGCCCGGGTTCGAAAGCCTGGCAAAGGTCTTAAAAAGCTCGTTAAAAAATTCTGGAAGCAAATAGCGGCGAGCTTCGCGGCTCTGGTGGTGTTTACGGCGGTGGGAGTGGCCTTCCATTCCTCCAGCAAAAAAGCGCCTGAGCCCGCGGAGACCCTGAGCCTCGAAACGGATCTGGGTCATGCGAGAACTCCGCTGGATCTCGCTTTTGAAAAGGCGCGTGCTTTGGGCCGGGGCGACCGCATCTCATTTTGGGGGGAGTTCATCGTCAAAAATCCCGCGATTCTCGAGCAAGCGGCTGCCGCAAGCGCCTTAAGCTCGCAGGTCACGGATTCAGTCCCTCTTTTGAAGCCCCAGTATGACTGCACGACTTTCGTCGAAACGGTTTCTTCCCTCGCAAGAAGCCGCGCTGCGGCGGAATGGATCCCTTCGCTTTTGAAGATCCGGTACGCGCATTCCCCCTACAGCTTTGAAAATCGGAACCATTTTCCCGAACTGGATTGGCTGCCGAATAACATGAACGCGCAGGTCCTCGCGGATACGACTCAAAGTTTAGCCGCCCAGCATCAAGTGACGCTGCATCGCGAGGTGAAATTCATCGATCGACAGGCTTGGCTGAATGCCCAAGTGCGGCATGGGCAAGTGACGAGGCAGGTCGCCTCCGTGGCTCTTCAGCGATGGAGCGATCCCGGTCAGATGACGCAAGCCGAAGTTCCCTATATCGCCCTGAATGATTTCCTGAAGATCGTGGATCAGATTCCGAGCGGAACCTTGATCAACATCGTCCGAAAAAATGATTCAAGGCATCCAGTGTTGATCAGTCATCAAGGTTTTTTGATTCGCAACGCCCAGGGCAAAGCTCAGTTTCATCACGCGTCCGTCGGCGGAACGGTGCAGAGCGTGCCTTGGAAAAACTACCAGCATCGACTCGCAGGGATGTCAAAAATCTGGCCCGTACTCGGCGTCAACCTCGCTGAGCTGCAACTCCCTTAAAGCGGGCGATCAGGGCGCGTGAGCCGCTCTTCCAAAGACTCCAAAACCTTACGCAGGGCATCCGCATACCCTTGGAGCTTTTCTTTGGATTCCCCGATTTTCCATTTAAAGGATGGCACGAAAACCACGCGTTCATCGAGGCGGTACTGAAAAGCCTTCTGAGCGCGGGGTGCACGAGGCGCAGAGGGGGCAGGCGCGGTACTCGTCGCGGGCGCATCCGGAGTCGGGGCAGCGCCGGGTTGCGAATAAATTTCTTCTTTCCCGGCAACCGTATCGATTCGCGCGAGATGTTGATCCGCGGGCAAATCCAAGAGTTCCCTTAAGAGCGCGCGGTTTTTGATGCCGCGTCGCATAAGTTCATCTTTGGTCTCTTTGGGGAGGCGAGTGAAAACGATGCATTCCGTAATGCGCGATTTTGGTTTTCCAAAGCCCTTAGCGATGGATTCATGGCTCGTGTAAGCCTGAGATTCGAGGAGCGAGACATAGCCTTCGCCTTCTTCAATCGGATGAAGATCAACGCGGTCCAGATTTTCGCGGAGGGCAATTTCGTGGGTCGCTTTGTCATTCGTCGAAAGGACGCGTGCAGGAATGCGATCTAGTTGAGCCATTTTTGCGGCGCGTAATCGCCGCTCTCCGGCAATTACCTTATACCGGTCCCCATCCTGAACTACGAGAATGGGTTGCAGCACGCCATGCTCTTTGATGGAATGACTCAGTGCGCTGATTTCGGCGTCGTCAAAGTGGACACGAACTTGGAGTTCAGAGGCGTCGACTTTATCCACTGGAATGAAATTCACCAAGAAAGTGGTGAGGTTTTTGAGGTGAGAATGCGTACTCCCAGCCGTTGTACGCGCGGTTGAATACAATTGCTTCAGATAACCACTTCCACTGCGGGTTTTGATCTTATTTTCTTCCATGAGTCAGTTCCCTTTTTGTATCCGACGGCAAGCCGTCGGCGCATTCGCTAGCGCCTAGCGGCGCGTATCCGACGCCAAGGCGTCGGTGCTTTCACCAACGCCTATCCCTAATTAAAAAGCAGTTCTTCCGTGAGAGAGTTGATGTCTTGCGCCGCAACCCCTTTTGAATTCACATCCCAAACCGTCGTCCGCCGCTTCGTCGCCTCATTAAGGTCAGCGCTGCGATTAATGACCGCCCGGGTGCAATTTTCCGGGAATTCAGACCTCAATTCCCCCAATACTTCCTGACTGATGACTTCTCGATTGTCATAGAGATTGGGCACGATCTTGACTTCGAGATCACGTTTGAATTCCTTCTCCATGTCCTCAATCGTGGCCATGACGAGCGACATTCCGTGAAAGGAGAGAGGGTTGGTCGCGCAAACTACGTTTACGAGATTTGCCGCCACGAGCATCGATCCGTTCAGGATGGAGGCCGCGGGATTGGTATCGGCGACGATGAGATCGTATTCATCGGCGACCTTTTCGAGGGCTTCTGAAAGCCGGTACTCACGCCTCGCCTTATTGTTCAGGGGGATCTCGATATTGCAAAGACCGAGATTGGCCGGAATGAGATCAAGCCCTGGGGCAACGTTGATGATGGCCTCTTGAATCGGAAGATCATTAATGAGGATGTCATAAACCGTGGGGCGCTCATGGGCATCCAAGATATCCAGGTTCACGGTGAGGTGACCCTGGCCATCCAAGTCGATGGCGAGCACTTTAAGCCCCAGCATCGCGGACCTCATGACGTACTGTGCGGTGAGCGTGGACTTCCCCGTTCCACCTTTGACGTTATAGAACATCTGGACTTTATGCTGAGGAGGTTGGGGCCGAAACTCTTCCAAAGGCTCGGTCGCCATGGCGACCGACTTGAAATACTCCTGCATGCCTTCGAGCGTGATCATTTTTCGATCCACGTTGCCGACTTTACGTTTGATGGTCTTGAGGAGTCCTCGAGTCTCAAGTTCCGGGATTTGCCCGCGGTCTACTTTTGCAATCGTCGCGAACTCTGCTGGACTGAAACATATATCTCGAAACGAAGCCATATTCGCCCTCCGTGCGTGAATGAAAAATCCTTCTCTTCACGCTGATTGTAGTGCGGCGAAAATCTGGCGCAAGTGAAATCAAAACAAGAATGAATGTGTAAAAAAGAATTTGGTCGCCGCGGCGACCAGCGCATCAGCTGCTCGCACTTTGATAGCGACGGAGCCCTTTTTTCCAAAGCATAATGTTCAAAAGAGTGAATCCGGTGAGGACGCTCACGAGCCAGATGTATTCATGGCTTTGAAGCCCGTGAAGCAGGGCGCGCGCCGGAACGCTCCCGATAAAAGCGAAGGGAAGCGCCGTGAGGATGATCGTGCGGACGGCCCGAGGGTAAAGCGTATCGGGCTTGGTCGCGAGCGAGAAGAACTGGTAATACATTCGGGAGATCGCCCAGCTCCTTTCGGTCCAAAAAATCCAGATCGCGAACGCGAATCTCACCACGATGGCGGTGTAAACGCCGATTCCAAGCCATCCAGCGACCAAAAACCACTTAAATCCACCCGAAAAGCCCGCTGGTTCTGCGTACCGGACCATAATCGCCAGCCCAAGGGCCAAATTAAATAAGGTTGAGATACTAATAGAGCGCGTGAGCGCGAGGAAAAGGGGGTGAATGGGCTTGGTGAGGAGAATGTCGAGCTCCCCCTTGTTCACGAGATCCGAGAAAGTCCAGAAGTTGCGCTGAAAAAGCGTCGTGAAGATCGCGTCTGAGGAGAAAAACATCCCCAGAAAGAAGAAGGTTTGGGGTTTCGTCCAGCCCGCGAGCGTGGGAACGTTCGCGTAGATCACCGTGAACAAGCTGAACTCCACCGCGATCCAGACGATGTCCACCACGAGCGTGGTCAAGAAGTTCGTTCTGTAGACCGCTTCACGAACCCAATTGTTTTTCCATTGCACTCGGTAAGCTTCGGCGTATTTTTTGATCGATTGGAGCCGCATTCTTCACCCGCCCAAGCTCAAGTAGCGCCGAATTCCCCATTTCCAGCTCAGTTGAATGCCGATCCAGCCCGCGAAAGCCCAGCAGAGTCCCAGGCCGAAGTTCTGAGCCCATTCCAAGTGACTCCATTTGCCGAGCGCGTACTGAGTGGGCCCATAGACGTAGAGATAGAAGGGCAGGGATTTCCAAATCCATTGGAGCGAATCCGGAAAAAGATTCAGAGGAAGCAATTCACCGGAGAGGATACTCACTGCGAGATTTTTCACCATTAAGAAGCTATAGGCTTCTTCCCAGACAAAGGCGCTCGTCGCGAGGATCGCGCCGATTTGGTAATGGATGATATTCCCCAAGAAAGCCATGGCCATCGCACCGAGCATCCGAGCGGGGGAGAAACCGAAGAAGATGCCAACAATAATGCCAAGCGTTAAACAGGTGCCGGCGATGAGGAGTCTTGGCGCAGCGCCCCGAATGTAAATGAACTCCACGACGCCGATGGGTCGCAAAAGGTAATTGCTGAGGTTCCCCGAGCGCACCATTTCTTGAATCTCAAAGTCATGATCCCCTCCGCGAATCTGACTGAAGAGCAAACTCATCAGGGTGTAAAAGATCATGTCCCGATACGTCATCCCAGCGATTTCAGTGGCGCCTCCGAGTTGAAACATGGCGTACCAAAAAATCCACTGAATCAGTGCGGGGACCAAGGCGGATCCCACGATCTCAAACAGGAACTCCAATCGATATGCCGTAGCGTCTTGAAAGCCGTTTTTGAGCGCGGCGACCCGCCATCTCCATTTGAAGCCGATCATGAAACGACTTTCGCGGAATGGGCGGGAGCTCTCTCGGCGCGCTCCTCGGTGTAAAGGCGTTGAATGACGCTCTCCAAACTTTGCTGCTCGATGCTCATGTCGACGATCGTATGGTGCTGAATGATGGACTGGAGCACTTGCATGATCTGGGATTGCTTGATGCAGAAATGAAATGAGGATTGACCCGCATCGCCCTCCTCATCGCCGCCCGGGTTTTCGTTGAGTCCGCCGCGCTCGATTTGATCGGGGGACAATCCCGTATCCTGCGCGAGCTTCTCGAGCGTCGGGGGATTGAGGAACCGAATGCGCAGTCTCCGCTCTTCGGCTTGAGTGAGTCCCGCGGGCCCTCCGTCAAAAACCAGCGTGCCTGCTTTGAGGATCAGGACGCGTGAGCAGAGGCGCTCGATATCCTCCATGTTGTGGCTGGTGAGGATGATCGTCGCCCGTTCCTTTTGATTGAAGACTTTGAGGAACTCCCGCAGATGGTGCGCGGCCAAAACATCGAGCCCAATGGTGGGTTCATCGAGGAAGATCACCTTCGGCCAATGCAGCAGGGCTCCGATGAGCTCCATCTTCATCCGTTCTCCGAGAGAGAGGCGTCGGATCTGAGTTTGGAGGTGACGCTTGACGTCGAGGAGCTCGCTTAACGTGTGGAGTCGCTCCTTATATAAGGAGGTGGGAATCTCATAGATGGCTCGGAGGAGGTCAAAGGCGTCCATCGCCGGGAGGTCCCACCAGAGCTGCGCTTTTTGGCCCATGACCAGCGCGATCTGCTTTCTAAAATCAAGCGCCCTTTGGAAGGGGTCAAAGCCCAAAACTCGCGCTGTCCCTTGCGAGGGGGGAATCAATCCCGAGAGGATTTTGAGAAGCGTGGTTTTGCCGGCACCGTTAGCGCCGATGAGCCCGTTGAAGGACCCGGCCTGCAATTCAAAACTGACCTGCTTGAGGGCTTCATGAGTCTGATAGTGAGGCTTATAAAGGAGCTCGAGCGCACCTTTGAGCCCCTCTTTTTTTTGCGCGGAGCGAAAGCTGCGGGAAATGTTTTGAACAGAAATCAGGTCGGATCGGGGATGGGATTTCATGGCGCCTCGTGAGCGCAGATTTATCACGGGCAGGGCGTTCAATGAAAGCGGGTAAAAGAGAAAATGACCGCCGGGCTAGGCCTTCGCGGCAGGCCCGCGAAGGCCTAGCATGATGATGTTGGCGAGCTGGAAGTGGGCCGTACTTTACAGGCGAGATCGCGACCAGGAGGGGAGCGATCTGACTAGCGCGAAAATCCGACGACAACAAGCCCTAGGGTCGTCACTCCGTCGTGGGTGCTCTGAACAAGGTAGCGATCACCGGAGGTGATTCCGCTCAATGCGGCGCTCCGGGCCCGGGAGATCTCGTTAGAGTTCCCGTCCGCATCCAGAGTGATCATCGAGCCGTTGATCGCGCTGGTTCCGCCGGACGCCGTATCGTTGACGCCGTGGTTTCGAAGCTCAACCAAGTGGGGCGATGAGAACTCTCGGTAGCCGCTCGCTTCGAGCAGGACCGAGGGATTCGAAAACAGCGAGGTATCGATCAGCGCCCGCTGATAGCCCGCCACCCCATCCGACGAAAAGCTGCGCGTGGCGAGGTAAGAGACTTCGCCTTTAAAGAGGGATTCGAGCTTCACCCAGAGTCCCGCGCGGGCGACTCGGAGGTTTGAGTTCCCGTCCTGACCGCGGAGCTCAAAGTCGTGGAGGTTCGTGAAGTTCGTGGCGCTGTCCGAGAAGCTTTTCGTGAAGAGGGTGGGATCCGAAACGCCCGAGCTCGAAATTTCGGAATCAGCCACGATGAGGCCAGCGCTTTTATCGAAAAGGGCGACCTTCGAGGTTCCCGGCGTGTTGTTGTTATAAAGGACCGCCTCCAGCGTGAATGGTGAAGCCGTCGCGAGCGTCGACCAGTTTGAGGAATTCTTGCCCCACAGCGCGCGGTTCGCGTTTTGGTTCGCGGGTTGGTAATTCGCGCTCGTGTAGAGGGAGCCCGCGAGCTTGTCGTTGTTCGTGGTGGATTGATAGTTCGACGATAAAAGCGGGATGAAAACTTTCGTCTTGGTGGCGCTGGTCTGCTGGACGAGGATGCGCGCGAGAAAAACTTTCAGCGTGTTGGCCGAGGAAGTCGCCGGCAATTTAATGCGGTAAGTGCTTGCGCCCACGTTAGGAGTGAATTCGACGCGATGGCGCACGGGGGAGAGGGACAGCGAGGGAATTCCCAGGCTCGCCACCGCGATGTTGCCCGTGTTGACGAGCTCCACGGGGTAGGTGGTCAGGCTGCCGTTGGTCGCGGTGATCTCAAAGAAGTAGCGCACGGTCCCGTCGTAATCCGAGGGATCGAGCGACGTCCGCGTGGAATGAAAAATTTGCGGGCTCGGTTTGGAGCTGACGCCGGCCATGAGCATTTCGATGGGGACTTCGAGGTTGGTGAGGGGCCTCACGGTGAGCGTGAACGAGGCGTCTTTCGTGAGCAGGCCATTGCTCACGGTCACTTTGATCGTGGCCACCCCGGCTTGGGACGACGCGGGTTGGATCGAAACCGTGCGATTCGCGCCGCTGCCCCCGAGCGTCAGCCCGCTGTTTGGAAGCAATGTCGGGTTGCTTGAAGTGGCGGTGACATTGAGTTTGTCGGCCGGGATTTTTTCGTCCGAGATCGTGAAGCCGACGGGGGGAATGGCGGCTCCTTCAACGACGGCCTGGTCGGCGATCGCGTTCACAGTCGGGGCATTGAGGTTCGAAAGTTCGTCGAGGTCCTTGCCGGAGACCTTGGATTTGAGTTTGTCCCCGAGCCCGCAGCCGACCGCCGACAGCAGGAGTAAGATCACGCCGATTCGAACGAGCCTTTGATGGATCATGAATTCGCCCCACCCTCAATTTTACACTAATTGAGTATATCAATAGGATCGGAACCTCGGGAGAGATATTGAGAGCGGGATTCCGGGGACGTCAGGGGGTTGACGGCCTCGGAGTCCAAACATGAAACGGGAATGAACGGCCGGTATGGGACAGCTTCACGGTTTCAATCTCGAGATTAGGGGTCAGAAGCTCCGCGAAAAACTCATAGGTGTACGGATCAGTGGGGTCGGGTCCCACAACGAAGACTTTTCTCACTTTTCCCCCGTAAATCGCGATCTTTGAATCGGGATCGTCCCTGCACATCCCGACGATGACTTTTCCAACCAGTTCCTCCGGGAGCGAGGTTCGGGAGCTGAAGGCGAAAGCGAAGGACAGCTTGGGGTCGCCGTTGACCCAATGCGGATCTTTGGCGACGATTTCGTTCAGCATGTCCGTGCCGGCCATGGAGGCGAAACCAACGTCCCGTATCGTCAAAGCGGCGGATCCCATTGGAAAGTGCTTGAGCGCCTCGATCGCCGCGGGATCCATGACCGGAGAGGTGTTTACTTTGCTCGAAGCGTTAAGGATCTTGTAGCGAATGGGGACGATGGGGTTGATGCCTAGTTTCTGGCGATTGAAATCTTGCACCCCTTGATGAGGCGGGGCTGGATGGGCTCTATTAAATAGTGAAACTATATCATTGTGGTCGCCTGAAATGACTTTTTGGCCCGCCAGAGGCGTAATCTCAAGGGGCTCTTTTTTCCGATCGACTGCTTTGGTCTCGCCAGGGCTTTTCGCGGATTCCCATGAAAAGCCCCTCACTTCAGCGAAACTTTGAGCCAGAAAAAGCACGTCTTTGAAGTGAACAGGGGTCCTTCCCTTTTTTGAATAAAAGCCATCGACAAAGCAAGCCGCCATCTTTTTGAAGTCATCCGCGGCGATGCATGGATCTGCAGTCGCCAGAACTGCGATCAACGCAAACCGAACCGCTTGCTTGAGTTGAGTCCATAAACAGAGGCTCACCTGTCTTTTTCGGTTTTTTTTGGGGAAAAAGTGAATGCGCAAAGCGCTAGCCGAACGGCGCCGTCGCCTTGGCGACGGTAATAGTGGTGGCTTGGGACGGAATCGAACCGCCGACACACGCCTTTTCAGGGCGCTGCTCTACCGACTGAGCTACCAAGCCAAAGAAGCGGCTGACGTCGGTTGGATAGAGCAATGGGTATGCGATCCCTTCTCAAAAGGCAATCGAGAATTCCTCGGGATACGGATGAAAATTAAAAATCAGCTCTCGCCGGATTCAGAAGCGAAAGGCGGTTCAGGAAGCACTTCGTCCCCTTCGAAGCTCGGCGCGGGTTCGAGATCATCCTGGGCGGGTTGCTGCACTCTAGGGGCGCTCGAGCGCTTCTTGCGCTGAGGCGCGCGGCCTTCGAGTTGAGTGAGCGCATTCTCGAGCTGCTGGGTCGTCATGGCGCGGTAGTCATAAGCGCGTCCATGGATGGAAACGAGTTTCTTCGTGATCTCGAGGCGCTTCAAAAGGGCTGAAACTTGATCCGAAGGCACGGGGTCGTAAGCGGTTGAAGGCGGCTCCGTCCGGGGCAGGACGGCTGGCGCGGCTGGAAGGGGGGCGTTCGCCTGACTTATGGATTTGCGGAGTTCTTGAACTTCGGCTTCCAACTTCTCAATTCGCTTGGCGTTCGATGGCGCTGAGGGTTTCGATGGAGCGGGGGTTTGAGTCAGGGCAGTCAGTTTGGGTTTCGCGTTGGCGCGGACTTTCTTCGCGTGAACCGCTTTTTTGGGGCTTGCCACGGCTCCTTGGACGCGGATGTTGGAAGGGGTGGGGGGGCCGTAAGCCGTTGATTCGTCTTCATAAGCTGAGTAGGTTTCAGCAGCGGAGGCGCGCAGGGAAAATAGGAAAAGGCTTAAAAATAAGGCTTTCTTCATGAGAGGATCAGTAGCGAATGATGTTTAATAAATCAATATTAAATAATTATTTAATGATCCAAGTAATAAGGCGCTTGATTTATTTCCGATAAAAACAGTTTGTTATTAAAAATGCCGCCTTCGTTGGGCTGTTTCTCTGCTTGTTACATTGACAAACCCCGGATCGAAGCCATATAGACCGTATACGCTTGAGTCGTTTTCAATCACGGCATTTCTGCGTCTTCATGACGAAATGCGGAGACTGTAAAAGGCTCAATATCAAAGGCAAAAGTCTATTTAGGAGGTAGAAGCAAAATGCAGGTAAGGCCATTGCACGATCGCGTCTTGGTAAAACGCTTTAATGAAGAAGAGAAGTCAAAGGGTGGAATCATCATCCCTGACACCGCTAAGGAAAAACCGATTCAAGGTGAGATCATCGCCGTCGGCCAAGGCCGAGTCAGCGACGATGGCAAGCTTCGCCCTTTGGACGTGAAGAAGGGCGATCGCGTCCTTTTCGGTAAGTATTCCGGCACCGAGATCAAAATCGAAGGTGAAGAATACCTCATGATGCGCGAGGAAGACATCCTCGGCGTCGTCAACAACTAATCTTCAGAATTATTTTCGGAGGGATGAAACTCTATGTCAGCTAAAGAACTTCGTTTTTCAGAAGCCGCACGTTCGGCAATCCTCAGCGGGGTCAATATCCTCGCTGACGCAGTGAAAGTGACGTTGGGACCCAAGGGCCGCAACGTCGTGATCGAAAAATCCTTCGGCGCCCCGAACATCACCAAAGACGGTGTGACGGTCGCTAAGGAAATCGAGCTTTCAGACAAGTTTGAAAACATGGGCGCGCAGATGGTTCGCGAAGTCGCTTCGAAGACCAACGATGACGCCGGTGATGGCACCACGACGGCAACCGTTTTGGCTCAAGCGATTTATCGCGAAGGCGCCAAGATCGTCGCCGCCGGCCACAATCCCATGGAAATCAAGCGCGGGATCGACAAGTCCGTTGAAGCAGTGATCAACGAGCTCAAGAAGATCTCCAAGCCCATCAAGGATCAGAAGGAAATCGCGCAAGTTGGCACGATTTCAGCCAATAACGACCCTGAGATCGGCAAACTCATCGCTGAAGCGATGGAAAAAGTCGGCAAAGAAGGCGTGATTACGGTTGAAGAATCCAAGACCGCTGAAACTTCCTTGGACGTCGTCGAAGGGATGCAGTTTGACCGCGGTTATCTGTCCCCTTACTTCGTCACCAACCCAGAGAAGATGGAAGCTTCCCTTGAGAGCCCTTACATCCTGATCTACGACAAAAAAGTGAGCTCGATGAAGGATTTGCTGCCATTGCTCGAAAAAGTCGTGCAACGCTCCAAACCCCTCGTCATCATCGCTGAAGAAGTCGAAGGCGAAGCGCTGGCCACTCTCGTGGTCAACAAGCTCCGCGGAACACTTCAAGTCGCAGCGGTGAAGGCCCCTGGTTTCGGCGACCGCCGCAAGGAGATGCTGCAAGACATCGCTACCCTGACGGGTGGACGCGTGATCTCCGAAGAGCTGGGCCATAAACTCGAGAGCGCTCGGGTTGAGGACCTCGGCCAGGCCAAGAAAGTCACGATCGACAAGGACAACACCACGATCGTCGACGGCGCCGGAAAAAAAGCCGAAGTCGAAGCCCGCGTGAAGACGATTCGCGCTCAAGTTGAGGAAACCACCTCCGACTACGACCGCGAGAAGCTCCAAGAGCGCCTCGCAAAGCTCGTGGGCGGCGTGGCCGTCATCAACGTCGGCGCTGCGACCGAAGTCGAAATGAAGGAAAAGAAAGCCCGCGTCGATGACGCCCTGAACGCCACTCGCGCCGCTGTTGAAGAAGGCATCGTGCCTGGCGGCGGCACCGCGCTGCTTCGCGCAGCGAAGGTCCTTGAAACCATCAAGGGCTTGAGCACCGAGCAGCAAGCCGGATTGAACACCGTTCGCCGCGCTTTGGAGGAGCCAATCCGCCAGATCGCCGAGAACGCTGGGCACGAAGGCTCCATCGTCGTTGACAAGGTCATGAGCAATCCTTCGCCAGCTTGGGGCTTCAACGCCCTGACTGAGAAGTACGAAGATCTCATCGCCGCGGGCGTGATCGACCCCGCCAAGGTTTCCCGTTGCGCTCTTCAGAACGCAGCGAGCGTCGCGAGCCTCATGCTCACGACCGAAACCTTGATCGCTGAAAAGCCGAAGAAAGAATCGGCTCAAGCCCCCATGCCAGGCGCAGGCGGCTACGGCGACATGATGTAAGAAAAATCAGCGCTTGAGCCTGGATGGATCCGGGCTCACCGTGATTGAAAAATGGCCCTTGGGGTTTTTCCCCTGGGGCCATTTTTTTTATGTTACGTAGGGGCCCATGAAGAGTTCTAGCCGTTGGATGAAGTGCATTTCCACTCAAGGGAACATCCGGGGAACCGCGATCCAAGCGACGGAGCTGGTGAAGGAAATCGCGCAGCGCCACGAGTTGAGCGGGATTCACGCTCAGGGGCTCGGGGAGGCGGTCATTGGAGCTCTGCTCATCGCTTCGACCTGCAAGGGCGAACAACGCGTCAACCTCAACATCCGCAGCTCAGGCTTTTGCCGCCAAGCTTTGGTCGACGCGAATCCCAATGGAGAAGTCCGAGGCTACCTCATCAAGCAATTGCAGGGAGTCGAGGGGGTCATGGCATCGGCTGAGGGCGGGCCCTGGAAAGAAGGGCTGCTCTCCGTTTTGAAGTCCAAGACCCTCGCGGATAATCAGCCCTATATCGGCACTGTGCCCCTGCTCACGGGACATTTGGCCAAGGATCTGACGTTCTACTGGGCTCAAAGCGAGCAGATTCCGTCTTCAGTGGGAGTCGCGGTTCAGATGCAGGGGGAGGAGGTGGTCTCCGCCGGCGGTTTTTTAGTGCAGGCGCTTCCCGGGGCGAGCGCCGCTGAGGTGCGAGCCATTGAGGGCCATATTCAGGAGATTCAATCCCTTTCGAGTCGCCTCAAGGATGATGAAGATCCCGTGCACCTGCTCTCGCAGATTTTTCAGAGCACGGCGTTCATGATCGTCGAAGAAAAGCCTCTGCGTTTTCAGTGCCACTGCTCTTGGGAGCGGGTGAATCGGACGCTGCGTCTCATCGGGGTTGAAGAGCTTCAAACTTTGCTGAAGGAGGATCGGGGAGCCGCGGTGAACTGCGATTTTTGCAGGCAAGAATATCAGGTCGGGGCAGATGGATTGCGCAAGCTGATCGACGAGCTGCAAACGAATACTAATTAAAGGCTGATCCCCGTGTGGAGCAGGAACGTGGTGTACGTTCCACCGATTTCAAGGGCTTTGCCCGCGCTCGTATTCTCACGCGAACTGAAGACGTCGTGGAACGTGAGGGAGACGCCAAAGAACATTTTCTTGGAGACTTGAAGGTCCACTCCTGGGCCGAGGTGAATCCCAAAGAGCACGGGTGAGACCCGTTCCTGGCCTTCCAGAAGGCTGGGCCGATAAAATCCCAAACCAAAGACCAAGTGGGGAATGACTTTATCGTACCATGCGAGGTTGGTGCGGAGTCCCGCCACCCAGCTCGTCATCTGCAATCGACCCTCGGAATGGCTGGAATAACCCAGGCTGGATTCCAGCCCGAACAAATCACTGACTCCGTAGGTGTAGTGGAATTGGAATCCGATGTTATCGGAATAATTGGTGCCCAGATCCCCCATCAAAAAAACCTGTCCCACGTCCAATGCGAGATTGTGGCTGCCCGGGGAGAAGGGGGAAGCCTCAGAAAGCTCCGAGGAAGAAGTCAGATCTTTTTTGCGGGTCGTCGTGGTGTTGGATTGGACGTTCTTGCGTTCCCAATTGAGGTTTTGCATCCACTTCTCGCTCGCATGAAGCGGGCTTTCAGCGAATAAGCTGACCCAGAGACCCAAGAGGACTGAAATCGCTCTCTTTTGAGGGTTAAGCACTGCGGAGGCGTTACTGATCAATCGTGGGTGGTTTGGTGCCAGTCAGCGTGGGGGCATTTAAACTCGAGGAGCCGCTGGAGAGGGAGGATTCCGCGACAGCTGAAGAAGCGCGCTGATCCTGGGCATCCGCGTCGAATTTCGCGATTTCAGAACTGAGCTTCGCCTGGATGTAGCCCGAGAAGGAGCCATCGCCATGACGGATGATTTCCTTGAGGAGCTCGACCGAGGGCTGGGTCTTCGCCTTTCTCTCGCTCTCATACAGCAACTGAGTCAAGGTGACGGCGGTGATGTCGTTTTTGGTCTTGTTGTCGATGACCTTCAAGTCTTCGCCGCCTCGAATCATCTTCGCGATTTCATCCAAGGTGACGTAGCTGGACTCATGGGTGTCATAAAGCTTGCGATTTTGATAGCGCTTGATGATCTTCGTTTCTTTCATAATTTCCCCCTTATTGAATGAATCGATCGATTTTGTCAAATGAGATGGTTGCTGCATCTGGCCTCTCCGAAAAAGGCCCCCCTAACGCATCTAGTAAAACACAGAGCGGAGTTCCGCGCAAGAGAGTGAAAGCTAGATTTCAGGTTTTCGCGAAAAAGGTCGATTGAGTCAGTAATGGGGTGCTGCTCATGAAAATCAGTTTTTTCGGAAAATCATCGGCTTGGATCATCACTGTTGGAATTGTCGTCAACTTAATGGCGTGTTCCACGACGCGGACTCGTTCCGAGGCGAACGGAAAATTTTCCAAGGATGAGTCACCCCAGGCGAAAGCTCCGGTGGAGGCTTCGGTGATCGGCGGAAGCGCGGACATCCACTTCAGCATGGCTCAGGCTTACGTCACCGAGGGAAACCCGGATCGCGCGATCGAAGAATTCAAATTAGCGCTCATGTATGATTCCAAGTCCGCGCTGATTCACGCGCGATTGGCCACTGAGTACGTAAAGAAGGGGATGCTGAGCGAAGCCCTGGATCACTGCAAGCAGGCCATCGCGCTCGATCCCAAGTTCATCGACGTTCGGCTGATGCTCGCCGGATTGTACGCCAACAGCCATGAGACTCAGCTCGCCCTCGATCAGTATGACTTCATCTTGAAGACGGATCCCCGCAACGAAGAGGCGATCGTCTATCGCGCCCAGACGCTCATCGAAAATAATAATCCAGAAGCCGGCGTCAAGACGCTCCGAGGCTTCGTGAAGAAGTATCCGGATTCCGCGGTCGCTTGGTACTACTTGGGCCGATTTGAGCAAGCTCAGGAGCATAGCGCCGCGGCAGCCCAAGCTTATAAGAAGGCCTTGTCCGTGAAGGCGGGATTTCCGCAAGCGGCCATGGCATTAGGTTATCTCTACGAAGAGCAAGGGAATGCCGCTCAGGCGATCGCGACCTATCAAGCCCTTTATGATGAGTCCCAGGACTTGGCCGCGGCGAATCGGCTGGTGACCATTTTCCTCAAGGGTGAAAAGTACGAGAAGGCCATCCCATATCTGCAGTCGATCGAAGCCCTCGATCCGGATGACCTGAATGCCCAAGTGAAATTGGGGCTGGTCTACATGGAGCTCAAAAAGTACGACCAGTCGATTCAGATTTTTAAACGTCTTTTGGAGAAAAATCCGGATTCAGATCGAATCCACTATTATCTCGGCAGCCTCTACGAGGAGAGAAAAGAGATCGCCCTGGCCATTGATCACCTCAATCGCATCAAGGCCGACTCCAAGCTCTACTCCGACGCGGTCATGCACGTGGCCTACCTCTATCGCCAATCCAATCAGCTTGAGCAATCTAAGGAATTCATGCGCGGGAAGATCGCCGAAACGCCCCGGGTTTCCAGCTTCTATCTGATGCTGGCGAGCTTGGAGGAAGAGAGCAAGAACCTCCCACGCGCGGCCGCCGCTTTGAAGCAAGGGGTTTCGTTCTTCCCCGAAGATGAGAAGCTTCGCTACTACTTGGGCAGCATGTATGACCGAATGGGGGATTCGGAGCTGGGCCTGGAGCAGATGGAAGCCATCCTCAAGATCAATCCGGACCACGTGGATGCCCTCAACTACATGGGGTACACCTGGACTCAGCGGGGGATTCGACTAGGAGACGCAGAAAAGCTCTTGAAGCGGGCGCTCGCGCTGAGGCCCGATAACGGTTATGTGCAGGACAGCTGGGGCTGGTACTTATTCGTGAGAGGCAGGACGCAGGAAGCGGTCGTGGAACTCGAGAAGGCCGCGCGCCTCAAGCCCAATGAACCTACGATCCTGGAGCACTTGGGCGACGCCTACTTGAAGTCCAATTTGCGCGAAAAGGCCTTTCAGCGCTATCAGGACGCCGTCCGTCTCGCAGAGGATGATTCATTCCGCCGCAAACTCGAGAGCAAGATCACCGGCCTTCAAAGCGAGTTCGCCCAAGGGGGAGCTCGTTCCGTTCCCGATTCCGTGACGAGAAAACCCGCCTCCGCTCATTGAGGGCATCGATCCGCTCTTGATTCATGAGTTCCATTCATGGGAATCTCAAATCAATGATGAGATTCCCCTCTATTTCAGTGACGAGCTCCCTGTTGGTCCTATTTGCGGGCTGCGCCGGTCTGCAACGAAGCCCCCTTCAAGGAAAAGATCCCAACGCTCTTTTCACGAGTGCCTGCGCGACGTGGGGCATGGGACTTCAAAAAGTCTCCGGAAGCGTGTGGTTGAAAGCCCGCTCCAATGAGACTTCAGGACAATTCCCCGCCGTCGTGAGCGTGCTTTCGCCTGGCGAACTGCACATGGAGGTCACCAATCTCCTGGGCGGCACCGAAGCCATCCTGGAGGTGAAGAACGGGAAGTACACGCTCAAAGGGGGGCAGAGCAAAAAAAGCGTGACTCAGGAAGGTGCGGGGTATTGGGCGGGCATCCCGCTTGAATGGGCGACCGCCTTGTTCTTGGGGCGCGTTCCCTGCCCTTCGCTCGAAGCCTCGAAGTCAGCGCGTTTCGCGTTGAGCGAAAAAGGCGATGAGCTGCGCGTGGAGCTCCCGGCCCAATCGGGCCGCGCGGCCGAAACCTTCGCGTATCGCTTCAGGGATTGGGGCGGAAAGCTTTGGCCTGAAGCCCTGCGCTGGGAGAGAAATCCCAAGGCGGGCACCAACACGCTCGAGGGAGTGACTTCGGTGGAATTCAAGTTTGACGACCCAGAGGAAGGTTCCGGTAGCCCCAAACGCTGGGAAGCGGTCTCAGCGCAGGGGGAAATCAAGGTACGATGGAGGGATCGGCAGGCTCTATGAAAATCCTCGACGTCCGCGATCTCAGCGTCTCATTTTTCACGCGTGATGGGGAAGTAAAGGCCGTCGATCAAGTGAGCTTCTCCGTGGGAAAAGGCAAGACTCTAGGGATCGTGGGGGAGTCAGGTTGCGGGAAAAGCGTGACGAGCCTTTCGATTTTGCGGCTGATCGCTTCCCCTCCCGGCAAGATCTTAGGGGGAGAGATTCGATACGATGGTAAGGATCTTTTGAAACTCAGCGAAGGCGAGATGCGCAAGATCCGGGGGCGGGAAATTTCCATGGTTTTTCAGGAGTCGGCGACGGCTTTGAATCCCGTGTTCACGATCGGCAATCAGCTCAGAGAAACCCTTTCGCTGGTCAGGCCCGGCATTAAGTCCAAGGAGTCGCGCGAGCGAGCCATTGAAATCTTGAAGTGGGTGGGGATCCCTTCCCCTGAGAAGCGAATCTCGGATTACCCGCATCAGCTTTCAGGGGGGATGAGGCAGCGCGTGATGATCGCGATGGCGATCTGTGGCAGTCCCAAGATCTTGATCGCTGATGAGCCGACCACCGCTTTGGACGTTACCATTCAGGCCCAAATTTTGGAATTGCTTCAAAAGCTGCAACAGGAAACGGGCATGGCCCTCATTCTCATCACGCATGACCTGGGAGTCGTGGCAGAAATGGCTGATGAAGTCGCCGTGATGTACGCGGGTCAAGTAGTGGAACAAGGCGGCGTGGATGAGATTTTGAGGGCCCCTAAAATGCCTTATACCCAGGCTCTTTTGAGGAGCATCCCCTCGCTTCATCAGGGGCGAGAGGCAGGGCGTCTCGAGGCGATCCCGGGGATCGTGCCGCATCTCTTCGGTCTTCCGAATGCTTGCCGATTCAAGGAACGCTGCGCTCTCGCGATTCCTGATTGCGAAAAAGGCGTCCCCCCGTTGAGACCCGTTCCCCCATCAGGAGCGACCCATTTGATTCGATGCGTGAGGGATCTTCCATGAGCTCCGCCCAATCCCTCCTTGAAGTCCGATCATTGATGAAAAACTTTCCCGTTCGAGGGGGATTGCTCTCCCGAATCGTGGGTCAGGTCCAAGCGGTTTCCGGGGTGAGCTTTCATCTGAAGCGCGGCGAGACCTTGGGTTTAGTGGGGGAGTCGGGTTGCGGCAAGTCCACCCTCGGTCGATGCATCTTGAGGCTGCTTGAGCCTTCGGATGGGAAGATTTTTTTCGGGGGCAAGGACGTCACTTCCTTGGACCGGCGTGAGCTTCGAACGATGCGGCGGAGGATGCAGATCATCTTCCAGGATCCATACGGGTCTTTGAACCCCCGGATGACGGTCGAGGAAATTCTGGTTGAACCGTTGGAAGTTCATCGTCTCGCCGGCAATCCCCAGGATAAGCGCGAAAAAATCCTGAACCTTCTCGATCTTTGCGGCCTTCGAAAGGAATCCCTCGGCCGCTACCCCCATGAATTCTCGGGCGGGCAGCGTCAGAGGATCGCGATTGCCCGCGCTTTGGCCGTGCAGCCTGACTTCATCGTCTGCGATGAGCCGGTATCGGCGTTGGATGTCTCGATCCAGGCGCAGATCATCAATCTCATGAGGGAGCTGCAGCAACGCCTCGGGTTGACCTATCTTTTCATCTCTCATGATTTAAAAATCGTCCGCTACCTTTGCGATGAAGTCGCAGTGATGTACCTGGGAAAAATCGTCGAGATCGGGCCGGTCCGCGAAATCTACGAGAACCCCAAGCATCCTTACACTCAGGCGCTGCTCTCAGCGATCCCAGTCCATGATCGGGCCGAGAGTCGTTCTCGGATCGTCTTGAAAGGGGACGTCCCCTCGGCTTTGAATCCGCCATCGGGATGCCATTTTCATCCACGCTGCCCCGTAGCCCGCCCGGATTGCGCAGCGCGTGTACCCGAATTGCGCCCAGTTGAGGGCCGCGAAGTTTCTTGCCATTACGCTTGATTCTGCGTATGTGACGCGACGCATTTTCTCTCAAGCAACGTCAATTTCCCTCTTCTTTAAGCCGATGAGTGCTTGAAGGAGTGTGGACTGAAAATGAGCGCTCGTCCGACTAAATTGCCGCGATCCGCCCTTGAGAAGCTCAGGGCCATCCCCGTGGATCGCCTTCAGCCGCATGCGCTGCTCACGAGTCCGGCGTACGCTTTTCTCCCGAAGAACGAAAAACTGATCCTCGTAAAGGCTTCCCTCGATTTTTTTGATAAGAATGAGCTCAGCCGATTTTCGAGTTTTTACCGCCTCTATTTTTTACCGGCGGTCGAGACAGCCGAGTTTTTTGAGAATCAGGCGCGCCGCGTCCGCGCTGTTTTGACGGCGAAGGCAATCTTGACGGATTTTCCCGAGAGCGTGCTCGGGGCGGTGAGTCT
Organism: uncultured Bacteriovoracaceae bacterium; assembly: GCA_964563795.1. Classification (GTDB taxonomy): domain Bacteria; phylum Bdellovibrionota; class UBA1018; order UBA1018; family UBA1018; genus CAZLYB01. The sequence goes on along the minus strand of CAZLYB010000010.1, from coordinate 10,218 downwards.
GGACATTCCGTCGTATGAGCGATCGGATTCGATCTTGAGGATTCTCGGGACCCTCTGGAACACGCGCGGTGAAATCGAACCTCATTTCGTAGTGGCTTTCTCGCAGGCGCTCTGTGGGAGCCTGGGAGAGGAGAGGCTCGCCCGCGCCCGTGATCGGAGCGCGGAGTCTTTTGAAAAAGCCATCCTGCTTTCGAGTTGGGCTGTTTTCCTGGCGCTTCACCTGGGTTACTGCGAATTGAGTTATGTCGAAAGAATTTATCGCGAGACGTTCGAGGCCGTGGCGTTCGGGGGAGTGATCAACCCGGATCGCATTCAAGAGGGATTGATCGATTTGATCTTGAGCAGCGAGGTTTGCCTTCGGGAGAGGATCTTCAAGCTTAGTTTTTTTGAGAAGCAGCCCGGCCTTCTCGGGCAAAAAATCTCGGCGAGGTTTCGGAGAATTCAGAATGAAGGCCTGTGGCGGATCGAGACGCTGCCTTCTTTAGAGGACTGGGAGGGCCTGCTTGCCGTCTAATCCCAGCTCCCGATCATTCGGAGTGAACCAGCACCTCGCGACAGGCGCTTCCGTGTTCCATGACAGCTTGTTTGAACTCAGCCATTTGGGGAGGATCACGGATCTCATCGTCGCCTGCGTACGCACCGCCCTCGCCAAGAAGCATCCCGATTCGATCGCGGCGTTCGATGAGCGTAGCCTGCGTGCGCTTCTCGCGAACGGGGTCAGTGGGATTTTTCAATCCTTGGGAAGGTGGAACGTGCTTCCCCCAGTCTTGATTGAATGCGGATTGGATTCCGAAAAAATTATTCTGGGAGTGAGCTGGAGCGGGAGCTTGGTGGATTCAGGGGTTGAGAATTCTCTCCGGCAGGATCGGGAGTTCTTGGAGTGGCTCAAGCAATCCATGAGTTATTCAACGGGTCTCCAGATTCGAGTGAGCGCCTCTCATCCTTCCACGCTCGAATGCTTGTTCACCTTGCCGATTTTGGGGCATCCGTTGGTTCGTTTGGATGTGGAGCAGGTTCCGTGGGAGGTGATTCAGCCCGAGGAAAAAACCGCGCCCGCGGGGGAATATTTTCAACTCGGGGACGTCAACTACCCCGTCTTGCTCAAAGACCAATTCGTCGGTGCGTCTCAGGCATCCAAAACCGAAGAGAGGCGCGTGATTTCCGGGGTCACTGAGAATCGAAAGGATGAGGTTATCCGAGTTCAGGGCGGCGGCGAATCCAGCGACTCAGAGCTCATTCGAGTGAACAAGAGAGAGACGAAGAAAGAAGAGCCTCTCTTTAAAATAGGCGCTTCTCGCACCACGGGTGGAGAAAAATCGGAAACGGAGCACGCGGCGCCTGAGCTCTCGGCATCTGAGCCGGATTCGGACTTCGATGAAGAACCCGTCTCAGAAGGCTGGATGAGCAACATCATCAAAAAGATCTGGCCCTTTAAGGAGCCGGAATCCTCGGCTGCGCAGGCGTCGAATCCCAAAGCGACTTCGGAAAACCCCGAGAATTGGATCATGGAACTGCAGCGTGAACAGGAGCAGGCGCTCGATAAGACCCTGAATTCGATCAAAAGCAGCGCTGAGGGAGAGAAGTCCAAGCGCTGGGTGGATGGGTTGATGGGCGAAATCCTTGCGGAAAAGTCGCGCCTCCAGGAATTAGGTAAAAAACTCGCTTTGTCCATCAAGCAAAAAGAATTTGAGTTCAAAACCAATGAGAAAACCTTGCGTGAGGAGCTGCGCCGCAAGGAGGAGAAGCTCCAGAAAACCGTGCGTGAATTGAGGCGTGCCAAGGAGAAAAGCGATTCCGCTCAACAGGCGATCAATAAAGGCGCGACTAAGAGAGCGCAAGAAGGGAACTCCGAGGAGAGCAATTCCCAGCTGAAGCAGAAGTATCATCTCACTCAGCAGCTCTTGACGGCCGCGAAACTCGAAAATTCCGAGTACAAGTCCAAGATCGACGAGCTCCGGGGTCAACTCACGAGTTCAATGCTCGGCGCGAAGCAGCAGAACCAGAGCGTGTCGGAGATCGCGACCCTGAAGTCCCGGCTGGATCGGATGGCGCGACAAGCCGACGAGCTGAAAAAAGTCAATCACCAGCTCAATGAAAAGCTTAACGAATTGAAAAAAGAAGGCGCGCGAAGCGCGAACGAGCCTCACGAGCTCAGGGAAAAACTCGAATCCTCGCTGAAAACCGTCGTTCAAATGCAAAAGGAAAACCTCAAGCTTCAGACCAAAGTCGAGGAGCTTCAGCGGGAAGAAATGCGCTTGAAGCTGGATCTCGGTAGGGCGCAAGAAGAGTCCAAGCAGCTCAAGCTCGCGGCGAAGGCGGGAAAAAAGAATCCGCCCCAGGCAGCCTAGCCGCTTGCACTCAGAGCGGGTTGAGGCGGCAAGCCTCGCGCAATCCCAGGAGAACGAGATCCGGCACTTCGGCGTCGAAAAGTTCAGCTGCCTTGAAGAGGCCGGCGAATCCCCCTGTGCCGATGATGAAAGGCTTCTCACCCCCAAAGGCTTCTCTCGTGAGCCGGGCCAAGATTTCCTTCATGGCTCCGACATGCCCGTAATACAAACCAGCTTGGATGCTCTCGGCGGTCGCTTTGCCCAAGGCTTGCGAGGAAGGGATGATTTCAACCGTGGGAAGGCGCGCGGTCTTCGCCTCCAGCGCCTCCATTGAAATTCGCACGCCGGCGAGGATCGTCCCTCCGAGATAATCCCGGTCCTGCGTGATCGCGCAAAACGTGGTGGCCGTTCCCAAGTCGACGATGATGAGATTTTTTCCGGGGTATCGCGTGACCGCTCCAATGGAGTTGGCGATTCGATCCGCCCCAACTTCAAGGGGATTTCGGTACTGAATTCTCAGCCCCGTCTTCACGCCCGCTTGAAGCACGAACGGGTCCATCCCGAAATACTTCGAGCAAGCGCCCCTCAGGGAATGCATCACATTAGGAACGACCGAACAGATGGCGATTCTTCGGATCGAACTGGGATCAAATCCGTTCTCGCGAATGGCTTGCTTCAGGAACAGCCCTTGCTCGTCCGAGCTCGCGCGCGAGCCCGAGTCCTTGCGAAATCGGCAGGTGATCTTTGGCTCTGCTCCGCTTTCGTCGATCAACCCGCCGTAGATCTGGCTATTGCCCACATCCAGCGCCAAAATCATCGTGAATCCCTCTCTTTTTCCAGGAGTTCCAGAAGCGCCCCCTCAAGTTCCCTTTGATTCTTGAACTCGCGGAGTTTTTCCCCCACGGATTCCCCCCGTTGGGATCGATTCGAGTAAACCGCGCCTTCATGCCGATCGCTCGCATGGTTCAGGCCGCTCAAATCATTGTGAACCAGGTAGTCGGAGTCGTAATCGCCGAATGAGGGGGATTCGCTCTGCGTGGTCAGTTTGAATGAGACGACGAGGATCTCGGGATTTTTGGAGTAACCCCTCAGGCGATTGATGATTTTTGGGTTCGGCTTGAGGATGAGTCGGATCGCTTCGCCGGAATGAATCTTATGCCGTGGGTCCAGCGCTTGTCCACGCAGAGTCTCCAAGGAGTCCACCGAGTAATCCGAAACTGCTGCTGCGTGGATTACTGCATCATAGGAGTTTTTAGAAAGATGGGTTTTGAGTCTTTCGTCCAGATCCTTGAAGTCGCTGAAGCGCTCCGTCGGCACGGAGCCTGGATCCTGGGCGGCGGTGGCGGAGAGCAAAAGCTGAGTTTGCATCCCCGCATTTTGCAAGGCTCGCGCGATTCCGCAACCCGTCGTCCCGGTGCTCACGTTACTCAGGGTTCGAACCGCGTCGATGCGCTCGCTCGTCCCTCCCGCGGTGACCAAAACTCGGAAGGGGCGGGCTTTTTTCTTGAAATGAGCTTCCAGGCGCTCCAGCATTTCCGTCGGCTCCAGCAAGCGGCCTTCGCCCTGTTCCCCGCAAGCCATGCGGCCTTCCGGGCTCTCCAAGAGAGTGACGCCCCATTGACTCAGCCGGGATCGAGCCTCTTGCACGGCGGGATGCTTGAGCATAGCTGGATTCATCGCGGGGGCGATCCACACGGGTTTTTTAAAGTCTTGAGCTAGAAAAAGAGTCCCGATGAGGTCGGAGCCGTCCCCTTGCGAAAGTTTGGTGATCGTGTGGGCGGTCGCGGGATAAATCAAAAAGAGGTCGGCCCATCTCGCGAGATGGATATGCGCCATCTGATGGTGGGGTTCAAAGACCCCTTCCAACGGCGCTTTCCCGCTCAGCCCCTCAAAAGTGGAGGGGCCCACGAAGTTTTTGGCCCCAGTGCTCAGGAGAATCTGAAGCTCATAGCCCGCTTGGACGAGTTTTGAGGTGAGGTCAGCCGCTTTATAGGCAGCGATGGATCCCGTGACGGCCAGTAAAATTCGAGGGGAGGAGTTTTGGTTCATCATTTTGTGTACCCGTCCTGGGGATCGAGTCGTTATTATCCGCGAGCAAGCTCGCGGCGCATTCGCTAACGCTTACGCGTGTATCCGGCGGCAAGCCGCCGGCGCGTTCGCTGGTGCTCCTGAAACGGCTACCGCACTGGAAGGGGCGACTCAAGCAAAAAACGAGGGTTGGCTTCTTTGAACTGATCGTATAGATTAACTGCCTTCACGCTGCTCGCGTGGTGGAATGGTAGACACGCTGGTCTTAGGAACCAGTGGGGCAACCCGTGGGAGTTCGAGTCTCTCCGCGAGCACCATTTTTTTGCATGACGCAAAAAAATTCCGAGCGAGACGTGCCTGCAAAAGCAGGCCTTTGCGAGCGTGATGCGAGCAAAGAGCCGAGCCGGAACTCCATTATAACCGGCGCATTCGCTAGTGCTTCGCACGACTTCAACTTTTAAAGCATAAAAATTAATAAAATTCACCGCTTGCTTGAAGAATTGCCAAAACCACCGTTTGGTGCGAGAGTGCCGCTTATGAAAAAGCCAATGAGTATCCTGGCTTTGGCCGGAATTCTTTCAATCGTACCCCTACAAGCCCAGGGCGCCGAGCAGGACCAGGCGAAGAGTTCAGCAGCTGCCGTGATTGCACGATCCATTGAGTTCCTCGTTCAGTTCGATCAAGCGGGTTGCAAAAAACGAATGGGGCAGGCGGATTATTCCTGCCTCTTGAGCGCCCTTGCCGCGGGGATTGGGCAGGATCATTTTCTTCAGGAGTCCCTCGGGAACAAAGATGCCGGCAAGGTAGAGCTTGAAGCGGTGCCTTTCTCGATTCATGCGTTCGCTTTGAGCGCTTGCAAGGCGCGCGCGGGGCTGCCATTGGACGCCTCTCTCGCGATCGCGTTGGACCGCTTTCAAACTGACTCTCAGATCGCTCCCGTCTTTCTCGGGTGCTTGAGCAGAGCGCGCTCATTTTTAAATCAGCCCGCCGCCCGGTTGCCTTTCCCAAGCGAAACTTCCTACCAGACTCTCTCCAGCTACTTGAAGCACCCCGAAGTCGTGCAAATCAAATTCAACTTGGCGATTCAACTCTGCGACCCCCAGATGGGGCTCAAAACGACGCCCCGAAAAATCGAGGCGCTTGAGCGGAACTCATGGGGTCGAGTGAAGAGTTGCTGGACTGAAGCGGCGAATGCCCTGGTCCAAGATTCAGCTGAGATTAAAACGCATTTCGCGCTGATCCATGAGGCCTGCGATCTGACGGAGCAAGCGGCGCAAAAACCAGGTTCCAGCTGCAAGATTCGATGCGATGGAGCGCGCCTTCTGAAGAGCGCTCAGAGTGACGCTCCCTTCAATATGCAGCGCTGCTTGCAGAGATGCGCTTCGAGTAAGGTGGGCCGCGCCGAATGGGCCTGTTATTCCGCTCGAATCAAGAAGACGCCTCAGCTGCTTCAGAGCCTGGAGGGTTTGAGCGCTCGAGAAGGAATCTCGGCTTCCGAGGCGATTCCGATGCCCCCTTGAGATTCAACCTTCATCGTCATGATGATGCCCTTCGTCCGTGCCATGGTAATGCTCATGACAGCCGTGCATCGTGCTTTCGCGTTGGTCGCCCTGGCCTGTGATGGAAAAGCGAGAAATGAGCTTCTCAGAGGAGAGCTCCCCGCACTTCGGGCAAGGGGCTTGATCCGAACTCTCGGAGGAGTTGATCAGCGTCTCAAACCGCTTTTTGCACGGGGTGCAGAAAAACTCGTAAAGAGGCATAGCTCTTCTCAGTCTATCACGGCCTTGTCAATCGAGCGCGTTTCGTGTTTACTGCGGCCTAAGGACCCCATAGCTCAACTGGATAGAGCACCAGCCTTCTAAGCTGGGGGTTGCAGGTTCGACCCCTGCTGGGGTCGCCACGCTTACGCTCCTGTTTCAATCGGATAGCGGTTTTCAACCCAATCCAGCATTCCCCCTTCAGCGACGCAGATGAGGTTTTGGATCCCTTTTTGGGTGAGCGCATGGAACGCGGTTTGGGCGCGCTTACCCGAACGGCAATAAATGTAAATTTTGGAATAACTGGTGAGGTCCTGGATGTTTTGCGCGACGACATCCACGGGAATATTATGGCTTCCCGGCACATGGCCCTCGCTGAATTCCTCGGGCGTGCGGACATCCAGGAGCAGCTCTTGGGGGCTCAGCGCCGGAAGGAGCTCGTGAAGTTCCTGCATGCTGATGGTTTTCATCGGGGAAGTTTTCATGGCGTTTCCTCAGAATGCGTCAGGAGCCCTGCAGGGCTTTGAGTTGTCTTTGCCGGAGCACGAAGTAGTAGCTTGAACTACCCACCTTATAGAACAACACCATCCCTGCTGTGATGGCCTTGGAAAGATTGTTTTGATTGTAAGCGCATTGAATATTAGTAGTGAGATACTTTAAGAGGAGTGGCCCAAGTGCGGTTGGCGCATTCCATGCCGCATTAAAAAAAACGCGTTCTTTAGTGGCTTCTTCTAAGGAGAGCCCATTTCGATCTAGATTCGTTTTTTTTGTGGCGGTGTCTGTAACTACAAAAATTCCACCATCAACAGCAGCACGCAGTGGTCCAAACCCAAAGGCAAGCTTGATGAATTTAAGCTCAACGAAATCCCGCAGCTTGTTCACGGCTTTAACATTCAGCCAGTTCTGGAAAATGGAGCTCCCGATATCCACAGTGAAGTCTACAAAATGAAAGTGACCATAAGTTTCTTTGAAGAATTTCATCAACTCTAGTTCGCTCATTTGAGTTTGACCCAAGGTGGAATAGACAGCGACCCCAACTTTCGTACCCACTGTAACGGCGAGGCCGGTCCCAATTTCAGTACGGGCGTAATTCGTTCGATCACGACTGAGATTGAAGTCGGGGTTGGTTTGGCTGCACTGACTGAATTTTTTCACGGAGCCCCATGGTTTTGCCATGAATTCCGGAAGTTTTGCTTCCAATCTGGGGACATGAACATTGATGAATTCATTTCTCAACCGCCGATAGGTAGAGGTTTTGCTTGAGCCAACTTTGCCCTGATCCAGGAGTTTTTGCGGCAGAAATGATTTGTTGCTTAGAAAGCTATCCCTCCATACGACAAACTGATCTGGATTATAGTCATACAGCCGGTTGCCATAAAAGAGACGGAGATCTTCATTGAGGCGCAATCTGAGCTTGGGAATTTTTGGGTTGCTCAGCGTTCTGATGAATTGCTGCTCGCCCGGGGAAAGGGGCGAATTCTCAGGAATCCCATGGAGTTTTCTTTCTTGAGCGATGATTGCCTCAATGCGTTCAGCTCTGGCTCTAATCTGAGACCAAGCATCGATGGCCGCTGAATGTTCATGACCATGAACGCTTAATTCCTTATGAAAGTATTCAAATCTGCTGGCGAAGGAACGATCCCAATGCGTTCCTTTGGGGACTAAAGCCCTTAACTCCCTGCCGATCGCGGTTTCTTCCAGAAAAAGGTATCGAAGCGCATCGGAAGTTTTAAGAGCTGGAATCTTGCTGAGCCACTCTAGGATTTCAGCGAGCTTGGCCCCGTCATACGAAAACGCGGGGGATGAGAAGCCGCAAACCGAGATCCAGGTGAGACACAAGGTGATTAATTTCAAAGGACGCATGCAAATGAGGCTCAACTAAATGCTACGGGTTTTGGGGAATCAAGAAAATAAAATGAAATCATAACGCGTTGCGAATAAACTGAGGTTGACGCGGCTGTTTAGCAAACCGCGGCGCATTCAGCAAACATCAATTTGAGTTCATGATGGTCTGACGCGCAAAAGCTATGTTATTAAAAGGGTTCAGGGGAAAATCATGCAAAAAAAAGTAAAGACCGTGTTGGTGACTGGAGCTGCTGGGGCGCTGGGTGGGGCGGTAATCGAGCGATTTCGTCAGGGAGGCTGTCGCGTCGTGGCAATCGACCGGCGAGAAGTGAATCAAATGCCCGCGGAAGTGGCTTCGAAAAACGTTTATTGGGTGCGGGCTGATGTTTTGCAGCCCTCTACCTTAAAGGAAGGCCTCAAGGTGTTTCAGTCCGAGATCGATGCCCTCGTTCATTGCGTGGGCGGGTTTCGCGTGGCCGCGGCAGATGAGATCGAGCCCGACGATTTTGACTCTCTTTTGGAAGTGAATTTAAAGTCGGCGGCGAATCTCGTGCGCGAAATTCTCCCGGGAATGAAACAACGGGGATTTGGGCGGCTTCTTTTCGTGGGTTCTCAATCGGCGTTGCATCCTTCGGCGGGGCTGGGGCCTTACGCGGCCTCGAAGGCGGGCCTGCACGCTTACACGCTCGCGCTGGCTGAGGAAGTGCGATCGCTGGATATCAACGTCAACGCCGTTTTGCCGAGCATCTTGGACACTCCCCGCAACCGAAAAGACCTTCCCCAGGACGACCCGAAAAAATGGGTGCCTTTGACCGCGCTGGCCGATATTCTCTATCAACTCTGTCAGCCCTTCGGAAACCCCATTCACGGGGCTTTGATCCCCGTGGGAGGGCGGCTGGGATAAAAAGGCGGTACCTTGATGATCAATCTCAGTGAGCTCAGTTTGGAGCGAGTTCAGCAAGCGCGTGTTGAATTGGAGAAGTACCTCACGCCCACTCCTTTGCTCTTCAGCGACCGGCTTTCCCAGGATCTGGGGTGCCAGGTTTTCCTCAAGCTGGAGAATACGCAGCCCATCGGTTCTTTCAAGATCCGGGGAGCGAGTTATAAAATCTCGCGCTTGAGCGCTAAGGAGCGCGCGCACGGGGTGATTGCGGCGAGCGCGGGCAACCACGCCCAGGGGGTCGCCTGGGGTTCGCGCCAATACGGCACTCAGGCCCTGATCGTCATGCCGAAGACCGCGTCGCTGATGAAGATTCAGAACACGCGCGCATTGGGCGCGGAAATCGAGCTCCAAGGCGAATCCTACGACGAGGCTTTTCAGGCGGCGCAGGAGCTCGCCCGCAAGACGGGCCGTATTTTCGTGCACGCCTACGAGGACGCCGACGTCATCGCGGGACAGGGGACGGTCGCGCTTGAGATCCTGGAACAGCTCCCGGAAGTCGATGCGGTACTGGGCTCCATCGGCGGAGGGGGCTTGATGTCGGGGGTCGCCCTGGTTTGCAAAGCGATGCGCCCCTCGATCCAAGTCTATGGCTGCCAGGCGACGGGTGCGAGCTCCATGGTGGAATCCCTGAGAAAGGGGCACGCGGTTCGCTTGAATAAAGTGGAAACCTTCGCGGATGGGATTGCGGTGGCTCAGGCGAGTGAATCGATTCAGGGGTTTCTCTCGAGCCGGCTGGATGGGTTTTTTGCGCTGAACGACGAGGCGATCGCCGCGGCGGTGCTGACGTTAATGGAAAAAGCGAAAATCGTCGCTGAAGGGGCGGCTGCCGTGGTCTTGGCGGCTGCGGAGCAGGAGTGCAATCAGTTTCAAGGCAAGAAGCTGGTGCTCATCGTGAGCGGCGGGAATATCGACGTCAACCTGCTCTCCCGCATCATTGATCGGGGATTGATCCGGGCCGGGCGAAGGCTTCGGATCAACGTGCTCCTGCAAGATCGCCCAGGCTCACTCGCCCACCTGGCGCAGCTGGTCGCGGAGACGGGAGCGAATATCCTCCAAGCGATCCACGACCGCAATGGCCCTTCGGTTCGGATCGATCAAACGGACGTGGAGCTCGCCATCGAGACGCGCGGGCCCGAGCATTGCCAGGAAGTGATCCAGGTCCTGCAGCAGCACGGCTTCATGATCGATGTTCTAGGCGCGGGAGTTCAATAGCCCACGCTGATCGCCCAAAGCCGCATTTGCATTCCTGGGATAATCGCATTAAGAGCCTATCCCAAAAGTAGCAAAGCTATGATGTGATCAGGTTGTCGCCCAAGGA
>CAZLYB010000009.1:0-89506 GCA_964563795.1 uncultured Bacteriovoracaceae bacterium | reverse complement strand
TCGAGCAGATCCGTCACGTCGTACTCGCAGCCCCCGCAGCCCGTAGAAGCCAGCGTCTCGGCCTGAATTTGCTCCAGCGTGCGTGCGCCGGCGCGAATGGCCGCGATGAGCCTCCCCCGCTTCACGTCATGGCAAAAACAGACCGTCTCCTCAGCCCGTGACTCTTCATCCTGCATTCAATCGCTCCTGAAAAGGCGCACCGCTCCGATCTAAAGCCTCTGGGAGGGAGAGGGTTTCAAACTCAATGGGGCCAGTCTCACCGAAGCACTCCCGAAACGCGGCCCTGAGCTGATCCTCAAGCTGGGAGCGCCAAGTCGCTTGAAACTGCGGACGCTCCGCCGCGGGGATCTGATCCAAAACGCGGGTCATCACTTCGGCGTTCAACCCGCAGGGCGAGAATGCCTGAAACGCCTGGAGATCATTCACCGCATTGAGCGCGACCCCGTGGAAGCTCACCCATTTTCGGAGAGCGATACCCAGGGATGCGATCTTGTGATCGCCCACCCAGACGCCTGTAAAATCTTTGCGAATATCCGCTTCGATACCTTGAAGTTTGAGTGCTGAAATCAGCCACTGCTCAAGCCGCCTCACCCAATCCACGACTTGAAGGCCACGCTCCCGAAGATGGCAAATCGGGTACGCCACGAGCTGCCCCGGGCCGTGAAACGTCAGATCCCCGCCGCGCTCGATCTCAAAGTAATCCACGCCGGGCTCCGGCAAATACGGCAAGCTCGCTTGGTCACGCGCTTCGCCACGCCACTGCAGCCCTCGACCGCGCGTCACGACGGGCGCATGCTCCAAAAACAGCACCGTATCGCCGCATCGGCCGGCAGCCCGACTTTCGAGCAACGTATGCTGGAGCTTCAGGACCTCCCTAAAAGGACTGCTCCCCGTGAGGGACCAAAACCGCACGCTCACAGCTGCGCTCGAGCTCCGGGCGCTGGCGCCGCTTTCTTTTGAAAAATATGGATGGCATGCCCAAGCGTCGCTTCGGCTGCTTCCATCAGCGTTTCGGGTAGGGTGGGATGCGGATGCACGGTCAAAGCGAGATCCTCAACCAACGCCCCCATCTCAAGCGCAAGCGCCGCCTCAGAAATCAAGTTGGACGCTTCAACGCCCACGATATGGACGCCCAAGAGCTTTCCGGTTTTAGCGTCCCCGATCATCTTCACGAAGCCCTCCGACTCCCCCACCGAAAGCGCGCGCCCATTGGCGGCAAACGGGAACATCCCCACTTGGGTGGTGAACCCCTGCGCCTTGGCTTCTGCGTCGCTCAGGCCCACCGTCGCGATCTCCGGATCCGTGAAGATGACCGCAGGCATCGCAATGACGTCGTAAGCGACTTTTTTGCCCGCGATCGCTTCAGCGGCGACGAGGCCTTCTTTGGACCCTTTGTGAGCCAAAAGTGGCTGGCCAGCGATGTCGCCGATCGCAAACAGATGCGGCACGTTGGTCTTGCGTTGCGCATCCACTAAGATGAATCCTTTGGCGTCGAGCTTCACGCCAGCTTTCTCCAATCCCAAGCCATTGGAATTGGGAACGCGCCCAATCGTGACGAGCACCGCGTCGAAGCGCAGCTTCTCATCGCCCAGCTGGCATTCCACGCCTTTGGGACCCGGTTGAATCGATTTGACCTGAGTTTGCAGTCGAACCGAAACGCCGCGCTTTTCGAGTTTCTTATGAACCACGCGCGCAAGCTCCGGATCGACTCCGGCGAGGAGTCCCGCGCCGGCCTCCACCACTGTGACTTGAGTTCCAATCTTCGAGTAAAAGGTCCCGAGCTCAAGCCCGATGTATCCGCCCCCGATGCAGAGCAAACTGCCAGGCGCTTTTTGGAGCGAAAGCGCGCCGGTGCTGTCTAAAATCTGTTTTTGATCAACCTTCAATCCGGGCAGCTCCGCGGGGCGCGATCCGGTCGCGATCACGCACGAATCAAAGCTCACGCGCACCGCTCCTTGCGCAGTTTGAACTTCAAGCGTCTTGGGATCCACGAACTTCGCATCGCCCGCGATCCACTCGCAGCCGTTGGCCTTCAAAAGGCCCGCAACCCCGGAGGTGAGTTTTTGAACGACGCCTTCTTTCCACTTCATGAGTTTGGGCAGGTTGACTTGCGCGCCTGAGGCTTCGATTCCGATCTCGGAGGCATGTTGAATTTTTTCGTAAAGCCCGCCCGCGTGAATGAGGGCTTTTGAGGGAATGCACCCGCGATTTAAACAGACACCTCCGACTTCAGCCCGATCAATCACGATGACTTTTTTGCCGAGCTGAGCCAACCGGATCGCGCAGACGTATCCCGCCGGTCCCGCTCCGAGAACAACCACTTCTGTTTTTTTCGATGCAGGTGAATTAGCCATAAATCCTCACAATTTCCTTATTTCAATGCGGAGAATTCAGTGCTGCTGAAATTCTCATAATTTTTTACTGGAATTTGGCGGGTGGTTCTTCTCGCGAAATTCACGGCAGCCATGGATGGCGAAAGCCGTGAAAGACAGGACGTCTGCGTTCGCGAGAAGAACCACCCGGCAGATTCCTCTAAAAGCTTTCGAGAACCAACAGCGACGGATTCTCAACATACTTAATAAATAATTTCATGAACTCTGCCCCAACTGCCCCGTCAACAACACGGTGATCGAGAGAAATTGAGAAGTAGGTCCAGTCCCGGATCACGATCTCTTCCCTACCCCGCTCTTCACGGACGACGGGCTTCCTAAAGATCTTGTTGAACCCCAGAATCGCGACCTCGGGATAATTGATCACCGGCGTGGCAAACAATCCGCCGATCGAACCCGCGTTCGTGAGCGTGATGGTGCTGCCCTGAAGATCATCGAGCGTCAGTTTTTTATGGCGCGCGCGATCCACGACGTCTTGAATTTCCTTGGCCAGCTCGAGCACCGTTTTATGCGCGACATCCTTGATCACCGGAGCGGTGAGCCCGTCTTCCGTCTGCACCGAGAGACCGATGTGGATGTCGTGCTTGTAAACGATCTCCCCTTTTTCCTCATCCAAGCTCGAATTGAGAATGGGGAACTGACGGAGCGCCGGCACCATCATCTTCATGATGAACGGCAGGTAAGTCACTTTCACCCCGGCTTGCGCGCCGAGTTCTTTCGCCGAATTCCTGAGGCGCACGAGCTCCGTGGCGTCCGCCTCTTCAACATAAGTGAAGTGCGCGGCGTGATCCTTGGATTGCCGCATTTTTTCGGCGATTTTTTTGCGGAGCCCGCGGAACGGAACCCGCTCCTCACCCCCGCGCGCCGGGATCGCCTTGGGCGTGCGAACCGCCGAAGGCGTCGTCATCCCCACGGACATCCCGCCGCCCGAGGCCGCGCGATTGAGGTCTTCCTTCATGACTCGCCCCTGAGGTCCCGTGCCCTGCACGCGCCCGATCTCAATACCCAATTCGCGCGCGAGCTTCCGTGCCGCAGGCGCGGCAAACGCGCGACCCGCGACCGACGCTCCAGCTGGGGCCGAGGCCTGCTGAGCCGCAGGCGCTGGCATCGAAGCGGGCTGTTTCGCAGCGGGCGCGGATTGAGTGGGCTTGGCCCCCTCAGCGGAGTGCCCGTTGGGCGTGGGACTCGAGGCCGCTTTTCCCTCGCCCTCAAAGCTCAGCATGAGCTCCCCGACGTGAACGACCTTCCCCTCTTGCACGTGCAGCTGCGCGACCTTGCCTTGGAAGGCGGAAGGAATTTCCACCGTCGCCTTGTCCGTCATGATCTCGCAAAGCGGTTGATCGTAATTCACCGCATCGCCGGGTTTGACCTTCCATTTGACGAGTTCGCCTTCGTGGACGCCTTCACCGAGTTCAGGAAGTTTGAATTGCATGCGCGGTCTCCTTGCGAGGGGGGTTGGATGAAATCAGGCCATGAAGAAAAAGTTCAGCGGCGCGGTAACTCGAACGGACGAGCGGGCCCGCGGCCACGTAGAGAAAGCCCATTTTTCGGGCGGCGGCTTCAAGCTCATTGAATTCTTCGGGCTTCCAGTAACGCTCCACGGGCAAATGCTCCAGCGAAGGCCGTAGGTATTGCCCCACGGTGAGGATCTCCACTCCGTTTTCCCTGAGGTCCTCAAATGCCTCACACAGCTCCCCTTGGGTCTCACCGAATCCGACCATCAAGGCGCTTTTAGTAAATAAACGGTGCCCCTTGGCTTGCGCATCCTCACGAGCGGCTTTCAAGGTTTTCAGCGATTGATCATAGCCCGCCCGGGGATCCCGAACGCGCGCATGATAGCGGCGTACGGTCTCGAGGTTGTGAGCGTAAACGTCGAGGCGCGAATCCACGATTGTTTGAATCGACTCCACTCGCCCCCGAAAATCCGGCACCAGCGCTTCCACCAAGATGCGGGGATCTCGCTTTTTGATCTCTTGAATCGTTTCAGCAAAATGAGCCGCGCCCCCATCGAGAAGATCATCTCGATCCACCGAAGTCAGCACCACGTACTTGAGCCCGAGCTCCGCGATGCTCGACGCCACGCGAAGCGGCTCCCCTGCATCCAAAGGCGGCGGCCTGCGCGCCGTCTTGACCGCGCAGAACCGACAGGCACGCGTGCAAATCTCACCCCCGAGCATCACAGTCGCCGTCCCGCCGGACCAGCATTCCGCGACGTTGGGGCAACGCGCTTCCTGACAAACGGTGTTGAGTTTTTGTTCTTTCAATAAGCCTTTGAGATGCTGATAGCGTTCGCCCGCGGGGGGTTGAATCTTAAGCCATTCCGGCTTTTTACTCGGAGCGATCTGAGCGGCGCGCGAGGGCAAAAGCGGGCGCACGGGCTCCAGCAATTGACTCAGCGCTTCATCCGTAGACACGTCAGGGGACGCTTGGGACAAATCGCGTGATTTTTCGTCGGTTTCCAGAGAGGATGACATGGGCTCTTTAAGGTTTACCGTAGAGCCCACTCACGGCGCAAGGGGGAAGCAGATCCAGTGGATCAATCGATCGATACGATGGGGGGGCGCCCCCGCTGCTCAGGGCACTGTTGCCGGGGCTTCGCCTTGGAGAAGAGCCTCGATGAAATTTGGGAGGACTACCGGCTTTGGCAGAAGGACCCGGCCAACTCCCAAATTCCCGATGTGCACCTGATCGCTCCCATGCTGATTCCGATCAAGCCCCTCAAGGGGGAGTGGCTTTATACCTGTAAACATCTGGGAGCAGACGGCAACTGCGGAATCTATGAAACCCGCCCCGCGATGTGCCGGGAATTTCCAGGCCCAGACACCCCCTGCCCGTTTCCGATCTGCGCGTCGCACGGCAAGAAAAACTGGGTCGCGCGCGCCATCGCGTGGATTAGGACTTAAAAGCAGTCACGCAATAAAACGGGCTTCCATCCAAATCATCCACAGTAGAAACCTTCAGCTGAACGAATCCCGCCACGACCAATAAATCTTGAACCTCAGAGACTTCATAAAGCCTGAATCCGTGCTCGAGATTGAAACGACGCCCCAAGTCCTCTTTTGAATTGAAACACAGAACTAACATCCCATTGGGAACCAAGACCCGAGAAAGCTCTGCAAGAGCGCGCTCCGGTCTTTCCCAGAAATAAAGTGTGTTCACCGTGCACACCTTGGTGAATGCCTGGTCTGACTCAGGTAAAGTCTCGATATCTCCCTGCTTCAGCTCGAGTAATCCACTGGAAACGAAGGAGCGCAGTCGTTTTCCAACTACACTCACCATTTCAGCCGATAAATCGATGCCAGCTACTAAAGGCGCGTTGGATTGCGAGAGAATTTTTTCCAATAACTGCCCTCCCCCAAAACCGACTTCCAAGATTCGATCACCTGGCTTGGGATTTAAATGCTTCAGAGTGACCTCATTCATCCGAGCATTGATGCGATTAAGCCGATCAGCCATGTAAAATCGGCCAAACCAACCTCGAGGCTTCGCGAGCTGACGCGCTATAAAATTATGGAAAATACCCATTGAAACGGCTAATATTTCAAAAGCGTCCATGAGTCTACTTCGAAAAACTCCGACCTGCCACCTCATGCCCATCCCTGATACTGAAGCAATTGGACACATCCCTCTAACTTTGGGACAATCCTCTTTGAAGCATGAATTCAGCCCCCCCGCGTTCCAGAAAACACCGCCTCCAAGACCGCTCCGGCCAGGCCTCGATCATGATCGGCGTCATGGCCTTGACCTTCGTGCTTTTTTTCGCCTTCGTGATCAATACGGGCATGCTCGTCAACGCGAAGATCAACCTCCAAAATGCCGCTGACCTGGCGGCCTACGCAGGGGCGGCAACCCAGGCGCGACAACTCAACACCATCTCCTACCTCAACTATGAGATGAGGCGGCAGTATAAGAAGTTCCTCTTCCGCTACTACGTCTTGGGGAATATGGCCCAGCAAACCAATCCGCTCACCCCGGGAGGACCGACCCAAGCGCGTCAATGGGGGCCGGATCTCAACACGCAATTCGGGGTACCCGTGGTTTGCATTATTTTCTCGGCGCGCGACAACTATTGCCAAGTGAGGGACTTGAAGAAAATCGAGGTCGCCCCTCCCGCTTTCGGCGATCCGATCAACCAGATCCTCAATATCCAACTCAAAGAGCTTGAGAAGCTCCGTCAGCGAAACTGCAGCAGCATCGCTCAAACCAACATTCAAATTCTCATGTTCTGGCTCTACAACACGGATCCCGACCTCTCGAGCCTGACCAGCTCGACTTCCTCCCTCTCAGCCGCTCAAGCGAATATCCTGGCGGTGATCCGGGGCATCACCCAGGGATTGGGCCTGATCCCCAAAAACTTGCTTTTACGAAGGCGCATTTCTTCCGTGACGAATTTCATCAATGAGAAACCTTACCGAGGGCTCAGCAAAACTCAGGCTGACACCCTGGCGAGGACAGGAAACCCCGCCTATGAGAGGCCGCTTCAAGCGTTTCTTTCGGCATACTACACGCTGGGGAATCACGCTTTTCCCGCCGAGAGCATCACGATGGATGAGCTTTTGCCTCCCGGCAGCAGCGGATCCAACCTCCTGGCCTTGGAGGACATCAAAGAAAGCTTCGACGCCTACGCCCAATTTTATGAACTGCGCGCAGGAGGAACCCTGGGCACCAGCAGCGACTGTCTCGTGAAGCTCGCGCCCATCCGAGCGAGGGCCGTTCCGCTGGGAGTGGCCAAAGATCCCAAGATCATGACTTATTACGCCGTCCGCATGAGCGCGAAGGCGAAAATCCTCTTCTCGCCCTTCGGGGACCTGGACCTCAAAGCCTATGCGGCCGCTCAGCCGTTCGGAAGCCGCATTGGACCGCCCAAGTCGGAGCTCCAAGGGCTTTTGACTTATGACGGGCAACCCAACATTCAAGATAATTTCCTGCCCGATGGTTTCAATGCCGCGGATCTGTTCAGAAAGGTCCCGAATCTTCCCGTTTCAACCGACGAGGCCCAGCTGTCACGAGGGAAAGGATGGGACAACAACTTCGTCATTGGAACCTTCTTCCAGTCCCTTCAAACCGCGGGGGCGGATCGCGTGATTCAGATGTCCGAGCTCGAACGATCCTATCAAACCGCGATGGTGCCCAATCCTTGGGAGGGCACCCGGTTCAACATCATGAATGAAATCGGTCCGGATATGTTCATGAAATACTTCGACACGAACCAAGTGGCCGCGATTTTGGCCCCGGTCTATACCGCGGAAACTCAAAATGAAGTTCGCCAGAGCCTTAAAGACGAGATTGATGCGCTCTTTCGACCCGATCAAGTCCCCGGAAGGCCCATCCTCCCTGATCCCGATCCCACAGCGACTCTGAGGCTCAAAGAAGCGATTCAAAATGAGCTGATTCGATACCTCGGGGCGGTGGAACAAGGACGAGGTGAAAACGGCGAAGGGATCCGGTTTGTCCGCTTGGCGAACCCCTTCGTCTATGGACAAGACCCCTACACGGCGACGGGAGCTTCGCTGCTCGGGCAGCCCATCAACTTGGATCCCGCCCTTATGATGAGGGAAGCCCCCGCCTTCAAAACCTCTTGGAATCGGGTTCCCGATCAAAGAGCTCGATCGATGGGCCGAGTGGGATATAGCGTGAAATTCGTCTCTTTTGACTCGCTCCTCAAGCGGAAACAAAGCCCCAACGGAGGCCGGGATCTTTGGACCAATGAGCTCCCCCAAGACGCTGAATCCCAAGCGGATCTTGAGAATATCAAACATTAAAAAGAGAAGAAGAGCCGTTGAATTATGCTTGCATTGGGGAATGAGGTGTGACTAATTTCTACCATCTCATTGAGCCATTTTTATGGGGAGAATTTATGCCTAAGAAAAAAAAGAAAGCTTCTAAAGCCAAAAAGAAAACAGCAGCGAAAGGACGCAAAAAAGCGGCCAAAAAAACGGTGAAGAAAAAAGCCGCTAAAAAAACCAAGCCAAAAGCGAAAGCGGCGAAGAAAAAAACAGCTAAAAAAGCGGCCCCTCGCAAAGCGAAAGCCACGGTCCGCAAGCCCGCATTGAGCGCGACGCGGCTCACTAAGCCCGCTGCACGTCCCGCGCTTTCACCTTCGAATGAAGCGACTTCATCGACCCTGGGCTCCGCGCTCGGGGGTTTCGCAGGAGGAATGGCCGGCGGAGCGATGGGATCGACCTTCGGCTCTTACAGCAGCCACAGCGTTTCCAATTACGACGAAGATGATGCATCCGTGGCCGGCGCGGACGAATCTGAAGAGTAATTCTGCTTCTTAAAAAAGGGGGGTGCCCCATCGCGGGCATCCCCCTTTTTTTATTTTAACCATGGAAATCCGGGACTCCATTCACGGCTCAATCGTCCTTGATCGCGATGAAGTCGCCATCATTGACTCCCGATTTTTTCAACGCCTCCGAAATATTAAACAACTTGGTTTCGCCGAACTCGCCTTTCCCAGCGCTTCCCACAATCGTTACGTCCACAGCTTAGGCGCCCTGCAAGTCGCCTCCCAAGTTTGCGACACTCTCTTTTCTTCCCGGAAATCATTGGATCGATTCAAACCCATCGTTCGCATCGCGGCGCTTTTGCATGACGTGGGACATGGGCCGCTCTCGCATACGACGGAATTCGCCATGCCCGCCCTCCAGGCGCTCGCAGTGCCGGGTCAAACCGCTCCCGTCGACCGACGCGCTCATCATGAGGATTACACCCTCAAAATCATCCTGGACTCCAGCCTCACCCCAATCTTAGAACGGGTGGGCGCACCCCGGGGGTTCAAACCCCAGCAGGTCGCGGCGCTTCTCACCCCGCAGCGGGAGGACGCGCCGATCGATGATTTTTTCATGGAGATTCACGAAGGCCGAAAAATCGATTTTCTTCCCCTGCTCCGCCAAATCATCTCCAGCGAGATGGATGCCGATCGCATGGATTACCTCCGCCGCGACAGCTTTCACGCCGGTGTGAGTTACGGTCAGTTCGATAGCCACTGGTTGATCCGAAACCTCAGCTGGCATGCGGTGGACGGCAAGGCATACCTCGGCCTCAAGCACCGGGCGATTTACGCGTTCGAGGATTTTCTGCTTTCGCGATTCCACATGTTCCTGATGGTGTATTTTCATTCCAAGAGCGTGATCTACGACGAGATGCTTTCCCGCTATTTTTCGAGCCTGGATTGCTCTTATGCCCTCCCCTCGGACATCGAGCGCTACGCGGAATGCGATGATTTTCACCTCTTCAATCACCTGGCTCAGACCCAGAATCCCTGGGCCCGCCGAATCATTGAGAAGCGCCCTTACCGCCTGCTCATGGAGCTGCATCCGGGGTTATCGGCCATCCCTCTGATGACCGCCCCCGAAGAACGGCTCAAGCAGGCCGAGCGCCAGCTCGAGGAAGCTGGTGTGCGAAGCTTGGTCACCACTTCAACCAGCGCCCTCTCCAAGCAGGGGCAGCAATCCGGCGCCTCCCCCCTTTTTGTGCAGTATGAAAACGGCCTAGATCCCGTTCGATTCATCCCGCTGGAGAAGTGCACCGATCTTTTTGAGAATTACCGTGAAAGCCGCAAAATCATCCGTCTGTACGTCGCCCCTGAGGACCGGCAGCGAGCGCAGCTCAGCCTCGCTGAGCTAACTCTTGCATCAGCCCCCGCCGGCACGGTTCATCACTGAACTTAGAGCCTGAAGCCCAAGGTCAGGATCATCACGCGATTTTTTACGACGCTGTCGGCCGCCTTTGCGATATCTGCGAGACCCAATTCATACCGAAAATCGGCCAGTAAGGAATTGCTGTCGCTGACTTTGAAATCCGCTCCGGCGCCGAATTGGAAGCCATAATCAAGGCCTCTGAGCTCATTTGAATCCAAATCGATTTCAGTGGCTTGTTTCAACCCTTGTCGAGTCGTCGCCTCTGACTTCGCTTTTTTGGATACCAACGTGCCCACATAAGGCCCAGCCATCAACCGAGGACGGAAACTCAAATCAGGAAGCTGTGCGACGAGCAAAAGAGGGAGCTCGACATAATCCAAAACGAGAGAGGTCGTCGCATCCCCTTTTGAGCCGTCAAAAAGGGGCTGATCTTTTACGACCGTAGAAAACCCCTTCTGCACGTAATTGACTTCTGGATGAAAAGAAAAAGCCCGAGTGATTGGAAGTTCATAGCCGATACCGGCGGAAATACCCACTTTATTATCGATCGTGACCCCCTGAGAATCCCCGTGAAGCCGCGCTAAACTGAGGCCAGCATGAAGATCCAAGCCAATGCTTTTGCGCGGCTCAGCTGAGGCGTCAGACTGCGCGCTTGCCATCGATTGTTGCTGAGCCTCCACTCTTTTGGCGGGGGCTGGAGCGGCTTGAGCAGAAGCGATTGAGGTTAAAATGGCGATTCCAATTAACTTTTTCATGACAAATTCCTTGTATCTAAAATTTAGTGAGCCTCTTTTGGCCGTGATCGCGTAAAGCAATCCCTAAGCCAGCGAGAGCAGGCCAAACCCTTACCTAAGTTATTGAATTTTTTAAAGCCGAAATGGAATACGAGGAATACTCCAGTGAATAAAGCCGATTCAGTGCTCAGATGCGCTGTTTTTAGACAGCCCAAGGAAAGCGCAGGCTGGAGGGCCGACGCCTCATCTCCCCACGCAGCGGACGATGTAGCCATTGCCTCGCCCGCTATTGGTCACGCGGCCATTATCGCTCACATAAGCCCAGGAGCTATCGCGGCTTGACGATACTACGTTCGCCGCCCATTCGGTGCCTCCCCCGATCGAGCCATCCGGCACAGGGCGATTTGAACCTGACGCTCCCATATCCGGCATCACCATGCGAATCCCATTGAGCTCCGCCTGCTCGTAATCGTGGATCGTGGGCAGCCTCCATCGCACTTTGTCGGTGGCCTGCGCACCCATGCCCCCCTTTGCAGAGACATAACCCCCGGGCGCCCAAGTCTCAGCGCCTCCCGGGTTGAGTCCCGCAGCTTCGGCGCAATAGCTGATGGGGCTTGCGGGTTGCAACGCCGCTGCCGCCCCTGCTGTGCAGCTCAGTGTGGGTCCATAGACGCTTTTGAGAATAAATTTATCGCCCGCCGCAAAAGGCGTTGCGCCCGCAGTGATCGTGAAACTGCAGACGCCGGCTCGCGTGTAAGTCGTCGAAGTCCCCACACCCCCCAGGGCGCCGACCCAGCTTCCCCCCGTGACGCAACTTCCGGGAACCGCACCGGCGCTGCTGGTGATCCCCAGCGTGGTGGCGTTGGTGAAAGTGATCGTCAGGGTTTCAGGCCAGGATGAATCGCCTCCGGAGATCGCGCTGATCTTGCCATTTCCCGTCATGGGCGTACCGGCTGCCGTATTGTAAGCTTGCGAAAACGTCACCAAGTTGTTGGTCGTCACTCCGGCCGCTTGACACCAATTGATGCCGGCCGCGACTTTAGAGCTCCACAGAAGATTCGTGCGAAGATCCATCCAAACTTCTTTGTTGGCGCCATCCCGGGAGACGAGCTTCCAGGTGCCCTCCCCGCTGTTGCCATAACTCGCCCCACCCCAGGTCGAAACCGGATCCGAAAGGGACGGGTTTTTAGTCGCGCAGTCAGCGATGCGGGCACCCACGCTCCCGCTCGTCCCGCAATCCACTGAAGGGCGAGTCGAATAAATGGCGTTGGTCCCCAAATAACCCTCGTCATCCTGAGTCTCATCCGGGACTTCGCGGTAGAGGGTGCCCGGGGCATTCGGAAGATCAGGCGTTGCGCCACTACCGGCATAGGTTCGGGTTTCATCTTCCAAAGTGATCGCTAGCGAAGAATCCGGCCCGACGTAGTTGGGCACGGTAGGAGCTCCGCCGCTCCGAAGCGCGTTGGAATTCATCTGCTGGTAGAATTCCACTTTCGCGCTTCCGCTCACTCCGAGGATGGTGGTCCCGCTCGCGATTGAGGATGCGGAAGGCACGCTGTGGATCCCGCTGTAGTATCCAGCGCCGGGAAAAGTGGCGCTTGCGTCCAAGCTGCCTTGATCCGGCATTGTTCCCACGAGTTGATTGAGATTCGCATCCCAAGCTTCAAGCCCTGAGAGAATGTTGGCTGGCCCAGCGGGCGAGCCAGTGCTGAGACTGACGCTTGAGGCGGATGAGGAAGAAGTGCTTCCCAGAGGGCCTTTGACCTCTGTTTTACACGAGGCAAAAAGCAATAAAAGTGGAAGAAAAAAATGGAGTCGGACCATCCACATACGTACCGCCTAAAACAACAATAAAGGATCAGTTTCAGTTTATAATTAATGACTTAATTAGTCAATTATATGGATAATCCTTTGTTTTTAGTGGGTTAATCCGATCATCACTGATGACTTGAAAGCTCTATTTCCACTTGATACTGCAGCCCATCGAGGGCTTCTGATCGGATGAAAGCGCCCTGCCCGCCAGGAGCCCATCCAATGCCTGAGCGAGATCCCGCTGCTTGACGAGGGATTCATCCTTCCACGAATCATCCAGGCGCCCGCGGTATCTAAGCTGCTGCCGGGAATCATAAACAAAGAAATCCGGTGTGCAAACCGCGCCAAAATCTTTCGCTGTTTTTTGCGATTCGTCCCAGAGATAGGGAAATGCATATCCCTGCTCTTCCGCGCGTTTTTTCATCGCCTCGAAATCATCATCCGGGTAGCGCACCGAATCGTTGGAGTTGATCCCGATCAGCGCCACGCCGCGGTCCATGTACTCCTTCGCAAGCGCGTTGATGCGCGACTGAACCGCGATCACATAGGGGCAATGGTTGCACATGAAGACGATGACCAGTGCCGGTGCGTTTTTAAACGACTGATCGCTATAAGTCTTGCCATCCACGCCTCGAAGCGAGAACGGCGGCAAAGGCGCGCCTAACTCCCCTGCTGGCGTGGTCGTCAGCGCCATGGCTCAAGTCCCGGCTGAATAGTCGTCCGCGTACTTGATCTGCTCAGGCGTCAAAACATCCAAGCCCGAACCCATCGCTTTGAGCTTGATCATCGCGATCTCTTGATCCTGCGCGGGATCGATATCGTAGACGATGGGCTTCATCGTCTTCCCCTCTTTCGCGAGCCGCACCATGCCCTTGAACTGGTTGGCGAACGACATGTCCATCACTTCGGAAGGATGCCCTTCAGCGGCGGCCAAGTTCACCAAACGCCCTTGAGCGAGTACGAAAATCTTTCGGCCATCGGGCATGAGGTATTCCTCATTGTTTGGGCGAATCTCGCGGACTCGGCTCGCGAGTTTGCCGAGCTGCCCCAAGTTGAGCTCGCAGTCGTAATGGCCGGTGTTGCTCACGATCGCCCCATCCTTCATGGTCTTGAAATGACGCTCGACGATCACGTCCTTCATGCCCGTCGCGGTGATGAAGATGTCGCCGATCTTCGCGGCCTCATCCATCGTCATGACTTCGAAACCCTCGAGGATCGCCTTGAGCGCCGCCGTGGGCTTCACTTCGGTCACGACCACGCGGGCACCCATCCCGCGGGCGCGCATCGCGCAGCCCTTGCCGCAATGGCCGTAGCCCGCGACCACAAAGACTTTTCCGCCCAAAAGCACGTTGGTTGCGCGCACGATCCCGTCGATCGAGCTCTGGCCAGTGCCATAAACGTTGTCGAAATCCCATTTGGTTTCGGCGTCATTGATCGCGATCACGGGGTACTTGAGCGCCCCGTCGCGCGCCATCGCGCGAAGCCGATGAACGCCGGTCGTCGTTTCTTCGGTGCCGCCGTGGATGTTGCGGATGAGCTGGGGGTATTTGGAATGCACCGTGAAAATCAAATCCGCGCCGTCATCGAGCGTGAGGGTCGGCTCAAAATCCAGCGTGCGCTCGATCGCCCAGTAAAACTCATCGCGATTCATGCCGTGCCACGCGTAGATCGAAACCTCTTTGGCCAACGCCGCGGCGATGTCGTCTTGGGTCGAAAGCGGGTTGCACCCCGACCACGCGATCTCCGCGCCCGCCGCCTTGAGCGTGCGGATCAGCACCGCGGTCTCTTTGGTGACGTGCAGGGAGCCGGCGATCCGCATTCCACGCAGGGGCTGAGTTTTTTGGGCTTCCTCGCGGAGCTGCATCATCACGGGCATGCGGCTTTCCGCCCACTCGATTTTGA
Organism: uncultured Bacteriovoracaceae bacterium; assembly: GCA_964563795.1. Classification (GTDB taxonomy): domain Bacteria; phylum Bdellovibrionota; class UBA1018; order UBA1018; family UBA1018; genus CAZLYB01. Next base: position 75,025 of record CAZLYB010000009.1, on the reverse strand, counting down.
GGGCTCCTGGGTTGGCGAGTTCAGGGAATTTCACTTTGGACGGCGATGCTTTGGAAGTCATATGGAAGAAAGATGTAATGCAAATCAGCGGGCGTGGGAAGGTTTTTTCGGCGCCGCCCCGGGAAAGACGACCTCCTGAGGAACCGCTTTGGGGTCCACCCCAATGCCCTCTTGACCCCGGGGGCCGAAATCGCGATCCCCTCCCGCTCGAACTTTCGAAGGGCCCACGGCGCGCGAGACTGCGGGCGATGTCCCTTGAAAAGAGCTTTGAAGCCGAGGTTCACTTTGCTGATTTTTTTGGAGCACAGAGCGACTCTCCTGCTCGAGCGCCTCATGCATTTTTTTTTCGACGGGCACGACGATTTTATCGTAAAGCGCTCGAGAGTCCCCCGCTTTGGGCGCGGATTTTGAAGCCTCGTAATACTCGCGATGCGCGCGGGTCAACTCGGATTGGAGCTGCGTCGAGCGCTCGGCGGCGCTCCCAGAAGCGGCAATTCCCAGAACCCCTACCAGGATTACGGCAGTTTTCAAAAGAGAGTGAACCCGTGTCCTGAGAGACGCTTGACTCGCTTGGTTCAGAGAGGCTGAGAACTCAAAATCCTGCATGATCCTCTGATTTTCTTTAAACCTATCGTTATTGTCAAATAATGTCTTTCCTCTTAAACTAAAAGAACATGAAGCCCTTGCTGTTTACCTTCCTTTTTTTTTCGATCTTTGGAGTGGAGGCCCGAAGCGCCTCCGCGCCCATCGAGGCTATCGCCCCCTGCTCAAACACCATTGCGAAAGGCGCTGATTCAAAGACGGGCCTTCACGCTTGCGCGGAATACCTCGCTTCACTCGAAGATCAGCTGAAGCAGCGCCTTCAAAAACAAACGCAGTCTTATTATCAAGGCTTCGATTATTCCCCTCGGATCGAAATCCCCCAGAAGTCCTATCCCAAACCGCTCTGTTGCCTAGTCACGGGTCCTTTTTGCCCGAGCGCTGAAGAGGCTCGCAATAACCTGGGCGAATCTTGCGGGGCTCCCATCGATTTTGACGTGAAAATCAAAGTCTCCCTCACCGGAAAAGTGGACGTACGCGTCACCGCCCGCTCCGATGCGACGCGCGGCGCGCGGGAGGACAGCTACCGCAACGCCTCGATCTTGGCGGCGCTCGGATGCTATTGGGAGCAGGCGCTCAGCGAAATCAAAGCCTCGAAAAAAATCACCGTGCGCCCCATTCTCGGCGAGGACAGCGTTTGCTCGGCGAACGCGCGCGACTTCAACGCCTTCTCCACTCAGCAGCGGAAACTCCTGGTGGAGCAGATCCAAGCCCATCCCAACATCAGCGACATCTTGAATTACGCGAACACCTTCAATCCGAGCTCCGAGGGCCAAGAACTGGGTCCGCTTCGAATGAGCGCGCTGAAGCTCGCTTCCACGCGGACTGACTTAGAAACGGCGTTCATCCGCCTTGTGGAATGCGAGATCATCCAGCAATCGGGGCAATCGGTCACGAGCGCCGTGGGAACTCCGACCGCTCGGGATCAGCTGATCAAATCAGTGATCGAAGCGAAAATTCCCGATTGCCAACGCGAATGCTCGCAAAAGGCAGGAGAAAGCTGCGGCACATCCTGTCAGCAGAGCACCCTGACCGCTTGCCTCGCCAAAATCCCGCCCGGCTCGAATCAAGCTGAGGCGCTCCTGACCAGCTGCTACGACCAGCAACTTGGCACCGGCTCGGGCGGGGGCGGCATCAATGAGCGAATCGCCGTGTGCGTGAATCAATGCTACCAAAGAGGTGTCGCCGCCGAATACCGCAAGAGGTTTTCTTCCTACTGGCCTTCCCAACCCACGGGAGCTCAGTCGTGCCGAGGGAGTAATTAGCCATGCGGAGGGATGGGCATCAGCGCCGCCACTTCTCAAAGTTCGCTCTTACGAGCGCCGTTTTGGCAATCGGCCTTTGGAGTTGCGAATCCAACGTGCAAACCGACTACAGTCAGCTGCAGCGCCCCTTTGAAATCCCGGGGGCGGGCATCGCGGGATTGCCCGGGGCTCAGGGTGCGGCCGACGCGGGATCCAGCACGATCCAACAAGGCGAAGCCGAGTTTGGGCACGCCAATTCTTATCTTGGAAACTCAGGAAGCATCACGCACGGGAAAAACACGACCGCCTCCGCCGCAAATGCGGGCGGAGGCCTGGGCTTTCAGCCCAGTGACTCGCTTTTGACCTCATCCAACTCCGAAGCCGGCGCTGGCAGCCCTTCTGCAGGGGGTTCAGCCCAGGCGAATGGCGAAGGAGTCGACGGCTCAGGCTATTCCGCGGGAGGCGGGAAAGCGGGCGGATCCAAAAATTCCAAATCCCCCTGGGATTCTTTGAATTCGCTTTTGGGAGGAGGAACCTCGGGAGGCGAAACGGGCGGAGGCGCGGGGGTCACCGCGCTTCAATGGGGAACGTCAATTCAGAACGCCGCCACTTCCCAAAAAACGCTCTTGAGCCAGGACCCCGCTGATTATTTCAGGATGGAAGGGGCTTCTGACGACCTCTTCGTTCGAGTTTCAAAAAGACTCAGCAAAAAAGACTTCGAGTCAAAAACCGCGAGCATCAACGAACGCGGCGCCAAGGCCGGACTCCGGCAGTCCTCCTCCCCGGGCGGCGGGGCCGCCCGATAAATCGAACCCTCCTTGATCCCCGCAGGATTTCAAGTAACGTAGGATCTCGAGGAATCGAGGGCTTGAAATGATGGGATTCAAAAAAAATATCGAGCTCGGTCCTCCGCTCCGTCTTTCAGCCTGGCGAAAAATTGCGCTCGGCACCTGGCGAACCACCGCCGATCCCAGCGTGTACGGGGTGTTGGAATTCGATATCGAGCCGGCGCTCAATTATCTCGAGAAGCTTCGCGAAAAAACAGAGGTGCGGCTCACCCTCACCCACTTCGTGGGAAAAGCCGTAGCGATGGCGATCGCGCGATATCCTTCCATCAATTGCGTCCTTCGCTGGGGAAAGCTCTACCCCCGCAAGCGAGTGGATTTGTTCTTTCAGGTCGCCTCCGATGCGGAGGGTCGCGATCTCTCGGGCACAACTCTGAGGGAGGTGGATCGCAAGAGCATCATCGAGATCGCTCAGGAGATGAGCGGGCGCGTGGATTCAATTCGGACGGCCGGCGATCCTGAGTTTAAGCGCGTGAAAAACACGATGCGCTGGATCCCCGGGCTTTTCATGCACGCGGTGCTTTCGCTGACCTCGTTCTTCCTTTATACGCTCAATCGCTGGAGCCCGCTCCTCGGCAGCCCTCGAGATGCGTTTGGGAGCGCCATGATCACGAATGTCGGTTCGTTGGGGCTGGATCTGGGCTTCGCTCCCCTGCTCGCTTACTCACGCGTTCCGCTCTTGATCGCGGTCGGTTCCGCGCGTGAAACCCCCGTGGTCCGTCAGGGAAAAATTGAAGTCGGACGCATGCTGAAGCTCGGCATCACTTTCGATCACCGTCTCATGGACGGCGTGTATGCGGGGAAAATGGCAAAAGAACTGGAGAGGATTTTTAAGGACCCGGAGCGGGGGTTGCAGTAAGCCTCACCGACGCGTCTGAATCAATCTCTGCCTGGAATAGCTGCGGCTCTCCACGCGCTTCATGGGCGCACGGAGTCGCTGCGAGCGTAACGAAGTAAGCGAAGGCAGCGGTTCGCGATAGCGGCGCTCAAGCGCTGTCAAGCGGCCGAGCTCAGCGTCCACATCCAGGCGTTTTTGCTTGCGGATGCGGATCTCCGAGAGATCCTGCTGCAAAGCGGGGTCTTGGCTGATCCTCTGAGTAGGAAGACCGGCGTGAGCAAGCCCGATCCCTGAAACCAGCCCCATCCCGATCAGCGCTAAAACTTTTAAATTTTTCACCCGAAACTCCCATCGGCCTGCTTGGCCATCGTGGGCTGCCCGTCAGCCCGACGCCCATGAAGCAAGGCGCGAGCCACATTACACTTTTTATAGATAATAATCCAATCCCTCGGATTCGCTGCGATCTCTTCCGACGCAAACAGAAGTGGTGCCAAATCGCTACCACTTTGATTTGACTAAGTTTTTTTCACTTGAGTGCACAATATGACAGGATCCGGTAAAACCCTCCCATGATTCCTGCTTCGATCCTCATCACTGGCGCCCGGCAAAATAATTTAAAAAACATCTCGGTCACGATTCCCGCTCGGCGGCTCTCCGTCATCACGGGGCTTTCCGGCAGCGGCAAGAGTTCGCTCGCCTTTGAGACGCTCTACGCCGAGGGTCAGCGCCGCTACATCGAAAGCCTTTCGACCTACACGCGCCAATTCCTGGAGAAAATGCCCCGGCCGGACATCGACTCCATCACCAATCTCCCGCCTGCCATCGCGCTCGAGCAAAAAAACCACGTCCTCAACTCCCGCAGCACCGTCGCGACGCAGACCGAGATCGTGGATTACTTGCGCATCCTCTTCGCCCGCGCCGGCCAGACCTTTTGCGTGGATTGCGGCGCCGAGGTCAAGAAGCTCGACTCCGCGCTGCTCCTCGAATGGGCGCTTCAATGGCTCCCCGGCCGAAAAGCGTGGATCGTAGCCCCCGCCGCGGGCGTCGCGCCCGCTTCGGCTTCCCCAAAAAAAACCAAAGGAAAACCAAAGAAGCAAAACCCAAAAAAAGGGTGGCTCGAAGGTTTTGTCGGACTGCTCAAGGAACAAGGCTTCCAGAGGGTCCTCCGCAAACACGCCCGTTCGATTGAAGTGCTCGAGCTCGAAGAACCGCTGCCGGGCGACGTGGAACTGGATGAGCTCTTCATCGTCGTGGATCGGCTGAAGATGAGCGCCGCACCCGATGAGGATGCCCGCGCGAGGCTCCTGGACTCCATCGATCAGGCGCTTGCGATCGGGGCGGGGCGAATGGTGTTCTGCGACCTGGATGCGCCCCACGCTCAGGAGTGGCACGCCTTTGACCAGCGTTTCGCGTGCACCACGTGCGGCCGCGAGCATCGCAAGCCCGAGCCTCAGCTCTTCTCCTTCAATAATCCTCTCGGAGCCTGCCCTCAGTGCAGCGGCTTTGGATTCACCCTGGATCTCGATGAGTCCCTCATCATTCCCGACCCTTCCAAAACCCTGAAGAATGGCGCGATCGACCCGCTCTCCAAGCCCTCGCTCTCTCACTGGCAAGACGCGCTGTTTCGATTTTGCGAGCACCACGGGATCTCGATCGGAAAACGCTACGTCGAGCTCAATCCCGCCCAAAAAAAACTGATCTGGGAAGGGGACGGTCAGGATAAAAAATTCCAGGGCATCTTCGGCTGCTTTGAGGAGCTCAAGCGCAAGAAATACAAGCTCCATGTGCGGGTCTTCATCCGTCGATATCAAAATCAGACGATCTGCTCGGGCTGCAAAGGCTCCCGCCTGCAACCCGAGGCGCTGGCGGTCAAAATTCAGGATGCCTCGATCCACGACGTGCTTCAGCGCTCGATCCAAGACGCGCTGAACTGGGTCCAATCCTTGAATCTCAACGCCCGGCAAAAAAAAATCTCGCGCGAAGCTTTCGCGCAAGTCGAGCGAAGGCTGCATCTACTCCAAGAAGTCGGCGTGGGGTACCTCACCCTTTCCCGGCTCACGAAAACGCTCTCAGGCGGGGAGTTTCAGCGCATCAACCTCGCGACGCAGCTGGGGAACGGCCTCTGTGGAACGCTTTACATCCTCGATGAGCCGTCCATCGGGCTTCATGCGGCGGACACCGAGCAGCTCATCGGGGTGCTGAAGCGGCTTCGCGATCAGGGCAACACGGTGGTCATCGTGGAGCATGACTTGGAAGTGATGCGAGCGGCGGATTGGATCGTGGAACTCGGTCCCGCGGCGGGGAAAAAAGGCGGGGCGCTCATGGCTCAAGGCACCGCTCAGACCGTCGTCAACACCCCAGCTTCCATCACGGGCAAGTACTTGGGAGGGGATTTTCGGCTCGCCTCAGAGCACCCGCGCAGACCCCCTGCGGAACATCAGCTTCGACTGGTGGGATGTCGCGAAAATAATCTCAAAAACCTTACCGTGGAATTCCCTTTGAGAAGGATGGTGGTCGTCACCGGGGTTTCGGGTTCCGGGAAAAGCACGCTTGTCCATAAGACTCTCTATCAAGCCCTTTCGCGCCACTTTTACCGGACTGCCGAAGAGCCCGGCAAATACGAACGCCTCTACGGGGCCGAGCATCTCCACGGCGTGGTGCTGCTCGATCAAACGCCGATCGGAAAATCCTCCCGCTCCAACCCCGCCACTTATCTCAAGGCGTGGGAGGATATCCGCCGCCTCTACGCCCAACTCCCCCTTTCGCTCAGGAGAGGCTATTCACCGCAGCATTTCTCCTTCAATGTCGACGGAGGCCGATGCCCCGTCTGCAAGGGCGAGGGAGAAATCACGCTCGACATGCATTTCATGGCTGAGATGAAGCTCCCCTGCGAGGAGTGCCAGGGCAGGCGCTTCAAGAAGTCGATCCTCGAGGTGGAGTATCGCGGAAAAAACGTGAGCGACCTGCTCTTGCGAACGACGATCGATGAGGCGTTTGAACTTTTTCATGACTTGCCCTCGCTCAGGCGAAAGCTCTCCATTCTGAGGGACGTGGGCCTGGGCTATCTCCAACTCGGACAATCTTCCACCCAGCTTTCAGGAGGTGAGGCCCAGCGACTCAAAATCGCGGGCGTCCTCGAGGATTCCTCGCTCTCGAACCTCCTTTATATCTTTGATGAACCCACCACGGGGCTGCACCTCGAAGATATTCGCAAGTTGCTGCGAGTGATGCAGGATCTCGTCGACGCCGGCCATAGCGTTATTTTGATCGAGCACCATCTCGACGTGATCGCGCAAGCGGATTGGGTCATTGATTTGGGCCCGGGGGGTGGAACTCAAGGAGGCACGCTGCTCGCCAGCGGTTCGCCGGATCAGCTGATGACGATGAGCGACTTTCAAAGCTCAAAAACCGCGCCTCTCCTGAAAAGGCATGTCCTGGGCTTGGAGCCGACATGATCCTCGCTTTTCAAAGCTGGGGGCAACCCCCAACGGATCCGCGCCGTCGTATCGTTCTCCTGCATGGGCTCGGCGGAACGGGCTCGCTTTGGCGCCCGATCGCCGCTCATTTGGAGACGGAGTTTCAAGTGATCGCGCCCGACCAGCGAGGGCATGGGAAAAGCAAAGCGGCAGCCGAGACTCGCTTTGGGCCGCTCGACTACGGGAAGGACCTCCTGGAGACGCTCGATAAAAACACGCTCGTGCCCGCTTTTTTCGCGGGCCATTCGATGGGAGCGCGCTCGGCTTGCGCAGCCGCATTTCTCCAGCCTGAAGTGTGCCTGGGGCTGGTTCTCATTGACATCGGTTTCTCGGGACTCGCGGGCGGAGGCCTCGGAAAAACGCTTCGAAGCTTTCTCGAGATTCTCCCTCCTTCCTTCCCTTCCCGGGCGGACGCGCGGATTTTCATGAATCAAAACTGCCCTGATCCTTCGATCGCGCTTTATCTCTTGGCGGTCGCGGAGATCACTTCCAACGGCGAATTGCGATTCCCTTTTGATCGCGACGCGCTTCTCAGCACTTTGGACCAGGCGCAGGGGACCGAACTTCGACCCTGGATCCAAAAAATTTTGGAGCATGGCGTTCCCGTCCTCGCGCTCCGGGGCGAGCGCAGCACGGTCTGGTCCCGAGATGAATTCGAGGAGGAGAAAGAATTCTTCCGAAACTTCCCCTCGCTCCGTTTCTTAGAAGTTCCCGAGGCGGGGCATGGCCTGCCCTTCGAAAAACGCGAAATTTTTTTGCAAGCCCTGAAAGACTTTGTTCATGACGCCTGAGCGGCTTTCGCGGCTGACCGGGCTCCTGAAAAAAAGCGGGACTACGGAGTTTCACCAACGCGTAGTGATCACCCTCGCTCTTATCCCTCCGGGAAAAGTGGCGAGCTACGGCCAAATCGCGCGAATTGCGGGTTATCCCGGCTACGCGAGGCAAGTGGTGTGGACACTGCATTCCTCGTCCAAACGTTACGGATTACCTTGGCACCGCATCCTCAATTCGCAGGGAAAAATTGGGCTTCAAGACCCGCAGAGCCGCCTCAAGCAGAAGAATCTGCTCGCGCGCGAGGGAATTGAGGTGGATTTTGGGAAAGTGGACTTGAAGCGCCATGCATGGGCCCCTAAAGCTCAAGACTTAAAAAAACAATGGCGCAAATCACGATCGAAAAAAAAGGCTAACACCCCAGAATGAATTCCAGGTCCCTCAATGCCCCAATCGTCCCGTTGCTCCAGGTGCCGGGCGAGGCGGACGGCTCGTATTTCGCGAGCCCGTCAGCGTAGGTGTTGGCTGCTCCCTCGTGGGCCGAAGCCTTGACGACATTAGCGCTGGACTGGCCATAAGTCGCGGTCAACTTGACCCAATAAGTCGTATTCGCGTTCAAACTGACGGAGCTCGAAAGTTTAAAGAACACGAAACTCGCCGATGAAGAGCCGATTTCGGTGACATCCACCTGACCGCTGGAAAGCGTTGTGGCGGAAGGGGAACCCGCATTATCCGCATGCACGCTCGCAATGATGAACTGGCTGGTCGCGAAGGTCCCGAACTTCTGGAGCTTCATCCGTACCGAGGAGAGCGACGCCGAAGACGTCACTTGAAAAGATTGGGCGATGGAACCCCAAGCGCTGGTCTGCCCGTTGATCTCGAGCTCAGCGCCCGGCGTCTCTTGGACATAAGAGAGGATTCCACAGCCGTCAGCGAGGTTTAAACGCCGCCCACACCCCAACGCAAGAATGAGAACAACGCAACACCACGCCTCTCTCCGCTTGATGCGCATCCCTCATCCCTCCGACAGGACATCTGGATTTGGCTCGATCGAAGCCTTGGCCATGAGCCGCTTCAGCCAAGCTTCAAAAAACTCGCTCCATTTCCGATCCGAAATCTGCTGCGCGAGCTTGGGGCGCTCCGCCTCGAATTTCGAGAAGTCGGGCTTCTTCGTCTCCGAAACCACGGCGATCACCGCCCACGCGGCTGAAAAATATTTCTTGGCCTTCCCGCCCTGTGAAGGATCAATCGGTGATCGAGCCGCGAAAAGATCCTGATTGAGCTCCTTGGACTCCCCGATTCCCGGGATAAACCCTCCGTCCAAGACGGAGATCCAGGGACTCGTTTGAATTTTGAGGTCATAGGGCTTCAAAAGCGCGTTCACCGCGCGATCCGAGCTCGCTGAAGCGGTCAGGGCTTTTTCAACCTGGCTTGCCAAGGATTCGTTGATCTTGCGTACTTCCTCGACCTTGCCCGAGCCGATGAGCTCGCGCGCGAGGGTGGTTTGCGCTTGCTCAAATTTCTGCCCCTTGAAGCGCTGATCCTTCTGAGAGTCGAATCGCCCGCGCGCCTGCTCGAGCTTCTGGGGATCCTTCAAGAACGCCTGGATCTCGGTTTCGCTCACCGCGATTTTTTTCTGCGCCGATTCATGCGTCAGGAGCACGAATCTCAACTTCCGCTGATCTTGGGACAATGCGAACTGGCGCTTCAATTCCGACTCCGAAGCGGCCATCCTCGATTTAAAATGCTCAGGCCAACGCGATTGCGAAAGATCCTCGAGGATTGTCTTTTCGAAGCTGGAAGGCGTGTATTGATTGGCCCGCAACAAATTTTGGTAGGTTTCCAAGTCGAATTTGCCGTTTTTCGCGAAAGCGGGGATTTCCTTGATCTTATCCCGTACTTGCTCCTCGGAGGCCACCAGATCCCGTTTATGAGCCTCTTGAATCATGAGCTTGCGGCGGACGAGGTCATCAAAAACCGCCTGCTTGACGCGAAACGCTTTCGCCTGCTCCTCGCTGAACTGGGCGCCCAAAATTCCTTTCATGAATTCGATGCGCCGCCCATACTCCCGGTTGAACTCGGAGATGGAGATGGACTCCCCGTTGACTTTGCCCGCCACCGCCCCCTCATGGAAGCCGCGCGTCGATTTGGGGCTGAAGATCCCGTAAAAAACAAAAACGAAGGCGATGAAGCCGATGATTCCGCTGATGAGGGCGACTCCAAACTTTTTCCTGATCCACTCCAACATGGCCGGCCTTTCTGTATTCGTTGCATGAACAGGGCGATATCGCGTACGATAGGGCCCAAGATATGGTCAAATATCTCAAAGAATACCGATTTTACATCATTCTTTTCTCATTTATCCTCATCCCGATCATCGCGATCGACACTTCCACCCGTTCCCCGCGCGACTATCGGTTTTATGATCGAATGGTGATTGGAATTACCGCCCCATTTCAGCGCTTGGTGAGCTGGTCCCTCGATCAGCTGGTTTCAGGCTTTCAGAACTACCTCTTTTTGCTGCAAACCCGGCAGGATAACGCGAGCCTCCTCGAGGAAAACCGAAAGCTCCTCAATGTGATCGCGGGACTGAGGGAAACCCAGCAGGAAAACGCCCGCTTCAGGAAGCTTCTTCAATTCCAAGATCAACAGCACTTCAAGACCGTTCTCGCGCGCGTCATCGCCAAGGACATCTCCGCGGAGTTTCGGGCGATCCGCATCAATCGCGGGGAGCGCGCCGGGATCCGTAAAAACATGCCTGTGGTCACCAGCGAAGGGATCGTCGGGCGAGTTTTTCGAACCACGGCCACCACGAGCGATGTCGTCACGATTTTGGACCTTCTCTCGGCGGTGGACTCGATCGTGGAGCGTTCGCGCGCGCACGGGATCGTGGAAGGCGCGACCGATGAAGTCTGCCAACTGAAGTACGCCCTTCGAACCGATGACATCCAAGTCGGAGACCTCCTGATCTCCAGCGGCTTAGGAGGGGTCTACCCCAAGGGAATTCCCGTGGGCAGCGTTTCCAAGGTCAATCGAAAGCGCTTTGGGATCACGCAAGAAGTCGAGGTCCGACCCAGCGTCGACTTCACTAAACTTGAGGAAGCCCTGGTCGTCACCCATATCGAAAACGTCTCAGTCAACACGATGGGCCTTCCGCTCGACACGATGGAGTAAGGTGATGCGCGAAACGCCAAACCAACGAATGCACCCATGCCCTGAAGTCGGATCCGTCCGAAGCACTAGCGAATGCGCCGGCGCCCCGGCGCCGGATATGATATGATTCGAATGATCCTCAGGGTAATCAACGCTCCGACGCTGATTTTGTTCGCGGCTCTGGGCATCGCCCTGCAAACCGCCCTTTTCCAATATTGGGTGCTCCAGCTGATCCAGCCCGATCTTTTGCTCATTCTAGTGATTTGGTGCGCGCTGAAGCGCGAGTTTACCGAAGGCGGACTCATTACCCTCATCGTCTCGGACATCGCGGAACTCCATAGCGCCTCCCCTCAAGGATTGTTCCTGGTGGTCTACATGGGGACTTACCTGACCCTGAGAGGGACGAGCCGATACTTCATCATTCCGAATCCCGCCTCGATGATCCTCCTCACCGTGATCGCCTTCATTTTCTCAAAACTGCTGGGGCTTTTCGCGCTAGCGATGATGGGCGCCTCATCGCCCCCTTTCCGCCACCTCGCGACGACCCTCTTTCCGGGGGCCGTCTCGGAGGCCGCCTGGAGCTGGGCGATTTACCCCCTGCTCGAGCGCTTCGACCAGGCGACCTACCACCGCGACGCGGGGGCCGAGATCAACGAATGGGAATGGGTCGATCGGTGAATAAGAAATGACGTTTCTCGGCCAAGAAGAGCAAATTCGGGAATATCAGGATCGATTCCTCTACATCTATACCGCGCTTTTCGGCGGCATCCTGATCGTCCTCTGCCAGTTGATTTACCTCCAGATCTTCAATGGCGAAAAGATGAGGCTTTTCTCCGAAGAAAACCGCATCAAGCGGGTTAAAGTCACCTCCCCCCGGGGCATGATCTTTGACCGCAATCGGCAGCTCTTGATCGACAATCACCCCGCTTTTGACCTTGAGATCATTCCCCAATACTTGAAAGAGTCAAAACAAACGAAGGCCGTGGTCACCATGCTTTCGAAGCTCCTGAAAATCCCCGAGCGGCAAATCAACGACGCCCTTGAGAAGGCGAAGGGTCAACCGTCGTTCATGCCGGTCAAAGTGAAAACGGATCTCAATCGAAATGAAGTGGCGGCCGTGGAATCCTGGAAAATCGTCATGCCCGGCGTTGAGGTCCGTGAAGAAATCAAGCGCACGAACATTTTCGGGGACGTCGCCGCGCACTTGCTGGGGTACATCGGCGAAGTCAATTCCAATGAGCTCCCCATCCTCAATAAGGTGGTTCAACGCTACAAGCTCGGCGACTCAGTGGGAAAATTCGGCTTGGAGCTGCAAATGGAAGATCTGCTCCGGGGACAAAACGGGGAAGAGATCAAAGAAGTGGATGCCCTGGGGAGGGTCAAGCTGGAGCGCGGAAAAGCCAGGATCCTGGACGCTCAACACGGAAAATCAGTCGTCCCCGGAAAAAATCTCGTCCTGACGATCGACCAGGACCTGCAACTCGCGGCGACCCAAGCTTTTGGGGATAAAATCGGCGCCGTCGTGGCCATCGACCCGCGAACCGGTGAAGTGCTGGCCATGATTTCACGGCCCTCATTCGATCCCACGGAGTTTTCGCGCGGCATCTCCCCTCAGCTTTGGAATCGCCTTTTGAACAACGAGAATCGCCCGCTTCGCGACAAAACCCTCCAGGATCATTATTCGCCCGGCTCCGTTTTCAAGGTGGTCACCGCCATCGCCGGCCTTGAGGAAAAAGTGATCGATGAGAACACGCAGATCCACTGCCCTGGCTCCATCCGGGTCGGGAACCGCGTGTACCACTGCCATTTGCGCAGAGGGCACGGGTACATCAACGTCGTCAACGCGATCACGCAGTCCTGCGACGTGTTTTTCTACCGCGTTTCCCAAAAGCTCAAAAGCGTGGACGACATCGCGAAGTGGGCTCAGCACCTGGGGCTCGGGCGAAAAACCGGCATCCCGCTCGCCCGCGAAGTGCCGGGCCTCGTGCCCACCGAGGCTTGGAAGCAGAAGCGATTCAACCAGCAGTGGAACGCCGGGGAAACCCTCAGCGTCGCCATCGGCCAAAGCTTCGTGCTCACCACAGCGCTTCAACTTGCCAACCTCTATGCTTCGATCGGCAACGGCGGCACTCTTTACCGCCCCTCGCTGGTCCGGGAAATTGAATCTTATGAAGGGCAGGTGGTCCAAACCTTCAAGCCCGAAGTTCTCGATAACTTTAGGCTCAACCCCAAGACCGTGGAACTCGTGAGAAGAGGACTTTGGAACGTCGTGAATTCCCCTCAAGGCACCGGCTACTCCCAACGCCTTCCCGGAATGGACTTCGTGGGAAAAACGGGGACCGTTCAGGTCGTCCGAATCTCCGCAGACAAAATTTATCAGCGCTGCGAGAGCATGAAATTCAGGGACCGGCACAATGCGATGTTCGCGGGGTTCGCGCCTGCGGATAATCCAGCGATCGCCGTCGCCGTGATTTCCGAGCATGCTTGCCACGGAGCCTACGGAGCCGCGCCCATCGCGCGCGCGATCATCAAAAAATACCTCGAAAAATATTATCCAGACCGCTTCAGTGAAAAGGTCCTCGCGGCGAAACTCAAGGGACAAGTCAATAGCGCGGAGCAAGATCGACGGACCAAGAAGCCGACCCTCGAAGACGAGGAAGTCGTTCCGGATATCGCTCCCGAGGAAAGGGAACCCGAATGACTTACACCTCCACTGAAACGCCCGCTCAAATCCAAGAAGAAACTCTTCGCGTCGGCTATTACGAGGAAGAGTTCAAGCGCTTCAATTGGAATTTACTGCTGTTTCAACTCCTGCTTTTTGGAATCGGCCTTTTTAATTTGATCAGCGCGACCGCGGTCGAGGATAAATCCCAAGGGCTCTATCGCAATCAATTGCTTTGGTTCGGGGTCGGTTTGGGTCTCACGGGCGTGGTCCTGCTCGTCCATTACTCTTTATTCTCGCGCGTCGCCTACTTCATTTATTTCGGCAATCTTCTGATGCTCGTGGCGGTTCTCTTGATTGGGCGATCCACTTTGGGGGCTCGACGCTGGATCGGCTTCGGAGGCGTGGCTTTCCAGCCTTCGGAATTCATGAAACTCTCACTCGTGATCTGCCTCGCGAAGTACTTTGAATCCGACCGTAACGTCGGTGGTTACCGGCTCAAAGACCTCTTGCTGCCCGCGCTGCTCGTGGCGATCCCCTGCCTGCTCATCATGCTCCAACCCGACCTCGGAACGGCAATGATCATCATCCTGACCTCCGTCAGCATGATGCTTTTCATCAAGATCCACCCCAAAACGCTCTTGATGCTCGGGATTTGCGCCGCGATCGCGTTGCCGACGGCTTATAAGTTCGGTCTCAAGCCCTATCAGCGCCAACGCCTGATTTCATTCATCGATCCCACAGCGGACCCGAAGGGCTCCGGCTACAATTCCATTCAATCGAAAATCGCGGTGGGAAGCGGGCAACTCCTGGGCAAAGGCTATCGCAAGGGAACGCAAAGCCAGCTGAACTTTCTCCCGGAGCATCACACCGATTTTATTTTTTCTGTTTTCAGCGAAGAGCATGGCTTTTTGGGATGCATCATTCTCCTGGCCATTTACCTCTCCTTCTTATTGACGGGACTCTCTGTGGCTTACCAATCCAATGACAAATTCGGGATTTTGCTTTCAATCGGGGTACTTACGCTCTTTTTTTGGCAGATTTTCGTCAATATGGGGATGGTCATGGGAATCCTGCCGATCGTGGGGGTGCCGCTTCCCTTCCTCAGTTATGGGGGGAGCTCGCTGCTCACCTCCATGCTGGGGGTCGCCTTGCTCACTAATATCGCCAACAAGCGATTTATGTTCTAAAAGGACTCATTCATGAGGACATTGAACGCCCTTTTTTTCTGTTCGCTTCTGGCCGCTGCAACACTGCTTCTCCCGGGATGCCCTGGGCAGCAAGCGATGCAGCAGCAGGTCGACTCCATCCAAACCGCCAACCTGGATCTTCAAAAACGCGTTCAAAACCTCGAAACCCAGCTTCGCACCTTAAATACCGACTTCGCCCAGATGAAGCGGCTGCTCGAGCAAATGGCCACCACGATTCAAACTCAAGATTCCATTTTGAAGCATTTTGAGTCCCAGCCCAAATCGTCCCGTACGCAACGGGGTCCCGCTCGAAAGCGATGAGCGCCCCATGCGGTATTACCCTTACAGCCAGCACCTCAAGGAAAAGTTCGGGGAGCGCACCTATAAAGTAGTCGTCTCCAGCGGCTTGACCTGTCCCACCCGCGATGGGACCTTGGCGAAACGCGGATGCGCTTTTTGCGACTTGCGGGGCTCGAGCTCTTATTTCGGGAAAAAAGGGCGGGGCGAACCTGTGCTCGCTCAACTCAACCGCCGCATCCCCGAAATCCGCGATCGATTCGGCGCGCGAAAACTCCTCGCCTACTTCCAAAGCTACACCAATACCTACAATTCCAGCGCGGAGGAACTGAGGACGCTCTATCTCGAGGCGCTCTCCCATCCTGAAATCAGCGGGCTGTGCATCGGGACGAGACCCGATTGCCTTCCGGATGAAGTGATCCTGATTCTCGAGGAAATCGCGCGCGAGCATTACGTCTCCCTGGAGCTCGGCGTTCAATCCTTCGAAGACCCGGCGCTCCTCTGGCTCGCTCGCGGGCACGACTCCGCTTGCTCTCAAGACGCGCTCACCCGCCTGAAGCGCCTCGCTCCCCACGTTCAAACTTGCGTGCACCTCATGTTCGGCACTCCCTTGGACAGCCCCTCCGCGCCCCGAGAAGCTGCCCTGCTCATCAATGCGCTCGGCTCAAGCGGAGTGAAGCTCCATCAGCTCATGATCCTGAAAGGCACTTTGCTCGCGGAACTCTGGGAAAAGGAGCCCTTTCCCACCTTGAGCCTCGAGCAATACACCCGTCAAGTGGGCGAATTCATCGCTCACCTCAATCCCAGCGTCTATATTGAACGGCTCTACGCGACGGCCACGCACTCCGAGGAATGCCTCAGCCCGGAGTGGAGCCGAAAAAGATGGGAGCCTCACAATGCGATCCACGCCTATTTGGAATCCAGCCACTGCATGCAGGGCTCAGCGCTGAATACTCCCTCACCATTTAAAGAAGCGGGAAACCTCGCGCCGGGCTGATTGAAACTCGGCGCTGATGCTCGAAACTATTCTTTTGAATCCATGAAAACTCATGTCTTCCTCAAGGTTTTCGATTCTTTCCTTCAAGGCTTGCTCGTACCTTCTGGGAATGGGCATTTTCTGGAGTGAGTCCGTCGCCGCGAATGGATTGTAACCCGCGGCCACCACCAATTCCAAAGCCGTCAAATCTGCCTCTTTGTCCTGATCGAAATTGGAGAAGAAAACATCGGCCTTGGCGTGCCTCACGATTTGCTCCTCATCATGGGCGAGCAGCGAATGGGCGATTTCATGAGCCAATAAAAAAGCGACTTCATCCTCTGACTGAAGCAGGCGCAAAAGGCCCCCGGTCAATTCGATCTTTCCCCCGGAGAAAAAATTCGCCCTCGGCTCCCAACTTTGACAGAGCGGCATTAAAATGAGCGAAGAAGGCCGGGATGGAACCGCGTTGAGGAGCTGGTTTTTGACTTTTTCCAAAAGAGCGTTGAACTGAGGGCAGCTTTTGGAGTGTTGTTTTTTTTTATTTTCCCAGCTTTGCAAATTCTCCGAGCGGAGCAAGTGAATGGCTTCCGCCGCTGAACTGGAGAAATATCCCGATTTTTCCCGAAGTCGGCCGAGCTCGTGCGCTTCCGATGAAATCGTGAAGATCCAAAAACAGAGCCATTTCAAAAACATGTTTGCCCCACCGGCACGGGCATAGCACTTTGCCGCGAAACGGTCTAGACGAACTCCCTAAATTCATGCAGCCTAATGCCTCAGGGGGAAGGATCATGAAAAAACGATCGCGAATTTGGGGCATTTTAACTCTCGGAATGAGTCTCATTTTCTTTTCGAATGAGGGAGGGGCTCTGGGCGCGCAGTACGTTCCCCCCAAGTTCAGCGTCAGCATTAGCACGGACAGCATTTTTCACGCTTACTGGAAAAACCCGGAACAAAAAGGCCAGGTCTTAATCGCTGGGTCGATTGAGACCACCGATGGAAGCGTATCCGGGGCGGATCCCGAAAAAGGGGCTTTTTTGCTTTTGAGTTGCGCTCCCCAAGAAGATGAAAAGAACAGGGGACCGGATTTAATCCTCAATGAGAGCGTGCATCTCAGCCTGCTTCAAAAAAAGCCAGCAATCGTCACCCTCTTTGGGTCCGAAAAAAGCTTTGACTCGGATTACTCCTACTTCCCAAGCCTCGAAGCCTGCCAAGAGGCGCTGAACTGCATTAAAAAACTGGATCGTAAAATCCTCGAAGAACGATGGGTTCTTGAATTCAAGAAGCAAAACGACCAAATTGACTCGGGGAAACTGCCGGAGATCTGCGCTCCTTCAAACCCAGAAAACTAAACCGCCGCTTCCTGAGAGGGCGCTTCTTTTTTCCAGTCACGATGGCGATCGCTGCCCCGAGCGGTTCCAAAAATGCTTCGAAGCTGGCCGCATGCGGCCAGGATATCCCGACCGCGGGAGAGCCGCACGGTCGCCACGAGATGGTGCCTCATGAGAACCTCCTGGAAAGCTCGCACTCGTTCATCGGAGGGGCGCTTGAGCTCAGAACCGGGATTCTCATTGAGGGGGATCAAGTTGACCTTAGCCGCCATCCCGCGAAGCAATTTCACCACGCGCAGCGCGTCTTCATCCTGATCATTGAAGTCGCGAATGAGGACGTACTCATAAGTGATGCGGCGGTGATTTCCCAAGGGATAATCACGGCAGGCGGCCAGCAACTCCGCGATCGGCCACTTTCGATTGACTGGCATGATCTGGGAGCGCTGCTCGTCATGGGAGGCGTTGAGCGAAATCGCGAGCGATAATCCCAGGCCGGTCTCCCCCAACTTTCGGATCTGAGGAACGAGCCCGCTCGTGCTCACCGTGACTTTTCTCCTGGAAAAAGCGAATCCATGGGGATCCAAAAGGATCTCGCACGCTTTCACGACATGATCGTAATTATGAAGGGGTTCACCCATTCCCATGAAAACCAAATTGGTGACTGGCGCGAGCTTCCGAAGCTCCAGCACCTGGGTGATGATCTCATGGGTTTGGAGATGGCGATCGAGCCCCTGAATCCCGGTGAGGCAAAAGCGGCAAGCCATGGTGCAACCCACCTGGCTCGAGATGCAGGCGGTCAGTCGATCATTCGCTTCGCGCGGCGCCGGAATCACCACGCTCTCGACCGTCTTATGGTCGGTCAAATTCCAGAGAAACTTATAGGTCCCATCTTGCGCTTGCTGGCGGGTGCGAACCTCCAGGCGGAAGATGGGGTGATGCTCCTTCATCCAGGAGCGGAGCTCCTTGGAGAGGTCCGTCATGGCATCCCAATCCAAGACCAGGCGATGATAAACCCATTGAAAAACTTGCTTCGCTTGAAAGCGCGCTTTTCGCGGGGCGTTCTCGGGATCTTTCTCAGCGTGCCAGGCGACTAATTTCGCCTCAAGATCCACGCGAGAGAGGGATTGAAAGTAAGTCATGCGGCGGGGAATTTACCTTCCCCGCAAAATTAAATCAACGCCATAGAAGACTTGAAGCGGCCGTTGAGGAACGAATCATCCAGCGCGCGGGGGACAACTTGGCCTTCCCCCCCCGCCTGAGCGCCTTCGCCAGGGATTTCAGCGGCTTGTCCGACCTGCTCCAGTTTTGCCATTCAGAAAGCGGGACTGAGATTCCCTGCACTTTAAGGAGGAGGCGATCTGAAAGCCCCTGCACTCGAGTTTCGAAATCCGGGAAGGCGGTCTCCTCCTTCAAATCCGATTTCACCTCGGGAATGAAGTAAGATTCGAGCTGCCCTTTCTTGAAGACCAACACTAGCTCCAGAGGGGAGGAGCTTTCGTGAAGTTGAATGAAAACCGCCGAAGTCGAGGGCATGAAGCGACTCCACGCCTTGGAAACCAGCTCGATGAAAAAATGTTCCCGCAGGGCCTTCAAGATCAGGGCTCGATGCGCGCGCGCATGCTCCCATCGCGTCCCTTCGACTCGATAGCACTTCACCTTGAATCGTTCCTTGAAAAGAGCTTTTTGCTCCTGCCCATGCTGCCCGCCCAGGCTGTGCGTCAGAGCATGGTCCCAATCTTTTTTCCGAATCACGCTGACCCAAGCCGCCTTCGCGCCGGAGTCCAGCGCCAGGTCTGGAATTTTTTTCCCCACCCAGTCCGAGGGAACCGACTCGCCCCAAGCCGAAAAGACCCGCTCCTCCTCGTCCAAGACAAGCCAAATTCGGGGCATTTCATCGACGGAAGACTGTAACCGCTTTCCAAAGGCCACTTCAAAGATGCGGGCGTCGTATTTCAACTCCATTAAGCCTCCAAACCAACGCCGCTCTGAGGACTCAAGGGCTCCCGCCGGAGCACCTCAGGGCGGGGTGCCGAAGAAGGTCCCGGCTGCTGAGCCGACGAATCCCGGGAGAGCTCGACTTTTCTTTGGGGGCGCACCGCCACCGGACGGACTCTCAAAGAAAATGCGCCGAAAGCGGGGATTTCCAATGCGAATTTTTGCGCGGCCGAAGCGGCATCCACTTGCCCGCTCGGCATCGTGAGATCCTCGATCACCACCGGATCCTTGAACTTGAATTCAGCGTGAAGCTTTGACTTTGATCCATTGAGCAAAAACAGGGGGAAGGAACGAGTACGGTCCCTGCCTCCCATCGAAATCGCGCAAATCCTGGGATCCTCCACTCTGCACGAACCATCCACTTCGGCGAGCGAGAACACGGAACCCACCCAATCCGCGAGGGCTGGAATTTGATTCAATCCGCTCATCCGCAGCATTTCGGGATGACCATAAAAAACCAATTGGCCGCGGCCGATGGGACACAAGCGATAGGGCACTCCCAAATCCACCTGCACTGAGGGCTGATGGGGGATCTGCTTTTTCAGCTCTTGGCGTGCTGAATCAGTCATGCTGTCTGATTCCGCGAGGGCTACGATCTTGCCCGTTTTTGCCCAAGCCAGGAGCTTCAGCAAAAGCTCCCGAGTCATGAGAACGTTGGGATCCGAAATCAAAAGCCGAGCGTCCTCCGCCCTCAAAACGACTTCGGCCGAAGTCACCAAGCGGGCATGATGCCCAGCCCGGCGGCTGATTTCCGACCAGAGCGCCCCGGACTTTGACCAGAGGTGCGGCACCAGATAGTAGGCTTCATCGCGCAGGCGCATGGATTGATCCGCGAGGCGCTGGGAGATGGAATGCAAACGCGCGCGAAACACCGACGAAAGGCGCGACCACACCCCCTCATCAATCAATATTCCCCCCCCTTGACTCCCCAGCAAAAGCAATGACTTTAAAATCAAAAATTGCTTTTCCGCGTCAGCCAGGCGGTGGAAGGGCCCCAAAGAGCTCCATCGGATCACTGAGTGAGCGATCCCGTCAGCGCCCCAGCTTTTTCGCGCGGACGCTTCATCCAGGTATTTTGAATAGATCTCAAACCATTCAGCGTCGGCGCTGATTCCCATCGCCTCCAGAGTGAGGGGATAAATCAGGCCCGGGTCAAATTCGGGGGAGAAGAGCTCAATCTCCGATAAATCAAAATCGGAGCAGCGCCTACGGAAAGCCTGATAACCCCTTCCCCGAAAAACGTTCTCCGAATACTGCGAAAACCATTGCCTCGTCACTTTTTCCGGCAGCCTCGTCTTGACGGAGAGCGCACCCCATTCCCCGCTGGAGAAATGATTCTCGAGCCACTTTCGATAGGCCACGCTGGCCGCGCTCGAAAAATCGCCCGACTCCTGGGAGAACGGCTGTTTCAAGTCGGAAAAAGGAGGTTGATAAGACTTCCAGAAAGATCCGCCGATCGCGAGCTGAAGCGTTGAGCGGATCGAGGGGAAGTTTTTTTCGAGTCCTCCCAACGCACTATCCAAGCGGGTCAGAAAAGTGGAATATCGATGACTCACCTCGGAAGAGAAAAAAGAAGGCAAGTGAAATAATTTCGGCGGAGCTGAAGTGAGGATGGGAGATTGCTTGGAGTGATAGGCAAGATGATCGGGCTTCGTCGTAAAGTCCTTGGGCAGCCCGCTCGCCGGAAGATGCACTCCCAACTCCGGGGTGACGATCAACGTCAGCTGCATCCGACGCTCAGTCAGCGCAATCAAGAACCGATTGAGCGAGTGAGAAATATCGGACTCCACGACATGCCAGGGAACGAAGCTCGTGACCCTCGAAATTCCTTGATCCAAAAGGCGATCCAGCGTGGAATGGATTTGCTGCGCTGGGATTTCCCAGTAATTCAAGAGGACGCGGATGGGATCTGCGTTTATTTGCCGGGCTTCCATGCTATGAAGTATGGCACGGTCCGAAAAAGGAGTCACCCCCATGTGGTTTTTTTCACCGGAACATCGAATGATCCAAGAGTCCGTTCGACAGTTCTCCATTCGCACGTTGCAACCTCGCGCTGAAGAATTGGATCGCGACGAAGGGTTCAACCGGGAATCCTTTCACGAGATGGGTTCCTTGGGCTTGCTGGGCATCACCGTTCCTGAAAGTGACGGCGGCACGGGAATGGACAGCGTCGCAGCCACTATCGCGATGGAAGAAATGGGGGCGATCGACGCTTCGACCGCTCTCTCTTACCTCGCTCACTCCATCCTCTGCGTGAACCAAATCGCTCGCGACTGCTCGCCAGAGCAGAAGCAAAAAGTTCTGCCCGGCCTCATCTCGGGAAAAACTCTGGGAGGCATGGGCATGTCGGAGCCGGACGCCGGCACGGACGCGCTCGGAATGCGCACCAAAGCCGTGCTTCAAGGCCAGCATTACCTTTTAAATGGATCAAAAACCTGGATCACCAACGGCCCCAACGGGGACGTGTTCTACGTTTACGTGAAGACGGGCGAGGGCAGAAAAGACGTCTCCACCTTCCTCATCGAGCGCGGCATGCCGGGCTTCAGCACGGGCAAAAAATTCTCAAAAATGGGGATGCGCGCTTCGCCCACCGGCGAGCTCGTTTTCGCGGACTGTAAAGTTCCGCTCTCCCATCGGATCGGCAAAGAAGGCGACAGCCTCAAGCACATGATGCTCAATTTGGATCTCGAGCGAATCACGATCTCGGGTATTTCGCTGGGGATCGCTCGTTCCTGCCTCGAAGTCTCCACCCGTTATGCTCAGGACCGCAAAGCGTTTGGCAAACCCATCGGCGCCTTTCAACAAATCCAAGAGCGGCTCGCGGAGGGGGCGGCCTGGCTCGAGGCGTGCCGCTGCCTCACTTACGATGCGGCCCGCATGCTGGATTTAGGGATGCTCCAAGGCAAAGCGGCGTCCGGCATGGCGGCCAAAGCCAAACTCCAGAGCGCTCAGATGGCGACGAAGGTCGCGCTCGACGCCATTCAAATCCTGGGCGGCTACGGGTACACGCGCGAGTTCCCCGTGGAGCGCTACATGCGCGACGCCAAGCTCATGGAGATCGGAGCCGGAACCAACGAAATCCTCAGAGTGATCATCGCCCGAAATCTTCTGGGCGATGCGGCGGGGCTCTGATCGGATGGACTTCTCCCCTTCCCCAGTTCAAAAGGAACTGCGGCAACTCGCACGGCGCTTCGCTGAAAAAGAACTCACTCCCCTGATCGAAGAAGATGAGCGCACTGAAACCTTCCGCCCCGAGATCATCCAAAAATTAGGCGCCTTGGGATTGACTGGCGTTGCGACCCCTGAAGCGTGGGGAGGTGCGGGGCTCGGCTACTCCGAGTACGCGCTCGTCATTGAAGAGCTGGCTCGAATCAGCGCCAGTTACGCCATTAGCGTCTCGGTTTCAGGATTGCCACAGCTCATCTTGAATCAGTTTGGGACTGAAGCGCAAAAAAAACGCTGGATTCCCCGCTTGGCGCAAGGTTTGGCCATCGGGTCCTTTAGCCTCTCCGAGGCTTTTTCGGGTTCGGATGCCGCGAGCCTCAAAACGACTGCCACCAAAAAAGGAAAATCGTACCTTCTTCAAGGAACCAAGCAATGGACCACGCAAGCCGATTCGGCTGAAGTAATTTTGCTCATGGCCCGCACCGGCGCCAGCGGACCGGCAGGAATCTCGGCGTTTGTGCTTGAAAAAGGTATGCCAGGCCTCAGCTTCGGCAAGCGGGAGCGTAAAATGGGGTGCCACATTTCTCATACAATGGAGCTCCTTTTGGAAGGAGTCGAAGTCCCCGAGGAAAATCGCGTCGGCTCCGAAGGCGAAGGATTTAAAATCGCCATGACCGCTTTGGACAGCGGTCGCATTACGATCGCCGCCTCCGCCCTCGGGATTTCCAAGGCCGCTCTCGAAGTGGCGTCCAACCATGCGCGGATTCGAGAGCAGTTTGGGAAGACGATCGGGGAGTTTCAAGGCATTTCTTTTTTGCTCGCGGATCACGCCACCCAGTGGAGCGCAGCCGAACTTCTGGTTCGCAAAGCCGCTTGGCGCCGCGACCAGGGCTTACCTTTTTCAACGGAGGCGGCCATGGCTAAACTTTTCTGCACTGACATGGCGATGAGCGCTTGCACGGACGCGGTGCAGGTGCTGGGGGGCTCCGGATACACCCAGGACTTTCCCGTGGAGCGGTACATGCGTGAAGCGAAGGTTCTTCAGATCGTTGAAGGAACCAACCAGATTCAACGCCTGGTCATTGGGCGTACGCTTTTGAAAGATGCCCGAGCTTGGGAAGCCTTCACTTATGACGCTTAACCCTTTGAAAGGAACCCCCCTCTCTCTCGACTTGGGCAATACGGGATGGTCCGCTCAGGATTTCCCCAAGCTGAATGTCGTCTGGGAAACACTCCGACAAGAATCCCTGCTTTCAGAAAAAGCGGGTTTTTACAATGCCCCGATCTCCGAGAAGCTCTCGCAGCACGAAGCGACGCGCTCGTTCGTGCGGCAAATCGCTTCTCGCCAGCCGGCTTACCGGGATTGCCTATTCCTGGGCATCGGCGGAAGCACGTTAGGTCCGCGCATGCTCTTGGACGCGCTCCAAGACCGCATTCCCAGCGGCGCGCCCCGCTTTCATTTTCTTGAAAACCCGGATCCCTGGGAGTGGCGATCCCATTCCGAGCGCCTGAATCCCCAAGATACCCTTCTCTGCGTCGTCACGAAATCGGGGACGACTTTTGAAACGCTTGCGCTTTTTCTCCACGCTCAGAAATGGATGGGGCTCGAGCGATTCCGCGCTCAAACGCTCTTCATCACCGATCCCGCGCGCGGAGAACTGAGACAAATCGCAACTCAAGAAGGAATCCCCACTTTGGAAATCGCTCCTTCCATTGGGGGAAGGTTCAGCCTTTTCAGCCCGGTGGGTCTGTTTCCCTTGATGTTAAGCAGGTTGGACTCAAAAGCGCTGATGGAAGGCGCCGCTCAATTTCGAACCTACGCCGAAGCGACTCCAGCCTCTGAAAATCCGCTCTTTCAGTTGGGAGCAGCGCTCGTCCATCGCATGAGCACGCACCCCATTCATGTTTGGATGCCCTACGCCTCCCGACTCAAATCCCTGGGAGAATGGTTCACTCAACTATGGGCGGAAAGCCTGGGCAAAGAGGGGCGCGGATTTACCCCGCTGAGCTCCTTAGGGGCGACCGATCAGCATAGCCTGCTCCAGCTTTTGCGGGATGGCCCCCCGGATAAAGTGATCTTCTTCTTTACGCTCCAGAAGATCTTGGACGACCCCCTGATCCCCCCTGCGTTGTTTCCGACTGAAAGCCGCGTGCACCCCACCTTGGACGTCCTAGCGGGGCGGGGTCTCCATGAGCTTTTGACGATGGAGTACGAAGCGACCCGGCTCGTTTTTGAAAAGCAGCGCCGCCCCCACCTCACTTTTCAGTTGGAATCTCTGGATGAACGTTCCCTGGGCGCCCTCTGTTTCGCTCTAGCCACCCTGACTGCTTTCACGGGCCAGTTCCTCGGCGTCAATCCCTTTGATCAGCCTGGCGTTGAAGAGGGCAAAATATATCTCCGACAAGCACTTGAAAAGAAGAGCTCGGTCGTTTTAGGTTGAGGGATGATGGATTCAGCCGCGCCTCCCTCGGATGAGGGAACCGAAAAAACGACCTTTCTCCAAGGGGACCAGGCGACCCTGAATCGTGAAATCCAAAAGGCCAAAGAGCAAGAGGCCTGCCTCATCATTATCCGGGGCACTCCGCAAGGCCATCGTTTCTTCATCAATCAGCCTGAAATGATCATCGGCCGCGATTCCTCGGCGGACATCACTTTGGCGGATCAAAGTATTTCCCGAAAGCACGCTAAGGTCATCAAGGCGGAAGGAGCCATTCAAATCACGGATCTTGGCTCTTCCAATGGAACGTTCGTCAATGACAAGAAAATCGCGCCCGGCAGCTCCATCGCTCTCACTAAAGAAGACATGATCCGCTTGGGAAGTTCCATTTTAAAGTATTTGCCCGCGGGGGAGCTTGAAATCCTTTTCTACGGAAACCTGGGATCCGCGGCGCACACGGACCCACTGACCCAAATTTACAATCGAGGGTATCTGCTGGAAGCGCTTGAAGCGGAATTCAAACGGGCAAAAGCCCTTCACACGGACTTCTCGATCATCTTCTTCGATCTCGATCATTTCAAGAAAATCAACGACACTTACGGCCATGATGCCGGCGATTACGTTCTTCGACAGTTTTCCGAGCTGATTCGCTCCCAATACCTCCGGCCCAAAGATGTCTTTGCCCGCTATGGCGGGGAGGAATTCGTCCTTCTTTTGGCCAATACGAATGCTTCCGCCTCAGCGGAGATCGCCGAAAAAATTCGATCCACAATTCAATCCTATCCGTTTCTTTACGAAGAAAAACGGATCCCAGTGACCGCGAGCCTCGGAGTAGCCGAGATCAGCACGGAGATTGAATCAGCGCAGGGATTGCTCCGGCTCGCCGACAAGGCGCTCTTTAGCGCCAAGAGCGCTGGAAGAAACCGAGTCATCGTCTCGTCATGAGCGCAGGAACGCGAATTCGCGTCTTAGACCCCCTCACCGCCGAAAAAATAGCGGCTGGCGAAGTCATTGAGCGGCCTGCGAGCGTGGTCAAAGAACTCGTTGAAAACGCTTTGGACGCCGGAGCCACCCAAATCTCGGTCCACTTGGAAGACGGGGGCAAGTCCCTGATCGAAGTCACCGACAATGGCCACGGCATGCCGCCTGAAGACCTGGCGCTTTGCATTCGCCGCCACGCGACGAGCAAACTGCGATCCATCGAGGATCTCGATCAACTGCGGTCGCTCGGTTTTCGGGGAGAAGCGCTTCCCAGCATCGCCGCCGTTTCGCGACTTTCCATCTTGACTAGGGCTGCCGAGGCGAAAGAAGCGTTTTTTTGGGATGGCGAGACCTCTCCACCCCAACCTTTGACCCATGGGACATTTCTAGGATCCTCCAATGGGACCCGCATCCGGGCGACGGGGCTGTTTGCGCCTTTGCCGGCCCGATTGAAATTCCTGAAATCAAAAGGCGCCGAAGTTTCTCAAGCGCGAGAATGGATGGAGCGACTCGCCCTCGCCCACCCGCAAACCCGTTTTGAACTCTGGAGCGATGAAAAAGAAATCCTGAACCTGCCTGCCTCGGATGAAGCGACGCGTGTTTCCCGAATTCTGAGTGACTCCGCCGAAAAGAGATCCGGCGCCACCCGCTCCGCTGCAGTTTCGAGGGATGGAATCCAAGCCCGGCTTTATTGGATCCCCGGGCTCAATCAACCTCAGGCCCGCCGGCTCTTGCAGGTCGTGAATCGCCGAAGCGTGAAGGACCGCCTCCTTCAGCAAGCTCTCTTGCAGCCTTTTCGCCAACTTCTTTTGCCTGGGCAATTCCCCGCCTTGGCTCTATTCGTCGAATTGCCTCCCGATGAATTGGATGTGAACGTGCATCCGAGCAAGACGGAAATTCGGTTTCTGAATCCCGGGAAAATTTTCCAGCTCATTCATGAGCTCGTTGCCCAGCTCACGCTCGCGCAAAAACCTGCTCCACAAGCATGGGAAAGCGGCAACAGGGCGTCGGCGCATTCGCCGTCTTGGACAGCTGCAGAACCCACTGCTTTCAATCTTCCGCAAGCGGCGCATCAAATCCCAGTCCCCACCCAAGAACCCACTTCCTTCCAAACAGCCCGAGAACCCGCTTTCCTGCCCGGACGTTGGGTTGGAATTTTGTTTCATACCTATTTAGTTTTTGAGGAGAACGACAAGCTCGTCTTGATCGACCAGCACGCCGCCGACGAGAGGATCCGATACGAAAATTTGCGCACGCAATTCGAAAAACGGCAAATCCAGACCCAAGCCCTGCTTTTCCCCGAAACGGTCAAGCTCGACGCCCATCGCTTCGAAAGCGAACAGTCCTTTGAGCTTTTCATCTCCTCATTGAGGGCAATTGGTTTTGAAGCGGACGTCTTCGGAAAAGACTGCCTTCTTTTTCGCTCCATCCCCTCGGATTGGGGGAATCGGTCCCTCAGCTCCCGCCTCAAATCCCTCGTCGAACGAGCGCTTCATGGCTGGGAATCCCACCTCGAAAAAGAAGAGGCTACGCCTGAGCTCAAGCTTCCGGTGGCCTGGGACGAGCTGCTCTTCGAGTCCATCGCCAGTGAAGCCTGCCACAGCTCCATCCGGGCCGGCGACCCCATCACCTCGGAGGAAGCCCTGCACCTTACTCGCAGGCTCTTTCAATGCGAGCATCCTTGGAACTGCCCCCATGGGCGCCCCACCACGATCGACATCCTCCCCTCGCAGCTGGAGTCGTGGTTCCTGCGCAAAGCCCCCTCTTCCAAAGTCGGCCCCGAAGCCGCCCAGTGGACATGAACGTCGCGCCGATCGTCATCCTCGCTGGCCCTACTGCCGTCGGAAAAACCGAGCTGGCCTGCGAGTTGGCGTTGCGACGCGAGGGCGTGGAGATTCTTTGCGCGGATAGCCTCACCGTTTATCGAAAATTCGAGATTGGAACCGCGAAACCCTCGCCTACCGACCGCTCCCGGGTTCCTCATCATCTGATTGACATCCGATCCCCTCATGAGGCCTTCAGCGCGGGGGATTTCGTGCGGGAATGCAACGCATGCCTCGAGGATTTGCGGGCCCGGAAAAAAAGGGCGCTCATCGTCGGGGGGAGCGGCTTTTACATCCGCGCGCTCACCCATGGATTGTGGCCCGCTCCCCCCAAACAGCCGGAGCTCAGGCAGCTCTTAGGTGCGCTCTCGACTCCTGAGCTCTATCAAAGGCTCCATCAGTCCGACTCTCTTTCAGCGCGAAAAATCGGCTCCAAGGATCGTTACCGCCTTATCCGAGCCATTGAGATTCTGGAGCTCACCGGCGACAGCCCCTCTCGTATGAGGGAAAGCCATGCTGAGAAGGAGCCTGACCCTCGATTCAAACTTTGGTTCGTCGACCGTGCCCCCGACGAACTCCAGAAGCGGATCACTCAAAGGACTCAATCCATGGTGGAAGGAGGTCTCATCGAGGAGACCATCCAAATTCGCAATCAGTTCCCCAATGCCTCGGGACTGCGGGCGGTCGGCTACCTCCAAACCACGCGATATCTTGATCAGATCGCTCCTTTTGGAAGGCGCGTTGCGAGCGGCCAGGAAGGCCTAAAAAATGAAATTGAGTTGGCGACGCGGCAACTCGTCAAATCCCAGCGCACCTGGTTTCGGAACCAAAAACAGGCGCAAACCTTCCTTTTAGACCAGGATCAGAATCTCCTTTTTCAAGCCTTTGATTCGCTCTATACTTCAAGCGAGTGAAACCCCTGGACTCGCCCGCTCACATCATTATCGTCTCGGACGGCACCGGCGAAACTGCCTCTCAAATGATTCAGGCGGCGATGGTTCAGTTCAGCCAGCACGACGTCTCGTATGGCCGCTACAAGAATGTGCGACACGAGTCACAGATCGAAGCCATTTGCGAAGAAGCCGCGGAGAGAAAAGATCTCATCATTTATACACTGGTCTCTCCTCAACTGAGGGACTTCCTGCTGCAAAGGGCTCAAGAACTCTCCATTCCGTGCGTGGATTTGCTGGGACCTCTGTTGAAGGGGTTAGGAAGCTATTTTGGATATGAACCCAAATCAATCGCGGGCCTGCTCCATGACGTGAATGAGCGCTACTTCAAGCGCATCGAAGCCATGGAGTACACGATCGCTCACGATGACGGGAAGGACCTGACCCATTTGGATCAAGCTGATTTGGTCATTCTGGGGATTTCACGCACCTCAAAGACCCCGCTCTCGATGTATCTTTCTCACCAAGGCTGGAAAGTGGCCAACATCCCTTTGATTCATGGATTCGGAGTGCCCAGCGAAGTTCAACGCGTGGACCCAAAAAAAGTCATTGGGCTCACCATCGACCCTGAGGATTTGACTAAGATTCGTCGAGCGCGGCTGGAGCGACTGGGTCAAGCCGAGGGCGGGGAGTACGCGGACTCGCAAAAAGTGAATGAGGAGATCGAGTACGCGAATGAAATTTTCAGGAAAAACAGGAAATGGCCCATTTTCAACGTCACGGGCAAAGCCCTCGAGGAAACCGCCTCTGAGATTATTCGACTGATGGCGCCTCGACTCACGAAGGGAGGCTGATTCATGGCGCGCGGCCAGGCAGTTTGGTTCAACGGGAAAATCATTCCCCTCGAGCAAGCCCAGATCAGTTTGTTTACTCATGGATTGCATTACGGCGTGGGCGCATTTGAGGGGATTCGCGCTTATCGCCAAAGCTCGGGGAAAGGCGCGGTTTTTCGCCTCCGTGAGCATCTGGGGCGATTTTTGGAAACGTGCAAGATCCTGGAGCTTGTCCTGCCTTGGGATTTAAACGCGCTCACGCAGGCCACGCTCGATACCTGCCGGAGCAGTCAGTTTGAGGAATGCTACATTCGTCCGATCGCATTTACCGGGGACAGCGGCTCTTTGGGAATTTATCCCGGCGAAAAACCGGTGATTGACGTGGCGATCCTCTGCTGGGAATGGGGAAGCTACCTCGGTGACGCGGGTAAGAATCAGGGAGTCCGGCTAATGACTTCGACCTTCATCCGACCCCACGTCAATTCCATCATGACGAAGGGGAAAATCACGGGACAATATGTGACGGGCGTTTTAGCCAAGCGAGAAGCCATTCGATTGGGATTTGACGAAGCTTTGCTGGTTGATCCCGAAGGC
The DNA here is from genome assembly GCA_964563795.1 of uncultured Bacteriovoracaceae bacterium. Classification (GTDB taxonomy): domain Bacteria; phylum Bdellovibrionota; class UBA1018; order UBA1018; family UBA1018; genus CAZLYB01. Next base: position 44,926 of record CAZLYB010000009.1, on the reverse strand, counting down.
TATTTGACCGAGGGCACCGGTGAGAATCTCTTCCTCGTCAAAGAAGGGAAAATCAAGACCACCCCCCTCACCTCCATCCTCAACGGAATCACCCGGAACACGGTGATTGAAGTTTTCTCGCGGGAAGGCAAGCCCGTTGAATTGGCCCGTTTCACGCGGGACGAGCTGTGGTGCGCTGATGAGGTTTTTCTGAGCGGTACGGCGGCTGAAATTACGCCGGTCCGCGAGTTGGATGGCCGAATCATCGGTTCCGGGGGGCCTGGGCCTTTGACTTTGAAGCTGCAAAACGACTTCCATGCGCTCGTTCGCGGACAAGGGCCTGAATGGAGTCGAAGCTGGCTCACTCCACTGAGATAGGCGGAGGCCTTGAATGATCGTCGGTGTCTGTCGTTTGACCCTGGACTTTTACAATAACGATCGCATCGCGCTGAAAAAAAAGAACTTGGAAACCCTGTGTAAAGAGGTTCGGCGCCACTACAATCTTTCCATCCTCGAGATTGAGGAATTTGAGGAGCTTGAAAAATGCGTCATTGGCTTCGCCATCGTCTTTCCCACTCACTGGAAAAAAGTCCAGACAGAGCGCCTCCTTCAAAAAATCTGCAAATCCATTGACGACACTTCCTTTGCGCGGGTGACCTCTGAGGAATGCAACACTCTTGAAGTGTAAATGGACACGTTTTTAGATGTTAATTTTTATTTACTTTCTATGATTTTCTAAAAAGTAATTTTCAAAGCCTTTCGATGCAAGATAACTCCTTCATTTATCACTCTTTAAAAACCTTCCTTTCATTCCAATATAAGACTAAAATTATCAAGAAATAGTCAAGCGGGGGGTTTCATGCAGTTTTTAGGGGGAATAGTCGGGGGGCTGGTGATCTGGGGGGGAATCTGGATCACCGCTCTTGCGCATAGCGCCGAGCAGGCGCTGGAGGGGGATCAGAAAAACACGATCAACCTCGTCCGCGCTCAATTCAAGAAACGACTCAAAAATAAGCAAAACCTCTCCTCCAAGGAGAAGAAGCAAATCAGCTTCAAGGTCGCTTTCTTGAATGAACTCCTTTCCACACAACGCACTCACGCGGATACCCTGAGCGCGATTAAAAACGAGTCTTACGCAGCGCTCGAAACCTGCGAAAGGCAAATCGAGGATTACGAGAACCGGCTTAAACTTTACGGGAATAAAAAATGCTCCGTCCGCCCCGAAAGCGATGACCTCAGCGATGATTGCCGCTGGATCAACAACTTGCAGCAGACCATCGCTGAGCTGAGCCAATCAGCCGCTGAAAATTGGCTGCGAACCTGGACTCTTGCGGAAGTGCTCAATCTTCCGGATCAAGCCGAGCTGGCCCGCGGAATCCCCTCCTTCAGGGAATCTGAAATCGATTCGAATGACGCCGTTCTTGCTCATCAAAGCTCAGAACGGCTTGGATCGAGTTTCGCTCTCGACGGGGGAATCATCATCACCCCGGGGGCGCTTTCTTCCACCCGAAGCAACTCAGGGCCCGCAATTGATCGTAGATTGCCCAAGGAGCTCATCAACTTTGAGAATGAAAATTAGCTGTGACGAGCCACCCTCCCTCCGTGCTCGCACCAATCCCGCCTGGCGAGGTCAAACCTGGGGCGGGATTGTTTTTTTGAAGCTGGAGAGGGCGGCCAAAACCTCGGAGGGAGTGACGGTCGCCGTCCCCCTCTTCCCAACGACGACTCCAGCCGCGAGATTGGCGGCCTGAGCGGCGTCATGGATGCTCGCTCCCGCTGAAAGCGCGAGCGACATGAACGCGATGACCGTATCCCCAGCGCCAGAAACGTCATAAACTTCCCTGGCGTAAGTGGGAATCAGGCGAAGCGGGGCATTCTTGGAAAAAACAGCCATCCCATCCGGCCCTCGCGTGATGACTACGAACCTGGCCCCCGTCGCTTTCAGGATCCTGGATCCCGCCTCTTTCAAGGAGCGCTGATCGCGGATCTTAAGCGTCGAGAGACTTTCGGCTTCGCGAAGATTCGGGGTCAGCACCGTCGCTCCACGATAGTAACTCACTGGGGTCGCCGCGTTCGGATCAATGCAGATCAATTTCTTGCGCCGGCGCGCTTGTCCGATCATCGAGAGAAACCACTTTGAATCCAGAAAGATGCCTTTCGCGTAGTCCTCGAAGACTACGGCATCCACCTGCTCATACGCTTCTAAAATCACCCGGGTCAGCGCGCGCTTGGTGCGCTGAGAAAGCACCCCCAAAGACTCATAGTCAATCCGCAGCAACTGCTGCTGACTGCTGACGACTCTCTCCTTCAAGCAAGTGCGTCGGGCAGGATCAGGGATGAGGGAATTCCCCTGAATGCCCGCCTCTTTGATGAGCGCCTGAAAATCCTGCGCAGCGCGATCTTTTCCGATGACTCCAGCGAGGATCGGCTCCCCTCCCAGGGTCTTGACGTTATCCGCCACATTCGCGGCCAGTCCCAGCTTCAGTCTCTCCTCCAAGACACGGAGGATCGGCACCGGCGCTTCAGGCGAAATGCGTTCGACTGCTCCCAAGGTGTATCGATCCACCCCTACATCTCCGACGATGAGGACTTTCTTTTCCGCCATCTTTTGAAGCAAAAGCTTCAGCTTCGTGGAATCCAATCCCTTCAATCCGTCATCCCTCTTCTTGAGAAAGCTGCCAATCGACCTGCTCAACCGCCTGAGGAACGGTGAGCCCCTTCATGCAGGGGAAGTAATTGCACAATGTCCCCCTGCATCTGAAATCTTCCCCGCAATAAACTTCGGGCACCAAAATCGAAGAACGCGACTCCTGCTGCCGATAAGGTCCCCAGCGAATTGCGCTCTGAACCCGAATCGGCGAATAAAAAGTAACCACGCGTTTGCCGAGCGCCACAGCCAGATGAAGCGGGCCCGTGCTCGGAACCACGATCAATTGCGCCCAATGGAAAAGCCCGCCTAAAAACTCGATGGACTGATCCTGCTCAGGATAATAAACCCAGGGTTTGGGTATCGACGCGGGAATCGCCTTGGCGATCCTGATCAAAAGATCCGCCTCCGACTTTCCCGCCGTCAAAAGCACTTGCCGCCCGCTTTGCGCCAGAGATTCCACGAGCGATTGATATTGACTCTCGGGCCAATTCAGCGCAGACCCTCCCATCGCTGGGTGAATCACCACGAGGGGCTGCGCCGAGTTCCAACCCTGTGCCTCGAGCCAAGCCCGGCCCTGCTTTTTCGTTTCATCCGAGATCGACACGCTAGGCTGAATGGAGCGAGTCCCCGTGCGGATCCCCAATCTTCGCAACAGCTGCAGATTGTAATCCGTTTCATGCATCTCGACCCTGGAACGCCCTTGCCGAACGCCTCGATTGAAGAGCAGAAAAGAATGCAATTTGCTGAGAGGCCCGATGCGATAGCGAATTCCCGCGAGAAACACCGCCCATGCGATTCGAATCTGGCTTTGCAGAACGATCGCCATCCTGAAGCGGCCCTTGCGAATTTTCTGGAAAAGCCTGAAAAAACCCGAAATCCCGGCATGCAACGTCTGCGGGTCATAAACCAGGAGCTCATCGACGAAAGGAAGCCCGCGGAGAATCGGCACATGCTCCCTGCGCACCATCACCGCGAGAAAAGAATCCGGGTAATGCTTCTTAATAGCCTCAAAAACGGGCGTTGATAAGATGACGTCCCCCAGCCGATCCGGGCGAATCACCAAAATCCGGATCCCCTTCAAGTCTTTGGATGAATGAGCATCTGGGGCCCCATGCTTTTCAATCCAGTCAAAAGTGGGGCTCATTGGGTTTTCCTGAGAATCACTTGACGAAGGCTTTCAACGACTTCATCAAGCGTCAGCTCCGTGGTGTCGATTTCAAGGGCATCCTCCGCCTTTTTGAGAGGCGCGATCTGACGGGTTTTGTCCTGGTGATCACGCGCGATCATCTGCTTCTTCAATTCCTCATAAGAAGGGGTATCCGCCCCGGAAGCCTCAAGCTCGATCAACCGGCGTTTTACGCGCTCATCCAAATCCGCGGTCAGGAAAAACTTGACGTCAGCGTGGGGAAAAACGACGGTCCCGATGTCCCTTCCCTCTAAAATGCAGTTTCCCACCCCCCCCAGCTTGCGCTGCAGCCCTAAAAGGGCGCTTCGAACGCCTGGGAAAGCCGAAACCGAAGAGGCCGCCATGCTCACCTCAGGCGTGCGAATGAAGTTCGTGATGTCCTTGTGATTCACGAAAATTCGATTGGAAGGATTTTTCTTGGGGAGCCTCCTGAATTCAAACTGAAGCGATCGAGCGAGGGACTCAGCCTCCGCTTCATTGAGAAGGATGGAGGAATCCGAATCCTTGGATAAAAAATAAGCCACGGCTCGATAAAGAGCTCCCGTATCCACGTAAACGAAATCCAAGAGCTCGGCCAGGCGCTTGGTCACCGAACTTTTGCCCGTCCCCGCCGGCCCATCAATCGCGATGATCGGGCCTTTTTTCACGATATCGGGGTCCTTCATGCCTTTCTTTTCTCCAGAAGGGCTTTCGCCGCGAAACGATTCTCCCGCATTTTTCCCACCGTGATCCTCAGAGCCCCCGGCAGCCCATAATTCGCGACTGGCCTGAAAATCACGCCCTTCCTCAGGCACCGTTGAAAGGCCTGATCCCCTGACTCGGAAATCCCCTTCAATACGTCCACGAGCAGAAAATTCCCTTGGCTTGGCCAAAATGGAATGGAAGCTTTTTTCAAGGTTTCCTCCCAAAAAGCCATTCCTTCCTCATTCAACTCCCTCGCCCGCTTCATGAAGCCAAAATCCTCAAGCGCCGCCTCCGCGGCCACGAGCCCCAGAGAATTCACGTTAAACGGATTTTTCACTCGCGCGAGCATTGAAGCGATCTCCGGCGCGCAAACCGCATAGCCGACCCGCAACCCCGCCAATCCGTAGATTTTGGAAAAAGTCTTTAGAGTAATGAGAAAAGGATAGCGACCCACCCATTCCAGGGGATCCGGATAATCACTTGCCCTCGCGTATTCAGCGTAGGCGCCATCCAAAACCACGAGAACGGATCGGCCGCTCAGTTTGCTTATGCGCTCCAGGAAGCGCTCCAATTCAGCTCGATGAACGTAAGTACCGGTGGGATTATTAGGATTCGCGATGAATACGATGCGGGCGCGGGGCTGGCTCTTCACCGCCTCGAAAATTCGGTTGAGGTCAAAGCGCGAATCCTCCGCAAGCTCCGTCTCCACGGTTCGCACGCCATGAATCTGCGAGCAAACCTTGTAGGCGACGAACGCCGCTTGAGAAGTCACCATCACATCTCCCGCAACGCAATAAGTCCGGATCAAAAGATCCACCAGCTCATTGGAACCGTTGCCAATCGCGATCCGCTCCGCGGATTGCCCGATCGCCTGGGCCAGGGCTTGCTTCAAACGGAACGCAGCCGCATCCGGATAGCGCGCCAGATCCTTGAACTGGCGCTTCAGCACGGAGATTGCCTTGGGGCTCGGGCCGAGCGGATTTTCATTGGAAGCGAGCTTGATGATCGTTTTCAGCCGATATTCACGGCGGGTTTCTTCGATGGGCTTTCCAGGGACGTAAGGATTGAGCAGCCGAATATATTCCGGCACCTCGAGCCCAAAAGCGGTGGGATTCATGAGCAGAACTCTAGCTCAATCCGCCGGGGAAAACAAAAAGTATCCCGAACGCCACTTCTTGCCTCGCAGCAGCGCTAAAGCGAATACCCAGGATATGAAATCAAAGTCGGGACCCCATGGCGAATCGCCTCATAATAGCGCTTAGTGATGATCGGTTTGAAATCAGCGCGTTTTTTAAAGCTATCCACCCGGCCCGGGCCGGCATTATAGGCCGCCACGAGAAAATAAGGCGAAAGCCCGTGATAGCGATCCCTCAGGTAAGCTAAATAATGGATCCCGAGCTGAACGTTGAGGAAGGGATCCATCAGGGCTTTTGAAGTCAATGTCACGGAAACACCGAGTTCTTTCGCCGCGCCGACTGCGGTGGATGGCATGAGCTGCATCAATCCGATCGCGCCGACGGGTGAAACGGCCTTGATTTTGAATTGGCTCTCCACTTCGATCAAAGCCAAGATGAAAGTGGGATCAAAGCGATACTTGGAACAAAGACCCAATAAGTGGCGAGCCAATTCAGGAACTTTGGATTGAGGGAATAAATCCAATCGATCCGCAAGGATCCTTTTTACGCGTTCCTCTGAAATCAGTCGATAGAGCCCCGGATCGGTCTGTCGCTGCAAAGTCAAACTCAGATCATCAGCGGGGTCATGAGACCAAGGCTCAACCCAGGAATGGATCAAAGCGGATAAAGCGCAAGTGCCCAAAAAATAGCTAGCAAAACGGATCATAGTTTCCTCAAGCGCAATGCCGCCCAGGCTAGCCTTCCTCAGCTTCCGGGTAAAGCGAATTTAATTTCGCCTTAATGCGCCTCGTTATTTATAAATAGCAACTACTATGCCTCTGACATTTTTTCAATAATTCATGAATTGGGTGATAAGATTATAAAAAACTCAGACTCAGGCCACAGTCAAGGAAGACACGGGTCGAATGAGGTCACCTCACTCTAGAACAGGTGTCGAAATTAAACACTCCATGCAATACGCGTCTTCACCGTTTGAATAAAACTTTTTCTTAACTTGAATAATATAGAAATTTAAACTTTGATAAAATTGAATGGCCGGGGCATTTGACTTCCTCACTTCCAAGACGATTTTGCCTGCGCTCTTGCGCGCTGCCAATTCAGCGACTTTTGAAATCATTTTTCGGCCTAATCCCTTCTTTCGATAAGGCTCATCGATCGCTAAATTCATCACGTGACAAACATCGAAGAGGTGCCAAAAGATGATGTATCCCACGATCACCGAATCCGTTTCATCATCGGTCATGACCCAAAAAAAACTATGCGACTTGAAAAGCTCGGATCGAAAACTCTCCATTCCCCACGGCAAAGGACTGCTTCGTTGATCAATTTCAACGATCTGAAGCAAATCATCTTCCGTGGCGGGGCGCAGGCTCAATGGATCCGAAGAGTCGAGCATGGAAGCGATCTGACCTTGTTTTCTTCGAGAAATCAAAAATAAAATCGAGGAAGAGGGTTGTGAGCCCTCATCCTCGGAGGGGGGTCTATTTAAAAACTAGGTGGCCTTGACAGCTTGTCCTTTGAATTTTTTCGGCTTTGACCGCATTCCCTTTTTTCACGAAAAAGCCGGGTCTTGGATCGCTGATTTCCTCAAAAAGCGCGCGGAAGGAAGGTTGATCCCCCATAAAATCCTCTTGAAGGAGATCTTTTTCTGAAATCGAGGGAGCCGACACTCCCATCGACCCGAACCAACTGCCCTCCAAAGAAGAGCCGATGAAAGACCAATCATGCTGACGAGTCGTGCTCAAGGTGATTGAAGCAAGAGAATGAATTTGCCCGCGATAATTGTGCTGCTCAGGGCCAGGCATGGAGCAAAAACGACCCTCCTCCAGCGGGGCGATGAACCATTCGATCATCACTTCTTCGTGAGGGGCGATCATCCAGGAAATCTGCTGCCCTCGTCGCAATTCCAAGGACTTTGCCTCGCCTGTCTTGAGATTTTTGATTCGAATTTGCCGCGAATCAACAGCAGCTCCCATCACAAACCTGGATTGATACGGTCCCACAGGCAATCCTGTCGGGTCAGATTTGAAGTGATTGTAAATCAGATGCCCATACGAATGAAGCCTCGTTCTTTCATCCGCATAGAACCAAACTTTTAATGGAAAGGGAGATGGATTACTGAGAACTCCTTTTTCGATGGCCCACTCCCCTTGCGCGATCGCATTCAGCATTTGTTCAGGTGTGCGATGATCCGCAGCTTCGCGGATGTAGGAAACTCCGGGCAAAAGCCTTTCCAAACGAAAAGAAACATGAAATCGCTTGGAGCTTTCATTGGAGAATTTGAGTTCGATTGAAAAGTCATGAACGGCCTCATACTCAGGAACATAAAACTGCTGGAGTGGAAGTTGCCAACGCTGGGAGTCTTCGTTGAACGAAAACTCGCTCCAGTGATGCTCCGCAACTTTTGAAGGATCAGGCTCCTCCAAAGAATGTGAGTAAAGGATTTTTTGGACTGAAGGGCCCAGCTTTTTAGCGTCAACCGCTAAAAAAACGGGATCAAAAGCATTCCTTTTACGATTGAAAAAATGCGTCCTCACCTTCTTCTGGAAGAGGAGTTGGTCTCGCTGGTACACTGGCGCAAATAAATCCGTGACTTCCCTCGTCGATGGAGGCTCTTCACTCTCATCCCCGAATGCATCCTGATTTTTCGGTGAAGTAGGAATCGCCATGAGCCGCAGATCGGAGAGAAACACATCACTCGGGTTGGCCGCGGCGATGCTCTGCGCCGGCGCCGACTTCCCCTCTTCGGCTTTGCGCGAACCCAGGGGCTTCGCCCCACAGCCGGCCAATGCGATGAAGAGCGTCGCCAAAAAACTCGTTTTTATTTTCATAATCACCTCGCAGCGACCCAAGCAAGGGATGAACCACTGCGCTTGCGGGTTAAAAATGCAGAAACTCCCAATAAAAAGTCTATTTTTAGGGCAACCGCCCGTTTTTCGGATCCAATCTTCATGCTAGAGTCCCGTCATGCATTCGCCAAAACTTGATGACCTGCTGGAACCCGAAACCCACTCCGAAGTCGAAACCCAGCGTCATTCCTGCGCCCACATCATGGCCCATGCGATTCAAAAGCTCTGGCCCGATGCCCAGTTCGGGATTGGGCCAACGATTGAGAATGGCTTTTATTATGACGTCGTTCTTTCCCACGTCATCACCCCCGAGGACCTTCCGCTCATCGAAAAGGAAATGAGGGCGATTCACGCACAAAACGCGCCTTTCATGAGGAAGGAGATCTCTTTCAAAGAAGCTATTTCCCTTTTTCGTAAAATGAACCAGCCCTTCAAAGTCGAAATCATCGAAGCGCTCCAGAGCGCCGGGCAATCCGATTTCGTCAGCATTTACCAAGAAGGGGGGTTCACCGATCTTTGCCGAGGCCCTCATGTCGCGTCCGCCGGAAAAATCGGGGTGTTCAAGCTACTGTCGGTTGCGGGCGCCTATTGGAGGGGGAGCGAAAAAAACCCTCAGATGCAGAGAATCTATGGAACCGCTTTCCCTACGCAAGCCATGCTCGATGAGCACTTGCACCTGATTGAGGAAGCAAAAAAGCGAGATCATCGCAAGCTCGGCAAAGAGCTCGATCTGTTCAGCTTTCACCCGGAAGCCCCAGCGAGCCCCTTTTTTCACCCCAAGGGTGCAGTCATCTACAATCGCTTGACCCGCTACGTTCGGGAGCTTTACTCCATTCATGGCTACGATGAAATCATCACGCCGCAAATCATGGACGTGGCCCTCTGGAAAAAAAGCGGTCATTACGACAATTATCGTGAAAGCATGTACTTTACGGAGGTCGATGAGCGCCAATTCGCGGTCAAACCCATGAACTGCCCCGCCTCCACGTTCGTCTACTCCTCGCAAAAGCGCTCCTATCGTGAACTTCCACTGAGAATGGCTGACTTCGGGCGCCTGCACCGTTACGAAAAATCAGGCGTGCTCGCGGGCCTCACCCGCGTGCGGACTTTTTGCCAAGATGACGCTCACGTCTTTTGCATGCCGAATCAGATTGAAGCCGAAATCCTCAATGTGGCGCGGATGATCCTGGGAACTTACGAGCTCTTTGGATTTAGCCAGGTCCAGATCGCGCTTTCCACCCGCCCTGAAAAACGCGTGGGTTCCGATGCCCTCTGGGATCAGGCGGAAGCGGGCCTCAAGCAAGCGCTTGAAAAGCTCGGGAGACATTATGAGGTCAATGCCGGGGACGGCGCTTTTTACGGGCCTAAAATTGACTTTAGAGTTTATGATGCGTTGAAAAGGCCTCATCAACTGGGAACGATCCAACTCGACTTCAACATGCCGGAGCGTTTCGAGCTCGCTTACACTTCCAGCGAAAATCATGCGGAACGCCCCGTGATGATCCATCGGGCGATCTTAGGGTCCATTGAGCGCTTCATGGGGATTCTCACTGAGCATTGCGCGGGCGCTTTTCCCTTTTGGCTCGCGCCCGTGCAAGCGCGGCTGATCCCCGTGCAAGAGGCTCACGCGAGTTATTGCCGTGGCTTCTCGGCTGAATTGAAGAAGCACGGGCTCCGCGTCGAAGTGGACGACCGCAACGAATCCCTCGGGCTCAAAACGCGCGAGACCCAGATGCAGAAAGTTCCATTCGCCCTGGTAGCTGGGCAGCGGGAAATCGAGGGTGGCGGCTTTGCGCTCAGGAAGTACGGACAAAAAGACTCGCAAACTTTGAGTCAAGCTGAGATCATCACTCTGTTTAAGGAACTGGAAGCCCATGCTCAGCCCAAAGCCGATTAAGAACGCAGCCCTTATTTTTGACGTCCTTTACGGCTTCATCCCCATTACCGAATGGGAAGAAAAAATCATCAACTCCCCTTTTTTTCAGCGATTGAGATGGATCAAGCAGCTTGGATTCGCCAATTATATTTTCCCCGGCGCCGAGCACAACCGCTTCGCCCACGCGATCGGCGTCATGCACTCCATGGATCAGATGCTGCGCGCGCTGGGGATCGCGGTTCCCCAGCAGGAACTCTTTGACTCGAAATCGCGCTCTGAGGCGGCCCTCCTCCATAAGAGCCTCCGAATTTCGGCTTTGCTGCACGACATCGGGACATTCCCCTTCAGTCATGCGATCGAATACGCCTATTTGCGCCATGGCAATGACGGCCGAACCATCAAGCGAGTGGAGAAAAAAGGAAACGCCAAGAAGCAAAAAGACCTCCCCAACTCGCACGAGCACCTCGGCTCCTTCATCATCAAAAACACGGCCTACCCCGGCGGCATCACCGACATCCTCGAGCGCTATGGAATCGACGTCCAATTGATCTCAAAGATCATCAAGGGTGATTCGCAATACGCCATCGCCAATCAGCTGATGCATTCCGATCTGGACGCGGACCGCATGGACTACCTCATGCGCGACGCACATTACACGGGCATCAAATACGGTCAATTCGACCGAGAATACATTTTGGCGAATTTGGTGACTTACCCCGTGGGCCCTGCCTCGCAAGAGCAGTGGGCCTTTGGGATCCGCGAGAATGCGATTCACGCGGTGGAGGACTTTTTGATCGCGAGGTTCAGCTGGTACAGCCAAGTCATCAAAAATCCTGCCTCCGCGAAATTCGATATCATGTCCTCCCATATCGCGGAAGCGCTTCTGGATTCAGATCTCATCTATCAGTTCCATGATTTGCTGCAGATGATCCAGGATCAGGATGAGAGGTTTTTTTGGTGGAATGACATCTATTTCATGAATCGCTGCCAGGAAGTCCGCTATCGAAAATCCACCAAAAACCCCAAGCTCGCCGAGTGGATTGAGATGCTCCTGTACCGTAAAGCGCCCAAGACCGTGAATCATCCGGTTTTTGCCCATCGCTTCTTGAAAGTGGATGCGCAGGAATCCGAGAAAAAACGCGCAGTCGCAAAAATTCATGAACTTTTACGTGAATTCAATCGCGTGATCGAAAAACGAGGGACGGGCAAAGAATGGATCCTGGCCGACATTCCAGAAAAAGACGTCGTTTTCACGCGCGATCTCCGGCACATCGTTCGAAAAAGGACCAGCGACAATCTCTACAGTGAAAGAGACCCAGTTAAAATCGTCTCAAAGCAAGGCAAGCCCTCGCTGCTGGTCGAGCGAAGCGATACGCTGATGAAGCTCCTTTCGGATTCGATCAAGTTCACGCCGAGCGTCTACGCGAACGACGCGGCGATCAAGCTGCTCCGAGATCAGGGGTTGCTTGCGGATTAAGATCTCCAAGGCACGCGCATTGCTCATGGGGCTCTCATGCCCATTCATGGACTGCTCAACGTAGGTCCCGATCCCGAACTCCTTCGAATCGAAGTCAGTTCTTTTCTCCAACTCCCGAGCTTTCAGATCATCGGGCTTGCCGATCCAGCGGTCGCTGAGGCGCGGGAGCGAGTGCGCTCCGCGATCCAAGCTTCTGGGCTTCCGTTCCCCAAGCGCAGAGTCATCGTCAACCTCGCGCCAGCTTACGTTCGAAAGCGGGAAACGGGCGTGGATCTGCCTGTCGCGCTTTCAGTCCTTCAGGCGGGTGAAGAAGGGAAAAAAGGCGTCTCTTGCCTCGCCTGGGGAGAGCTGGGCCTTGATGGGTGCGTTCGCCCCATGGGGCAATGCCTGCGAGCGCTGGCCGCCGCATGGAGCGGTGGAGTTCCATTCGTCCTCATCTCGAGCACGGAGCTAAAGCAGGCTCAAGAGAAGCTGGAGCTCTTGAAGCAGGCGCAATGGCGAACCACCCCTCCGCCGCGCCTGATTGGAGTGGACTCACTGCAAGAAGCTTGGGATCAGCTCAAACGAGAATTTCCTAAAGCCGCGCCTTCGATTGTTTATAAACCTGAGTTGAAAGAGATTGAACATTCCCCTTCGCTCCTCCCGATTTCCGCCCCTCTCTCCCGTGTTTTAGGAATCGCGGCCTCAGGGCAGCATCATTTGCTCCTCATCGGACCTCAAGGCACTGGAAAAACTCACGCGATGGAATGGCTTGCCGCTCTTCAACCGGAAGCCTCCCTTGAAATGCTGATTCAAAAAGCGCTCCTTGAAGAGCTGCGCCCATTCGCGCAAAATCAGCCCTTCAGCGTCCAGCCGGGGCAAACGACCCGAATCGCGGGAATCCCCTCGCGCGCTCAGGCGCTTACGGGATCCTGGCATGCGGGAATGCTCTGCCCGGGCGAATACTCGCTCGCCCATGGAGGCCTTCTTTTAGCGGATGAATTCCCGGAGTGGCCGAGGGATGCTCGCGAGTCGCTCCGAGAACCCCTTGAGCAGGGGCGCATCACCCTGACCCGCGTTCAAGGAACGTGTTCCCTGCCCGCGCGCTTCAGATTTGCCGCGACCGCCAATCTCTGCCCGTGCGGAGGAGGCTCCCCGCTCAAATCCGATTTGCCCGGGGAGCCGATCGGACCCCGCTGTCGATGCACGGAAGCGGCGCGGGCCCATTATTTCAAGCGCTTATCAGGACCCATTCTCGATCGCATCGATTTGACGTTCCAGCTTCATCAGCGCATGCATGACCCGGAGAGCGAGCTAAAATCCGCGCGAGAAGCTTGCGCCGTCCTTAAAGAGCGGTGTTCCCGCTCCGCTGAGAGAAGCCACAAGCAATGGGGAAACGTTCCTGGCCTGCTTTCACGCACAGCGCTTGAGGATCTGCTTCAGGAAAATTCCCGCTGGGAAAAATCTTTACGAATGATTTTACCCCGGGAGGCCAGCCTGAGATCTCGTCACAAGCTTCTTCGAATCGCATTGTCTCTGGCAAGCTGGGAGGAATGCGCTGCTCCAACGGAACAACACTTTATTGAAGCGGAGTTTTATCGGCCGGAAAGGCACTGGAAAACGTAAACTCTTAAAAGTTGCTAAATTTGGCAATACTTATCAAGTAGCCCCCCCTTGCTATGAGCGCTACTTTTTTAACAGCAGTTCCTTCGCCCGGTTGATCGCTTCGGCGATCTGCTGCGCGTCGTTCCACTCGCGGCTGCCTGGGCGACCCACTCGATCGGGGTGATATCGCTTCATTAAGCTGCGATAGGCACTCTGAATCTCTTCAGGGCTCGCCTGAGGCGAAACACCCAAAATCTCGTGAGGAGCTCCGTCAATTCGAATGCCGGTCAACCGCATCGGCCCAGGAGGAGGCGAAACCGGCTTTTTGGATGAAGCGTCCTCAATCGCAGGTGAAGAGCCGTTCGATGAAGGGGGCGCTTGGTCCTGAGAATCCTTGAAGCCCGAATCCGGAAAACGGTGCCGCCGCAGTCCCCAAAAAAGTCCGCCAAAAATCAGGGCGAGCGCGAACTGAACCCAAAAAAATAAAGACTTCACGGTCTGGGGGTCAAGTGAGGAGGCCTGTGTCGGATCCATAGTGCTCTTTTCAGTGTGCCTGATTCTCCTAACGGATTCTTCTTCAAAAAGCGTAAGATCCCGACTCGGGGCAAAAAAACTCCAGTTCTCTCAAGAAGATAAGCTCAGGCATGCTTCCTGCGAAGCCCTGCTGCCCATGCTGAACATCCTGCTGTTATTCAGTGCGCTAACAACTCAGTCCCTTCTCGCTCAGTCCCTTCTCGCTCAGTCCCTTCTCGCTCAATCCCCTCCCACGCAATCTCTCTCCTTTTGCGCGTCCTTTAAAATCGCACAACGCACTGGCTCAGCCTCCTGCTGGGCGCGATACACGATCCAGGAAGGACAGTGGCTCTGCATTCCTCACTCACTTTGGTCGAGTTGGATCCGGCACCCCACTCCGCTCTGCGGGATATGGGAAGGCAGATGGAAAGCATTCTCCCCTCCTGAAAACAGCGTGGAAAAAACGGAAAAGAAGCAGTTTTTAAAGTTTGTCGTCACTCACCATCCAACATTGATCGCTCAAACCGCCCCGTTCCCCTGGTTCCATCCGTTTGAGCGCCTACGCGAGATTGGTTCGGCGATTCTCGCTCCCCACGATCCAAGCGGCGTGGCTCGATCGCTGTTCTTTGGGCAAAAAAAACCTGAGGGCACGGGATCCCTGCTCATTCGCCTCGGATTCGTTCATGTCTTGAATGCAACCGGAATTCATCTCTATGCGATGGCCCGGCTCTGGAGCGCGCTCCTCAGGGAACTCACACTTTGGACGGGGCTTTCGACGCGAAACGGTCTTATTGCGAGCCGATTGATCTCCTTTTTAGGAGTGGGCTTCGCTTGGCTCGTGGGGGGTGCACGCTGGGGCATGCTCCGTCCTTGGATCTTGGTGAGCCTCAGGGGAATGGCGCGTCAGGCAGGGTTTCGATGGACGGCGAGCTCTCCGCTAACGCTCGCACTCGGCTTGGACGCAGCGGCGCTGATCGGCTTGAGCATCAAAAATGGATCCTGGTCCTTCTTTTGCGCGCAAGCGCGAGGCAGCCTGACATACGCCTTAGCGGTTGGCGGGGGAATCATCGCGCTTTCCCGATCCGAGCATTCGAGTCGCGCGTCGCATTGGAACGCTCACCTGAGACTGGCATTCGGCTCCTGGATTTTTGTCGCCGTGCTCGAGGTGCTCCATTCCCAAAGCATCGCGCTCACCACGCCTCTGCTGAGCCTCATCACGCTCCCGATTTTCGCGAGCTTGATCTACCCGCTTTTCATTTTTCTCTCGCTCACTCTCAGCTGGCATTCGAGTTGGAAATGGTTTCTCCATGCTTCCTCGCTCGCGATCGAGAATGGCATTCGTTTGCTCAATACATTGAATTTTCATCTACCTTCGATTTGGTTTGTAGAGGGAAGATTAGTTTTTTTTGCTTTGTTCTTGGGAGCGCTGGCCCTGAGCTTAAAAAGAAGAGCACTGCAGCTGCTGCTTTTGATGTGCGTCGTTTTCATCCGGATCTTTGGCTTCATGCCGGTACCCTCCTCCCTTCAACTCACTATTGAGCAACTGGATGTCGGCCAAGGAGACGCGGCCCTCATACGCGACCCTTTAAAAGGTGCGGGCCTCATCGATACGGGATCCGCTCGTTCACTCAATGAGGCAAAATGGTGGGAACTGCTTTCGGAAAGAAATATTCACTCACTGGACTGGATCCTGCTCACTCACCTGGATGAAGACCACGCGGGGGGGCTCCTTCAGATTGCGCGAAACTTCAAGATTAGATGCGTTTCAGCTCCTCGAGATCAGTGGGACTCGCCGCGGGGATCCCGGCTGATCACAGCCCTTGCTGACTGGAAAATTCCCCGGGTCAACGCCGAATCAGGGAGATGCGTGCCTTATCCTACGACCGTCGTCAGCGAATCCAAGCGATCTGGAAACTCAACGATGGCGGCCATCTTCATTTCTTGGGGGAAAAATTTTTACTTCAATGCGGGAGACGCCGGGAACCATCAAGAAGAGCAGCTCATGAGGTGGGCGGAGCCATGGCTCACCTCCCAGATCTTTGATCAGCGCATTCTTAAGATCAGTCATCACGGATCACGATTCTCAAGCTCTGAAACGTTCTTAAACGCGATCCAACCCACAAAAGCCTGGATTTCAGCCGGATTGGGGAATCACTACGGGCATCCTGCATTAGAAGTATTGAATCGCCTTTTGAAACGAGGACTACCCATCCATCGTACGGACCAAGAAGGGCGAATCAGAGAAGAAGGCGACCCCCATCGATGACGAGCACATCTCCCGTGATCCAAGACGCCTCGCCGCTCAAAAGAAACCGGATTGCCCCCGCCACATCGCCTGGCTCCCCCACGCGCCCCAAGGGAAATGTCGCGCCCCGTTTGGCGTAGAATTCCTCGAGCTCCGATTGATTATGATGATAAGCCTCGTGAAGGGGGGTGCGCACGATCCCCGGGCAAATGCAATTGACGGTAATATTGTCCTTGCCCAGTTCCTTGGCAAGCGTTTTGGTCAGTTGGATCAGCGCTGCTTTGGAGACGGAATAAGCGAGCGCGAAATGATTAGGAAGCAACCCTGCCGTCGACGAAAGATTGATGATCCGCCCGCCCTCGGGGTTTTTAGCCATTACCGCCACCACGGCCTGCGTGAAGAGAAACGGGCCTTTGAGATTGACCGCGAATGCTTGGTCCCAGTCAGCTTCAGTGGTGGAATGGATTCCCCCAAAGGGGTAAATCCCCGCATTGTTTACGAGCCCGTAAATGCCGCGATAATGGCCGGTAATTTTTTCAGCGGTCTGCCGAATTTGGTTGCTCTGCGCGAGATCACAAGCGTAAACGCTGACGCTCTCCGAGTCCGCCCTGAGTTCATGAGCCGCCTCTTCCAACTTGGCCTTTTCCCGCCCTACAAATACGAGTCGATAGAGCTTCGTCTCAAGAAGGGCTTGAGCAGCGGCCAGCCCAATCCCGCTGCCGGCTCCCGTCACTACTACCGTTTTTAAATTTTTTTGCGTCGTCACCCCCTGAGAATAGCTCAAAAACCCTACAAATCGAGGCAAAAAAAATTTTAATGAATTGGATCGAACTGCTCCTTAAAGAGATTGCGCGAACGCTCATTCAAAACGCGCGACCAATTCGCGCACTAACCGATGGGATCCAATCGAACGCAAGGCTTGAGCGATCTCCGGCAGAAGCTGGCGATTTCGCCCATCGGATTGAATCATGTCGATCAAGGGCAGAGTGGCGGCCCGATCCTTGATTTTGCTGAGCGCCAGCACGGACTGCTTGCGAACTGCGAACTCCGGATCACGGAGCAGGGAAACCAGCATGGGCACGCACTCTTGAAGTTCAGCCAAGAAAAACTTGATGCGTTCGCCGCTCACCTGTTTTCGCTTCACCCACTCCCCCCTCTCCGCCAACAGAGTGAGCTCCCCGATCGCGAACGCGGCGCTGGACCGCATCGCCGCATCCGAGTGAACGAGCATCGGCTTCAAAAAATCAATCACCTCAACCCGCCCCGCGGCGAAAAGAGCCATCGCGGCGTTCGCCTTGATTCGAGGGCTTTTGGTCCCCAGCTTCGTGAGGATCAAATCCGCGGCGCGAGGAAGCTGCGAAAGCCCCATGGCCTCGATCGCATTGGCCGCGATCCGTTCGTCCCTGGAATCCAAGAAAGGCTCAATCGCCAAAATCCTTTCGCTCGTGCAAAGCTTGCCGAGCGAGGAGATGAGCGAGGCGAGCACCCGCGCGGAAGTCTCGAGCTCGAGGCGCGAGGTGATCGCCTCAACCACTTGGGCCTCATCGGCCCGAGCAAGCTTCGAAAGCGAAATGGCGGCGCGCAGCCGAGTTTCCTCATCCAGGTGGGAAAGCGCCCCTATGACGGGCGGGAGCGCGGCGGAGTTGTGCGACTGCCCGAGTATCTCCAGGCTTCGGCGCCGCAAGTCGGGATCTTTGCCGCTCAAATGTTGGAGGAGCTCGTTCAAGTCCCGAATGCCGACGAACTCAAAAACCGAGACTTCCTGCTCGAACCCGCGAATTTTTCCCGCTGACAGGGGCTCATAATGAAGCAGCCCCCGAATCTTCTCCTCCACGGAATCTGAGAACACGATCCCGGTATGCTTCGACTCCTTGGAAAGCTTTTCAATCCTGCTGGCGAGGTTCACTCCCTCCCCAATGACAGTGAAATCCATGCGGTCTTTGGCTCCGATCGGCCCGGAGATCAGCTCTCCAAAAGTGATCCCAATCCCGATTTCAACCGTTCTTTTTTGCTGTGCGGATCTTTTTTGATTCCATTCCACCAGCCGCTCCTTCATCTCAAGCGCGCAGTAAATGGACTGCAAACAAGCCGAAGCGGGAGGATTCGTGGGGCTGGAGTAAAAGACCGCGAGCATCCCATCCCCCATGAACTTGTCGACTTCTCCCCCATTCTTGTAAACCACATCCACCATCACCGAAAAATACTCATTGAGCATGCCGGTAATTTCTTCGGCCTCCAGGCTTTCGCAATGACGGACGAAATCCCGGATGTCGCTGAAGAGGATCGCGGCCTCGACCCGAACGCCTCCCAGATTCATGGAGGGGCCGGAATTTACCCCATCGGGCGCCTCCATGATCTGCCGATACGTGGCGTCGGAAAGATACTTGCGAAGTTCCCGTTTCTTCCTGAGTTCGAGCGTCATCGCGTTGAAAGCGCCGATCAGCTCCCCCAGCTCATCCGAACGGGTTTGCGCGAGCGTCGTCGAGTAATCCCCCTCCGAAACTTTTCGCATCGAGGCCAGGAGCTTGCGCACCGGCTGCAAAATCAAGTTCGCGAATCCCAGCGCGACGAGCAGGCCAATGACGAATGAGGGGATCAGATCCACCAGGAGCTGCTTGCGGATCAGGCGGATGCTCTTTTTCAGCCCGCGGAAATGAAAATCATATTCCACGTAAAAGAGGATCTCGCCGCTCTCCCCGCGGGATGCCGTCACCACGCGAAGCAATGGCTCCTGCTTCAGAGTGAGCTTCTCCAAGGCGAATTCATGGGTTTCAAGCTCCTTTAATGCATCGGCGGAAAGCGAAACCCGGTCCTCCCGTCCTGGCTGCGCGAACCCATGAGCCTGCTCAGCGCGCGTGCTGTCAAAAAGCAGCGTATCCGTCCGCTTTGAAAGGATTCGGATGCGTTGAATATTTTCATTGCTCTCGATGATCTTGCGGATATTGGGGAGAAACCGATCCTTAAAATTGAAGTAAAAGGAATTATTGAACTCGAAAATGACTTGGGAGAGCGAGAAGCGGCTGAATAAAACCGATTCACGCTCAATGCGACTTGCGAGATCCTGGCTTTGAAGCCAGGACAGGTGCAAAAAAATAACGGAAGCAGCGCTCAAATTGACCAGAGCGATCGCCGCGATGAGCTTCGCCCGAAGCTTCCAAAAGCCCTTCCAAAATCGGGAGAATCTTTCAAAAAACCGCCTGAGTCCCTTGAACTTGACGCGAGATTTCTGCGAGTGCTGGCCTTCCTTTGCCGTGCGCATTGAACTT
Source organism: uncultured Bacteriovoracaceae bacterium (assembly GCA_964563795.1). Taxonomy (GTDB): domain Bacteria; phylum Bdellovibrionota; class UBA1018; order UBA1018; family UBA1018; genus CAZLYB01. The sequence continues at coordinate 25,481 of CAZLYB010000009.1, read as the reverse complement.
GAGTATAATGCTCCGTGAGGTCCGGTGTCCAATGCCCCGTTTTGCGCAGCCTTCGATTTTATTTGAAGATGAAAATCTTCTGATCCTCTCCAAGCCGGCAGGGCTACTCAGCCAAGGTGAGATTCACGGCCTCCCGAACCTTGTTGACTGGGCGCGTGAGCGCTGGGGCCAGCCCTATGTCGGCCTGATTCACCGACTCGATCGCGGAACTTCGGGACTCATGATGCTCGCTCGACGAAGCTCCATGGCGGCCAAACTGACCGCCGCGCTCCAAGGCGGGCGAGTGGAACGACGCTATTTGGCCTGGGTGGTCGGAACCCTCTCAGAGCCCGTTCACTGGCAACACCGTCTTTGGAAAGACCGTCAAAAAAATCTCGTTCGCGTCGTTCGACCCGAACAAGCGCGGTACGCTGAAGCCCAAGATGCGATCCTGCGCGCAATCCCGGTTTCGCGAGGCGTATGGCGCGGGGAGCCTTTATCGCTCCTGGAATTCAAGCTGGAAACCGGGCGCTCCCACCAAATCAGGGTTCAAGCCGCTTTTGAGCGGCTGCCCCTGCTGGGTGATGAAAAATATGGGAAGGTGCTGGGCTTTTCCAGAATCGCGCTTCACTCTCATTCACTCGAATTCGTTCATCCGAGATTGAAATGCTCGCTCCGGTTTGAATCCCCTCTCCCTGAGGATCTCGCCCTCCTCTGAAAAGCCCGCTTTACAAAATTTCAAAGTTTTGAAATGAGCTCCACTGAATGTATCGAACTAAGATACACCGCGGATTAAACCATCATCTAGCGAGGCCGCTCTTCCTCATTGGAGCGCTGATCGCGCTCGTTCAATCAGCAGCTTACTCAAAAGCTGCTGCAAATGAGTTTCCGGAGCAGGGTGACGCGGGCAATCTCTCTTTGATCTATAAAGGCGATTACCGGATGGATGAGAAAGACTCATTCACCATAAAACTGGAAACAATCGCTCCGGCTCAAATGCGTGAGATGTGGTTTTTTGACGCGAGTTTACGTTTTGGGGTTCAACTCTGCGTAGTTACCACTCCCTTGATCTGCAAAGACCTCGTCTTTTCAGATGGATTCACTTTTGACAAAAGTAACCCCACTGCGAAAATCCCCACCCCTTGGGAAGCCACTTTGACGGGCAGAATCCTTTTTGACGCAATCAGCGAGGTCATGCCCAAAAAATACAGAAAAGATCATTCAATGGATGGGGAGATTCAGCTCAGGTTTATCCTGCAGCAGCCCTTGCCCGCTCGAAACATCGCGCAAAGCTCCTATGACTTGGCGGTTTTACTGGCAGGGGCAAACGCCGCGGGCTCCGTCACTACCTTTATGATCCCACTCTCGGATCAAAACTACTATGGGGTGCGCGCTGAATCGATCCTCCAGATTCACCGCGCACCTCCCGATTCGCCCTTGCGCCTGCACCCGAAGATCCGGGAACGAAAAAACGGCCTATGATTCGATCCGAAGCACGTAACCTTTGAGATAACGCTCCTCCTCATCGCCGGGAAGCGTGGGGAAGGATTCAGGCAGCTCATGCTTCAACAATACCCGAGCTTTTTTTCGAGCGCTCCGAAACGCGATCTCCAGGGCGTGATCAAACTCATTCCAACTCAGTTTGGCCGAGTTCACGCACGTGATGAGCACTCCGCCGTCTCGAAGCACCCGAAGCGCTTGCTCATGAAGCTCGGTCAAATCTTGAGAGGTTGAAAAATGCGATTTTCGGGAGGCTTTCCCGCCGCGTGAAAACGAAGGGGGGTCCAAAATCACGCAATCATACTGCGATCCCCGTTTTGCGCCTTTTCGAAAGGTTTCAAATGCGTCTTCGCTCCAAAAAGCCCCTTTCGACGGGTCCAAGGCGTTGGCCTCCCAATTCTCCTTCGCCCAGGCGAGCGAGGGCTTCGAGAGATCCACGCTCACTACGCGCCTTGCTCCCCCCTTGGCCGCCGCTACGGATAAACTACCGGTATAGGAAAAAGTGTTGAGAATGTCCCAGTCGCGCGCCTGCTCGCGCAGCCATCGCCTCAGCGGCTCATGATCCAAAAAAAGCCCTGGATGACGCGTTTCCAGCAGTTGAATCTTAAAACGCAAAGCATCCTCTTCGACCTCGAAGCGCTCCTGAGGGACGTTGCCCCAAATGACTTGAGGCAATTCCGCGGGGCGACCGGGCCAGCGCTGAATCCACACTCCCCCGAGAAAACCGCGGCGACCCAAAAAGTCCCGGAGCTCCAGAAGCCGCCCCGTCGGAACTTCAGCTTGAGCTTCGGAATCCGGCCAATGGGTGATCCACGCGTAATCGCCGAAACGATCCACCGAGAACGAGCGCCATTTCCCGCGATCCTGCAACGCCTCACCGGGGCCATGGAAGATGCGGAGCGCCGGCCTTTCGACGCGCATCCATCCTTTACTTTGGCGCAACTCCCAGGCTCGCTCAAAGTCCTTCATGCTCGGCCTTCAATCCCAGTTGATTCGCCCATTCACTAAAATCAGCGCACCATGGGGCGCGAAACCGCTCCCCATCCGGCAGCTCCAGAGTCTCCGCATGAAGAGCGACTCGATCCACCTTCAGCGGGACATCCCCCTCCCGAGGTGCATGGGCCTGACCTCCATACTGCAAATCCCCGTAAAGAGGGAATCCCGCCTGAGCCAAATGAATCCGAATCTGATGCCTGCGCCCAGTGATGATCTGAACACGAGCCAAAAAACCGCTCGCCCAGGACTCCAATACCTGCACCTGAGTGACGGCTTTTTGAGAGCGAATCGGCGTGGAGATACGGAAAATCGGCAGAGGGCTTCGCGAGGCATCTGACTCGCAAAGGCAGCAGTAAATTTTTTTAATGAGCCTTCGCTCGAACCATTGACAGGCGGTTCGGTGCGCGCCCTCGCTTTTAGCGTACAAAAGAACGCCCGAAGTCTCCACGTCCAAACGATGGACTGCACGGGCGGCGATTCCTTTTTCCCGAAGCCAGTGAAGCACCTCCCCTTTCGTCCGTGGCGGCGCCGCATCCTGCGTGGAAGGGGGAACGGAAAGCCAGAAAGGCGGTTTATTGACCACCACCCAAGAATCAGTTTCAGCTAGGATTTGCGGCTCCCCAGGGGCTCCCATTTTTTTTACCTTAATGATAGATAGGGCATATGGCTCAACAACTCAAGCAAGCGCTGAAAAAGCATCCTTTCGCAATCGCCTTGGCCTTGGTGGCTTTCGTTTTTGGGATCGCCCTGGCGGCGGTGCCCTCAAAAAACTTCGAAATCAAGCTTTCAAGGACTTGCGACTCGAAGCTTCCCATCGCTCAGCTGGCCCTGGAGCTCGAAGATCCCAAGCTCTGGCCTCAGTGGGTCAGGGCTTTGAATGAGCCCCCGCTGATCCCCTCGCGCCTCCAAGCGGGCCAACTCATCGACTTGAGAATCAACGCCAAAAAGGGTTTTGAGAAAACGTTCGTCCTCAAAATGAAGGTTTCGGAGTGGATCCCCGGACGAAAACTCGTTCTCACTCTCATCGAAGATTCAACGGGCCGATTCAACCGCATCTTAAACGATCTCACATGGTCCATCGAGATCGGGGACCAGCAAAAAGTCACCGGTCAGGTCAGCGCGCAAACCAAGAGCTGGCGATCTCGATTCCTGGGAACCTACGCTAAAACGGTGCTCCTCAATCAGGTCTACTACTTTGACCTCCTCAAATTCACGGGCACGGTTTCCGCTGAACCCTTGCCTTACCTCCCCCCTCGCACGGGATAATGGGCATGAGCCATCCGGAATTGACTTCGCGATTCGTCGCAGAGCATCTCACTCTTTCAGAACCGCCGTTTTTTTCAAGTTCAGAACCCCTGATGGGAGTCTCTACCGATTCTCGCACCTTGAAATGCGGGGAGCTTTTCATCGCGATCTCTGGCGAACGCTTTGACGGGGAAAAATTCATCGAAGCCGCTCTCCAAAAAGGAGCACGCGGAATCCTCTGCAGAAGCAAGCCGTCACCTGCTCTTTTCGCCCTGGCTCAAAAAATGAAAAGCGGCATTTTCGTCGCGCACGATCCCCTGCGCGCTGCGCGCGAGCTCGCACGAGCCTGGAGAAAGCAGTTTTCAATCCCCATCATCGCCGTAGCGGGCAGCGTGGGCAAAACGACGACCAAAGAACTTCTTGCGGCGCTCCTCCGCGGCAAATGGAAAAACGTGCTGCAGACGCAGGGAAGCCAAAACGGTTTTCTGGGAATTCCGCTCACGCTCCTCGCTTTAAAGGCAACCCATCAAGCGGCCGTCGTGGAAATCGGCATCGACGAGCCTGGCGCAATGGCTGATCACCTGCACATCGTGGAGCCCACTGCTTCGATCGTCACCGCGATCGGCGCGGAGCACCTGGAAAAACTGAAGGACCTTGAAACCGTCGCGCGAGAGGAAACCCTGGCGCTCACCGAACCCTGTCTTAGCCATGGCGCAATCGCCGCGGTCAATCTTGATGATCCATGGCTTTCGCCCCTTTTCAAATCTTTAAAGGGGGGCAAAACGCTGGGTTTCAGCCTCACTGCTGGCTCTCACCCCGCTGCATCCAACGTCTTGACCGGCGCGCTCGAAAATCAAGGAGAGGTCTCTTTTCTCAGGACGCGCGGTCTCGGGCTTGACCAGGAGCGATTCCGCCTACCCTTGGAAGGGGCTCACAACGCGCGAAATCTCCTGGGCGCATTAACCTTGGCCAAAGCACTGGACCTCACCTCCGCTGAGCTTCAGGCCGGACTTCAGCTTTTTCAACCCATCACGGGGCGCTCCCAAACTCGCCGGATTCCCTCGGGTGCGCTCATCCTCTGTGATTATTACAACGCAAATCCCGCTTCGATGCGTGCCAGCCTGACGCTTCTCTCGGAGCTCGCATCGCATCGCCCATCGAGTGGGCGGACTTGGGCCTGCCTTGGCGACATGCTCGAGCTGGGGCCGGAAGAAGAGCGTTATCACCTTGAAGTGGCCCAATGGCTGATTGAATTAAAAATCAAACAAGTGCTTCTTTTAGGCAGCCGCATGCGCGCCACCTTCAATGCGCTTCAAAATCAAAAGGGACTCAACTCCCTCCATTTTCCTGACGCGAAATCGCTCGCCGAAACACTCCTGAAAAACATTTCCCCATCCGACACCGTCTTGATCAAAGGTTCCCGCAGCATGAGGATGGAGCAAGTGTGGGAATCGCTGCATTCACATGCCGGCTGAGATTTTAAAGCCCACTGAATCAGCGTTGGATCGGGCGGCGCAAGCCCTCCTTCAAAATGAGGTCGTGGGGATACCCACCGAAACGGTCTATGGACTCGCGGGCCTCGGCACCCAAGAGGAGGCGCTTTTAAGGATTTTTCAGGCTAAAAATCGCCCCCTTTTTGATCCCTTGATCCTTCACCTCCACGCCTCGCTCCAAACTCTCGACGCTCTGGGTGATGCCGGGATCCTTTCGATTCCCTCACTCACTCAGGCGTCGCGCAAGCGAGTGCAGCGCCTGATGAATCTGTTTTGGCCGGGGCCGCTGAGCCTCGTTTTGCCGCGCGGACCTCGAATCCCTGACCTCGCGACCAGCGGACTCCCCAACGTCGCCATCCGCATGCCAAATCACCCCATCGCTCAAAGGCTGCTCGAAAAGGTGAAAATACCGCTCGCCGCCCCCAGCGCCAACCAGTTCGGCCGCATCAGCCCCACTACGGCGCAAGCGGTGTCGCAAGAACTGGGGGAACAGATCGATTTGATCATAGACGGAGGCCCTTGTTCCGTCGGCTTAGAGTCCAGTGTCGTGCTGTACCAAGAAGAGCGCTTTTATCTCTTGAGGCCCGGCGCAGTGAGCCGCCAAGACCTTGAAGCAAGCCTGGGCCAGCCCGTCCTGAAAGCTTCGGATTTTTCGCCCACTTCATCGCAGGCCCTTCCTTCCCCGGGCCTGCTTCAATCCCATTATGCGCCGACGAAGCCCCTCTTTTTGCTGCGAAGCCCTCAGGACTTGCCAAAAAAAAATGTTCGAAAAATAGGGGTGCTCGCTCTCAGCCAGGAAAGCGGCCGAATCTTTTCATCCCAATGCTCAGGGGAGTGCGTCATCGAAACCCTGAGCGAAACCGCGGCGGATGAGAAAAAAGCTTGGGCTGAGAGGGCCTCCCGGCTTTTTTCGCGGCTTCGCGCGCTCGATCAAAATGCGGGAGTGGAGCTGATTTTCGCGGAATGCCCGAATGCGGAGGAAGGACTGGCTTTTGCCATCCGGGATCGTCTTGAACGGGCGAGCCGGAAAAGTGAGGGCTAAACGCCGAGTTTGAGGATTTTCAGCGCCTTTTCGAGCTTTTGCGGGTCGAATTTGCGGTAGAGCTCTTGATCCAGCTTCGCGATCGCCGTGCGCTGACGCTCGGCCAGAGGACCTTTATCTTTTGAAACCATCTCATCAAACACGTTCGCGATCGCCACGATGCGGGTGAGGTCGTAAATCGCGTTTCCCCGGAGTTTTTTTGGAAAACCCGTCCCGTCATGGCATTCATGGTGCTGAGCCACGATCATCTTCACTTCATTGGGGACTTTGGACTGCGACTCCAAGAGCTTGATGCCGAGCGCCGGATGATCCAGCATTTTCTTCGCGACGACTTCCTCTGAATCCCCGTCGAGGATGGGCACTTTCACCTTGCCGATATCGTGTAGCAAAGCCCCCATGGCGACGTGCTGCAGGATGAGCGCGTGGGAATAACCCATTTGCATCGCGAGATAGGCGCTCAAGATGCTCACGTTCACCGAATGATCCACGGTCCCGCGCGAGTACATCTGAAGCTGATTGAGGGTTTTCACCGCGTAAGGCTGCTTCATGACCTCAAGGACCATTTTTTTGCTCGCTGAAAAAGCTTGCGTCACCATTTTGTTCGGGTGGTCGCTTTGGAAGATATCGAGCGCCTTGCGATGGAGATCCTCGCGGAATTTCTGAAACTCCTTCTCCTCTTCGGTCGCCGGAGCTTCTTGGATGGGTTGAACATGCCCTTCCGCCCACTGCATAAAGGACTCGTGGTCCTCTTCGTGGACGAATAGGTTTTTCACCTTCCTGAATTCAAGCCGGTCATAGGAATTGCGATCGATGGAATCGCCTTTCGCCCGGTAAGTGATGAAGCGAAAATCCAAGTAGATATAGACATCCACCGGAAAAGGCTCCCCCACGGGAATCAACTTGAGGTCGCAGCTCACGAACGACGGTTGGGTCATGCTCATTCAATTCTAGATGGGGATTCTGGGCCTGTCCATTGACTCTTCGATCGGATCACGCTCTGTGCTAAGAACGGGGTCAAGTTCTATGCAAGCTGAATTGGAAAATGCCGTTCTTCTCGCCCTTCAAACCGCGGAGGCATTCCGCGGGGCGACCGCCCCCAATCCGCCGGTAGGAGCGGTAGGACTCGACGAGCGAGGCCAAATCCTCGCGAGCGGGGCTCACGAAAAAGCGGGCACGGCACACGCCGAAATCCAAGTCATTGAAAAATGCCGTGCGCAAGGAGCTCTCGACCGGCTTCACACGTTGATCGTCACCTTGGAGCCGTGCCATCATTTTGGCCGAACGCCCCCCTGCACCGAGGCCATTCTCAAGGCCCCCATTCGTAGGCTTCTGTATGGCTGCCCCGATCCGAATATTCGGCTCTCGGAATCCTCGCGCAAAGGAAGCCTCTTCCTCCGCTCAAAATCGATCGAGACTCAGAGCTGGGAAGAACTTTCACTCCCCACTTTTTTGCTGAAGCGATGCCGCGAACTGATCGAACCCTTCGCCTATTGGAATCAAACGGGAATGCCGTGGATCACCGTCAAACAAGCCTATTCCGAATCGGGATCCATGATTCCTCTCGCCGGCCAGAAAACGTTTACCAGCCAAGAATCCCTGGTTCTCGCCCATCAGCTCCGCAAGCAATCGGACGCGATCATCACCGGAAGCGGCACCGCAATCGCCGACCTCCCGGAGTTCACGGTTCGACACGTCGCGGATCACCCCGAAAAAAAGCGCTGGCTTATGCTTTTTGACCGACGAAACAGGATTCCCAAGGAATGGATTAAGCTATCGGAATCACGGGGCTTTCAGGTCCTTTTCGGGGATGATTTTTACACTTCATTTAAAAAACTGGGGGACTTGGGCGTCATCGAAGCCTTGGTGGAAGCCGGGCCCGAGCTCTCCACCGCGCTCCTCGCCACCCGCTACTGGTCAAAAAGAGTGGTCATCCGGCAAGGAAAACCAGATCAAATTATGGTATCCAAGAACCTCGATGTTTACAGGACTCATTGAGCGCACGGGACGCATTTTGAAAAATCAAAAGGAAAGCCCGGGTTTGCTCCAAGCGCAAATCCAGGGCTGGGATTCCTTGACCTTGGGCGAAAGCATTTCCGTGCAGGGGATTTGCCTGACGCTCGTGGACGCGGATGAAAAAGGCTGCTGCTCTTTTCAAGCGAGCCCGGAAACACGCGCGCGGACGAATCTTAATGCCCTGCGAGTTGGGGCTCTCGTCAACCTGGAGCGCGCTCTCTCTCTGGGAGATCGCCTCGGAGGCCATCTGGTGCAAGGGCATATCGATGGCTTAGCCCGCTTGGAGAGCATCGAACCCCAAGGGGATTTTTTTGCGCTTCGATTTTCCATTCCCTCCTCACTTTCACGCTACTGCGTCTCCAAGGGATCCATCGCGCTGGATGGGATCAGCCTCACCCTCAACGCCTTGAGCGAACCTCAAAGCCCCATGAGCTGGATTGAAGTCATGATCATTCCCCACACTTGGAATCATACGCACTTGAAGGAATCCAAGCGGGGGGATGAATTCAACGTGGAAGTCGATCTTTTAGCCAAATACGCGGAGAAACTATGTCACCCCTATCAGAATCTTTAGCCCGCCTTCAAAAAGGCGAAATGGTCATTTTGGTCGATGATGAAGACCGCGAGAATGAAGGTGATCTCGTCCTCGCCGCCGAAAAGGTGACTCCTCATTCCATCAACTTCATGGCGACTCACGCCCGGGGGCTGATCTGTCTTTCGCTGGAGTCCTCGCGAGTGGAGGCGCTGGGCCTGCCGATGATGGCCCCCCGAAACCAAAGCAGCCGCCAAACGGCATTCACGGTATCGATCGAAGCGCGTGAAGGGGTCAGCACCGGAATCTCGGCGGCGGATCGGGCTCAAACCATCCGAGTCGCGGCGGATCCCTCAAAGGGCGCATCGGACCTCATCACTCCCGGTCATGTTTTTCCGCTGCGGGCGATCGAAGGCGGGGTGCTCGTGCGCGCCGGTCACACCGAAGGCTCGATCGATTTGGTTCGCATGGCGGGCCTCCATCCCAGCGCCGTGATTTGCGAGATCATGAACGAAGACGGCTCCATGGCGCGCTTGACGGATTTGCGAGCATTCGCCCTGAAACACGGGAATATCCCGATCGTCTCCATCAAAGAAGTGATCGCCCGCCGAATGGAAAAAGAATGCCTGATCGAGGAGACCGCGCAAAGCACCTTGCCGATGGAATGCGGGACGTTTGATTTGCGCGTCTTTAAGAGCAAGATCGACGGGGGCGAAAACGTGGCGCTCATTCATGGGAAACCCTCTGAATCAGAGCCCACCTTGGTTCGCGTTCACTCCGAATGCTTGACTGGCGACGCGCTGGGCTCCCTGCGTTGCGATTGCGGCCCTCAGCTCCAAGCGGCGCTTCGCCAGATCTCCCAAGCTCCGAGCGGGGTCCTGGTCTACATGCGCAATCATGAGGGTCGTGGGATTGGGCTTTCAAATAAAATTAAAGCCTACGCTCTTCAAGACCAGGGCATGGACACCGTGGAGGCGAATCGCAGCCTGGGGTTCAACGCGGATCTGAGGCATTATGGGATTGGCGCTCAGATTCTCAGGCACGTGGGAGTGAGGCAGCTCCATCTACTCACGAATAATCCAAAAAAAATCGTGGGTCTCGAAGGCTATGGGCTCAGCATCATCGATCGAGTCCCGATTGAAATCACGCCGAATCCGCATAATCAGGCTTATCTGCTCACGAAACGCGAAAAGATGGGCCATCACCTGGAGCTTCTCAAAAAATGAAACCTAGCTCATTTCGGATGGCCATCATCATCAGCCGCTTCAACCCCAAAGTCACGGAAGGCCTCTTGAACGGCGCAAAGGCGACGTTGGCTGAAAAAGGGGTAGCGCTCGCCGATTCCGACTGCTTCCCCGTCCCGGGAGCTTTTGAAATCCCCCTGTTGGCGAAAAAATTGGCGGAAACCAAACGCTATGACGGCATCATCTGTCTGGGATGCGTCATCAAGGGCGACACCGCTCATTTTGAATTCATCAGCCTGGGGGCGACTCTGGGCATTCAGCAAGCGAGCCTGCAAACCGGGATTCCGATCTCCTTCGGGATTCTCACGACCTATACCGACGAGCAGGCCCATGCGCGAAGCCGCGATAACCCAGAAAACAAGGGGCGCGAAGCCGCGCTCGCCTGCATCGAGATGGCGGAAATTCTCCGAGGCTTCCCCAAATGAGCGGCCATCACGCGGGGCACGGCGCCGCGGCCCCGCGCGCCGTGATCCGCGCCCTCTGGATCACCCTGGCGTTCATGGCGTTCGAATTCCTGGGCGGCATTTACGCGAACAGCCTGGCGCTCGTTTCGGACGCATTCCACATGCTGACCGACGTGGGAGCCATGCTGCTCACTTTATTCGCGCTCTGGCTCTCCAAGCGCCCTTCGACCCCGCAAATGAGTTACGGCTACCATCGCGCGGAGATCCTGGGCGCGCTCGCCAGCGGCCTTTTGATTTGGCTGATCTCCGGGATCTTGATTTATGAAGCGGTGGAGCGCCTCCAAGCTCCCCCTGAAATTCATGGCAAAGCGGTCTTCATCATCGCGTCGATCGGGCTGGCGGCCAATCTCCTGAGCATGTGGGTTCTGCACGACGCGAAGAACCACAACCTCAGCGTGCGTGGCGCTTATCTTCATTTGTTCACCGATTCCCTGGGGAGTTTAGGGGCCGTCATCGCAGGCGCTCTCATGACCTGGACGAATTGGTTTTGGGTCGATGCCGCGGTGACGATTCTTTTCGCCGCCTTGATGCTGATGAGCTCCTGGAGCCTGATTCGGGAAGCAGTCGGCGTATTGATGGAAGCCGTTCCCCCGGGAGTCGACCTCTCGCAAATTGAGCGAGAGCTCAAGGCGATGGAATCGGTTCAAGGAGTCCATGATCTTCACGTTTGGACCGTCGCCAGCGGAAGACTCGCCTTCAGCGCTCATTTGATCGCCGAGCAAAGCGACTCGCTCCTCTCCAAAACGCGCGAGCTTTTGGAGGAGAATCACGGCATTCACCACACCACCATCCAAATTGAACGCCCCGGCGGAAGCGCTCAGTGCGTAAAATCATGCGATGAGAATCTCTGTTCTTGAGCGGGCAAGGGTTCAATGGTACCCCCTTCTGTGGCCGCGCACCCATAGCTCAATTGGATAGAGCATCAGACTTCGGATCTGAGGGTTAGAGGTTCGAGTCCTCTTGGGTGCACCACTATTACCGCAGCGCCAGCTCACGGCGCATTCGCTGGCGCTTTGCACGCTTGAGCTGCGAGCTCAAATCCACCCCATCCCCAAAATCAGCTCGGACTCCATGATCAAGAAGGCGTCTTCCGCAAAAAAAGAGCTCAGCCAAACGAGCGCCCTCCAGAGGGAAATTTTTCGGATCTCATCCCTGTAAATCACGCGCATCCCTATCGCCTTCAGCGTTTCCCCGAAAACGTCGTTAGCGTACGCGAGCGCTGATCGAGTTTTCTTGAGCAAATCAAAATTATTCAGGATGAACCGTTCCATCACTGGCTCCGTGAAGGGATTGAACAAAAAGAGAAGGGATTGCCCCGAAGCTTCGTCCAAGCGCCACTCCGCGGCGTCCGCCGCGAAAAAATGGATGTTTCGACTCTCAAAGCGAAAGCGTGCGCGATTCAAGCGGGCCTGCTCAATGAGGGACTCATCGAAATCAAAACCGAGAACCTCCTCAAAGCCGAATCGAGAAGCGTAAAAGCACGCCTTCCCCTTGCCGCACCCCACATCGATGAAGCTTCTCGCCTGAAAGCCCGACTTTCGGGATTCCAAAATCAGTTTTCTCAAATTCCTGCACCAGACCGCCTGGTAGACCGTCGCGTACTCCTTGTACTTCGACGGGGTTTGAAGGCAGGCATGGGGAATCACGCCCGAAAAATGCAGGCCGCTCCTCCATTCGAAAAAAACATCTTCCGCCGCGAAAAAAGAACGCTTTATTTTTTCAATCATGACTCATTCACCATCGTGACCGTAAGGCCCGCTTGGGCTTTCCTGAAGGAAAAACAGGCAGATCATCAACGCAGGAAATCGAACGAGCATTATTCCTCTCATCTTCAACTTTTCGAAAAGTGCCATCGATCGATGAAAAATACGAGGTCCATTTGCATTTGTAAACTGGGTTCCAGCAAATGGAGTTTGATCGCCTGCCGGCATGAAATACGCGCATGCAAGCGGCGTCGGAGCAAAAAAAATGATCGCTTTACGGGGCTTTCCGACGATTCTGACGCGAGGGATTACGGATGTTCTTGTTCGAACAAGAACATCCGCTGACTGAAATCTGATCCCCAGCGACTCCATCCGTCTTGAGACAATTCAACGAAAGAAGCGCTGGGATTGAGCCTGAGATGCACAACGCCCTGATTCAAATGCCGATCGTCGCATCAATCGGCTTTTTCGGAAGCCAGTACCGCTCCTACGAGAGCAAGAGACATCGCTCCAACACCGACCGCGAAACGCTTTGCCTTGGGAAAGCCATATTTCATATTTTTTAATTAAATTTATTTAAATTAAAACTCAATGCAATCGTTAATACACCTCGCGCAGGCCATGCTTACGCTCTTAATCCACCTTTAATGAATAAAATCTTTCCCCTTGGAAGGCCTGACCAGCCATGTTATAAGCCCACCCTTGTAGTGTTAATGCTTCTTTAAGAGACGAGCGGGCACGGTGCCCATATCCTCTTGAGTGGCTCCCAGCCTTTAAGGAGGTCCTATGGGTAAGAAATTGTACGTTGGTAATCTTCCGTTTTCAGCAACCGAACAGGTTCTGGTCGATACGTTTTCACAATGTGGAACGGTCGAATCCGCGAAGATCATCACCGACCGTGACACCGGCAGAAGCCGTGGTTTCGGGTTCGTGGAAATGGCAAGCGATGCTGACGCAGCTAAGGCGATCAGCAAATTCAACGGCGCTGATTACGACGGCCGCGCTCTCACGGTGAATGAAGCGAAGCCGATGGCTCCCCGTGAAAACCGCAGCGGTGGCTTCGGAAGCCGCCCCAGCCGTTACTAAGCTGACGCTGATTTTTCAGTGAAGGTTTAAAACCGCTTTTCACCGGGAGCATTTCAGTCCGGTGAAAAGCGGTTTTCTTATTTTTCGTTACTGACGGGATATATTCCTTTGAACACTTTTCAAGAACTCTCTTTGCCGCTCGCTTTGGAAAAAGCGCTCCGTGAGATGGGATTTAACCAGCCCACTCCCATTCAAGCCCAGGCGATTCCCGTCGCGCTGGAGCGCCGCGATCTCATGGGATGCGCGCAGACCGGGACCGGGAAGACCGCCGCCTTCGGCATCCCCGTTCTCACCCGCCTTTTGAAGGCTCCTCAAAAATTAGCCCTGATCCTCGCCCCCACCCGCGAGCTCGCCGCTCAGATCGTCGGCGTCTTGGATCAGCTTTCGCGTTTCGCTCCGGAGCTGAAATCCACGCTCCTCATCGGCGGAGCGAGCATGAAGCCCCAGATCAAAGCTCTTTCCAGGCGCCCTCGCCTGATCGTCGCCACCCCAGGGAGGCTCGTCGATCACCTAAACCGAGGCACCGTGACGCTCTCTCAAGTTGAAGTCCTGGTTTTGGATGAAGCGGACCGGATGCTCGACATGGGCTTCGCCCCGCAACTCCAGAAAATCCTGAGATTCCTGCCAAAAACCAGGCAAACCCTGCTTTTCTCGGCGACCTTCCCCCCGTACATTCAAAAACTCGCCAAGCAATTCCTCAAAGACCCGATTGAAGTCAAAGTCGGTGCGAACTCCCAGCCCGTCTCAGCCATCCATCAATCCGTGATTCAAACCGTCCCGACCCAAAAAAACGAAGTCTTAGTGGGTGAGCTTGAAAAAAGAGAAGGCTCCATCCTCATTTTTGCCAGAACCCAGTCACGGACGGACCGGCTCGCGCGATTCTTGGAGCATCGCGGACTGCCCGTCGGACGAATTCATGGGGGGCGCACCCAGGGTCAGCGTCAAACCGCTATTTCTGGGTTTCGGGAAGGCCGGTTTCGGATTCTCGTGGCGACCGACATCGCGGCACGCGGGATCGATATTTCCCACATCGCCCATGTCATCAATTATGACCTTCCCCAAGCCGCCGAAGACTACGTGCATCGCATCGGTCGAACCGCGCGGGCGGGAGCTCGGGGCGAGGCCCTCTCGCTCCTCATCCCCGAGGATCGGGCGCAGTGGGTTGAGATTTGCAGGCTCATTCAGCGCAAGCCCGAATCCAGCGCAAAAGGCGTGGCTGCCAGAAGATAGTCCCCTCCTCAATTTATTCGCTTGCCATATTCAAGGACTTTTTATACCTGGTCCCCATCTTTAAGTGGTTGATGAATGAGGGATTCCAGATGCATTTATTAAATAAAAAAGTCATGATTCTTGGATTTTTGGCGATGACCGGAGCGGGCTTCACTCCTCAAGCGATCGCGCAAATCACGAGCCTGAGCTGCGTGCAAGACGATAAAACGCTGCTGCTCTCTTATAATCCCGCCCAGCAAAGCTATGTTTACGTGAACGCGAAAAATTCGCCATTTCGCCTGCAACAACCCCCCGAAAGTCTTCAGGGAGGCTTCACCCTGAATCTCACCAGCGGAACCCAAGCCTTGACGCTTCGGTGCCCGAATGGGAGCAGTGCTGATTGCTTTCTCTCCGATGGAAAGCCCGGGCGTTTCCGCGTCCAGTGCAAAATCAGCGGAGGTGGGCAGCAACCGGCTGTTTCTGGCCACCCTCCCCGGGATGCTACCAATAGCGCCAACTCCGCATCGACTTCATCAGGAGGCGGTAGGGGCGTTATTTTTCCTGAGAATAACAGCAAAAAAGCAACTGTTCAAAATCTCCCGCCCAGCAATTCGCAACCACCTAAGTCAGCTCATCAGCCCGCTGCCTCCGCCCCTCCGATCGTAGATCCAAATCAGATCCCAAAAATCAATATTATCGATGAGGGGACTGGGCAGCCCGTTGGCCAAAAACCGGTCACTGACTCTAACACCATTGATCGCGCCGCTGCGGCCGGGGATAAAGTGATGAATCAATCCCCCAGCGGGTTCTTTGGTCATGTCAGTGCGTTCGGTGGATGGCTTAGAATGAAGTTTATCCCTGGCTCAGTGAATTTAGCGAAACTTCTCGGAGGAACCGGCTGGAAGCTTTTTCGTTACGATGTGTATCCTGTGGCTTCTGGAATGATCAGCAGCGGAGGAAGAGGCGCCTGGGATGGTGCTAAAGCCGGCAAGGAAAAAACTAAGCATGGAGAAGTCTCTGCCTTTTGGGCTTCAAGTCGAACGAAAGTATGGAACAGAGAAGCCGCCGACCCGAGCAGAGCTTTCGCAGCCGGGAAAAGAGAGGGAACTGTGGCCATTGATGTAAATCAGCGAGGCGCTGATCCCACGGCGGCTGCAAAGGCTAGCAGTGAGAACGGAGCAACCGTAAGAACGGACTCCACCACTAACAGTAAATTCATTGAAGTCCAACCTTCCCCTGGAGCGGCTGGAACCAAACCAGCCGGAAACCTTGAGACCACAGGGGGTCCTGGAGCCGGCTCCGGCCCTGGGCAACCCACGTCCAGATTCCCATTCCCTCCGCGAGAGAGCGCCCCGAACTCAGGAGAAAGAAAAAGGCCTTAACTCTGACTCTTTTTATCGCTTTACCATTGAATCGCCCGCCACTCTCCCCACTTTAGGATCCTGAGGGCCTTGCGTTTCAATAAAGCCTCATAGCAGCTGAGGATCTCGGCGATATCGTCTTGAAGCAATCCCGATAAAATCAAAGTGGAGCTCTCCCGGCTTTCAAGCGCCCCGATGACTTGCGGGGCATGCTTGAGCAGGATTGGTTTCAAGATATTCGCGACTACCAACTCATAACGCTTCCGAGAAGGGATCCTCACTCGATGAGAGAGCATCTCCCCGCAGTGATTGAGGCCTGCGTTCTCTCGCGCATTCTGGCGGGCCAAGGGATCGATCTCCACCGCGTCCACCCGGGACCCTCGAAGCGCGAGCGCGATCGAAAGAATTCCTGAGCCAGACCCAAAGTCCAGGGCTCGACGCGGGACTGGGGCTTGGGCGATCGCCTGTAAGCATAGGCGCGTCGTGGCATGCCCACCCGTTCCAAAACCCGCGCCTGGCCGGATCAAAATCGGCGTCGTGCCTAAACGCCGCGCTTTTTGCACCCGAGCTCGCGGCGCTCCTTCGGGCAAAATCCACCAGGACCGCCCCACGCGAATTCCGGAAGAACGCTTCGAAAATCCCCGCTTCCAGGACGCCAGCCAATCCTCTTCCCGTCCCTTTTGAATTTGAGAGCGGTAAATCCCCTGAAAGAGCCGGCTCCAAGTCAAGAAAGCGCTGGCTTGAGCGCGAGTTGAAAAATAGAACTGGGCTGGAATTCGCTTTTGCCGGGAAACCCAGTCTCTTTTTTGGGGAGCGAGAGCCGCGTCGAGCACCCAAGAGTCCGTCTCAAATCCCAAACGAGCTGCCTGGGAAGGCGCCATGGATCCTTCATGAATCCCTTGCAACCCTTCTTGCCCGAAAGAACTCCAAACGAGCGAGAGAAACTCCACTCGCCTCACCTCCCCCAAGGGCCCAGGGACCCTCTCGGGCAGGCTCAGGCGAACTCGATAAAACGCGGCCATACTTCCGGAAAACGCGCTGAACCTTTAAGTCAGCGGTGGCTGAGAATGACCGCTATCATTATCTCCGTTGCCGCCGTTACCGCCCGTTTTCTGCGGTTCCTCCTGCATGGAATGCGGGGGCGAGGGTGGCTCAAATGACGTGGCATTCACGGGCGTAATAGGCAGGATGGGCCGAGCCGCTCCTGGAGCTGGCGGCGGACGGCGATCCATCCGGTCGTTGCGACGGAACTTCCCTCCATTGCCCGGGCGACGGTTATTTCCACCGCCTCCACGAGAGGGATGCCCGCCTCCTCGGCGCTGCTGACCAAACCCCGCTCCGTTGCTCCCTCGACGAGGAGCTCCCGGAGCCGGTGGAGGGAATTCTCCAGCGTTTCCTGGGCTCATCGGCCCTCGGACCCCAAGCCGGGCCAAAGCCGCGTCTTGGGCGGCCTGAGCCCTTAGAAAGGCGAGGCGATCCTCTTCATCATAGTTCTCTTCCCCGGTTCGAGAAGCAGGGGGCGCAGGAGGCATGAGATTTGATTCCGAGTCGCCCTCTCCTGCCGGCGGCGCGATTGGGGCAGGCGGAGGCGAAGTGACCGGGGAAATAATGACTTTAGGGGAACTCGAAGGAATCAAAACCGCAGGAGGAGCAGGAGGCTCTCCCGTGCTCTGAGGGGCCGCTGGCGATGAATCACGCGCCGAGGATGCCTCTTCACGATCCCGGTTCGATGTTGAGCGGGATTGATCACGGCGCGGCGGACGAGGGCGAATCTCCTGTCGGGACGCCGGGGACGCTTTGCGAGCGCTCCTTTCCGAGGAAACCTCAAACTGCTCTGAATGAAAATCCTGAACCGCTTGCAGGTAAATCGTCTTGCGGTAGCGACGCTCCAGCTGTTCCAAAGTCTCACGCTCATCGATGGCCAGGATGTCGATCACCTCAGGGTTGGCCTGGACCAACACCTTCGAGATATCGCGCTCAATCCCTTCGCGCTCGATTTCACGGAGAACTTCGTAGGCCACCGTTCTCTTGTTCTTCACAAACCCTTTTCCCTCGCAATAATTGCAGGATTCGCAAAGCGTGCGCACCATGGTATCCCGAGTGCGCTTTCGAGTCATTTCCACCAAACCCAGCTCCGAAATCTTCAAAATACTGGGGCGGGCGCGGTCTTTCTTGAGCGCTTCCTCAAGCTGACGGTAAACGCGGTGGCGGTTCTCCTCTTTTTCCATGTCGATGAGATCGATGATGATGATCCCGCCGCAATTCCTCAAGCGGAGCTGATAGGCGATTTCCTGAACCGCTTCGAGATTGGTCTTGAGGATCGTGTCCTCCAAGTTTTTCTTCCCGACATAACGGCCCGTGTTCACGTCAATCGCGACCAACGCTTCCGCCTGGTCAATCACGATGTAACCGCCGGACTTGAGCCAAACTTTCCGCTCCAACGCGCGGGAAAGCTCCGAAGAGATGCTGTATGCGTCGAAAATCGGGATATCGCCGTGGTAAAGCTCGACCTTCTGCTTCAGCGAAGGCATAAAATGCGAAACGAATTTCTGGATTTCCTGAAAATGGAACTTCGAATCCACGATGATCTTATCGATGTCCTCGGTCACCCAATCCCGGATCGCTCGTAGAATTGGATTCAAATCCTCATAAATCAACGCGGGAGCCGGAGCATTCAATGAACGCTCCCGGATCTCGCTCCAAAGAGCGGCGAGATAATCGATGTCCTGCTGGATGCGTTTCTCGGATTGACTGCGTCCGCTCGCGGTGCGGACGATGAAGCCCAGGTTTTTTGGGCGGTGAGAATCGACGTATTCCCGAAGCCGGCGACGTTCGTCATCCCGGTCGATTCGACGGGAAACGCCGACATGATCAATGGTCGGCATGCAGACCAAATGCCTGCCCGGCAAGCTGATATGGCAAGTGAGCCGAGCGCCTTTCGTCGCGATGGGGTCTTTGGCGACCTGGACGATGACTTCCTGGCCTTCCTTGATTAAATCCTGAATATTGACTTGAGGGCGGGCGGGTTTCAGGCTGCTGCGCGCGGGAATTCTGCGATCTCGGGAGCGCTGGGCGCGAAATTCGCTTTTATGCCCTCCCTTTGCTTCAATCCGACTGCGATTCTCCGCGCGAGCGGGTTCGTTGGATCCTTCACTCGCCGGGTGAGACTCCAGCTCGCTCAGGGATGCGCGATCCGATTGGGTCACGCCCGTTTCCATCATCTGATCGACGTAGTTCTCCGGGAGTTGATCCAGAGACTGCGCGTCCTTGGCGGCGGCCCCTGAAGGATTCGCCGCGATCATTCCCGTTCCTTCTCTCCCCTCGCCTTTACCCCCACGCCTTCCGCCACGCCTTCCCCGTTTGAAACGGCGGCGCGAATTCGGCCGAGCCGAGCGGGAAAAAGAGATTTGAGCGTCTCCCGAAGCGGCGCCTGCCTGATCAGCTGACGCGCCTTCAGCCTCAGCAGGAGGAGCTAAAGATACCTCTCCAACTGATTCTGAAGCCCCTGTCTCAGAAGGAGGCTCTTCGTTCTCATCTTCCTCTCCTTCTTCGTCATCTTCTTCTTCATCTTCCAGCGGAGGGGCTTCTACTGCAGCCTCAACGACTGATGAGGGCGAAGCGTCCGAAGTTTCGGATGGAGAAGCTTCTTGAACAGAAGGCTCACCCTCCGACTGAGGAGCGACGCCGATGGGATCGTGCATCGATTCAAGCGCCTCCTCCCGATTGGCGTGAACTTCCTCTTCTTCCTCAAGAGCCGCGGGATGATGAACGTAGACGTCATCGACGTAAAGAAACGCCGCTTTTTCCAGTCCAATATCCACAAATGCCGCTTGCATGCCCGGCAGGACGCGGGTGACGCGGCCTTTGTAGATATTTCCTACAATTCCCTTTTCCGATGAACGTTCGATTAAGAGTTCTTGGATTTCGCCTTTTTCCGTAAGCGCGATGCGTGTCTCAGGGAGAGACGCGTTGATAATGAGTTCTGTTGCCATGAATCCTCCAGATGTGCCTCGTCGTCAGATCTAGCTCTTTCTCGCTAGTTCCATCCCAAAACCTAGATTGAACGACTCAGGAGGCCTTGATTAAAGGCCAGTGCAGGAACAGGAATGCTTCATGAAGCGACTGGAATTCCGTAATCGGATAAAGCCGGTTTCAAGAACAAAGGCGATCGAATCGCCTGACTACCACCCCAAATTTCCTGATAAAAACTTATGCCTGAATTGCAATATAGATTCTGATGATGTCGAATTTGAATCTCATCTTTTGGCGTTATCTTTTGCATGCGGAAGTGCCGAGGTACCGTTTGCGGTTCCGCTTGAGTTTCTTGAGACGCCGGTTTTGAGTTCTGATGATTCATTCAAAAAATCGATCTCTGAACATTAGTTTAACTGAAAAAGGTGTAACGAATCCACCTTGACACTTCAAGAAAAAAGTAGGTATGACAGCTTTACTCTACTGCCGATCAAAATACTCGGCTTTAGAAAATCGAGTTTTCTATGGAAAATCAAAAGCTTACCCCTAATCTCGCAGCGTCAATTGAGCAAACCTACCTCAAGACGGACGCCACGGCCTCTCTGATTGAAAATCTATGTCGCGAAGCAATAGAGTTTCATTTTTTTGGGGTTTGCGTACGACCCGAGTGGGTCAGTCTTGCGGTCAAAACCCTCCAGGGAAAGAGTCCTCGAGTCATTACCGTCGTGGGTTTTCCCTCAGGCCTGGAGTCCACTCAGCAAAAAATTCAGGAAACCCAGCAAGCCATCCGGGACGGAGCTCAAGAGATTGACATGGTTTTGAATCGCGAAGCGCTTCAAGCGCAAGATTACGGCAAAGTCTTCGCTGACATCCAAGCCGTCGTCCATGCGTCCGGCGGAGCCCCCGTCAAAGTCATCTTGGAGACTTCCCTCTTGAGCGCGGATGAGAAGATCGCGGCCTGCGCCATCGCTCAATCCGCGGGAGCCGCTTTCGTGAAAACGTCCACGGGGTTTGCTCCGGGCGGCGGAGGTGCTACGTTGCCCGATGTTCAACTCCTTCACCGAATCGTGGGAAAGAAAATGGGGGTAAAAGCCTCCGGCGGGATTCGAACCCGGCAGGACGCTCTGCAACTGATTGCAGCCGGAGCGACCCGGCTCGGAACCTCATCAGGGGCGGCGCTATTATGAAATCAAATCGAGTCATTTGGATCGTGCTCGACGGGGTAGGCGCCGGCGAGCTTCCCGACGCCGCAGGCTACGGGGATCAAGGGGCCCATACCCTGAAAAACCTCAACTCTTATTGCATAAAAAATTGGAAACGCCCGATGCGCCTGCCTATCCTTCAAGCGCTGGGCCTGGAGAGGATCGGCTCACTGCAGCTTCAACCCGCTTCGCCCGCTCCCGTTCTCCCCCGGGGCATCGCGGGGTACGGCCGCGCGACCGAAAAGTCCGCGGGCAAAGACACCACGACCGGCCACTGGGAAATGGCGGGATTGGTGACCGAAAAACCCTTTCAAACTTTCCCGCAGGGCTTTCCCGCGCCGATCGTTGAGCGCTGGATCCAGGAAAATCAGCTCCCCGGCGTCCTGGGAAATCACGCCGCCAGCGGCACCGAGATCATCGATCGGCTGGGGCCGGAGCACCTCAAAACCGGCAAACCCATCCTCTACACCAGCGCGGACAGCGTCTGGCAGGTCGCCGCTCACGAAGAAGCATTTGGGCTTGAGCGGCTTTACGCGATTTGCAAATCGGCGCGAGTCATCGCTGACGAACTGGGCCTTGCCCGCGTGATTGCCCGCCCGTTCATCGGGAACCCTGAAAAGGGCAAGCCCTTCGAAAGGACTTACCGTCGAAAAGATTTCGCCCAACACCCTCCCCGCCCCACCTACCTCGATCATCTCGTGAAAGCAGGAGTCGAGGTTTTGGGAATTGGGAAGATCTCAAACATCTTCGCGGGTCATGGGGTCTCCAAGAATATCGACACCGAAGGCAACGCCGATGGAATGGCCACCTTGATCAAGGAGCTTGCTGGCGCGCGCAAAGGGCTTCTTTTCTGCAATTTGATCGACTTCGACATGCTGTATGGGCATCGCAGGGACTGCGAAGGATTTGCCCAGGCCCTTGAAGCTTTCGATGGCGAGCTCGGCAAGACTTTAACCCTCCTGCAGGAAGGGGATCTCCTGCTCATCACGGCGGATCACGGCAATGACCCGACTTACCCGGGAACCGACCACACGCGCGAGTACGCGCCGATCCTCTCGTTTCTCAAAGACTCCCGCTCGAAAGAATCGCGCGCGCTGGACCTCGAAATTCGACCGAGCTTTTCGGATCTGGGCGCCACGGTCTGCTCCGCTCTTTTAGGGCAAAACCCCGCCTCTCCTTCACTCGAGGGAGATTCATTTTTTGGATTGCTTCAAAATGCTGCACGAAACGCCTAAAACCCTCAACGCCCTGAGCATCATCGAAAAAAAACGCGATGGGCATGAACTCAAACCCGTGGAAATTCAATTTTTCATCCGCGGAGTCACCGCGGGGAGCATCCCGGATTACCAGGCTTCGGCATTTTTAATGGCGGTTTACCTCAAAGGCATGGTGATGGAGGAAACCGTCGCCCTCACTCAGGCCATGCTTGAGAGCGGTCAGCGCTTTGACTTGGGGGATCTGCCCGGCGTGAAAGTGGATAAGCATTCCACCGGGGGAATCGGCGACAAGGTGTCCATCCTACTCGCGCCGCTCGCTGCGGCCTGCGGGCTCAAAGTCCCCATGATGGCGGGTCGAGGATTGGGCCATAGCGGCGGCACCCTCGATAAACTGGAATCCATCCCAGGGTTTCGCGTGCAGCTCGAACTTGAGGAATTCAGGAAAACCCTTTCTCACGTGGGCTGCTCCATGATCGGGCAAACCGCGTCGGTCGCGCCGGCTGACAAGAAACTTTACGCGCTTCGAGACGTCACGGGGACGGTGGAATGCATTCCGCTCATCACGGCATCCATCCTGAGCAAGAAGCTCGCTGAAGGAACCGACGCCTTGGTCCTGGATGTCAAAGTGGGATCCGGAGCCTTCATGAAGACCCAGGAGAGGGCCCGCCAGCTCGCCCGTTCGATCACTCAAGTCGCGAAAAAAATGAAGCTGCGCTGCCGAGCCCTCCTCACCGACATGAACCAGCCACTGGGTTACGCCGTGGGGAACTCGCTTGAGATTTTCGAATGCATCGAGATCTTCAAGAACATTAAGAACCCCGAAGCGAGCTCCTGCGACCTGAGGGAACTCACCATCCAACTTTGCGCGGAAATGATTGAACTCTCGGGGAAAGCGAAGAACATCACCGCCGCCCGCAAGCTCGCGATCAACAAACTTCAAGACGGCAGCGCTTGGGAACATTTCCAAAAAATGGTCGCCTCCCAAGGAGGGCGGCTGAAAGACCTCGTCGACCCGAGGGCGACGCACTCTCATCTTTCAAAGACGGTTTGGAATGCCCCCAAGAGCGGTTATCTTTCAGCCATGCACGGAGAAACCATCGGAAGACTGCTCGTCGAACTCGGGGGCGGTCGCACTCAAGTGACCGATCCGATCGACCATCAAGTCGGCTTTCTTTTTCACCAAAAACTGGGCGCTCATGTCAAGGCGGGCCAACCCCTCGTCAGCGTGTACCACCAGAAATCACGGTCCTCCAAGGAGCTGGCTCAAATGGAAGAACGTTTCCAATCCATCCTCACGATCACTCGAAACCGCAAATCCACCCCGAAATTGATCCTGGAAAAAGTAGGAGGGAACCCGAGATGACGAACTTACAGCCAGCGCAGAACCTTTACCAAAAAATCCGGGAAGCCGCCCAAAGCGTTCGGGCAAAAAGCCAAATCACGCCTCAGATGGGACTCATTCTTGGGTCAGGCCTGGGCTCGGTCGCTCAGCTTCTCGAGGATTCCATCACGATCCCTTATCAGGAGCTCCCTCATTTCGGGACGACGTCCGTGGAAGGACACTCTGGCAAATTGGTCCTCGGCCGGTTGGCTGGAGTTCCTTGCGTTTTGCTTCAGGGGCGCTTTCATCTCTACGAAGGTTACACGATGGAGCAAGTGGCATTCCCCACCCGCGTGCTCTGCGCCCTCGGCATTCATACCCTTCTGCTCACGAATGCGGCGGGCGGCATCAATACCCGATTCCGACCGGGACAGATCATGTTGATCGAGGATCATCTCAATCTCATGGGCAATAACCCTCTGATTGGACCCAATCTCACTGAACTCGGCCCGCGATTTCCCGACATGTCCACGGCTTATGACCTCAAATGCCGCGAAGTCATTTTACGGAACGCTGAAAAACTCGGCATCTCTTTGCAACGCGGGGTGTATGGCGGCCTTTTAGGCCCCACCTACGAAACTCCGGCGGAGGTTCGAATGCTCCGCGCTTTGGGGGCGGACGCAGTGGGCATGTCGACCGTACCCGAAACCATCGCGGCGGTTCACCTGGGCGTTCGAGTCCTGGGGTTGAGCTGCATCACCAATATGGCCGCTGGGATTTCACTCAATAAACTGACTCATCAAGAAGTCGTTGAAAATTCAAAACTCGCCCTGAAGAACTTGGAAGACCTCATCCGAACGAGCACCCCGGAATTGGGGAGAGGAGAGCGAGCATGACCCCCGCCATCACCGCCCCTCAGGACCTCGTCAGCGCCGCTCAAGAAGCCCGCAAGCATTCCTATAGCCCTTACAGCAAATTCGCGGTGGGAGCCGCATTTCGCACTGATGGCGGCAAAATCTACTCGGGCTGCAACGTCGAAAACGCCTCATACGGCGCCACCTGTTGCGCTGAGCGGACCGCTGTTTTCAAAGCGGTGAGCGAGCTGGGAAAGCTTCAAATCCAAGAAATCGTGGTAGCCACTTCCGCCACGCCGCCCGCCCCGCCTTGCGGCATTTGCCTCCAAGTTTTAGCGGAGTTTTCCACGAGCGAAACGCGAATCTTCTGCATTAATCCCGCGGTCCCGAGGGACCAATGGAAAAGCTTTCTTTTCTCGGGGATTTTACCCTGTGCTTTCACGCTCTCCCCTTGACAATAGCCTAGGATTTAGGCAAGGTACGGGGCCTTATGTATGCTGTGATTGAAACTGGTGGAAAACAATATTGCGTTAAAACTGGCGACATCATCCAGGTTGAAAAACTCAAGGGTGACGTAGGGAGCTCCGTGCAGCTGGATCAAGTGCTGCTCGTCAGCAAACCCGGAACCGACCAACCCCAGGTTTGGCTGGGCAAGCCATTGCTCTCAGGCGCCACCGTGCAGGCTGAAGTCGTCGGGCAAGGGCGCGGCGAGAAAATTCTGATCGTCAAAATGAAGCGCCGCAAGCAATATCGGCGCACTCAAGGTCATCGCCAGGATTACACCCAGTTGATCATTACGGCGCTCAACAACGGCGCCGGCGAGTCTCATCAGCTCGATGCAGCGGCGAAAAAGACCGCGATCCATAAATTTCAATCCCACCTGAAACCTCGGCTTCAGGCGGAGGCAGCCCCTAAAAAGAGCGCTGCAAAAACTTCTCAACTTCGAGGAGCTTCCGCAGAAGCGGCTGCGCCTCAGGCAAAAACAAAAAAAACACCAGCAAAGAAAAAAGCGAAAGAAAGCTGATTCAGCGCTGAGGGAGACTCAGAG